>DASZUL010000001.1:0-49773 GCA_035547595.1 Nitrosospira sp.
CGCCTCCCCTCCAAATTTCTTCGACAAAACCATCGTGATCGCCGCCGTCAGCGTCGTCTTCCCATGGTCCACATGACCTATCGTCCCAACATTCACGTGCGGCTTCGTCCGCTCAAATTTACTCTTCGACATGAGATTCCCCTCTAAGGCTTTTTACGTCCGATTTATCATCTAAATACCTATGGAGCCCATGGCCAGGATTGAACTGGCGACCTCTCCCTTACCAAGGGAGTGCTCTGCCACTGAGCTACATGGGCAAGCATCTTTCTGCCAAAAATGCCTTTGCAAAAACCAGTCCCGTAGAAACCTGCAATAATTTTCCGGGGACTTTTTACTTTCCTTCAAACTCGATGCCTGGAATCAGTTGGAGCGGGTGAAGGGAATCGAACCCTCGTCGTAAGCTTGGAAGGCTTCTGCTCTACCATTGAGCTACACCCGCTTCTGGGAATCGCTTTGGATCAAGGCAAATAATCACCTTCCACCGGATCAGTTACTGCATCTTCCAGCATCCTTGCCCGACATCTCCAACCATGCGGGAAGCACTCCCGGCGCATTTACTGACGCGAGAAACCTGCCAAGTCTGCTGTTTCCAATAAAATTTCTGCTGCTGTCTGGTGGAGGGGGAAGGATTCGAACCTTCGAAGGCAGAGCCGTCAGATTTACAGTCTGATCCCTTTGACCGCTCGGGAACCCCTCCAAACGAAACCTCTAATTGTGAAGGGTTTAATCCCGTAAGTCAACGAGGATTTTAGGGTTACTTGCCGGGAGAGGAGAGATGCCTTATGACGGCTCGACGGGAAATCAATCACCACGAAACAAGGCATCAATTTCAGAAATAGATATGGATTGAAATGAGGAAAAAATTATAGCTGATGTACGCCGGGCGATATCCATCATGGAACAACCGATGTCTCTCCACGAATTGCCAACCGGTTTCCCGCGTTTTAATGGGTAGAGCCTTGCTTGAGCCCAATCAGCTCGACATCAAAAATCAGGGCTGCATTCGGCGGTATGACGTTACCTGCGCCCCGGGCCCCATAAGCCATCTCGGGCGGGATGATCAAGGTACGCTGACCGCCCACTTTCATGCCGGCAACCCCTTTGTCCCAGCCTTTAATGACTCGTCCCGCTCCCAGCAGAAAGGAAAAGGGCGTTCCGCGGTCTCTTGAACTATCGAATTTTGCGCCTTTCTTATCGGCTGCGTTGGGATCATAAAGCCAGCCGGTATAGTGAACCTCTACCGCTTTTCCAATGATTGCCTCCTCCCCGGTACCGATCTTGGTGTCTTTTTTTATAAGTTCAGTCACCTTGTTGCCTCCCTGCGTAGTTTCGGAAAAAGCTTCGACAGGCAACAGGATCATGCTCAATATCACTGCCACCAGGTTGATCAGCTTGCTTGCTCTAGACATGGCTACCTCGGATGTTGATTAATCTCGCTGCTCGCGGCCGTAGCAATTGCAATTCATGCTGGATGAGTCCTCTGGCTCTGAAACCGGTCTCGCAACCGTTCCACACCCTGCTTTACCGCCATGGCCTCCGGCTTACCGGACCATTCGGTATCATCCGCCCTCCGTATCCCGGTATTATACCCGTTACACACCGGGGCGGCAGAGGGATTACCCAACGGGATTCCCGCCCCGCCCACAGCAACCCGATAACGGCAATATCGATTTTAACCGGGACCCAATGCATGCCGGAGCAGGTGAATAAAGAAATAAATGAAGCGCAGGAACCGTCGGCCATCCATCTGCATGATTCCCGTTTCATGCGCTCCGTCTATCTCACTGTCGGCTTCGCGGCGCTCGCTCTGGCGGTGGCTGGGGCCTTGCTGCCGGTATTGCCGACCACCCCCTTTTTACTGCTTGCTGCCGCCTGTTTTGCGAGAAGCTCAAAACGATTCCACGACAAGCTGCTGGCCAACCGCATCGCAGGCCCGATCATACGCGAATGGACAGCCCACCGCAGCATCCGGCGGGAGGTCAAGCGCTGGGTATACGTGCTGATGGCCTTGTCATTCGGCTCATCCATTATGGTCATGCCCACCCTGTGGCTTCAGGTGATGCTCGCCGTGCTGGGTATTGTTTTGACATTCTTCATCTGGCGCATACCGGTGCGGGACTCGACTTCCGATTCATGATACCGGCAATAGCCAAGCCTATTGGGGCGCTGCCTGCTCCGCGACAAAAATTTCAACGCGCCGGTTTTGGGCCATGTGCGCCGGTGTGTCATTTGCAACAATCGGTTCGCTGGAACCACGCCCATCGATTTTGATGCGATCGGTCGACACGCCCCGGCTTACCAGGTAGTCACGTGTTTTCGCCGCCCGGTTGAGAGAAAGCGGCAAATTTACTGCATCGGTGCCGGAACTGTCGGTATGACCGATGATGGTCACCTGGGTGCCCGAGTTGGTGATAAGGCTTTGCGCGAAATTATCCAGTATCAACCGGAAATCCGGTCTGATTTCAGCACTGCCCCTATCAAAAGAAATATCGCTCGGGATATCCAGCTTCAGGCGGTTATCCGAAGTCTTGGCAACCTTCACTCCCGTTCCGGCGGTCGCCTGCTCCATCTCCTGTTTCTGCTGCTCCATTCGCCTGGACCAGACATTTCCTGCAATGGCACCCAGCCCGGCGCCCGCGGCTGCGCCAATGGCCGCGCCTTTTCCGCTGCCTGCGATGGCTCCAATTATGGCGCCCGTGCCCGCGCCAATCCCTGCGCCTATGGCGGTGTCTCTAGTCCTGCGACTTTGCGTTTCAGGCGTACCCGCACAACCGTTCAATGTCAGCGCCAGCACTGCCGCAACGGCGCAAAATACCGCAGATTGTCTACGCATGAGTCCTCCTCTATCGTGAAACTGAATTTTCAGCAGCGACTGCCTCGCATACTTCCGAGCAATTGCCGATCCTTGAATCTCAACCATGAAACTCCCTTCATCCATGCCCCTGTCTTTAATGCTTCGAAACTCCCCGTTTGTTCTCATCATTGAAACCGGCACGCCGGCCAATCCATTCCCGTTCGCTACCGTTATTACCGCTCATTCCTGCCGCTCGAGCTCCATCGTCATCCCCTTGGATGGTGCAGGGCATGAATCCGTTTGATCCGCTCGCGAGCCACATGCGTATATATTTGTGTCGTGGAAATATCCGCATGCCCGAGCAGCATTTGTACCACCCGCAGATCTGCGCCGTGGTTGAGCAAATGGGTAGCGAAGGCATGACGAAGCGTATGGGGGGACATGGCTCGGCTGATGCCTGCAGAGGCGGCGTGCCGCTTGATCAGATGCCAGAAGGCCTGGCGCGTCATGGCTGAGCCGCGGGAAGTCACGAATAAGGCATTGCTGGTTTTTCCTCCCAACAGGCTGGGCCGGATATCCTTGACATAGGCGGCGATCCATTCAACCGCTTCCTCGCCCAGTGGTGCCAGCCGTTCTTTACCTCCCTTACCGAGAACCCGCACCACCCCGACATTCAGGTTTACCTGCCCGACGTCCAGATTGACCAATTCGGATACACGCAGCCCGCTGGCATAGAGCATCTCCAGCATCGTCCGGTCACGCAAACCCAGGGGTTGCGCTATATCCGGCGCATCGAGCAATGCTTCGACCTCCGCTTCCGTCAGACTGACTGGCAGGTGGCGTGAAAGTTTGGGCATGTCGATATTAAGGCTGGGATCGGTTTGAATCCACCCCTGGCGCAACAGGAAGCCGTAAAAACGCCTCAGACTTGAAAGTTCCCGGCTGGTGGTACTGGCCTTGATCTTGCCCGAGACCCTATGGGCGAGAAACTCGAGCAGATCGGCGCGCGTTACCGTTGCCAGGGAGCCATGGGCCGGATTCCGTCTCGCAAGCCATGCCCCGAACTGGGCCAGGTCGCCGCGATAGCTCTCCAGCGTATTGGGGGAAAGACCATCCTCCAGCCACAGCGCGTCGGAAAAAGCATCCAGAAGACGCCCATCAGGCTCAGCCAAGCTCATGACTCAAAAGCCACAGCTTGGTGGAAAGAGGCATCCCATCACTCGCATTCATAAACCCGCCGAGTCCACCATTCTTCGCAATGACGCGATGACAAGGAATGACGATGGGCAGCCGGTTTGCGCCACACGCTTGCCCCACTGCCCGCGGAGCCGATCTCAGTTCCGCGGCGATATCGGCGTAACTTCGCGTTGTGCCGCTGGGTATGGCTTCAATGACGCGCCACACCCTGCGTTGATGAAGAGTGCCTCCGATATGGAGCGATAAGTCGAATACGAAGCGAGGGTCGCGCACATAGGCCGACAATTGATCGCACACTTCCTTCGCGAGCGCTCCTCGCGGCTTCATCGGCGGAGTACCCAGCGGCAGGTACTCGATGTCCGTTACCCAGTCCTCATCGATGCGGATACCGAGTACGGCAAATGGCGTAGCAAGCTTCGCCTGATAGTCATCCGCCGGCCTTGCTTTCAATACGGCTCCTTTTCTGCTCATGATATCTCTGTTCATGCTCCTGGTAGTTCGGCGGCAACACGGCGAGGATTTATTGGAGATTTCCCGGTGCCCGCCACTTTGACTTTATGCAAACAGAACAGCGATAATCCCCTAGGGAAAGCTTCGGCCAGTTGATCCATTTCCATTATCGGCAATCAGGAAAGGAGCGGACAGTGAAATTTAGCATAAAAAAAGGGAGCCCGGAAAAACAACGCGGCGCCTGTATTGTTGTGGGCGTGTTTGAATCAGGCAAGCTGACGCCGGCGGCGGAAGCAATTGACAACGCGGCAAATGGCTACATAGGCAATCTTCTCCGCCGGGGCGATTTTGAGGGAAAGCCCGGATCAACGCTGGTGCTGCATAACGTCCCCCGTACGCAATGCGAGCGGTTGCTGCTGGTCGGGCTCGGCAAGGAAACGGAAGTCGATGACAAGACCTACCGTGATGCCATCCGGGGTGTGTTCAGAGGCCTGGGCGAGACGGGTGCGGAAGACGCCATGCTGTTCCTGACGGACATACCTGTTGAAAAGCGCGACACAGCGTGGAAGATTTCACAGACGGTAATACTGGCACAGGAAAGCGGCTACCGCTTCAACCGCCTTAAAAGCAAGGTGGACGAAACCGGGCCAAGATTGCGCAAGCTCGCGCTGGCGGCTTCCAGTCTCGACCATGAAAGCGTTGCCGCACAGGAAGATGCCCTGCAGCAAGCTTTCGCCATCTCCGAAGGAGTCAGCCTGGCGAAAGATCTCGGTAACCTCGCGCCAAACATCTGTACTCCGACCTACCTGGCAGGGCAGGCCGTGGCCATTGCCAAAAACCATAAGCTCAAGGCCACTGTCCTGGAGCAAAAGGATATGGAAAAGCTCGGGATGGGCGCACTGCTTGCGGTGGCGCGGGGTAGCCGCCAGCCCGCCAAACTGATCGCGCTGGAATATTGGGGAGGCGCAAAGAAAGAAAAGCCGGTCGTACTCGTGGGAAAAGGAATCACTTTCGATACAGGCGGCATTTCGCTGAAACCGGCTGCGGAAATGGATGAAATGAAATATGACATGTGCGGCGCAGCAAGCGTACTCGGCACAATTGCCGCAATCGCGCAGATGCACCTGGCAATCAACGTCGTTGGCATTATTCCCACTACCGAGAACATGCCAGGCGGAAACGCCACCAAGCCCGGCGACGTCGTGACCAGCATGTCTGGACAAACCATAGAAATACTCAATACCGACGCGGAGGGACGCCTGATCCTGTGCGACGCGCTCGCTTATGCGCAGCGCTATGAACCTCAGGTGGTGATCGATATCGCCACCCTCACCGGCGCCTGTGTCATCGCACTTGGCCACGTCGCATCCGGACTGTTGAGCAACGATGATGAACTGGCGGAGGAATTGCTGCTGGCGTCCAGGCAGGCCTCTGATCCGGCATGGCGGCTGCCTCTGTGGGACGATTACCAGGATCAATTGAAAAGCAATTTCGCCGACATGGCGAACATCGGCGGACGCGCCGCCGGCACCATAACCGCCGCCTGCTTTCTATCGCGTTTTACCGGCAAATATCGATGGGCTCATCTGGACATAGCGGGAACAGCCTGGAAATCAGGCAAGGAAAAAGGCGCGACGGGCCGTCCGGTGCCGCTGCTCGCGCAATTCCTGATCGCCCGAACGAAGGCAGGACATCGCCACTCGCGGCATGACTGAAATCGATTTCTACTCTGGCGCGGGAGACAAGCTCAACATTGCCTGCCGCCTGGCTGCGAAGGCGTACAGGAAGGGCCGCAGGGTAATGATTTACACTTCTGATGAAGGCCTCGCACAGCGCTTCGACGAGCTTCTCTGGACGTTTGCGCCAACCGACTTTGTTCCCCATTGCCGCTCCGGAAGCAAGCTTTCCGAAACAACGGCCGTGATAGTCGGCAACGAACCGCCGGATGGGTTGCACAACGATGTGCTGATCAATCTCGATGTGGAAAATCCCCCTTTCTTCAGCCGGTTCCAGCGCTTGATCGAAGTTGCCGGTTCGACGCCGGAAGATACCCAGGCCGCACGGAAACGCTATCGGTTTTATCAGGATCGAGGCTACCAGATCCGCCACCATAAGGTCGATGTGCATGGTTGAACCCCAAACCTTTCATGTCCATGATCTCCACGCCCATAAACCTGGAGCAGACAGCCCGCCATTCTAATTCCGCATGGATATACGATGACAACCAGTGACGGCTCATCCTCAGAAACTGAATATGACAATATCCTGAGCAAGCTTGACGCGCTATTGCACAAGCATCAGGGTAAATCTCAATCCCCGGCCGGAAGGGATGGCAATATCGAGTCCCTTCACAACATCATTCCCGGCGGAATCCCGACAGCGGACATATTGGGTTCGGCCAGCAATATACCTACCCTTACTGAAGCGGTAATGCTGACCTCCGGAATGCTGTCATCGCAGTCCGATGTTACGGCCATACTTGCGCAAATCGTCGATTCCGCACTCAAGGATGCGGGAACCGCGCTGGACCCCGAAGCGCGCAAAGCCCTGGTCCAGGCCCTGGAGTCCCGCTTATTCGGTCTTTAGCCGCCTGCCGCACCTGGAACCTCAGTAGCCGGATACTTCAGTACTTTCTATCCCTGCTTTATCGTATCTCGCTTCTCGCCGAAGGACCGGCATTCCGGTCTTCCGCTATAATTCGTGCCTTCCTCTCGACCCGCCTACCCTTCAATCATGGAACTCGAAAAAAGCTTTAATCCCAGTGCCATTGAAAGTTATTGGTACCCGCGCTGGGAATCCGCTTCCTACTTCAAACCCAATCCCTCTGGCGAAGCCAACGGGAAGGCTCATGCTTATTGCATCATGTTGCCGCCGCCCAACGTAACCGGCACGCTGCACATGGGACATGCGTTCCAGCACACTCTGATGGACGCACTGACCCGCTATCATCGCATGCGCGGAGACGACACCTTATGGCAACCAGGCACCGACCATGCCGGCATCGCGACACAGATTGTGGTGGAACGGCAACTGGACCGGCAGAATATCCGCCGGCGCGACCTGGGACGGGAAGCGTTTCTCGAGCGCGTATGGAAATGGAAGGAAGAGTCCGGATCCGTCATCAGCCGGCAAATGAGGAGACTGGGCGCATCCTGCGACTGGTCTCGCGAGCGGTTCACCATGGACGCAGGTTTATCCCGCGCCGTAACGGAGGTTTTCGTTCGTCTATATGAGGAAGGACTCATCTACCGCGGCAAGCGGCTGGTAAATTGGGACCCGGTGCTGCAGACCGCGGTATCCGACCTGGAAGTGATATCGGTAGAGGAGGAAGGCTCTCTCTGGCATATCCGATATCCGCTGGCGGAGCCGGATGAAGAACATGGCATGACCCATGTCGTAGTGGCAACGACCCGCCCGGAAACCATGCTCGGCGACGTGGCGGTCATGGTGCATCCGGATGACGGAAGATATCGGCATCTCGTGGGAAAAAAAGTGGTATTGCCGATATGCGAACGGCCCATTCCCATCCTGGCGGATGAATATGTGGAGCAGGAATTCGGGACCGGCTGCGTAAAGGTGACGCCCGCGCATGATTTCAATGACTACAAGGTTTGGGAAAGACACCGGGCCGAACTGCCGGACATATTTTCCATTTTCACCCTGGATGCAAGAATAATCGACAACCCCACATCGACGATCGGCGTTCCCCGAGCATATCGGGGCCTGGATCGTTTCGACGCACGCCGGAAAATAATCCTGGACCTCGAAGCGCAAGGCTTGCTGGCTGAGACCAAGCCCCACAAGCTCATGGTACCGCGCGGAGACCGGACTCATGCGGTAATCGAGCCAATGCTGACCGATCAGTGGTACGTGGCGATGGAAGGGCTGGCCAAGCGAGGGCTCGATGTGGTGGCAAATGGAGAAATTGTCTTCGTTCCGGAAAACTGGCGGCATGTATATGACCAGTGGCTGGAAAACATCCAGGACTGGTGCATTTCCCGCCAGTTGTGGTGGGGCCATCGAATTCCGGCGTGGTATGACATGAATGGGAACATTTACGTTGCAAAATTTGAGCACAACGCATACGAGAAATACCTCGAGCACCTCAAGAACGATGCAAAGTGGCAGCCCAAGCATGAGCAAATCGAATATCTTCTGGTGCAGATAAGGTCCGGAAATAATATCGAGCAAATAAAGCGCACCGCTGACAGCAGCGGCATTCCCTTTTTGCTTCAGGACGAGGATGTCCTGGATACCTGGTTCTCATCCGCGCTCTGGCCATTCTCCACGCTCGGCTGGCCCGAACAGACGCAGGAACTCGAGACCTTCCTGCCGACTTCGGTCCTGATCACGGGTTTCGATATCATCTTCTTCTGGGTTGCCCGCATGGTCATGATGTCGACGCATTTCGCCGGCAAGGTTCCTTTTCGGGAAGTCTACGTAACGGGACTGATCCGTGACTCGGAAGGGCAGAAGATGAGCAAATCCAAGGGCAATGTGCTCGACCCGCTGGATCTCATCGATGGCATCACGCTGCCGGCGCTGATCTCCAAGCGCACCACCGGACTGATGAATCCGAGGCAAGCCGAATCCATCGAAAAGATCACGCGCAAGCATTTTCCCGAAGGCATTGCCGCATTTGGAGCCGATGCGCTGCGCTTTACCTTCGCCAGTCTCGCCTCCCACGGGCGGGATATCAAATTCGACATGCAGCGCTGCGAAGGTTACAGGAATTTCTGCAACAAGTTATGGAATGCCACCCGCTACGTGCTGATGAATTGCCAGGGCGAAGAAGCAGGGATAGCGGCAAAGCCGGACCATGGTCCGTTCTTTGCGCGCTCAAACGCCGACAGGTGGATCGTCAGCCGACTGCAAACGGCGGAGGCGGCGGTGGAACAGGCTTTTCACGACTACCGCTTCGACATGGCGGCACGTGAAATCTACGAATTCGTATGGGATGAGTATTGCGACTGGTATGTGGAGTTTGCAAAGGTACAGCTCCAAAGTGGGGATCCCGAGACACGCCTTGCCACCCGCAATACGCTGACGCGGGTATTGGAAGCGACCCTGCGCCTTGCACATCCGATCATTCCGTTCATTACCGAAGAACTGTGGCAGAAAATTGCACCTCTGGCGGGAAAAACAGGTGCAAGCATCATGATCCAGCCATATCCCGCCGCGGATGCTTCAAAAATGGATGCCGAAGCAACCAGGCGCATCGTTTTACTTAAGGAGGCGATCAATGCCTGCCGGACGCTACGCGGAGAAATGGGTCTTTCTCCGGCATTGAAGGTCCCGCTCCTGGCAGCGGGAAACAGGCAGATGCTCGCCGAATTCACCCCGTACCTGATGGCATTGGCGCGATTATCCGCCGTTGAAATCATGCCCGGCGGGCTGCCCCAGGCGGAAGCCCCGGTGGCGATTGCGGGTGAACTGAGGCTGATGCTGAAAATTGAAATAAACATCGGTGAGGAACGTGCCCGCCTGGAAAAGGAAATCGCCCGCATCGAGGGAGAAACCAGCAAGGCGCAAAACAAGCTGGCCAATGCAAGCTTCATCCAGCGGGCTCCGGCAGCCGTGGTGCAGCAGGAGAAGGAACGGCTCGCGAGTTTTGAGGCAACTCTGGAAAAACTCGAGGAGCAATTGCGCAAGCTGCGCTGAACGCAGGAAAAGCTTCAAGTATTCAGCCTGGCTGCGCTATAATCCTGCAATTTATAATAGACCGTGATGCCTTTTACTCTCTCCGTGTACCCGGTGAGGGTTTTATAGGATAAGGGGGAATAATCATAATCATCTTGTTGGGCGGGCCTGGCGCAGGAAAAGGCACGCAGGCAAACTACATCAAGGAACGCTTCGGTATTCCACAGATTTCAACTGGCGACATGTTGCGCGCCGCCGTCAAGGCGGGGACTGAGCTCGGCATGATGGCAAAGAAAATCATGGATGCGGGAGGTCTGGTTTCCGACGACATCATCATCGGCCTAGTCAAATCGCGTATTGCGCAGCCGGATTGCAGGAAAGGGTTCCTGTTTGATGGTTTTCCCCGCACGATCCCTCAGGCGAATGCGATGAAAACCGCCGGCGTCCCGATCAATTTTGTGATCGAAATCGATGTGTCCGATGATGAGATCATCAGGCGCCTGTCCGGCCGGCGCATGCACCCGTCATCAGGACGCAGCTACCATGTCATATTCAATCCTCCCAAGATGGCTGATGTGGACGATGTGACAGGAGAGCCGCTGATACAGCGCGACGATGACAAGGAGGAAACCGTCAGAAGGCGTCTGGAAATCTATCACGCCCAAACCAAACCATTGGTAGAATACTATTCCAAATGGTCGGCCGCCGGCGGCCAGGGCGCGCCCAAATATGTCAGAATCGCGGGCGTCGGATCGGTTGAAAGAATCCGTGACAGCATTTTTGCGTCACTGAAATAGCTTCAGTTACGCTTCCCGGCGCATCTGGATCTTGGCGATACCGCCTTTTTTCGCGAACGGAGCCATTCGCATCGGCAAAGGGCCAATACCCGCGCCGATGGTGCGTTGTCCTGCCCGGACTGCGACGCAGCGGTAGCGGACCGCTCACATCTCGGGCTCGGGACGGCGAGGGAAATTTAACAATCTGGAGGGGTCATATGGCAGCAAAAAACGCTTTTTATGCTCAGTCCGGTGGTGTAACCGCCGTGATCAACGCGTCCGCAGCCGGGGTTATCGAAACCGCACGTCAGCAACGTGGAAAAATAGGCAAAATTTATGCTGGCCGTAACGGCATCATAGGAGCATTGACCGAGGATCTGATCGATACCAGCAAGGATTCCCTGGCGGCCATCAAGTCGTTGCGGTATACGCCGTCGGGCGCATTCGGTTCCTGCCGCTACAAGCTGAAAAGCCTGGAGCAGAACCGCCGTGAATACGAACGCCTGATCGAAGTATTTAAAGCACATAACATAGGCTATTTCTTCTACAACGGCGGCGGCGATTCCGCCGATACCTGCCTCAAGGTATCACAACTTTCCGGCACGCTTGGCTATCCCATTCAAGCCATTCATGTTCCCAAGACCGTCGACAATGATCTGCCCATTACCGATTGTTGTCCGGGGTTCGGCTCCGTAGCCAAGTACATCGCCGTATCGACCCTCGAGGCGAGCTTCGATGTCGCCAGCATGTCGAAAACATCGACCAAGGTATTCGTGCTGGAGGTCATGGGGCGGCATGCAGGATGGATCGCGGCGGCCGGCGGCCTGGCATCTGGCAAGGATGGCGACATTCCGGTCGTCATCCTGTTTCCGGAGATACAGTTCGACAAGACCAAGTTTCTGGCCAAGGTGGACAGTTATGTAAAAAAATTCGGCTACTGTTCGGTGGTCGTGTCGGAAGGCGTGAAAGGGGAGGACGGAAAGTTTTTATCCGACCAGGGCGTCCGCGATGCTTTCGGCCATGCCCAACTGGGCGGCGTCGCGCCGGTAGTAGCGAACATCGTCAAGGAAGGGCTGGGGCTCAAATACCATTGGGGCGTAGCCGATTACTTGCAGCGCGCCGCTCGCCATATCGCGTCGAAAACGGATGTGGAGCAAGCTTATGCCATGGGAAAAGCAGCTGTTAAATTTGCCATCGAAGGCCATAACGCGGTGATGCCGACGATCGAGCGCGTATCCAGCAAACCTTACAAGTGGAAGGTCGGCATGGCTCAGCTCTCGAAGGTCGCCAACGTCGAAAAGATGATGCCCAAGAATTTTATCAGCAAGGATGGTTTTGGAATCACGGATAAATGCAGGGAGTATCTTGCGCCCCTCATCAAGGGCGAAGATTATCCTCCGTACAAGGATGGGTTGCCCAGCTATGTACGCCTGAAAAATAAAGCAGTGGAAAAAAGATTAGGTGATTTCACCCTCTGAAGAGTCGTGCCTGGGACAGCAACGTTCTGCCAGGTCCACCCCTCGACTCGGGAGCAGGCGCTCAATGCGAAATTATGGGATCGGAATTTCGTATGCGTTTTTGGCCGGTCTGACTTAACTGGAGATTTTAATGGGTAATGGTTTAATCATCGCGATCGGTTGCGCGATGGCGGCACTGGTGTATGGAATGGTTTCCATAAAATGGATCGTCGGCCTGCCCGCAGGTAACGATCGCATGCGCGACATCGCCACGGCAATTCAGCAAGGCGCTTCCGCCTACCTGAACCGCCAATACACCACGATAAGCATCGTAGGCGTCATCCTGCTCGTGGCCATTTTCGTGGCGTTGGGCTGGAAAACCGCTGTGGGCTTCGCGCTTGGGGCGTTCTTGTCTGGCTTGACCGGCTATATCGGCATGAACGTATCCGTGCGCGCCAATGTGCGCACGGCGCAGGCCGCAACCCAGGGCCTCAACGCCGCGCTGGATGTGGCCTTCAAGGGCGGTGCAATTACCGGCATGCTGGTGGTGGGCCTGGGCCTTTTGGGCGTGGCCGGTTATTTTGGCCTGCTTATCGGCATGGGGGCCTCCGAATCCGAGGCAACCCACGCTCTGGTCGGTGTCGCATTCGGCAGTTCCCTCATTTCCATTTTTGCGCGCCTCGGAGGCGGCATATTCACCAAGGGCGCCGACGTCGGCGCTGACCTGGTCGGCAAGGTAGAAGCCGGCATCCCGGAAGATGACCCGCGCAATCCGGCGGTCATTGCCGACAATGTCGGGGACAATGTCGGCGACTGCGCGGGCATGGCGGCGGACCTGTTTGAAACCTACGCGGTCACGATTATCGCCACCATGCTGCTGGGTGGACTGCTCATTACCGATGCCGGGCCGAATGCAGCGCTGTATCCGCTGGTACTGGGCGGCGTTTCCATCATCGCCTCCATTATCGGCTGCTACTTCGTCAAGGCGCGTGAAGGCGGCAAGATCATGAATGCGCTCTATCGTGGCCTGGCGGTGGCGGGCGCGCTGGCAGCGATAGCCTATTATCCGATTACCACCATCATGCTGGGCGATGGCGTGATGATCGACGGCAAGCTGGTAACTTCCCTCAATCTGTACCTTTCGGTCCTGGTGGGTCTGGCGCTGACGGCAGCGATGGTATGGATCACGGAATACTACACCAGCACGGAATATGCACCGGTGCAGCATATCGCCGAGGCATCGAGCACCGGGCACGGCACGAACGTTATTGCCGGACTGGGGGTTTCCATGAAATCCACCGCCGCGCCGGTACTTGTGGTTTGCCTCTCGATCTGGGGTACCTATGAACTGGCCGGACTGTACGGTATTGCCATTGCGGCGACCTCGATGTTGTCCATGGCGGGAATCATCGTGGCGCTGGACGCCTATGGCCCGATTACCGATAACGCTGGCGGTATTGCCGAGATGTCCGGTCTGCCTTCCGAAGTACGCGACATTACCGATCCGCTGGATGCGGTAGGCAATACCACCAAGGCCGTGACCAAGGGCTATGCCATCGGCTCGGCAGGCCTGGCCGCGCTGGTGCTGTTTGCCGATTACACGCATGCGCTCACCTCCGGCGGCAAGTCCGTCAATTTCGATTTGTCCGATCACATGGTGATCATCGGGTTGTTTCTGGGCGGGATGGTTCCCTACCTATTCGGCGCCATGGCCATGGAGGCGGTCGGACGGGCAGCGGGGTCGGTAGTAGTGGAAGTGCGCCGCCAGTTCAAGGAAATTCCGGGCATCATGGAAGGCACCGCCAAGCCGGACTATTCGCGGGCTGTGGACATGGTAACCAAAGCCGCAATCAAGGAAATGATACTCCCTTCGCTCCTGCCGGTAGCGGTCCCGCTCCTGGTGGGCCTCATACTGGGTCCGGTAGCCCTGGGCGGAGTACTGATCGGCGCCATCATCACCGGCATCTTTGTTGCCATTTCGATGACTGCCGGCGGTGGCGCGTGGGATAACGCCAAGAAATACATCGAAGACGGTCACTTCGGGGGGAAAGGCTCCGAAGCGCACAAAGCGGCAGTAACAGGCGACACGGTGGGCGATCCTTACAAGGACACCGCAGGTCCAGCCATCAACCCCCTGATCAAGATCATGAATATTGTGGCATTGTTGATTGTTCCACTGATCTAGCTGGTTGCCGGCCAAGCACGCCAGGAATATCTGGCGTGCTTTTTTTATGACAAGCCATTGATATCCTGATATTCCCTATTCCTTATGAATACCCGCATCATGCTTACCCTGGACGATGCAAAGAAGATCGCGGCTGCTTCCGAAGTGGAAGCTAATCGCAATGGCTGGCCGGTCGTGATTGCGATCGTGGATGAGGGCGGTCATCTTCTTCATCTATCCCGCCTCGATAACACCCAGTACGGCAGCATCGAGGTGGCAATACAAAAAGCCCGCGCTGCTATCGCATTTCGCCGCCCCACCAAAGTATGGGAAGAGCACGTGGCGGCCGGCCAGCTGCGCTATCTCCGTTTGCCCGGAACCCTCCCGATCGAAGGCGGCTTGCCTATCATTATGCAAGACCAGTTCGTCGGCGCAATAGGCGTGAGCGGCGTAAGATCTCACCAGGATGCGCAAATCGCACAGGCCGGGTTGAACGCACTCTCACTCTGAGAGCAAGCTTAATTCAGTAACCCACCCTTTTCCCAAAACGAAGAACCGTAGCAGATCAAAGCGGTAGATGCAGTTTCGAGTTGGAGTACCAAAATAATTTTTGCAGAGGAAACCTTCCGTTTCCTCATACCCCGGTTTTTCCCGGCAACATCCGGCTCCGTAGCACAGACATGGCTCTTTTTCCACATTCATTGACTTATTGGAAGCCAAGTTAAGGTAGGATGGGTTCTCAACGAGGACTCTTCCCTTTAGGAACCTCTGAACAAGTCCGGACCCACATGAATTCTTCGGAGTTTCAGCAAAAAGCTTTCCTGCTGCTGCTAGTCATTGTCTCCCTGGCCTTTGCCTGGATATTACTGCCATTTTATGGCGCCGTATTCTGGGGTTCCGTTCTCGCCATCATATTTACCCCTTTCTATCGCCGTCTGCTGGCGATGATGAACCAGCGTAAAAATCTGGCAGCGCTCACCACCCTGCTGCTCTGCCTGATCATTGTCATTCTCCCGTTTACCTTCATGGCAGCGGCGCTGCTGCAGGAAGGATTGATGGTTTATCAGCGCATCCGTTCAGGAGAACTGAACTTCGGTGCGTATTTCCAGCAGGTCGTGGCGGCCTTGCCGCCCTGGATAAGCAACTTTCTGGAAAATTTCGGGTTAACGAACACATCCGAGCTAAAGGACTTGCTGTCGAACGGCGCCCTGCAGGGAAGCCAGCTGATCGCCACTCAAGCACTCAATATCGGGCAGAACACATTCGAGTTCATTATCAGTTTCGGCATCATGCTCTATCTATTATTTTTCCTGCTGCGGGATGGAGCCGCTTTGTCCAATCGCATCAAACAGGCGATCCCGCTCAGTGCAGAACACAAGCGGCATCTGCTCGGCAAGTTCACTACTGTGGTGCGTGCAACGGTTAAAGGCAATATCGCCGTGGCTGCCACGCAGGGGGCACTGGGAGGATTGATCTTCTCGTTTCTGGGCATACAAGGGGCGCTGCTATGGGGATTCGTGATGGCCTTCCTATCCCTGCTCCCCGCGGTGGGGGCCAGCCTGATCTGGGCTCCGGTAGCGATCTACTTCCTGCTTACAGGAGCGATCTGGCAGGGCCTGACGCTGACGGCCTTCGGCGTGCTCGTAATCGGATTGGTCGACAATCTCCTGCGGCCCTTGCTTGTCGGCAAGGATACCCAGCTGCCCGACTATGTCGTGCTCATCTCGACGCTGGGCGGGATGGTTATTTTCGGTCTCAACGGCTTTGTTATCGGTCCCGTGATTGCAGCACTTTTTATCGCCGCCTGGGATCTCTTTTCGGCAACCAAGGAAACCAACAAGGACCAATGATAAGGTTTGCCGTAGTGCAAACCTTTTTCCTTGACACCAGGTCTCTAAAACTTCAGTTTCATCTGCTGCCTGACCGCCCATGCAAAAAGACGGGCGCCAAAAAGCCACCGCGCCGCCACGGCCATTTTGGAATCGAGCGGCAATGCCCGACGTACGGGCGGGTTCGGGCTCGTCACGGCTTGCAATACCGCTTGCGCAATAATGGCCGGACCGGGAGATTGGGGTTCATTGACCAGGAGGCGGCGCAGTCCGTTGAGAATTTCATGATAAACCGGGGGATGCGCGACGGTATCGAGCAACTCCAGTTGCTTGGGAACAAACTCTGTCTTGATCAAGCCTGGCGCAATCAGCACCACATCGATGCCCTGGTTCATCACCTCTCCGCGCACCGCATCGGTCAGCGCTTCGATAGCATATTTGGAGGCAGAGTACCAGCCAAAACCGGGGGTTGACATTTTTCCCATGGCGGAACTCATGTTCACGATGCACCCCGATTTTTTTGCCCTCATATGTGGCAATACCGCCTGCATGAAACGCGCATAGGCGAAAACGTTTACTTCGAATTGGCGGTGCGCCGCTTCCATGGACACGCACTCTACCGTTCCCAGTTGGCCATAGCCGGCGTTATTCACGAGCACATCGATCTGCCCCTTGGTGGATATGACATGGTCCACCGCCATGCGGATCGCCTCCCCATCGGTCACATCCAGCTGGATCGGCTCGATCTGGCTGCTGCGTATCTCTTCCAGCCGATGCAGGCGCCGTGCAATGGCAAATACGTAATAGCCATTCCGCGCAAGAAGCTCAGCCGTGGCTCTTCCTATGCCGCTTGACGCTCCCGTAACCAAAGCTATTTGCTGGGTCATGCTCTTCTCCTTCGTCTCCTCTCGCGCCGCCGCAGCTAAATTACTTTTCGGGCATAATGCGGGAAGACGCGATTTTCGGCGGCATTCCCGACGCCATGCCAAGCCGGCCGGTGCATTTCCGGTCATTCCCTGCTATCCCGTGCATTCCATGACGTCGGCTTCGGATAAACATCCGGGATTCGGAAACCAGATAACGCTTGCAAGGAGGACATATGCAAACCGTATTGATCACAGGCTCGAATCGTGGAATCGGGCTGGAATTCTGCAAGCAATATGCCACCGATGGCTGGCGGGTTATTGCGTGCAGCCGTTCTCCCGAACACTCGGACATGCTCTTCAAGCTGGCATCCACTCATCCCGGCCGGGTCGAGGTGCATGCGCTCGACGTAGGCAATCATGCCCAGATTGACGAATTAGCGCAGTCCCTCCACAGTGAACCCATCGATCTGCTCATAAATAATGCCGGTATCTATACAAAATCCCCCGCTGTCTTTCAGGATGCCGATTATGAGGCATGGATGCAGGCTTTCCGTATCAATACCCTGGCTCCGCTCAAGATGGCGCAAGCTTTTGCCGCACAAGTAGCGAAAAGCAAGAAGAAAACCATAGCGACAATCAGCAGCAAGATGGGCAGCCTGGCCGACAATACCAGCGGTGGCAGCATCATCTACCGATCAAGCAAGGCGGCGGTGAACATGGTCGCGAAAACGCTCGCTGTTGACCTTCAGCCGATGGGCGTCACATCGGTAATATTTCATCCTGGATGGGTAAAAACCGACATGGGCGGACCCAAGGCCCTGATCACTCCAGCCGAAAGCGTGGCGGGAATGCGGAAAGTCATAAATGGACTCACTCTCGCCGATTCCGGAAAATTTATCGCGTATGACAACCGGATCGTACCATGGTAACCCGATGAAAAGCAGCGCAGTCTTTCTCTTCCCGGTCAGCCAGAACACCCGCACGGATATTACGCTCTGCTCAAACGAAAACGGAACTGTGACACACGTTGGTTTTACCCCGGATTGACGAAACGATCTACTCGATAATTACTGCCGTCCCGCTGGCGGAAACCATCAGCATGCCATTTTCCTTGCCCATTATTTCATAGTCGATATCGATGCCGATCACGGCATTGGCCCCCATGTCGCGGGCACGCTCCTCTAACTCCTCAAGCGCGATCTCCCGCGCCCGCTGAAGCTCCTTTTCGTAGGTTCCCGAACGTCCTCCCACCAGATCCCGTATTCCGGCAAACATATCCTTGAACAGGTTGGCTCCCAGAATGGCCTCGCCAGCTATGACGCCACAATACCTAGTGATCCGTTTTCCTTCCACGCTCGGCGTTGTCGTAAGCAGCATGAATTTCTCCCCGGTTTCAGCGATCCGCAGATCGTTCTCGATAGTGATGTAAAAGAATATGGCAAGACAGCACATTTATTTGCAGGATTGCTGTCCCTCCAACCGTCTCCGCCAGACTGGATTGCCGCCGTAATGCAGCGCGGACCAACGTATGCTACGAGGGCTACGGCGCCGCTCCTCCCTTGGGAAGCCTCTTGCGCGGCTTCTTCAGCAGCCGCCTGCCCTGCCCAGTCTCGCGGGCCTTGAGCTGATCCCCCGATGCGACAGCAGGCTTGCGATGCACGCTTCGCTCTGGCGCGACAGCCCGGTTCGCAGGCGTAAGGGCAATCTCAAGCTCATTGATCTCATCCCAGTCGGTTTCGGTCCGTTGCCTCTCCGGAATCTCAAGAAGCTCCTGCAGACGCCGGCGAGAAGGATCAGGTGGCGGTTTTTCCATGGTATATTAACACTTCACTGATAATTATTATCATTTATAATACAGCCTTCGATCCACATCAGAAGGCATATGGCGCATGTGCCGAAGGTAAAAAAAATGGCGAGACTCTGCTTCAAGCGTTATCTTATCGCAATGCTCTGCACGGTTAGCGTGCTTGCCACCGGCGCGTCCCATGCCGAGGAAGTCGTCGTTTACTCGGCCCGGATCGAACAGCTCATCAAACCCATGTTTGATGCTTTCACGAAAGAAAGCGGCATCCGCGTCAAGTTCGTTACCGACAAGGAAGGGGCATTGCTGGCACGCCTCAAGGCCGAAGGTAAAAATACGCCCGCGGACATGCTGATCACTTCGGACGCCGGCAATTTATGGGAAGCCGCGCGTGAAGGACTGCTTCAGCCGGTAGAATCAAAAATACTCGAGTCCAATATTCCAGCCAATTTACGTGATCCCGAGAATCAATGGTTTGGCTTGTCGGTGCGTGCCCGTACCATTATTTATAATACACAGCGAGTCAAACCGGGTGATCTTTCCACCTATGAGGCACTGGCGGACCCGAAGTGGAAAGGCAGGCTATGCCTGCGCACTTCCAAGAAAGTATACAACCAGTCCCTGGTAGCAATGATGATTGCGGAATTGGGTGAAGCCAAGACCGAGCAAATAATAAAAGGATGGGTAGCCAATCTTGCGACTGATCCATTATCCGACGAAACCAAAGCGATGGAATTCGTGGCAGCGGGGAAATGCGACATAACCATCGCCAACACATACTATTATGGCCGGCTGATGGAAAAAAAACCTTCATTGCCTTTGGCTATTTTCTGGCCTAACCAGGAAGGCAGCGGCGTTCATGTCAATATTTCCGGCGCAGGCGTAACACGCCATGCCCATTCTGCGCCAGCTGCAATCAAGCTGCTGGAATTTCTTTCATCCGAAAAAGCCCAAAACCTGTTCGCTGACGTAAACATGGAATACCCGGTCAATTCAAGGGTGCCAGTCGATCCCGTAGTCGCAGCGTGGGGCAGCTTCAAGCAGAATCCCATAAATGTCAAGAAAGCCGGTGAATTGCAGGCGGATGCGGTAAAGCTGATGGATCGCGCCGGTTATAAATAAGGCACTCGAAGGGTGAAAGGCGAGACGTTCAACGCGACGGCCGCGCGGAATACGTTTTTTGAGCACTTGCCTTCCAATCACCGTACATTTCCCGGTTGGCGCCTTGTTCCGTTCCTGGTAGCCGCTCTGGTTCTTGTCCCCGTCGGCACGGTCATCTCTTCGCTGTTCACACCCTCCGGCGAGATCTGGCAGCATCTGGTCGAAACAACTTTGCCCGCCCTGCTGGTGAATACCTTCTGGCTGGTTTTTGGGGTGGTCATGGGTACGGCAGTGATTGGCGTGAGCCTTGCCTGGTTTACGGCGGTATGCGAATTTCCAGGGCGGAAATTCTTTTCCTGGGCACTGCTGCTGCCGCTTGCCATTCCCGCATACGTCACCGCATTCGTGGCGCTCGGCCTCTTCGATTATACGGGCCCGGTGCAAACCGGATTACGCGAATGGCTGGGTTCCGACGTATCCTGGTTTCCCGATATGCGTGGCAGGGCAAGTGTCATCATCGTCATGATCCTGGCTTTTTATCCCTATGTATACTTGCTTGCCCGCAACGCCTTTCTCACGCAAGGGAGGCGGACGCTGGAAGCGGCCCAATCCCTGGGCTTCAATCGTACCCAGGGTTTTTTCAAGCTGGCGCTGCCGATGGGACGCCCATGGATCGCAGGGGGTGTCATGCTGGTAGTGATGGAAACACTGGCCGATTTCGGAACGGTATCCGTTTTCAACTACGATACCTTCACCACCGCCATCTATAAGGCCTGGTATGCTCTGTTTTCGTTGCCTGCGGCTTCCCAGCTTGCGTCATTGCTGATCATGATCGTATTTGCAGTCATGGTTCTGGAACAGCAATTCCGCTCTCGCATGCGCTATGCCGAAAACCGGCAAAGTGCGCGGGCTGCTCGCGTTCCGCTCACAGGCTGGCGAGCATGGCTGGTCTGCTGCTTTGCCTCGGCCGTCCTTTTTTTTGCTTTCATGTTGCCAGTGACGCAATTAACCGTTTGGGCGACAAGCGTCTTCGCCCAGGATTTCAACGGACGCTACCTCGAATTTCTTTGGCATTCCCTCCTGCTTTCATCCATTGCCGCCCTGCTCACCTGTTCGGTGACCCTGCTTGTGGTCTATGCCGCGCGCCGCTACCCCGATCCGCTCACCCGCACGGCAGTGCGCATCTCCACAATCGGCTACGCCCTGCCCGGTGCGGTGCTGGCGGTGGGCATTTTTATTCCGATCGCCTGGCTCGACAGCCGGGTAAGCGAAATGGCCTTGCAGTTGTTCGATATTGAAACGGGGCTGATAATACAAGGCACCCTCTTTACTATGCTGATTGCGTACATGACACGCTTCCTGGCAGTGAGCCACAGCCCGATCGACAGCGCCATGCAGCGCATAACCAAAAGCATCGACGAGGCGGCTACCAGCCTGGGACTGAATGGTTGGGCCATGCTCAGACGCATACACCTGCCCATCCTGAAGGGAGGAATCTACACCGCAGCCGCGCTGGTGTTCGTCGACGTAATGAAAGAAATGCCCATTACATTGATGACCCGCCCGTTCGGCTGGGACACGTTGGCGGTACGGATTTTCGAAATGACATCGGAGGGCGCCTGGGAGCAGGCCGCGCTCCCCGCCGTGGCGCTCGTGCTGGCTGGTCTGGTTCCGATAGTATTGTTCATCCGGCAAACTGAAAGATGAATCGATGAAGCCCACAGTCCATGAATGCTCTGCTTGAGCTCAAAAATGTTCGGCATGCCTATGGAAAACAGCCGGTAGTAAAGGATTTATCGCTGACCCTGACCAAGGGCGATATCGGCTGCCTGCTGGGGCCGAGCGGCTGCGGCAAAACCACGGTGCTGCGCTGTATAGCCGGATTCGAATCCATTTCAGCGGGGGAAATCCTGCTCAACGGGAAACAGGTAAGCAATCCGCAATTTTCCCTCCCCCCGGAACAGCGCCATATCGGGATGGTATTTCAGGATTATGCGTTGTTTCCTCATCTCACGGTTGCAGCCAATATCGGTTTTGGCTTGCATAGAATGCAAAAAACCGAGGCTGCAGCCCGTGTTGCCGAATTGCTGCAAACCGTAGGGCTGGCGGACTCCTCATCCAGGTTTCCCCATGAGCTCTCCGGCGGACAGCAACAGCGTGTGGCGCTCGCCCGCGCGCTGGCCCCCCGCCCCGACCTGTTGCTACTGGATGAACCTTTTTCCAACCTGGATGTGAGCTTGCGTGAACGCCTGAGCCTGGAAATACGCGATATCCTCAAGAGCCAGAATGCTACCGCTATCCTGGTGACGCACGACCAGGATGAAGCGTTTGCCATTGCCGATGAGATCGGGGTGATGCATCACGGCGAAATTCAGCAGTACGACACTGCCTACAATCTTTACCACAAGCCGGCCAATCGTTTCGTAGCCAACTTTATCGGCAAGGGCGTATTTCTTTCCGGCACGGTACTCGACTCGCATCATGTGGAAATCGAGCTTGGCACTCTAGCGGGTGAGATTCCGCATCAGTGCGGGCAGGATTGCCGCGTGTGCAGCCCCGGCCATTCAGTAGCCGTACTGGTGCGCCCCGACGACATCGTTCATGACGACGACAGTCCCATCCGGGCAACCGTCCTGCACAAGGCCTTTCGTGGCGCGGATATCCTGTATACCTTGCGCCTTCCCGGCGGAAGCACGGCGCTGTCCCTGGTTCCAAGCCATCACAACCATGCCATAGGAGAAAAAATCGGCATCAGGCTCGAAGCTGATCATGTCGTCGCATTCAGCCAATCGGACGAGCAACAATAGCTTAGGAAAATTCACCGCTGAGCGTCGGAAATTCTTGCAGAGCGTATTTGCTCGGCAAGCTCCAATACCGACATCGCGTAATGCACGCTGCGATTGTAGCGCGTAATGACGTAGAAGTTATTGAAACCCAGCCAGTACTCATTGCCATCGGCGTTTTCGAGCTCGATCAGGGTAGCGTAGCTTCCCGGGGGGAAGCTTGTACGTGTGGCAATTCCCAGTTTTCTCATCTCTTCCGCTGAATACCCGGGTTTCTGGCCGGCAAACAGCGCAGCCCGATAATTCTCGCCGTTGACCAGAGCAGGGAGCGCGATCGCCTGCTCCGCCTCCCAGCCATAACTCTTGAGATAATTCGCCACGCTTCCGATTGCATCGGCCGCGCTGGCCGATAGATCTATCTTTCCGTCATTGTCGAAATCGACGGCGTAGCGGCGATAGCTGCTGGGCATGAATTGGGGAATGCCGATGGCTCCGGCATAGGACCCCCTGATACCCAAAAGATCGGCCGAGCGTTCCCGCCCCAGCAGCAGGTAATGCTCCAGTTCATCCCGGAAAAAACCCGCTCGCTTGGGATAGTCGAACGCGAGCGTCGTCAACGCATCCAGCACGCGATGCTTGCCGGTCTGTGCGCCATACATCGTTTCGACGCCAATGATCGCGACGATGATCTCCTCCGGAACACCGAATTCCTTGCGCGCCCGCTCGAGGACTCCGCCGTGGCTATTCCAGAATTCGATTCCGCCGGAAATACGCTTCGAATTGATGAACAAGGGGCGGTATTCATGCCATGGCCTCGATGTAGCCGGCTTGGAAATTGTGGTGATAATGGATGGCTGAAACTGCGCCGCTCTGAAAATATGGGCCAGTTCGGCCTGTTCGAAGCCGTGGCGCGCCACCATTTCACCTATAAAACTTTCCACTTCCGGACGCAACCGCTCTGCCGCGGCCGGAACCGGTGCACCGCCAGCAGCAATGAGAAAAACCGATGCATGCAATAGGAAACGGGTAACAGCCCGCTCCCATCCGGCGCACCGACATGGCAAATAGTCTCCCAGCTTCATCAGACCCCATCCATTGGATTGCTGCTCGACCTTACGTTTGATCACTGTCTGCCCATTCCCGCCAGCCTCCCAGCAAGGGAAAATATAAACCCCGCCTCACGGGCGCCCCATCCATCTTGCGCAGCAGGGCTGCGTAACGATCGAGCTGGACACGATAACGATCTTGCTCGCGATCGAGGAAACCTTCGATATCCGCGCCTTCATGGCTGCTGGTCTTGTAGTCCACAACCCAGCGCTGACCATCCTCGTCTATAAACGTCCGATCGATAACGAGATCCGCCCAGCGGCCATCGACGACAGTCGTCATGCGCAACTCATTGCGCGCATCCTTCTGCGGCCCGAGCAGCCAACGTCCACGCGGGTCGGTCACTGCCTGGACAAGCGCCGCAACCACACGCTGGACAGCGGTCCCGCTATCGGTATCATTGACGCCGATAGCGGCAAGCTGGAACTTCAGGGTATCGTGCAAACCTCGAATTCGCGCGGGACTCCAGCTTTTTATCCCTTCTTCGGAAATACGCTGCAACCAGCGATGAACGATACTGCCGATGCGGCGTGCGGTTTCCCCCACCCAGGAATATTCGACTCCCCCTCCCCCCGATATAATATGATCCGGCGTTTTCCATCGAACGGGGGCGGGGGCGGGCGGCAGTGCCCAGCCTGATACCAGGCGACGGAATGATTGATCGACAGGGTATTCTCCTCTTTTCCCATCCGCTTTTCCATCCGCCGTCAGCAAGTCATCGGCTTCCTGCGCATTCAAAGCCTCCGATCGCATGGCCGCCTCCCTGTAATCCGGTTCGACCACCGGCCAGATCCTGCTCAACAATGTCTTTTTTTCCGGTGGCTTTGGTTCGAAACCGCCCTGATCATTCCGAACCACATCGATGCTGCCCAGCAGATGCAGCCGATGCTTGGCGCGGGTCGCGGCCACATACAGCAGGCGCTGGTTTTCGAATCGCTCTTTCTCCCCATCCTGTTTTTCGAGCCAGGCATAGATGAGGTCATTGTCCGCACCTGTTTCCTGGATCGGCGCAAGCAGTAGTTCGCTGTCCTCGGTTTGCTCTGCCTCGAACTCGCGCGGGTACTCCATCCACATGAAAAGCTTCTTGTCATCGTTGCGCGTGGCGCGTCCCAGACCGGGCAGGATCACGCAATCAAACTCGAGACCCTTGGCTTTATGGATGGTCATGATCTGCAGTTTGCCATCCGCCTCTGGATCAGGCGAAGCGTAAAGCCTGGAGAGTTCCTCTTCCAATTCGGCTATACGCGCAACGCCATCCGTATCTTCATGCATTTCGAGATGATCGAAAAAGACCTGCGCATCCCCCAGGTCAGCCGCATCTTCGCTGCATGCGGGGCCTCCCAATGCGAGCCACGCCGCCTCAACCGTCGACCGCAAGGATTGGCGGCAGCGATTAAGGACGCACATCGCCAATACCCTTCGCACGCGTTGCAGCCGGGCAGCGCCATCGGCAGAAATCCGGCGCAGGCAGCTGTCGTCGTTCAGCAACTCCCACACGGTGGGATTTCCCGGCACGAAATTCATCCCTCCCGGTTCAACAAAACCGGGTTCCGGCATGCCTCCCTGAACTGCTTCCATTGGCCCCGACAGAAGGCCGTGCATATCCGCCAGCGTAAGCCCGCACCAAGGTGCGCGCAGTATTGCCAGCCAGGCCGACCGGTCTGCCAGATGCGTCAAGGCACGGGTCAGGGCTATCAGATCCCGCACTACCGGTCGGGAGCCCAATCCGTCGATTTCCAAAGCGCTGTAGCGCATATCGGTTTTTTTCAGCCGGGGCAGGATTTCATTGAGATGGCTGCGGTTGCGCACCAGGATGGCAACCGTGGCGCAAGGATTCTCACGCCAAGCCTGGCCGACAATATCCGCTACTTTTTCCGCCTCGGCCGCATGGTCATCGTTAAAGAACGGATGGATGCTCACGGCTTTTCCGCAAAGGGACTTCCTCGTTGAAATCGATTTTTTATGGGAAACCGCGCCAAGGGAAATATCTTCTTGCTGCGGCATCACCTGCGCGAAAGTATCGTTGACCCAATCCACGATCCCGCCCTGCGACCGGAAGTTGCTGGAAAGAGAAATCGGGTGCAAGGCCACATTACCGATCCCCGTGGTACGCGCACGGAGAAATAATCCTACTTCCGCCTCGCGGAAACGATAGATGGATTGCATGGGATCACCGACCAGCAGCATGCTGCGGCCATCTCCCGGCTCCCACCCCCACGTAAGCCTGCTGACCAGTTCGAACTGGCTGATGGAAGTATCCTGGAATTCATCGATCAATAAATGACGAAGACGATAGTCGAGTGCGAGCGCCAGGTCCGTGGGTGCTTCCGGTTCCCCGAGAGCACGCAGGGCACCCTGCGCGACTTCGATAAAATCCACTTTGCCGCTCGATTGAAACACGAGCTTGAGCTGGGCGACAGCATGCGGGAGCAATCGCATGATGGAGCCGAGTACTTTCCATTGCGTTTCCGTATAGGTGGGCGGGGGTAAGTCACGGATATCATTTAAGGCATGGCGCAAGGCGTAGCCGCCATCCGTTTCCAGCTGAGCAATAAGCGCAGCCGTTCTTTCTTTCCAACTTTTGGAGACTTCTTTTTCAGATTTTGTGCGGCCGATTGGAAAACCATCCCTAATGGTGTAGGTTCGGCGCCAGGATAATTTTTTCTCCTTCGTGAGCAATAAGTTTGCAACAATCAGCCAGTACTCGAGATCCTGTTCTTCATTGTCAGCAAGGCCTGGAGAATCACCAACCTTGCTGACTTTTTCATATATGGCGATGGGCAGTTCGCCACCACTGATAGTCAGGTTTGCGGCTGCGTAGCGTATGAGTTCCGTTAACTCGTCCCGCAGCGAGGAAGGATACAGAATACGCAGATGCTCCAATGCCGCGCGCCGCGTGCGCTTCAATGCCCCTTCCAGCTCATCGCGGCCTCTGCCATGAATATGGCGCAGCCAGTGGTCGCGTCGCGCCAGCATGCTCGCCAGTAATTTTTCGAGACGGGCAACATCGTTGTCGAGATGCTCCAGCAAACGCTCGATATCATTTCCCACGTCGTGGCTGGTCTCGACCATGCGGACAGTGGCGGAGGCCGCTTCAAGGTATAAATCCGAGGCATCGTCGGCACTTTGGGGCGAAGAACCCAAATTCGACAACAATGGCATCTGCCTCGTCAGCGACGCGCACAACGAATCGAATGTCTGGATTCGAAGCCGTGCAGGATTCTCCAGGACATTCCAGCCGCACTGGGTATCTTTTCTCAAGGCGGCGCCGGCGAGCTCGCGGGTAAGCTTTTCATGTTCGGTTTCCGGGCTCTGGTCACTGCGCGAACTATATGCCTGGCCGAGCGCTCCCATGATCCGATCGCGCATTTCCGCAGCCGCCTTCCGCGTAAATGTGATGGCGGCGATCTCTTCCGGTGCATCGACTCCGGCGAGCAAAGTGAGGTAACGCTGGATCAGGAGGCCGGTCTTTCCCGAGCCGGCAGGCGCCTGGACGATAAAGGAATGCCGGGTATCGAGCGCTCGCCGGCGCTCCGGCATATCGGACAGCCCCGGTGAAACAAACGAAGCACCGCTCATTCTCCGCCCCCCTCGCCTTCGATGCGAGGGGCCGCCATACGTTCATAACGCTCGTCGATCCGGCAGAAAGACCGCAAGTCACAATTGTTGCAGGTCTGCCGGTTTTTCTTTGGATCCACCCGCGCGTCACCGTTCGCAAATCCAGTCGCAATACGGGCAAGATCGGCCTTCCACGCAGCCACGAGCTGCTCCCATGATCCATGCTCGCGGGCAAAACGGGATTCCGATAACGCCTGCACCTCGGGCAGCAAGTCGCTGTCGCGCGCAAACCCCAGGAATCGCGCCCTGCCTGCCTTGATCTGCGCAAAGGCAACCGCGGCGGCGCCCGGCTCGGCACCCAGTAGGTACAAGGGCAGTTGCGGTTCATCCGGACGTTTGCCGAGCATGGCGCTCGCCGACGGTATGCCGGTTTTATAGTCGATAATGATGCGGCGCCCATCACTTACCTCATCTACCCGATCCAGGCGCGTCGTCAGTACCAGTCCGGCGATCTCGATACTCCGCTTGTCCTCCACTGCCGCGACACGGAAATCGCCGCGCCTTCTATCCTCATCTAGCCACGCTCGCACCAGCTTTGCCAGCCGCCGCTGCTCGATCTCGGCGAAGCGTCCGGAAAGAGTGGCTGGACGATGTTCGCGAAGGCGGGCTATCACACTTTTCGCAGCATGGGCTAGCACCGCTTCGAGATCCTGCTCATTGATCATGTCGAGCGCGCGCTTGGTCTTGAGGTAATTCCACACCTGGGCAAGCGCATGGTGGGCCAATGTCCCCCGTTCCGCCGCCGTGAGGCCGGTGCTCGGCGTTTCGATGCCCTCCGCACGAAACCGGTGAATGGCAAGGGCCCGGAATGGGCAGGCTGCATGATCTTTTATTACCGCGGCGCCGCCATGGATTCCGCTGCTGGCAAGCCGATCGAGCGCCGGAGCCCTGGCATCTTCCATTCGCTCCAGCTGACGAGCGCCATGGATCAGGTCCCGGTGGCTGGCGTAAGAAGCCAATACAGGATCGCGGGCAGCAATGCCGGCGATCAGGGGGCTGGCAGCAAGCGCCGCGGATTCCCGTGTATTGCCAAGCTTGGGATGGCTGAGAACGACTTCATCCGCGGCGCAAAGCCAGCCATGGGTGAGCCGGCGCGCCAATTCAAGCGAGGCGGCGGGGGAGCCCTGCGGCAAGTTCGAGGAGCGCTGCAGTTCGATCGGTAAAAACGGATTGGGGCGCGATTGCGCCGGCCATGCCTGGTCGGATAACCCTATCACCCATAGATGATCGAAACTCATCCCCGCAGCTTCCAGCACCCCCAGGATCTGGATCGGGACTTCTGGAGTTTCCGGTTGAAACAAAGTTTCGGCCGCAATCCGGTGCAGGCGTGATAGCGCTGCACGATATCCGGCTCGCGGCCACACCGCATCAAGAACCGAAAAATCCCCAATTGTTTCCTGCCACTTTTTCAATGCCTGAAACTCGAGGGAATCCAGCTGTCGTTCACCGGGAAAACCAACTGCACGAAGCGCTTCCGTCATTGCCTTGGCTAATGCGGATGGAGGATGCCGGCCCGTCGACCATGCTCTTTTGAATTGGACAAGGGCCGACAACGACTGCAGCAGCAATGGACAGGCGATATCGCTCCCTTCGCACTCCCGCTCTACGGAAACGAGCAACTGTTCCAGGGTGACGGCGGGATCGCTACGCTTGCGCAAGCGCGCGTCGAGTCGCGCACGTGCGGTCATTTCCGTCTCGCCGCCCCTGATAAAAGGGGAACGTAACAGGGCACTTGCCTGCTCGAACGATACTTCCATCGCACCGAGCTCGAGCACGAGGAAAGCGGTGCGTACGATGGGACAGGACGTGAGAGGCACGCCAAGCGAAACGTTGAAAGGCAAAACCGGCCTAGCTGCTCCCGGCAGCGATTGCTGAACATCAGGCTGCATCACAGAACCAAACACGCGCTTGACAGCATCGAGACGGCTGGAAAGCTCCGGGACGACGATACCGATCCGCGCGGAACCGTTCGCCTCGACCCGCGCCCGCGCCCAGGCAGCTGCATGGCGTATCTCGTCTTCCTGGTCGGCGCAGGCCACGCGGCTCACATTGACGCATTGCGGTTCACGCCTCGGAGGCTGAACCGTCACGACCTCGCAGCCCGTTTTAGCAAGCGTCTCCAGAAATGATGCCTGCTGGGGCGTAAGGATATCAAAGCCATAACAAACCAGTCGCTTTGGCTTCCTGGTTCCGGGATGCGTGCATAGCTCCGATGCCAGGTCGAACAGGCGCCCGCGATCTATCCCCCGCATACGCCGCACCTTCTTTTTGAAAAGGCTTGCCCAATCCAGGAATGCCCTTCCATCTTCGTTCAGCGGACAACTCCCGAGCCGCGGAACCAGCTCCCAGGCGTGCGCCAGCGTCCATGCTTCGCGAACAAGTTGTGCGGTATCAGGGATGGAAAGCAGGGCTGCGCCTGCTGCGGAACGACGGATGACGTCTTCCCATAAGATATCCTCCTGCGCAGAAGTAAGAAGCACGGGCAATCCTGGCACCTGCCCGGAATAAAGCGCTTCCTGGTAAAGACGCTCTATGAATGCGGAAATGGGCAGGATATCCGCAGCTTCCCAGGCAATAGCACCACCGGCCGCCTGGATCTGGTCGAAATTGCGCTTGAGCTCTGCGGCGAGCCTTCGATTAGGGGTGACTACAGTGACGCCGGCCGCTGGACCAGCGGCCGGCTCGGGAAAAATATCGTGGAAATGAAGGCGGGGAAAATTCGAAATGGAGGACATGCGGTTGTAAACCGCTGCGGATCAGCGTTCCAGCTTATCCAGCTTCTCTGTCACATTCGCCCATTCGTCGGCATCGGCCAAAGCATCCTTCTTCTCGATGATGGGCTTCCAGACTTTGGATAGCTCAGCGTTAAGCGCCGTGAAATGCTGCTGATGAACTGGCACGTCATCCTCGGCAAAGATTGCTTCCACCGGACATTCCGCCACGCATAAGGTGCAATCGATGCACTCATCCGGATCGATTACCAGAAAATTAGGTCCCTCGCGAAAGCAGTCCACTGGGCATACGTCTACGCAATCAGTGTATTTGCATTTGATACAGCTTTCAGTTACCACATAACTCATGTCGGGTCCTTGCTTGGCTCTTTGAGAATTCGCGATTTTACCAGAAATTTTGTGCGCATCGCCACAACTGTACAGCCTGCTTGCACCTCTTCCGCACCCTCCCCCGGGCCAAAAAAGCCGTGGGTCAAACCTCAACGGTGGTGAGGATTATAGCGGTTATGGATGCCTGAAATTGAAATCCTGATATGGGCGCCCAAACCTCGTTATGTTTGCCGCAAGCAGGGATTCATGCAATCCCTTCCCGTCAGCCGGATTTTCGCTGCGGCACTTCAATACCCGGTATCGTCGGAGCTTCCCGCATCCGGATGGTCATTGCCGTGCCAGGTTTCCGGCCTGCTCTCCAGGCTGATCACCAGTTCCCCTGCGGCTACCGGCCATTCCAGGGTGATGGTCACCCCCTGCATGATCTTTTCGAATCCTCCTTCCGATTGGGATACGGAATAATACGGTTGGGCACGCAGTCCAACCGGAGCAGAAGTCTTTAGCACGATCCCGCCGGGCAACGCCCCGTCATCCAAGATGATGTCGGTCAAACTTGGCAGTTCGAGGTACTGGCCAAATCCACCAGGAATCTTGCCCTGGTAAATGTAGCGTCCACCCCAGCCATCGGAGCTCGGCATTGCAACATTGATTTCCGTTGCGAACATGCCCTCTTTTTCGCCCGCGAAGGCGTACGAAACCATCAGGCGAGCGTCCGAAAGCCGGATTCTCTTGTCCACGTGAAGTGCCTGCGCACCCCCCGAGAAATGCGCACCTTGATCGGTGTCCCGTAATTGATAATTTACGAACTGGCCTTTAAAGCGGTCGATAAACATTCCACGGGCATGATCGTCGATCCCCATGTCGCTTGCGCTTATTTCATGCTTCAGGCCCGCCCTGTCATGGGCTGATGCGATACCGCCCGAACCCGTGCCGCCAGAGCCGTATTCGCCCTGCTGAATTTTCTGGTAATAGTATTCGGGCCGGCGCCGCAAGGTGTCGCCGAAATTGTGATTCAGCAGGTAAGAATCGAATTCGCAAATGCTTGCAGCTCCATCCAGCTTCAAAATCGCCTGAATCACCCCGTTCTGGAGATATAGCTCCTCTATCCCATCGAGGTCGGTATCCTCCAGGAAATACGCAGGACGTGGAACGCGGGTATCCAGCATTCCTTCCAGCTCCACGATGGCCTTGTATACCCCTCGCCGCAGGTGCGGCAAATACAAACCTCCGAATAAGCCATGCCAATACGCATCATTGGCTTGAGACTCATAAAGTTTTTGTATCATTGCAGCGGCGCGTTGCCGCTCGGGTAGCATCTCCAGACGCGCCGATAGACCCAGCATCCGTTTGTGCATCCAGTTCGATTCCGGATAGCGCGAGAAAAAATTCTTCCAGATTCCGCCACGCAAAAAGGCCTTGCGGCTTTCATACCATCCCGCGGCTTTGGCCTGATGCACCAGGTCCGCATAGGCGTTGGCGGCGCTTGCAGGCAGTGTCCATTCGTTCATTTCGATGTACGAAGTCGCGGGCAGATAGACGATTCCGCGTGTCTTCGTGGTGGCATGGAAATCACGATAGTGCTGCGTGCGAATCCGCGGCGAGGACAATACTCGCTGGATGAAGTCGTCGAGCCACGCCTTTTCATATACCCATTGATATGTTTCGGGCCAGATGCCAAACTTTTCGATATCATCAAAATATATCGCGGCGCTGCCAGCATGATCATGGCTATTTTCCGCCAGGGACTCGATATAGGCCACTACTTCATGAGCTGGAGAAAATGGCAATCTGTAACGCAACGCCTCGGAAATCGGAAATAAGTCGAGCTTGCGCCCATCCTCCTCCGTAGTGAAATAGCCTTGCAGTTCCGCAGCGTTCTTGCCGGCGCAAAGAAAATGATAATCGTCCACGATCACGTAACGAATATCGCAATCAGCCAATGCCGGAACTACCGATGTTTCCCAGACTCGCTCGGTCAGCCAGGCGCCGCGGGGACGCTGCCCCAGCTTCAGCTCCAGCTTGTCTGAAAAAGTCTGAATCTGTCCTATGCGGTCCCGATTGGGAATTGCTGCAAGCACCGGCTCGGTGTCGCCCGCGCCAAACAGTTCAACCTGCCCGCGCGATACCATTTCGTGCAGCAAATCCATATCCGCAGGGTAACGCTCGATCAGGTAGTCCAACAGCCAGCCGGAAATATGCATCGCAAAGCAAAAATCGGGGTAGCGATGGAGCACTTGCAGAAACGGCCGATAACAGCGGGCATGTGCATCCGCCAATACTTCGGGAAAATTGCCGACCGGTTGGTGAGCATGAACACCGAAGAGCAAGCTGACCGGGGAAGCCATGAAGTTACCTCCAGAACAATACCAAGGAAAAGCATCTACCTGAGCCCGCAAAATCTTGCCGGCGAAAGACACTAGGGCGCGATCCGCCAAAAGCGCCTGCCGTCACAGGAGCCCTGGTGTGGTTGATCATGGGATGAAACGCATCGACTGGCGCCGCGAACGGCGCCGCTGGCTGGAATATTTTTCTGGCATCAAGGCCAGGCTTGCATTTCACTGTAACCGGAATTTTCGCTTTCCCATGACGAGGGAATCACCGGACAAATCCTCGCTGGCGCGAGACGCGGTGCATCCACGCCTCGCATCGGAAATTCCGCTTTTGCGTGTTTCGGGCGAAAAGATCGATCAGCGGCATCACAGGCGGTGGTGGATGGAAGGGCGGATATCTTTCATGCCGGTCTCAGGATGCGCGCCGCATTGTGCCACCCGCTTCCGGTGCGGCACCCCTTTGGCTGTGGCTGATAGGCTCCATTAAAGATACCGGCACCGGCAACTTCAGCAAGGTATAAAGATTGGCCAGATTGTCGCGAAACAGCTTGTCGAAACTCGACACCACATGGGGTGAATTATAATCGCCGAGCCACCAGAACCAGTCGGAACTTTCGCAGGAAGCCAGCTGGCGCTCGGCCTTCATTTTTTCCTCTTCGGTCAAACGTCCACTCTGCATGACCAGATCATAACTGCGCTTTGCTGCGCACAGCAGATCCCACGCGCGATTCTTGTCGCGGTCGCCGATCCAGGTGGAAAACGTTCCATAGACCCAGCTGCCCGCCGCCAGGACCGGAAGCTTGGCGGCATCGCTCTGCCTCATCGATGCAATATAGTCGCGATAGGTAGTGGTCCGGATCGCGCCATGATTTTCAAGGATTTCGTAGAGGTCATTCAGAAAGTAATACCCGTTATACGGGTAATATTCCCACGCATTTTCTCCATCGAGGATAACGCTGACAATGGAGTTGTCTCCTGGCGGAGTGCTTCGTCCGATGTCTTCCAGGGAATGCACCAGATGCTCGGCTGCATCCCTTCCAAACCATTTTGCATACTCGAAGCCAATCATGTCCGATAGCTTCTCGTCGCGGAAAAAACAGAGAATGCTTTCCGCTCTTCCCTCCACCCAATAAGGACGGTAGAGGTAGCGGCTCCGTTCCGGATGGCCTTGCGGATATGAGTGGCGCAGGCTATTGGCAAGGACACCTTCTCCACTGGCGCACCAGCCGCAGTCATGCTCCGCTATGATATCCAGCAGCTGTCCGGATACCGCTCCTTCCGCCGGCCAGACCCCTGTGGGGGTTATGCCAAAGCGCTTTTCATGGCTTCCGATGGCCGAAGCCAGCTGAGTAGCCACGCGGCTGCGTCCGCCGGGGTATGCTTCCTCGGTGGGCAAGCTTACGTCCGGCATGCTGTCGCGAGCGGAATTGAAGTCGATCAGAAGGGGCGCGAGCGGATGATAATGCGGAGTGGTGGAAAGCTCTATCTGCCCCGCCTCGGCAAGCTTGCGGTAGCGCGGGATCAAACCTGTCATCAGTTCTGCGATCAGGTTGAATAAATGCATGCGGTCTGAATAAGTGAAACCGCCGCCTTGAGTCATCAGCCTGACCACTGCTTCGTTGCTCCTGCGCACGCTTTCCCCGGTCCATGCCAGGTTATACCACACCAGTAAATCTGCCAGGTATTGGCCGGAAAGATAAGCCAGCTCCGCCTCGCCTCGTCCGCGCAATGTCTCGTGCATATCGTGCAGCCGTTTGTATGCAGGGTACGGTTGCATCATCGTGACGTGGTTGCTGCGAAAACAGCTGTCGAATATGCGCAGGCGGTCGCTTGCGGAAATCCGGTCCAGATCTTGCGTGGCCAACAAGCGCAGGAGCGGATCCCGCATTTCTCCGTTGGCGAATTGCGCAGCGTAGTCTTCGATCTGGTCCAGCAATACAGGCACAAAATTCACGACCGCTTTCATGCGAGGATGCGCTTCCAGATGCGACACCATGTCGGTGTAATCCTTGATGGCGTGAAGATATACCCATGGAAGGGTAAATTCGCCGGTTTCGTAATTGCGATAATCCGGCTGATGCATATGCCACAACAAAACCAGATTCAATGATTGCGTTTCCATGTAAGCCTGACCAGAACCTATCGCACTTCCTGATACCGGAATTCAACCGCCGAAATTCTTTGGAACCTCGAATTATACAGCCGCTATCCTGATCCCTGCCATTCCCGGTATCTTTCCTACCTGACAAAATGTGTTTTTTGCCCCAGCATTTCGGGAGTAATGAGCGTCACCCCGGTTTCCGTTACATGGAACCTCTGCCGGTCTTCGTCCGGATCAAACCCGACTACCATTCCCGGAGGAATCATGCAGTTCTTGTCCACTACCACCCGTCTCAACCGGACATGGCGCCCGATATCCACATTGGGCAAGATGACCGAATCCTCGATGCTGCTGTAGCTGCGCACCTGGACGTTGGAAAACAGCAAGGAACGGCGCACCGATGAGCCGCTGATAATGCAGCCGCCGGAAACCATCGAATCCAGCGCCTGGCCCCGCCGGTCGTTGTCGTCAAAAACGAATTTGGCGGGGGGCAATTGCTCCTGATGTGTCCATATCGGCCACTCCTCATCGTACAGGTTCAGATCCGGAGTGATATGCGTCAGGTCGAGATTGGCTTCCCAGTAGGCGTCGATCGTTCCCACGTCGCGCCAGTACGGCATGCCCGAAGCCATGTTGACACAACTATCGAAGAATCGGTGAGCATATACGCTGTGACGGGGAAACAGATAAGGAATCAGGTCCTTGCCGAAATCATGCGACGAGTCTCCTTCATCATGGTCGCGGATCAACTGGTCGAAAAGAAACGATGTATTGAATACATAGATACCCATGCTCGCCAGCGCTTTCGTTGGCTGACCCGGCACGGGGGTGGGATGGGATGGTTTTTCGGCAAAATCGGTAACACGCCAGTTCTGATCTATGCTGAGGATGCCGAAGGAGCGCGACTCTTCCAGGGGAATCTCGACGCATGCGACTGTCATGTCCGCCGATTTTTCGACGTGGTCCGCCAGCAGCTTCCTATAATCCATCTTGTAGACATGGTCCCCGCCCAGAATCAGGACGTATTCCGGGTTATGCCGCCGCAGGATATCGATATTCTGATACACCGCATCGGCGGTTCCCTGGTACCAGGTTTCCTCTATCCGCTGCTGCGCCGGCAGCAGTTCGACGAATTCCTGGAAGCGGCCGTCAAGAAAGCCCCAGCCATGCTGGATATGGCTGATCAGGCTTTGCGCCTTGTACTGCGTGGCCACGCCTATTCGGCGAATGCCGGAATTGACACAGTTGGAGAGGGGAAAGTCGATGATACGGAACTTGCCGCCAAACGGCACAGCCGGTTTGGCCCGCCAGTCCGTAAGCTGCCGCAAGCGGCTGCCTCGCCCTCCGGCCAGTATAAGCGCCACGGTATTGCGCGTAATATGGCTGTGAAAACGTAAATCAACCTCGTGAGTCATAGGATGCCCACCCTCGAAAAATTCGACTTTCGGCCTACTTTAGTTTCAGGCCGCTTTCATTCCGCTTGCTATCTCCGCCCTTGCTCTTCTGTAATTTGATCCCAATTCAACGCCAAGCGCAAGTTATAATTCCTGCCATGCAAGTACTTCCAGGAGACATCATGCCGGCTAGCGACAGGTTGCTGATGGACGCACTGTTGGCGGCACGGCTGCACAATCCTTTTTCCTATCTCGGCCTCCGCAGCGAAAGAGATTCCAGCCTGATCCGCGTGTTCTATCCCGACGCAATCAACGTATGGGTGAATATTCGTGGGAATTTTGAAAGGATGTCCAGGATGCACCCCGGGGGAATTTTCGAGTGGCGGGGTGCCGCTCCTCCGCCGATTCCCTATCTTCTGCGCATCGAAAGCGACGACCCGGGTTTCAAAGGGCAATTGTACGAAACCTACGACCCCTACGCTTTTCCGCTTCAGATTTCGGACCACGACCTGTATCTGTTCAATGAAGGCCGCCTGCAGCGCGCTTATGAGACCCTGGGATCTCATCCTCTCGAAATCGAAGGTGTCCCCGGCGTGCTTTTCGCGGTATGGGCACCCAATGCGGAGCGAGTCAGCGTGGTCGGAAACTTCAATCGTTGGGATGGGCGGGTGCATCCCATGTTCGTTCATGGAACGAGCGGGATATGGGAACTATTCATCCCTTCCGTTTCGCCGGATGCGCTTTATAAATATGAAATCCGTAATCGTGATAGCGGAGAGATTCTGCTAAAAACCGATCCCTACGCCACTCGGTATGAATTGCGTCCGGCCAATGCCGCCCTCATATCCGTCCCTTCCGGAGCGATCTGGCGGGATGCCGAGTGGATGGCAAGGCGAGCGTCATGGGACTGGCTGCACGCGCCGCTCAATATTTACGAGCTTCATCCAGGCTCCTGGAAACGGCATGCCGATGGACGGTTTTACAACTATCGCGAGCTTGCCTCTCATCTTATTCCCTACGTGCTCGAAATGGGCTTTACACATATCGAGTTGCTGCCGATTTCGGAACATCCGCTTGATGAGTCCTGGGGTTATCAAACCACCGGTTACTTTGCTCCTACTTCCCGATACGGTTCCCCGGACGACCTGAGATTCCTGATCGATGCCTGCCATCAAGCCGATATCGGACTCATTCTCGACTGGGTTCCCGCGCACTTTCCGAAAGATTCGTTTGCACTTTCCCGGTTTGATGGAACCGCGCTGTATGAGCATGAAGATCCCCGCCTCGGGGTCCACCTGGACTGGGGAACATATATTTTCAATTTCGGGCGTAACGAGGTGAAATCGTTTCTGCTGTCCAGCGCGCACTACTGGCTATCCGAATTTCATTTCGATGGGTTGCGCGTCGATGCGGTCGCATCCATGCTATATCTGGACTACTCGCGCGACCAGGGGGGTTGGCTGCCCAACCGATACGGAGGAAGGGAAAACCTGGAAGCGATAGATTTCTTGCGGGAATTGAACATCATGGTGCACGAGGAATTCCCGGGCGCCCTGACGCTCGCGGAAGAATCGACCGCCTGGCCTGCGGTATCCCGCCCTACCTATCTGGGCGGCCTGGGCTTTTCGATGAAATGGAACATGGGCTGGATGAACGATACGCTCTCCTACATGAAGAAAAATCCCATTCACCGTCACTTTCACCATGATCTGCTCACTTTTGGCCAGCTTTATGCTTATACGGAAAATTTTGTCCTGCCGCTGTCGCACGATGAAGTAGTGCACGGCAAAGGTTCGCTGCTGCGAAAAATGCCCGGCGATACATGGCAGCAGTTCGCCAACGTGCGCCTCTTGCTGACCTATCAGATGACCTATCCCGGCAAGAAGCTCAATTTCATGGGCAACGAATTCGCGCAGGAACGCGAATGGGATTCCGCGAGGGAGCTGGATTGGAAATTGCTCGAATATGGGCAACATCGCGGGATAAAAGCGGCGTTGCGTGATTTGAATCGGCTGTACCGGCATGTGCCTGCTCTGCATCAGCTCGATTTCGCGGCCGAAGGGTTCTCCTGGGTGGATTGCCATGATGCCGATAACTCGGTCGTCAGCTATCTCCGCTATTCACACAGTGGCTCGTTCCTTCTTATCGTGCTCAATTTCACGCCGGTACCCCGGCTCGGCTATCGTATTGGAGCGCCGGAAGGCGGAAATTACCTGGAGATATTCAATAGCGATTCTTCCCATTATGGCGGCGCCAACCTGGGCAACATGGGCCTGATTGCATCCGCGGGCAAGCCCTGGATGGGGCGGCCGGATTCTCTTGTCATTACGCTGCCTCCGCTGGCCGGAATCGTTCTGTCGCTTGAAACAGCGGAAGACGTTATGGTATTAAGGACGTCTGGATAATGTCCTTGCAGGACAAATATGCGACGAAAAATGCGAAAATCGGAACACTGTTTCCTGCTATGATTCGGTGATCCGTAAGCTGGTGATCCTTAAGCTGCAAAATATGGATCCGCTGAATACAAAGTACAAAGCGCTCAAAGGGCGCTGCCTCGTGCTGCCGCAGGTTGCAAGGTTGAATCCATCCCAATCCCGGTAATAGATACAGAAAAACAGGCAGGTTCAGGGAATTCCCCCCGCAGCAGTGCAATCATGCATACCGCCTGTGATCGCGTACTGCACCTGCCCTTGAATCAAGATCATTCCAAAGCTTGCAAGCTCGGCAATCCGCCTGGAAATGCCATGTGCTTGTAACGGCGTCCCGGGGCCGCCGTCGCCTATTGAAGACCCAGCGGTTTATGCCGGACGAGCTATAGGATTTGGACCAAACGGAAATAACGATACACATTCTTTTCAGCCATGCAGCTTACTTCCACCCTTCGTATTCTATTTGTCACTCCTGAAATTTATCCCTTGAGCAAAACGGGGGGTCTGGGGGATGTGAGCGCCGCACTCCCCGCGGCGCTGCGCGAAATGAAAGTGGATGTGCGCGTGCTTATCCCGGGATATCCACCGGTACTGAAAAGGCTCAAGTACAAACGCAAGGTAGCGGATTTTCCTGCATATGCGCCCTTTCCGGCATCGACATTGTTATCGGCAAGGCTATCCGCCGGACCATCTGCGAGCGTTCCGGTATTCATCATCGATTGCCCGCCGCTTTATGACCGGCAAGGAGGCCCTTATGTGGATGAGACCGGGCATAATTGGAGCGACAATTCCCTGCGGTTCGGCTTGTTGTCGAAGATCGGCGCAATCCTGGCGAGTGACGCGAGCCCATTGCCCTGGTGTCCGGATGTCGTACATTGCAATGACTGGCAAAGCGGTCTCGTGCCCGCTTACCTCCATTTTCATAAAGGAAAAAAAGCGGCGTCCCTCATGGAAATCCACAATCTTGCCTTCCAGGGCGTTTTTTCTCCGGAAACAGTAGCGCAATTGGGCTTGCCCTCTGCCAGTTTCAGCATGAATGGAGTGGAATATTATGGTGGAATGTCGTTTATGAAAGCAGGGCTTTATTATGCCGACCGTATTGCCACCGTAAGCCCGACCTACGCAAAAGAAATTCAGGCCGCCCCGCTGGGCTTCGGAATGGAAGGCCTGCTGGCCACTCGTGCGAAGCATCTCAGTGGTATTCTCAACGGAATCTCGGTCACGGAGTGGGATTCGTCCGCCGATCCTCATCTTGTGCAAAATTACAGCAAGGACGATCTCGCCCTGAAGGCTGTCAACAAGCGTGCCCTGCAACAAGCGATGGGGCTGGCGGTCGATCCGCAGATACTGCTATTCGGCGCCGTCAGCCGGATTACTTACCAGAAAGGTTGCGACCTGTTGTTGGAGATAGCCAGGCAATTGGTGGATATTCCGGCGCAACTGATAATTTTGGGTACCGGCGAAGCCATGCTCGAGAAGGAATTGGCCGCTTTGGCTGGCCATTATACGGGCAGAATCGCGGTCAGGATCGGCTTCGACGAAAAGCTCACACACCTTATCGAAGCTGGGGTAGACAGTTTTCTCATGCCGTCCCGCTTCGAACCCTGCGGATTGAATCAAATGTATAGCCAGCGTTACGGTACGCCCCCGGTAGTCCACGGCACTGGAGGACTGCTCGATACCGTGGTCGACTGCACGTCCCATACGCTGGCCGATGGGAGCGCCAGCGGCTTTGTATTTCACGACATGACTGCCGAAGGTTTTGCCGGTGCGCTCAGGCGCGTGGCCGCTGCCTATGGTAACAAGCGGATCTGGCGGCGGCTGCAAAGGAATGGAATGCTGAAGGATTTCAGCTGGCGCTCCAGCGCCAGGTCCTACCGTCAACTCTATCTATCCCTGCTGTCCTGATTTCCGGCTTCATGCGCAAAGCCTCGTCCATCTCCATTGCTCCATTGTTTCTCGCATGGTGGCGATTCATGGAAACCCTGCGAATTAGAGCCACACCGTCATCCCCATCTCGAATGGGTGCGTCAAGAGTGGGTGGTAAGGATAGGCACGTACGTAATACTCCAGCTTCCCGCAAAGGCCCGGAGTCAGATCGAGCGCGAACATGTCCTCTCCCGCTTCCTGTACTCCGGTGAACTGGAACGTGAAGTGCTCGAATTCGTGCAGCTTGGTTTTCTTGAATTGGCGGCAAATCAGCAATTCCACTATGACGTCCTCGGGCCTGAGGCCATTCAGCTTCAACGCGACGTCAAAATGCAGGGTGTCCCCAAAACTGATGCGCTTATGAGGGCTATCGACGCGGCGAATCTCAACTCCACTCCAGGCCTTTTTGACGAAATTCTTCCACGCGGCAATGTTCCTTGCGTCACGGAAATCATTCTCCGCGTAACGCTTGCCCTGTTTGAGAGCCGGGAAATAGAACTTGCTGGTGTATTCGCCTACCATGCGGGTTGCGTTATAACGCGGCAAAAGAGACATCATCGAGTTTTTTGCCATTTTTACCCATCCTGGCGAATAGCCAAACTTCTCGCGGCTATAATAAAGCGGAATTACGTCGTCCTGTAAGGTTTCGTAGAAATCCCTGCTCTCCTCGCTATCGCGTAACCCTGCGGACATGTTTTCGGGTCCCGGTTTGATGGCCCAGCCATTCTTGCCATCGTAACCCTCTCCCCACCAGCCATCCAGCACGCTGAGGTTGATGGTCCCGTTGATGCCGGCTTTCATGCCCGAAGTCCCGCTTGCTTCCAGCGGATATACCGGACTGTTGAGCCATACGTCCACCCCCGCCACCAGACGGCGCGCCAGGCGCAGGTCATAGCCCTCGACCAGCAGAAGCCTCCCCTCGAACTCCGGAAGTTGCGCCACCTGGCTTACCCGCCTGATCAAATCCTGCCCCGGCACATCGGCAGGATGCGCTTTACCAGCAAAAATCAGCAAAACCGGACGATCCTGGTCGAGCACGATCCTGCGCAGCCAGTCCAGATCCTCGAACAGCAATGCAGCGCGCTTATAGGTAGCGAAGCGGCGGGCAAAGCCGAGCGTCAGAATATTGGGATTGATGGGATCCGTCCATCGGAGCAGGCGGTCGAGATGCGCTTCCGAACCGTGATTCCGGGCATTTTGCTTGGAAAGGCGTGCGCGTATTCCATAGAGCATCTGGGATTTCAGGGTTTGCCGCACGCTCCAGAACAGATGATCGGGTATGGTATCCAGGCGCGACCAGTACGCCGCATCGCTGATGTTGTTGCGCCATTCATAACCGAGATAACGATCAAACAAATCGGACCATTCCTGCGCGAGGAAAGTCGATACATGCACGCCGTTCGTTATGTAGTCGACCGGGTTCTCCTCCGGCTCGATCTGTGGCCATAGTTCCCGGCAGATACGCGCCGACACGTTCCCGTGTATCTTGCTCACGCCGTTATGAAATCGGGAACTGTTGATCGCAAGCGCAGTCATGTTGAAATCGTGACTGCCTGGCACACGGCCGAGTGCAATCAATTGCTCGCGCGTGATTTTCATGTCACGGCAAAAATTCTGGAAATAAGTAAAAATCATGTCATCGCTGAAATGATCATGGCCTGCCGGAACCGCAGTATGCGTGGTAAATACGGTATTCGCGGCCACCGCTTCCAACGCACTATCAAAATCAAGTCCTTGCCGAACCAGGTTTCGCATGCGTTCAAGCATCATGAAAGCTGCATGCCCCTCGTTGATATGCCATACCGCCGGATTTAATCCCAGTTCCCGCAAAGCGCGAGCCCCGCCGACACCGAGTATGATTTCCTGTTCTATGCGCATGATCCTGTCACCGCCGTAGAGCTGATGGGTTATGTCGCGATCATCGAACGAATTCTCCGGGAGATCGGTATCGAGCAGATAGAGGACCACGTGACCTATTTTTGCTTCCCACACCTTTACCATCACGCTGCGGTGCGGCAATTCCACTTCGACGCAAACTGCCGAACCGTCTTCACGCAGCACAGGTACGACCGGCAAATCTTCAAAATCGGAATCGGTATAGGTAACTTGCTGGTTCCCGAGGTTATCGATAGTCTGGGAAAAATATCCCTGCCGGTACAGCAGCCCGACACCGACTAGCGGCAGGTGTAAATCGCTTGCTGCTTTGCAATGATCGCCGGCAAGAATTCCCAGTCCGCCCGAATAAATGGGAAAACTTTCATGAAAGCCGAACTCGAAGCAGAAGTATGCGATTCGATCGGTGGATTCGAACGCCTTCCCCGGATCGTGCCGGATGGGAGCTGAATGATAGAAATCGTAAGCGGATAATACTCTGTTGTAGCTCGCCAGGAATACGGGGTCTTCCGCCGCCTTCAGCAGCAATGATTCATCGACCCGTTTGAGAAAAGCTTTGGGGTTATGGCCGACCGCGCCCCATAAACCGGGGTGAAGGCGCGAAAATAGCGAACGCGTGGAACGATCCCAGCTGTACCAGAGATCGTTCGCCAGCTCTTCCAGCCGCGCCAGACGTTCAGGTATTTTGGGATTGACGACAAGTGTATATGCGGTTCCTGAGGCCATGCGCGTTCCTTGCGGGAGAGGTAAATTATGACAATTGAGCGGAAATGGCAATACTGCCATCCGTGCTCTGGATGAAGTGCTCGCGGTAGTATTTCATCTCCGCTATGGAGTCATGAATGTCCGCCAGCGCCTCGTGCTTGCACTGCTTGGTCAAACCCGAAAGGATCTCCGGCTTCCAGCGCTTCGCCAGTTCCTTCAAGGTGCTCACGTCCAGGTTGCGGTAATGGAAGTAAGCCTCCAGCCGTGGCATCCAGCGGGCGAGAAACCGGCGATCCTGGCAAATCGAATTGCCGCACATCGGCGAGATCGCCGGAGGAACATGCTGCTGCAAAAATGCGATCATGCGGTCTTCCACTTCGGCTTCGTCCAGCTTGGAAACTTTGACTCTGTCGATCAACCCGGATCTGCCATGAGTCGATTTATTCCAGCTGTCCATGCCATCCAGCACGGAATCAGGCTGAAATACCACCAGCACCGGTGCTTCCGCCAATATGTTCAACTGGCTGTCTGTTACCACCAGCGCTACCTCGATGATACGGTCGCTATCGGGGCTCAGCCCGCTCATTTCCATATCGATCCATATGAGGTTATTATTATCTTGTGCCATAATTGAGAGTGTCTACCGAATTTTTGACAAGCAATTGTGTCATATCAGGAGGTGGCGCGTCACTTCTCCACCCCGAATTCCTCAATCCCGAGGAATGATCGATTCCTTACATTTATGCCTGTTTTTACATCCCTGTTCCTTTTCGCCGTAACGCTTACTTTTCTTACCAGGATATGGCTGGCGAGACGCCACATCCGGCACGTTGCCGCTCATCGCGGCAGCGTACCGGATGGCTTTTCCTCGCAAATCAGTCTCGAGTCCCACCAGAAAGCGGCGGACTACACCTGCGCGAAAACGCGGCTGGAGTATGCCTCTGTTTCCCTGGAGACGGCAATCCTGCTGATTCTTACCCTGGGCGGCGGCCTGAATGCGTTGGCCAGCTTCTGGATGGACTGGTCAGGCCATTCCATTTTGAACGGGGTGATGCTGATTGCGAACACTGCCTTGCTGATGACCGCGGTCGGACTTCCCTTGAGCTATTATCGTATTTTTGTCGTGGAGCGGCGCTTCGGTTTCAATAACATGACGCCTTCCATGTTCTTCGCTGATCTTTCGAAGCGTGCCATGCTAAGTCTGTTTCTCGGAATACCGCTGCTATTGGGCGTCCTTTTTCTGATGGAACAGATGGGCGCGAACTGGTGGCTCTACGTCTGGCTCGCATGGATGGCCTTCAATCTCGTGATCTTGGCCGTCTATCCGGCGTGGATAGCGCCGATATTCAACAAGTTTACGCCCCTTGAAGATGCCTCGCTTAAAACGCGGATCGAGCAATTGATGCAAAAATGCGGATTCAGGTCGAGCGGACTGTTCGTAATGGACGGTTCACGCCGCAGCAGCCATGGCAATGCTTATTTTACCGGTTTTGGCAAAACCAAGCGGATCGTTTTTTTCGATACCCTGATAGCGCACCTGGATGAACCCGAGATCGAAGCGGTATTGGCCCATGAATTGGGTCATTTCAAGCGTCACCATGTAATTAAGCGCATCGTGTGGACCTTCTTCATGAGCCTGGTATTTCTCTGGATCTTGGGATACCTCATGCAACAGGAATGGTTCTACCGTGAACTGGGCGTGACCGCAGCCCCGGTTCCTTCGACTGCGGTTGCGCTGCTGCTGTTTTTCCTGGTGATGCCTGCATTCACTTTTCTGTTCCAACCGCTGGCAAGCCTTTATTCGCGCACGCATGAATTCGAAGCGGATGAATATGCTGCCGACAATTCTTCTGCCGAAGATCTCACGCGGGCCCTGATCAAGCTCTACAAGGATAATGCGGCGACACTGACGCCCGATCCGGTGCATTCGGCGTTTTATGATTCTCATCCGCCAGCGGCAATAAGGATAGGCCGCCTCCAGGGTTTGATGCGGGATCAAATTGCGTATAAAGCAAGGGGCCAGTTGCCTATATAATAACTGACAACCAATACAATGCGGGAGGCGACCATGGAGACGATAGACGACCTGACAACCCGGCGGTGCAAGCCCTGCGAAGGCGCGATGCCTCCGCTTTCATCCGCCGAGGTAACCGAACTGATGCAGCAACTCGAGGGATGGGAATTTCTGGATAAAGTCATCCGAAAGGATTATCAATTCAAGAATTATTATCAGACCATGGCCTTCGTGAATGCGATCGCCTGGATTTCCCACCGCGAGGACCATCACCCCGATCTGGCCGTAGGCTATAACAGATGTCGCGTGGAATATACGACACACGCCATAAACGGCCTGTCGGAAAATGATTTTATCTGCGCAGCGAAGATCGATACGATATTCACGATTTGAAGTCTACCGGCAGCTTGGCCACGCTGCTTTCGGGTGAGATCGTTGCCGCGTTTGGCAGGCATTTTCTGGTAAATGCGGCAGACGGTTCCCTTTATTCCTGCGTCATGCGGGGGAAGCGTGGCGGCGGGGCATGCGGCGATCATGTGGAAATTCGGCCCACCGCATCCGCGCAGGGCGTCATAGAAACCATCCTTCCCAGGAATACCTCGCTATATCGTAGCGACTCTTACCGGCAGAAGCTTATCGCCGCGAACATCACCCAGATAGTCGTCGTGGTAGCGGCAGTTCCCAGTTTTAGCGAAGAATTGGTAAACCGTTGTCTTGCAGCCGCTGAAAATCAGCGCATCCGTGCATTGATCGCATTGAACAAAAGCGATCTGGCAGAACCCACCCGTGCCGCCTCCGACTCGCTTGCCCTTTATGGGAAACTCGGTTACCCAGTGGTGCCACTCAGCGCCAAAATCGATGCGTCCGTCCTTCTACCCTATCTACAGGGGCATCTCAGCGTTCTCGTGGGCCAATCAGGCATGGGCAAATCTACCATCATCAATGGATTGATTCCAGCGGCAAACCGGGCCACGGGAGCCATATCTGCCGCGCTCGACTCGGGCCGCCATACGACCACACATGCACGTCTTTATATGCTTGATAGTGATACCCGGCTCATAGATTCTCCCGGATTACAGGAATTCGGGCTAAACCATATCCGCCCGGCGGAGCTTGCCTGGGAATTCGTCGAATTCCGCCCTTATCTTGGCCGATGCAAGTTCAGCAATTGTCATCATGCGGGAGAGCCGGCCTGCGCAATAGCGCAGGCCGCTAGCGAGGGCCGAATCGATCCGCGGCGCCTTGCCTTTTACCAGAAGCTGATCTCACCGTCGCAGGTCCCGGCCTGATTACCCACCGATTCAGTTTCAGATTTCAGTCACGAGCTGTAATACGAGGGACTCGCAAAAAAGAAACGGCGCCTCCAAGGCGCCGATTTTTACATCGGGATCGGATTTACTCGTATAAATGCTTCATGCCTCATTTATTGCCAGCTGCCGGGTATCGGCGTCCTGGTTGACACGCGCGAGCGGCAGATCTCCGAAGAGCAAAGCTTCCCTTTCGGATCTGCGATCGGCATTACTGTCGGCTTGCGCTTCGAATGTCCGCAGCCATTCGATGTACTCGGCCGGCAATCCGTGCTCAATGGCGCCGGCTATGACGAATGCCTTGTACCACTGATAGGGGCGCAGAATCGGCTCCTTGTAGTTTCCCACATAGGTCATGGCGGTATAGGTGCCTTTTGCGGTCACAACCTGAACGTTCGCCTCAGCATATCCGAGACCCAGTCCTTCCGCCCGATTCAAATTCTCCCTGTCCTTTGCATTGACTCGATAAAGCACGCCATACGCGCGATTGCTCGAGTTGTTGGTTATTTCCACATCGCATTTGCCGGACCCGTCGCGACTGACCTTGCCGAACGTAAAGCGCCGCCCTTGCACGAAACCGATATCCACGGCCACGGCAGAGGGCGCAATGTTGGGAGATTGAATCCTGCGGGAGAACATGTTGGCGCCATAGGCGAAATACAAAAACGTTTGAGTGGATGTCTTTATCATGATAATCGTCAATAAGTTAGGTTAGTAGGATATTTTCTGTTGCGCCCCGATATCAACTATTACCCACTTTATCAACACCAGAATAGGGGCACGCCAAGTTTCCTGATGTCTTTTCTCTTAATTGTCTAGCTACTATTTCGCAGATCACTTCACATTTACTTCACAATTATTATACATATTCTTTATATATTCACAAGTACTTTATGAGAACTTTATATTTTCTTCACATTTCGTCCAAAAAATTTTCTGGTCCAGCTAGCGGGAGCGCACCAGCAGTATGGAAATTTCAACGGTATCGACCAGTTTTTCGGCAACTGATCCGATTACTAGACGCTCGAGGCCGCGTCTGCCTTTTGTTCCCACTACGAGCAGATCGGCTCCCCACTCCGTGATCGCTCCCGCGACTGCGGCTGCGATGCCATTCAGTCCATATTCGCCCTCCGCCTTCAGCAGACGCGCCTCCGCAGGAAGAATGGCGGACACCTCGTTGCGCGCACGATCCAGAAGTTGCCGACCCTCCCGCTCCCCGGAGCCGATATCGGACCCGCCATCGTCACCCTCTTCCGTTACCGCATGGACAATGCATAGCTGAGCCCCATCGGTACGCGCGATGTGCGAGGCTTCCCGGAGCGCCACCGGCGAACTTGCGTCATCGCCTATCGCTACCATGACCTTTTTATACATGTCGACCTCTCTCTGTTAATCGATGATTACCGGAAGGACAGGCACCCTTGTGGCCCGTCCCTCTATCTATTTCTGTCAATCAGCGCCGCCGCCTGTCGAAAATTTCTCGAAATATTTCTTGATGATGACTTTGCTGGGAAGCTTTCCTGCCTGATGATAAACCAGGTAGTTGACCAGACCATGCACTGCCAGGGCAACCAGCATGCCTTCGAAAATACCTATCTTGAATACCAGCAGGCCGGTTACTGTCGCCAGTATCAGTGCGTACTGGCCGTAATGGGCGACATGCCACAGGCCCATGATCATCTTCCAGCCCGAGAATATCATGATCGCCGCCAGCGAAAATTTGGGCAGATACTCCAGGTAATGGGTATTGAGCACAAAGAACAGGATAACGAGGCCGACTATCAGGTTGGAGAACTTGGTATAAGCCCCCGCAAGCTTGTTGGTCGTGCTTTTCGCCAAGCCGTCGAGGTTGGTCATGCCCCCGAAGAAACTTGCACCCATGTTGGAAATCCAGATAGCGAAGAGACTGTTATTGGTATTGCACTTGCGTTTCAGGGGATCGATCTTCTCTATTGCGGCATTGCTCATTACCTGTTCGATAACGTCTATCGTTGCCAGCATGGCGGCGAAACCGACGATATATACCCAGGTCATGCCGTCCTCGATATGGGGAATGGGCAAGGCAAGCTTGAGATCCACATCATCCACGTGCAGCATGGATACTGGAACAAACTGCGCCACAACGATGCTCGCCCCTATCAGCAGGAAATAAGGAACGGCAGGCTTCGTGTCCTTGAACTTGGAAAACAGGTAGACAAACATTGCAAAGCCGGCCACGGAAATAAGGGCAATTTGTATGCGCGCCTCATTCCAAAATACATCGGCTGTCTCCTGATCGGACGGGATCTCATAGGTGAAGGTAACGAATTTGAGCGCGATTTTTAAACCCACTCCTGCCAGCAAACCTTCGACGAGATAAACCGGCACCGCCTGCAAGATATAACGTTGCCAGTTATATTTCCATACGACGGCCTGCATCGCGGCGGTAAGGAAGATGACGAACGCCATGTTCTCCATGCCGAAGCTATGCACTCCCAGTGCCAGTGCGGGAGCGAGACCGGCGGCGACGCCAGGGACGCCAATATAATTTCCGGGTTTGAAAAAAGCATTGATCCAGCCGATGAAACAGGCGAAAACCACCGTAGCCAGCGCTACTTTGATGGGATACTCCGACATCATGGCGATGCCAGTCGATAGCGGAATAGCCATTGCACCGCATATGATTCCCGCCTGTATGTCGCGGGCCAGGAATCTCGCCTGAAATCCCGCCGATCCGGATGGGGAAATCTCTTCGGCATTTCCGCCGGCCTGGAGATCATTCGCCTGCGGAAGCGGCTTATCTGGTGTATATGAGCTCATAATACCTATCCTTCCAAATTTTTCGACCATAAAAAGAATATCTGCAGAAGGATGAACCTGTACCCTGGCCGCTTCCTTCGCTCCCTGCCTTGATGTCAGGAAAAATTCCTCGGTATCTTTATTTCACCCCGAGTGTCGTGATTCGAATCGCTATGCGAAACCTTTCCCCGACCAACCCACCACCTTGAAGCCCTTTCTTGCAGAGTTTCGCTTAAAACTCCCGTGCC
>DASZUL010000002.1:0-77459 GCA_035547595.1 Nitrosospira sp.
TCAAGAAAATGACGATGGCCATGGAAACGAGAAAAATTATTTCTTCCGCTCCCGGAATACGGCTAAGGCCAACGCTGAGGGAAACCACGGTAAAGGCCAGCCCTCCCCCAAGGATCCACCAGTTGACCGGCGGAGGAGAGACCTGGCTCTCGAGCAGTGCGCGGCTTTCCTCCCGGCTTAGTCCCTTTGCCCTCAGCCTCGCCATATCCCGCCAATGCAGCCAGGCGGCGAACAAAACGCCGCAAACCGAAGCGCCCGGAATGATGAGGGCAAGTTCATAGACGAACAGGTAGGCTGCTGCCTTTTCTTCGCCGGGCAGTTCGTTGACGCCCTGCAGCAAAAAAACGTTCATGAGCGATACCAGCACGCCGCCGGAAATAATGGCGACGCGCCCGAGGGTCTGCATGGTGACATGCATCGACTTGCGCTCATCCAGGGAAAGCGTCTTGCCATCGGCATCCACTCGCGGCACTGCTTCAACCGTCATCGCGTCGGCCACGACATCCTGCAACACATACCCTATGGGCGCCAGTAACGACGACGTCACGTACCAGGCTTCCACCGAGGCGAGGGTACGCATCGCGTCGAGATGTCCCAGCAGGCCGATCATGATCAGGATGCTTACCGTGATCAGGCCGGCTCCCAGGTACACCATCAGGCTCTTCCATCGCCACATCAGGTCGACCAGATGCCCCAGCGGCATTTTCAAGGCCCAAGGCAGCATCATCCAGAACCCGAGCGCCGCGAGAAACTCGGCGGTAAGCCCCAGCTGCTCTTTCACATAAAACGTGCCGACGATGCTGGTCAGTCCTGAGATACCTGCAGCCGCATAAACCATGAGCGGAGGCAGGTAGGAAAGCCGCATTTCCCGCCCCAGGGAAAAAATGTTGGTATCGAGCCAGCGGCCCACTGCGCCTGCAAATCCCCTGGCGCGAACGGCGCTGGGCGCTATTTCAGGTTTATCCTGCTGCATATTGGTTGTTTCGCTCGGGAGTCATTCTGAGTCGGTATGGACGCGGAGTGCTTCTTCATCTTCTCGATTGCTTCGACGCACGGCACGGGGGCGGCTCGGGGAATATCCGCAGCATCAGGAAAGCGATTCCCTCAGGCGGTTCCAATAAGCCGTTGCAACGTATCCGTTGGCCCCGGAGAGGATGGTCAGGGCCATGACGCGGTACACGGTGGTGCGGGGCGCCTTCACATTGACCGCGGGATTGAGGATGTCGGGAGATGCCGCGACACGTTTCAGCGTTTCGCCGGCTAATAATATTGGCCACATGCATGCCAGGCGCTGACGGATTTCGGAGCTTGGTATCGATATCGTATAGATCCAGCCCTGGTCCAGATGCTGCATCGCCAGTTTGATAAGCCGGCTCAGGACGGGCCTGAACAGTGGCAGGTTGCGTCCGTCCAGCAGATCGGCGGGCGTCAATCCTGCCGCCGACAGCAGCGGTTCCGGCACATAGCATCGGCCACGATGCAGGTCGCGGCCGATGTCTTTCAGTATGTTGGTAAGCTGCAATCCCTTGCCGAATTTTACTCCAATGGCCGACATTTTTGCAGCATCCCATCCGGACATGGCCGGCCGGTGGGCGCAGACCATCCTGGTCCAGAATTCTCCGACGCATCCGGCGACATAATAGGTGTACTGATCGAGCTCATCCAGCGTGGCCAGCGCCGTGAGCTCGGCAGCGGATTGGTCGGGGAATCGCGTCAAGTCCATTTCCATTCCCCGCGGAAGCACGTCCATAAGCCACTGGATACGCATGCGGTCACCGGCGGAGCAGGTTTCATACAACTTGAAGCAGTCTTCCAGCCGCTGGAGAAGAATACTTTCCGCCGAATCCTTCTGGTGCGGAGCCAGCGCCGCCTGCATTTCCCCAAGGTCTTCCCAGCGGATTTGGGGAGAAGCGAACTGCATGCGAAACTGCTGGAGATATTTCAAGCGCTGCTCGCGATCGATGAGATCGGTATCCGCGATAGTATCGGCAGCGCGCGCAAAAAGGTAAGCCAGGCCCATCTGGTCGCGCACGCCTTCCGGCAGCACGTTGAGGGTGAGATAAAACGAACGGGAGACATGCTTGAGGATGCCGTGAAGCAGGTCATGTGGGGTGTAATCGGTCCTCAAGCGAAACTTCCAAGGCTGATAAAGGGGCGAACATTACCTGCTGATGAGCCCGATGGTCAAGGGAAGAGGCGAACAAATCCTCGCTGAGCGCTTCCCAAGGCGTGGTTACATGGAATTGGCAGACGGCCGATCGCGAATCGAAATCGTCAGTGGTTATCCGGGACCGGATGCAGGCGCAAGGTTTGCTGTGCCTGCCCCGGAAGGAACGGCGTCGGTTTTCCTGCCACCCAGTCGGCATGTCCACTGCCGTAATATGGCGAGAGGGGATGGCCGCTCTGCCCGCCGGGCATTTCGAAATATCCCTGCTCTTCCAGGCCGGGCGCAACCGCCAGGCGGTTGGAGGCGCCGAAATCCTGTCCCTGTACCCGGGGCATATGTGTGTCTCCCGGCAATTGGTCTTTTGGCATGTCCAGCCAGTTTGCAATGAACTCCGGCAGGTTGCGGCTGAGCGGATGCCGAATGCTTGCCGTGTTGCGCTCTCCCCAGGTGCGCGCGGCGATTCCGCCGGGTTGGCTGCGCATCCGCTCGGCCAGGCGCCTGGCGCAACTGCCCAGCATATCCTGCCAGTCCGCGTAAACGGAGGACAGCAGATGCGGAGGGCGGGTTTCCACCAGCATCCATACTGCATGCTCGGCCTGGTTCAGTTTTGGAAACAGAAATGACGGGTATTTGACGCGGACCGCAGCCGCGAAACCGTCGAGCACAGTCCTGATGACTTCCTGGCGGAATTCCCGCACCAGCCGATAAGCCACCGAATCCGTCGAGGCGTATCCATCCCAGTCCCGCATGGCCTGCTGCATTTCGGTACGCCAGGGTTCCGTTTTCCCTTGCCTCAACGTTTCATCGAGGAGCGCCCACCAGCGCGAGAGGAGCAGCGCGCGATCATCGAGCTGTATCGCCAGCATGTCGGCGGGCGAGAAGCGCTTGCGCTCGAATAAACCGTTGCGAACCTGCCCGGCGCGTGCGCCGAGGTCATAGCCGCCGTCGCCGATCTTGTCGAGCATGGGTCCTTCCACGACGCGGGCGTTTGCGGACCACAGGCGCCGTGAGGGCGGATCGATGATAAGAGGATATTCGTCCGGGTTCAGCCATCCATCCCATCCCCTGCCCGATACTGACCAGTCGGACGGCAGCGTGGGATCGTAATTGCCGGTTCGGGCGGGAAGGCGGCCGGCTATGGTCCAGGCGATCCGGCCTGCCAGATCCCCAACGATGAAATTTTGTGGCGGCATGCCTGCATTCCGGGCAATTGAAACGGCCTGCTCCAGGGTTTCAGCCCGCTCCAGAAATACCAGCTCCATATTCACCGAGCCGGGACGATGGGCGGTCCATGCCAGCGCGAGGGGTGCGCCGTCATGATCGGCAGCGAGAATTGGCCCCCATTCGGTCTCATAGACATCCAGGACCTCGTCCGGGGCGCCACGTACATGCACTACCTCATGATGAATGGATAACGGCTTCCAGCCCTCCGCGCTTCGGTAGGTGAAGTTATCGGCCGGGTGCAGCGTTACGCGCACCCAGTCCAGGAAGTCGCCGTAGCTGTTGGTAAAACTCCAGGCTATCCTGCCATTGGAACCTACGGTAATGGCCGGGGTGCCCGGAAGGCTGGCCCCGCCGACGTCGACGATCCGTTCCGGATGCCTGGGATCGGGATAGACAAGACGCGTGCGAAACCAGATGTCCGGCACCCTCAGCCCCAGGTGCATGTCATTCGCTACGAGCGCCGCGCCTCCGGTCAATGCGCCGGCAACGGCGAAGCTGTTGCTGCCGGGCAGGTAGCCATTGTACTCTTCGGTGTCTCGCACGAGACCGGGAGCCAGTTTGCGCAAATCCAGCTCCTCGGCTGAAGGGGGAGGCGGCCATTGGAGCGCCGTTCCGGCGAGTGGCGCATCCCATTCCCCTCCCTGCGCGCTCAGGAACCGGTAGGCGCTAGCGGGCAGGGTTGCCCGCATGGCGGACAGAGCGAGCTCACGACTATTTTCCTCGTCATTGAGCGTAAAAAACATTGCGGAAACCGCCAGCAGACTGTCTTCGCTGCGCCAAGCGCTTGGGCGGGCGCGGACCAGGAGATAGGGAAATGGACGCGATGAAAGATCGGCGAGGCCGCTATTGACCCCATCGCGATAGGCTGCAAGCAGCTGCTGCTGCTCGACCGGCAACTGCGACAGCGCCGTTGAGGCGCGTACGCGCATGCGATGCACTCTGGACTTGCGATCCATGGGCAACGCGGCCGGTCCAAATAATTCGGCAAGTTCCCCAGCTGCATGCCGCCTCAGCAGATCCATCTCGAAAAAGCGTTCCTGCGCATGAACATAGCCGAGCGCCCGCGCCACATCGAGATGGCTTTCCGCACGTACCGTCACACTGCCCAGCGCATCCCGCTCGATAGTAGCCGGAGCGGCGAGCCCAGCCAGATGGACAGAGCCGTCATAATGCGGCAGGCTGCCGCGCAGCATCAGCCAGGCCGTACCTGCCGCGAGCAGCGCCAGCATGGCGAGCATGAGCAGAAAGCGGGTTGCCCAGCGGGACAAAGCAATCACGACCTGACAGGTTGAAAGGTATGCCGCATTTCGCCTACCGCGGGAAGGGGAGGAGCCGGATCATGACAAACAGTTTTAGCGTCATTTTGCATTGCCCCATGGCAGAAAGCTCAGGAAGAGCCTGATTCCTGGCGAATGAACCGATACGCTTCCGATTCACGCCAGAGTCGCCGCTGCCGAGGCGCAATGCCGGGCGAACCTGAATTACGCCGTCAACCGGATCGAACCACAACTCGGCATCATCGACATGCTTCATGAGGTGAGCGGTGAAACGGGCATATAGCCCGGCTCACGATCCATGAAATACGGCGCCGGTGATCTATTTCTTCTTGCTGTTTGCCAGGATGAACTCAGCCAGACGCTGGGCCGGCTCGCCTTTTATGTTGGGGAAGGAAGGCATGGACATGCTTCCCTTCGCTATCTTCTGGGTAATGGCTTCCTTGTTGGCCATGGAACTGCTTAGCGTCATCACGGTGCCCGGTGCTTCCGGCTTGTGGCATTTGGTGCAGTTCGCATAAAAGATGTCTTCTCCCGTTGCATTTTCAGGGGGTGTGTAAGGATCGGTCTTGGAGCATCCCGCCAGACCGGCGAGCATGGTTGCGGCCAACAATAGCGTTGCTTTATTCATTTTTCCTTGTTCTCCTTTTTTGAAGAATCCCGAGAGAGTCTTCGATTGATGTGGCGATGGATGGACAAGCTATTATATCTATATCGCTCTCCATTCGCGTCGCCGCCTTTCGCGCATCCTGCAAAGCCGCCACCGTGCCAGGGGAGGCCTGTTCAGCGCTTCCCTGAGTTTCTCGTTTGCCATTTGGCGAGGAATTCTCTATATTGCTAACCACGGTTGACGCTATCCGCCTTGATTCGCCAAGGCCCGGCTAATCCGGGATAAAAATTTTTCTAAAGGTTTTTCATACGGCCTGGCGCATGGCGGTGCCTTTGCCATTGCTGCCGAAGCCGCGCTGTTGATTTATTCATCATCACGAAGCACGTGCATGATATCGAGGAAACCTTCCTCGTCCCGCCTGGGAATCGCGCCACTGCCGGCGGCATTGGCAGTGTTCTGCTTGTCGTCGAGGAAGAGAACCGGGATTCCTCGGCATCCCGTTTATTCATGTGTTTCGCTTGTTATTCCTTGACTTGATGGTTTCACTTTGAGGCGCACGCTCGAGTATATTGCTTTTGCCTTCCTGATCCTGCTTCTCGCCGTAGCCGGCATCGCGATTTTCCTGATCCATCGGGAAATGGAAACTTCCGCGTACCAGGCGCATCACCTCGCGAAGCTGACGGAGGACTTGCGCTGGGAGGTCAAAGAAGGCGCTGCCGATCCTGCCGAAACCGCCCTTCTCACGCAGGCTGGACCCTATGATTTACGCATGGGCTACAGCCGTCTGCCTGAAATGCTCCGGAACCTGACGAAGCACGGTTTCCAGGTAAGCGCCCAGGCGCGACTTTCTCCCCGTATGCGCGAGCTCGCTGCGGAGGGTTTTTTCATACCCTATCACGAGAAATCGCAGGCGGGCCTGCAAATTGCCGGGGACAGGGGAAAACCCTTGTATCGCGCAATATTTCCAACGCGTGTCTACGAAAATTTCGCGGCTATTCCAAGCATAGTGACCAATAGTTTGTTGTTTATCGAGAATCGTGAACTGCTCGACGCTACCCGCCCGAAAAAGAATCCGGCGATCGAGTGGGACAGGCTGGGCAAGGCGCTGCTGGACAAGACGACCCAATTCTTCCAGCCGGAACATGACGTGGTCGGAGGCAGCACGCTGGCGACCCAGATCGAAAAATATCGCCATTCCCCAAACGGCCTGACCACCACCCCGCAAGACAAGCTGCAGCAGGTTCTCTCAGCTTCGGTTCGTGCTTACCTCGATGGGGAAGAAACGCTGCCGCATCGCCAGCGCATCATAATGGATTATCTGAACACCGTCCCACTGGCAGCGGCGCCAGGTTACGGCGAAGCAAATGGATTGGGCGATGGCTTGTGGGTATGGTACGGACTGGATTTCGACGAGGCCAACCACATCCTGAATTCCCGTTTTGTCGAAGGGGATGCCCTGGCCGAGGTGGCGCGCCTTTACAAGCATGTGCTGAGCCTGATGATCGCGCAGCGCAGGCCTTCCTATTATCTGCTTTCCGGCCGGAAGGGGCTGGAGGAGCTTACCAACAGCCACTTGCGGGTGCTGGCCCAGGCCGGCGTGATATCGCCCGGCCTCAGGGACGCCGCGCTGCCGATACCGCTACATTTCCGCGATACCGCCATGACCGAAGAACCAAGGAATTTCATCGCGCAAAAAGCGGTGAATAACGTTCGCGTGCGGCTCGCCTATCTGCTCGGGTTGCAGCGAATGTACGATCTGGACCGGCTGGATCTGTCGGTGGAGAGCACCCTGGATGGGGAATTGCAGCGGAAGATCACCGACATGCTGCGCGGGCTCAAGGACGAGGAACATGCCAATGCAATGGGTCTCTATGGCCATCGCATGCTGGATAAAGAGGATCCCGGCAAGATCATATACAGTTTCACGCTTTCCGAACTGACCCCCGAAGGGGCAAAATTCCGGATCCAGGCGGACAATTTCGACCAGCCCCTGGACATCAACCGAGGGACAAAGCTCGATCTGGGCTCAACCGCGAAACTGAGAACGCTGGTCACTTATCTTGAAATCATCGAAGCGCTGCATGAAAAATATTCGATACTGGAACCCAAGCTTTTGCGCAAGCAGGATGTCGATCCCGGCGACACCCTCAGCCGGTGGGCAATCGCGCATCTTTTGCAAAGCCCGGACAAGAGTCTGGGAAATATGCTGGAAGCGGCGCTTGAGCGGAAGTATTCAGCAAATCCCGACGAGAGGTTCTTTACCGCTGGCGGAGTGCATGTTTTTCACAACTTCAATCCGCAGGACAACCACAAGATGCTGAGTGTGCGCCAGGCCACCCTGAGTTCGGTCAATCTTGTCTACATCCGCCTGATGCGCGACATCGTGCGCCACTACATGTTTCACATCGAGGGATCTTCAGCGAAGATACTGAAAGATGGGGGAGATCCGGAACGTCAAATATACCTCAAACGATTTGCGGAGAAGGAAGGCCGGGAGTTCATCCATCGTTTTTATACCAAATACAACGGAAAAAAAACCGTCACGGACGTGAGCGCGGTATTTTTCTCCAGCTTCAGGCATACTCCACGCCGCCTTGCCGCGGCCTATCGCTATCTTTATCCCGGTGCCAGCTTCACGGAGTTCGAGAAATTCATGAGTCCGCGCCTTGCCAGTCTTAAGACACCCCCTAAAAACCCGCCTAGTAAAAATGGCATTAAAGCGGGCCTGAAAAGGCCGAGGATGCCGGACCTGCAGGAGCTTTACGACAGTTACGGACCGGGAAAGTATTCGCTTGCGGACCAGGGCTATATAGTGACCGTCCATCCCCTGGAGCTATGGCTGGCACGCTATCTGATCACGCATCCCAAGGTGGAGTACAAGGACGTGGTCGAGGCAAGCAGGAACGAGCGCATTGCAGTCTATCAATGGCTGTTCAAGACGATTCACAAGAATTCGCAGGATGTACGGATTCGCGGCCTCCTGGAACTGGAAGCATTCCTGGAGATACATCGCAGCTGGAAGCGGCTGGGATATCCCTTCAATTCGCTGGTTCCATCACTCGCCACCGCTATTGGCAGTTCTGCCGACCATCCTGCCGCCTTGGCGGAACTGATGGGCACCATCCTGAACAATGGTGTACGTGTGCCTTCCGTGCTTGTCGAGCGGCTCCGCTTTGGTGCGGGCACGCCTTTCGAAACGGTGGTCGAGCGGTCTCCCGTCAAAGGAGAAAGGATGTTCTCGCCTGAACTGGCAGCGGCGGTGCGCGGCGTCCTGACCGATGTCGTGGAAACCGGTACGGCATCGCGCCTGGCGCGTGCAATGGTAGAGGAGGACGGCAGCGAAATTTTCATCGGGGGAAAAACCGGAACCGGCGATCATCGCCACATTACGTTTTCCGCACCGGGCGTCATCAAGGAATCCCGCGCCGTGAACCGCTCCGCTACCTTTGTATTCTTCATAGGAGACCGCTTTTATGGAACGATGACTGCATTCGTTCCCGGCCAGGATGCTGCGGATTACCAGTTTACGTCCGCGCTATCCACTCAGGTGATGAAGCATGTATTGCCGATACTCAAACCGCTCACCGACAAGGCCCAGCCTTTGCCGGAGCAGCTATCCAGGAAGGCCATGGTCCGGCGCAATCAGACGATAGAGCCGAGGAAAGCAGCAGAAGGTTCAAGCTGAGCCGTCGATTTCCCGGCACGATTGTTGCCGCCCTGGAAAATGATTGCATTGCACCAGCTTTGATGGTTCTATCCGATTCTTTTCGATACTTTTATTCCCCGGTATTGATCCACCACAGGAATACGACAATTCCCAGCACTACCGCGAGAGCCACTATGGCCTTCACGAATTCCTTCACAAACCAGTAAATCATCGATTCATACAGATCCACGCCTTTCTCCCATTCAAATTCCTGTGTTCGCATCCATGTCATTTTCTGTGCCACCACCAAAGCAGCAAAGATAGGACTACCGAGAGCAGAAGACCGGTCGTAAGAGGAAAGTAGAACCGGAAATTCTCCCGCTCCACGATAATGTCGCCCGGCAGGCGCCCGAAGGGCAGCTTCGATAACCATGGCCATGCCACGCCCACCAGTATCAGCAGGACTCCGAACAGGATAAGTGGCCGGTGCATCGGATCCTCCTGATTCTCCATGCCGGATGACTCAGTGTAAACCGTTTCCTTGAGAAAGAGCAATCCAGGTCCTGCCTGCCATGGCTTCTTACGCACGCTCTTGCTGCGCCGTTCCAATTTTAAGCTTACATCCGGCAGTGCAGGAGGCTTTCGCATGTGCCGAGATCGACTTTCCAAGTAAACATTCCAGATCCCGGTTGGCTGCTGGCAGTCCATGAATCCATTGTCCGGGTTTCTATGTGTCCCACCGTACGGAAAGATGAGGTTGCGCTCCCTAGCCTAGGGAATCCGTGAACAAGTTCCTGTGGAGTGCTCATGGCTACCGGCGGCGCACCCTGTAGTCGTTCGGCCCGTGGTGATTCGTTTTTCCGGCAACGCCCTTGAAGGAACCCTGTTCAAGGAATTTCGGCGGAGGATGTTCCTCTTGCCGCCCTCCGCTGGCCTTTCGACAAATTTTTCCAAAGGAGCGAGACATGGATGCTTTATTGAAAAATTTTCACGGTTTCATGGTCACGGCTGCCGTTGTGGTCGGCTTGGGATTGGGTGGCGGTCTTTACGCCCAACAGCCGGCCGACAAGTCCAAGGATAAGTCCGCAAGCGGGGCAGCGGGCAAATCCGTGAAGTCCGGGAAAAAGGATGAGCAGGTGACCATGGAAGTGCCTGTTCTGGTCATGGTTCCGGTTCAGGTTTCCAAGGACATCAGCATGGACAAGGGCTGCTGGGTAAAGCTGTATGACAAGAAAGATTTCCAGGGTGACAGTTTTACGCTCGTGGGTCCGGTCAACCTTCCCGAGATGATGGGTCCATTCGGTTTCAATTGGGAAAACAAGGTCCGCAGCCTCGAAACCGGCCCCAACGCCAATCTCACCATCTACGATAACCGTAATTTCAAGGATGAGGATAAGTTCATCGATCCCAACAAGAAAATTCCGGATCTCTCGAAGAAAATGGGTTTTTTTGATAACTTCCGCTCCATGCAGCTTAGCTGCATATAGCGGGTCCTCCTTGTCGTCCATTCCTGGCAAAAAATGGAATGCCGGGACGAAACGGTGTTAGTTGCGCTGGAGAGGTGTAATGACGGGGCCGTATGCCTTCTGAATGATGCGTTTGAGGATGTGCAGTCGTCCGTGAAAGAAATGTTCCGCGCCGGGTATCACCACGACGGGGAGTTCCTGCGGGGCGGACCAGTCCAGGACAGTCTTGAGGGGAACGACATCGTCATGATCCCCCTGGATGATGAGGATTTCGGGAATGGGCTTGACCTCCTGATGCGCTGAGCCTGCGGTCAGGTGGGGGATGCGCATGCGCTCCACGGGTGGCGCGACCATGATCAGTATTTGTGGGTGCAGTCGAGGGGCAATCCAGGCCTGGATTGCCCCTCCGAAGGAAAAGCCTGCCAGCACCAGAGGCGCAGGGCCATTGAAGGAGGAAGCGAACCTTTCCTTCGCTGTTTCCACTACCGCCAGCACATCTGCCATTTCATCTTCACCGCTATCGCCTGCCGCATGACACCGGCCCTCGCTTTTTTCCACGCCGCGATAATTGAATTTGACGGTAATGAATCCGAGCTCCCACAAGGTTTTGAAAAGGGTATGGACTACTTTGTGATTCATGGTCCCGCCATATAGCGGGTGCGGATGGGCAATGACGGCAATACCGCGCGGCTGGATCAGATCAGGTTCGGCCAGCACGGCTTCCAGCCGTCCTGCCGGCCCGGCAATGAACAGGTTTTGCGGAGTGAATGAATTCAACGAAGCGCTGCCAACAGTGGGTGGGCCGAAAGTCCGGCAGGGTTCTGGGTCAGCATGCCGTGGCGGTTCCAAGAAGCGTGCGGTTTCAGATTCTTAATCGTTCGACCACGCGTCCATTCTTGAGATGCTCTTCAATGATTTCGTCGATGTCTTCCTTATCCACATAGGTATACCAGACATCTTCCGGATAAACGACAATGACCGGACCTTCGTTGCAACGGTCTAGACAGCCTGCATTATTGATTCGTATTCTCTTGCTCTTGCTGTCGAGCCGGAGCGCTTTGATGCGGCTTTTCGCATAGTCGCGCATGGCTTGTGCGCCATGGTTGTTACAGCAGATCGCCCCTTCTTCGCGTTGGTTGACACAGAAAAATACGTGCCGCTGATAGTAGCTCATGGGATATAACAGGTGGTGAGTGGATAAAGTATCGCCGCGCCAGAGAGAATTTTATTCAACGCTTTCTTAAAGATTATACCGGAACCGGTCGTCATTTCGCGAGGGCTAAGCCGCCGGGAGGGACACCGCTGTATTTTCTATCTCAATTTTATTTCGGTCCATAAACGGCTGAGCAATCGCCGTTGCCTGCGATCGAGATCGCGCAGCATTTCAAGCCGGCCGAGCAATTCCGCATCGGGAAATATGGCCTTATTAGCGGCTATTTCCGGTTCGATGAAGCGCATCGCATCTTCGTTCGGATTTCCCGAACCCGTGAGGTTTGTCAATTCTGCGGAATTCCTGCCGTCCAGCATGAAATTGATGAATTGATGGGCAAGGTCCGGGCGCCCTCCGCTCCGGTGCAAAACCATGCTGTCGAGCGCCAGAACCGCTCCCTCCTTCGGTACGGTATAACTTATGGTGAAGGGACGGCCGGTTTTTTTTGCGTCGAGCGCGGCCTGGAACATGTCATTGGAATAACCGTGGGCGACCCACAGATTTCCTTTCGCCAATTCTTTGATATAGCCGGCGTTGCTGAAAGCCGCCCAGTAGGGTTTCGCGCGCACAATAAGAGCTGCCGCGTGTTTCCAGTGCTCCTCGCTGGCATCATTGACAGAATGCCCCAGATACCGGAGCGCCGCAGCCATCAGTTCGCGCTGGCTGTCGAGCACGGTCACGCGGCCCTTGATTTTTTCCAGGTACCTGGGCTCGAAAATGAGTGCCCAGGTATCCGTTGGCAGACCCAGCTCCTTCAGTTTTTCCTGGTTGAAGCCGAGCAGGGAAAGCGTGAAGGCGTAGGGTACGGAATATTTATTGCCGGGGTCGAAGGCGGTGTCGAGATAAGCGGGATTGATGTTCCTGAGATTGGGCAGGAGCGATCTATCCAGGGGTTTCAGCGCTCCCTGGCGCAAAAGCGTATCTAGCGCGTTGCCGGTAGGCACGATGATATCGTAGCCACTTGCTCCGGCGGCCAGCTTCGCCAGCATTTCTTCGTTATCGGAATAGTAATCCTGAGACAACCTGCAATTGCAGGCTGCTTCGAAATGCCTGACCGAGTCCGGCGCAAGGTAATTATTCCAGTTGAACAGATACAGGACATCTTTTTCGCCTCCCGCAGGATTTTCGCCTTTCACGGTACAGCCGGCGGACAGGACGGCCACCGCCAGCACGAGCAGGAGCAGTACTGAAACTTTTCCGGGCGGCGAGAATGGCTTCACTGGGCTTGGCGCGCCGTGCCGCTTTTGTTCGGTGAGGCGCGCGCTTCCAGTCTCGCAGCGATGATAATCAGGGTCAGCGTGAGGAGCATCAATAGTGTCGAAATGGCGTTGACTTCCGGCGTTACCGCCACTTTTATCATCGTATAGATCTGGATGGGAAGAATCGGTTCGCCTACTCCCTTGGTAAAGAAAGTGATGATGAAATCGTCGATGGAGAGGGTAAAGGACATCAGCGCACCCGCGACAACCGCCGGGACTATGAGCGGCAGGGTAACCAGGCGAAAGGTCTGCCACGGGGTGGCGCCGAGATCGCGGGCAGCTTCGAAGATGCTGTCGTCCATGGCCTGGAGGCGCGCCCGTACGATGATGGCAACGAAGCCGATGCAGAACGTGGTGTGCGCAATGATGATGGAGACCATGCCGAGCGTTACGTTCAATACCTGCAGGAAAAATAACAGCAGCGATACGCCCAGCAGGATTTCGGGCATGGCCACGGGGGTAAATACCAGCGCCGGCAGGAATTTCCACCGATACCGGTGTATCGCCAGGCCTGCCATGGTGCCCAGGATGGTGGAACTCAGGCTTGCGCATATGGCGATGACGAGCGAATTGCGCGCGGCGGTGAGCATCTCCTGGTTGCTGAGCAGCGCTTTATACCAGTGCAGCGTAAAGCCCACCCATTCGGCGTTCAGGCGGGAATCGTTGAACGAATACATCACCACGATCGCGAGCGGGACGTACAGGAAGGCGTAAATCAACGCGGCGACCGGCCACAACCAGGTATTCGTGCGGCTCATATTTATTGGCGATGTCCCATGGCGGAGCGGGCGACCCATGTGGATAGCCCTGCCACGGACAGCACCGCGAGCGTGAGCATGATCGATAACGCGGAACCGAAAGGCCAATCCCGGGTGCCGAGGAATTGATCCTTGATCAGATTGCCGATGAGGATGTCGCCGGTGCCGCCAAGTATGTCGGGCACGGCAAACATGCCCAGCACGGGGATGAATACCAGGGCCGAACCCGAGAAAATTCCGGGCAGCGATAACGGCCAGGTAACCCGCCAGAAGCGCTGCCAGGCTGTTGCGCCGAGGTCCTGCGCCGCATCGAGAAGCGAAGGATCGTGTTTCTCGAGATTGGTATAGAGGGGCAGGACCATGAACGGCAAGTGGACGTATACCATGCCCACCAGTACCGCGAATGGCGAGAATAGCAATGTTACCGGCGCAATGCCGAAAACGCCCAGGATCGCATTCACGAAATGGCTGAATCCGGATTCGGGGCCAAGAATGATCATCCATGCATAAATCCGGATGAGAAAATTACTGGCGAATGGGAGCACCACCAGCAGCACCAGCAGATTGCGGAAGCGCTTTTCGCTGCGGGCGATCAGCAGCGCCAGCGGATAGGCCATGACGAGGCAAATGAGCGTCGTCGCCATGGCGATGCCAAAGGATTTGAGGAAAATTTCCGCATAAATCACATCGCTGAAAAAGAACTGGTAGGCCTCCGCCGTCAATCCATAATCCCCGCCCGTTCCTTCCTTCGGCGCGGCAAGCGGCGCAAGTCCCCCGAATTCACCTGGAAAGCGAAACGAGCTGAGGACCATGATCATGCTGGGAGCGGCGAAGAAAACCAGCAGGAATACCAGGGGCGGGCCGCCGACGAGCATTTTCACCACAGCCGCTCCCATTCCCTTCTTTTTACGATCGCTATTCATTCAGGAAAATACCTGCATCATGACGCCAGGACACTGCTACCTCATCCCCGGCCTCGAAGAATTTGGCGCGTCCCGGCGCGGAATTGGGCAGCAGCGCCTCGATACGGACGCCGTTGGAAAGCTCCACCATATACGTGGTCACGTCTCCCACATAGAGAAAATCATGGACCTTCCCGTAAAAGTGATTTTTCAGCTCCAGATCGGTGGATGGGTGCGAAATCCGCACCTGCTCGGGGCGGATAACCATGACGCCCCTGTCGCCCGTCTTGATTCCCTCCTTGCCCGCTGCCGTAACATGTCCCAGGCCAGCCACATCGAGCTTCAGATGGGAAGGACCGGTTTCCAGCACCGTTGCATTCATGATGCTGATCTTGCCTATGAAATCCGCGACAAAGCGGTTCCTGGGGGAACTGTAGATTTTGGAAGGCTCGTCAATCTGCTCGACACTTCCCTTATTCATCACGGCGATGCGATGGGATAACGCCAGGGCTTCATTCTGCGCATGCGTAACGAACACGAAAGTCACTCCGACGTTCTTCTGGAGATTGATGAGCTCGATCTGCATCTCCTCTCGCAGCTTGGCGTCCAGCGCGCCCAGCGGTTCGTCCAGCAGCAACAGCCGCGGGCGATTGACCAATCCGCGGGCAAACGCGACCCGCTGTTTCTGCCCGCCGGATAATTCATGGGGAAAGCGGTGGCCGAAGTCGGACAGGCGGACATTATCCAGGGCTTCACTCACGCGCAGCTTGATATCATGAGGGGGCTTCCGCGCCATTTTCAGGGGGAAGGCAATATTTTCCGCCACCGTCATGTGCGGAAACAGCGCGTAAGTTTGAAATACGGTATGGACGGGACGCCTTTCCGGCGGCATTCCCACCATATCCTTGCCATCCAGCAGTATCTGTCCCGAATCCGGCAGGTCGAATCCCGCAATCATCCTGAGAAGCGTGGTTTTGCCGCAACCGGACGGGCCGAGCAGCGTGAAGAATTCGCCCGCCTGAACACTGATATTGACGTGATCCACCGCGGTGTAGTCGCCAAAGCGCCTCGTCACCTCACGAATTTCCAGTAGCGCCATTCTGTCCGTGGATTAAAAAGCGGGGATTTTACCAAATTCACCCAAGTGTGGCCGGCAGATGCGGCGAGCTACGGGCGCATTGAAAAAAGGGGGGGTGATAAAAGAACTTGGATCAAAGCCGAGATTCGAGGAGATCGCCAAGCGAAGGGATACGTTTCAGGCCTGGTATTCCCCTGCAGGCGGGTTGGCGCTAAGTTGTGGCAACCGCTTAAAGCCGGTAACGATTGGCTGTCTCTGTGCCCGGCTGCTTCATCCGGAGGAAGCCGGAACCGAAAATGACTTTGGCATGCGATCGATCACCAGACCTGCCATAGCGCCGCCAGTGCCACCAGTACGACAAGAACGGCAAGCAGCCGGTTCTGCCGCCGCTTTTCCGCAAGAAGCGCATCCATCCTTTGCTCCAGACCCTTTACACGGACTTCGCTCAGCGCCTGGTGCATCAGGCGCGGAAACTGGGGAAGCATTATTCCCCAGCTCGAGGCTTCCTTGCTCAGGCGACGGGTAAAACCGCGCAGTCCCAATTGCTCCGCCATCCAGTTTTCGAGGTACGGCTTGGCGGTAGTCCACAGGTCGAGATCGGGGTCGAGGTCGCGCCCCAATCCCTCGATGTTCAATAAGGTTTTTTGCAACAGCACCAGCTGAGGCTGGATTTCGACATTGAATTGGCGCGAGGTCTGGAACAGGCGCAACAGTACGCGGCTGAAGGATATTTCCTTGAGGGGCTTGTCGAAGATGGGTTCGCAAACCGCGCGGATGGCTGTTTCGAAATCCGCCACACGAGTGTCTTTTGGCGCCCATCCGGCCTCAACGTGCGCTTCGGCCACTCGCTTGTAGTCCCGCCGGAAAAAAGCAAGAAAGTTTTGCGCCAGATAATTCTTGTCCTCATCCGTGAGGGTGCCCATTATGCCGAAATCAACCGCAATGTAGCGCCCATCATTGCCGACAAAGATGTTTCCCGGATGCATGTCGGCGTGGAAATAGCCGTCGCGGAATACCTGGGTGAAGAAGATTTCCACTCCGACGCGAGCCAGCCTCGGTATATCTATGCCTTGTGCCTGCAGATCGGCCACGTGGCTGATGGGTATCCCTTTTACCCGCTGCATCACCATGACACCCGAGTAACAGTAGTCCCAGTAGACTTCGGGCACCAGAAGCAGGGGGGAATCGAGAAAATTGCGCCGGAGCTGGCTGCAGTTGGACGCTTCCCGCATGAGATCCAGCTCGTCTTCGAGATGCCTGGAGAATTCGTTTACCACTTCTCGCGGTTTCAGCCGCTTGCCGTCGGGCCATAGCGCCTCGACCAGCCACGCCCCGGTTTCCATCAGTGCCACATCGTGGGCGATAATCGGTGCGATACCGGGGCGCAGCACTTTTACCGCAACCTCGGTACCGTCATGCAGGACTGCCAGGTGTACCTGGGCAATGGATGCGCTGGCAACCGGTTCGGCATCGAACAGCAGGAATATTTCGTTGACGGGCTTGCCGTATATCTGTTCCAGCGTGGCCAGGGCGATGCTGGAGGGAAACGGTGGAACCTGATCCTGCAGCTTGGCGAGTTCGTCGGCAATATCCGGGGGGAGGAGGTCGCGACGGGTCGAAAGCATTTGCCCGAACTTGACGAAAATAGGACCAAGCGCTTCGAGTGCAAGGCGAAGGCGTTCGCCCCGCGCGCGATCCAGCCGCCGCCAGAACGTGGCCGCCCTGACCACTGGCCGTACCAGGCGTAATCGTTCATGGCCGAGGAAAAACTCATCCAGGCCAAAGCGGAAAGCTACCCACAGTATCTTGAGAAGGCGAAGGAAACGCATTTATTCTATTTGTTGTGGAACAGCAGCAAGCTCTGCAGCCGGCGGTAACGACCGATTGCGCGAAACTCCGTCCTGTACCCATGGTTGCGCACAAAAATGCGGGTGCGAACCATGCATTAACAGATCCCGACGGATGCCACCGGACCATTGCGATACTGCATAGGGATTGGCAGCAGGGTTTCCCGAGACTTGCCAGCGGTTCCCTCAAAAAGTCTTCTCAGCTCGTTTGCACCGCCATTTTCCTGTGCAGCGCGTTCAGCCTTTCTTCCAGGTGCTGGGTATCCTCGGACAACCGGTTTACCTCCCGGGTCAGCTCACGCATATCGGCGGGCTTGGCGAGTACCGGCTGCTCTTCTGTCCAGTACTCTGTCATCGTCTGCAAAAGATTATCCAGAACTCCTTTCTGCCATTGGACCAGGTTATCTCCGGTCCGTACCAGGCGATGGGCAAGAACGTCGCCCATTATCCTGCTTAGATCTTCTTCTGCATCCCAGCGCAGGTTTTTTCCTATCTGGAGAATTTCGTCGGCGAATGCGCTGTCGCCTGAAATCCTGATTTCGCGGTAAGCCTCGGCATTATTGGCAAGCAAGCGTAGAAGCAGGGTGGGATGGAGGGTGAATATTGCGTCGCAGGGTGAATCGCTCGCCGCTGCGGATACCTCGCCCCCGGCTTGCACGGTCAGGGCGAGGTCAACAAAGGGAGGAAGGCGGAAACGCGCAGTTTTTCCCGCGCAAGCCTGCAATCGCCTGCGAGCCCAGCTTTCACCCTGCAGCAAATGGTTGAGCGGGGCTATGGCGACGGATGCCAGCATCACAACTGGAGATCAGGAAACCTGCTGGATTCCCGCTAGTAGCCAGACAGATTCCGGATCCTTCAAATTCTTTTGCACATGCCAGATTTCGTCAAATGTTTCCGGCAGGGCATTGGGGGCTTCGCGCAGTTGCCCGTTGAAGCGGACGCTGGCGATGGCCAAGTCATTCTCGGTGACCACTTCCAGCAAATCGGCATTGATCGCCACCACTTCCGTTTTCTGCGGTTCATTGCCGCGTTCGCTGATCTGCATGCTGATTTCCGCAAACATTTCGGGGGTGGTGTATTCCCGGATATCATTGATATCCTTTGCGTCGTTAGCCGCTTGCAGGCGGATGAAGGACGTTTTCGCATTGCGCAGGAACGGTTCGACCTTGAAGTCAGCCGGAATATTGGCCCTGCTGTCCGGCGAAGGAGCGGCCTTTACATTTTCCGTACTCCCCGCTGCTGCGGCCGCCGATACCGGCGGGACGCCATGGTTGCCGGCAGGCCCTGCGCCTGAGAACTGCATGGGCCGCGCCGACTGTTCCTGCTCCTGGCGCGGCCTGCGCAGCATCCTCACCACAAAGAATATGGCGGCCATTAGCGCAGCCAGCATGAGTACGTCCATCATTTTGATGCCTTCGAACGCACCACCCATGAAAAGGGCGGCCAGGAGTCCGCCGGCGGCAAGGCCTGCCAGCGGTCCCATCCATTTGCTGCCGCCCGCAGCTGCCTGCCCGGGAGCCGCGGCAGGTGGTTGAGCGGACTTGGGAGCGGCTTGCGGGCTTATCGCTTCGCGTTGCTTGCCGATGCTTTTGCCTCCGCCGAAACGTGCGGCGTCGGCATCAAAGGCCGTCAGTCCAAAGCTGAGTATCGCGAGGGTCAATAAAGTGAATATCTTCTTCATGAGAGTCTCCCAAAGATATACGAATAGACAGTCGAAACTGAGAGTATAGCATCACCAATTAGTTCAGACGGTCCATAAATCAAAGGTCTTTTTTGCCCGTGTTTTTCGCTCGCCTTCATGATGCAGCCAGACGGCGATTCAGCCGTTCCCATGCCTGCGTATCGCCTGCTCCAGCATTGTTTTCATTATCGAATTCTATTGTGCAGGCCCTCTCCTGCGGCGACAGTTTTTCCTGCTTGTTCCGCAATGATTCCAGAACGGCGAGGTCGGCTTCGGAAGCGTCATCCGATTTGATCTGCCGCTGCGCGATGCGTTCCCGCATTGTGCCGATGCTGGTTTTCATGGAAGCGATGACGAAAGGCATCCCTCGCTCATGCGCAAGCCGCCGGAATAGCTCGCGCTCGTCCCGCCGGAGGAAAGCTGCATCCACGATTACCGGAATGCTCTCATCCAGCAGTTCGCGAGCAAGATCGTGGAGGCGGGCGAAGGTACGTTGCGTGGCGTCCGCGCTGTACAGATTGTCCGCTTGGGGATTGCTGCGCGCCAGCGGCGAGAGTCCATGCAGGCGCTTGCGCTCCACGTCGGAGCGGATGCGTATCGCTTGCAACCGCTCCAGGGCGGCCTGGGAGAAGGTGGTCTTGCCTGACCCCGGCAAACCGTGGGTGATGATCAGAGCGGGCTGGCGCCGGGTCAGGCATCGCTCCGCAAGCGCAACGAGGCTGCGGCAATCCGCGAGCATTTTTTTCCTTGCGCGTCCGGACAGCCCAGCCTGCGTTCCGCGCGTTGCGCTGACCATGGCGCGAACGGAGGCGCGATAGGCTGCATAAAAAGGCAGCAGCGATACGGCTCCGTAATCCCCGGTTTCCTCCAGGTAGGCGTTCAGAAAACGAAAGGCGAGATCGGGCCGCCGATAGTGCATCAGGTCCATGGCCGGAAAGGCGATTTCGCTTATCACGTCGATCCAGCGCAGGGCGGGCTCGAACTCGATTCCATCGAAAGGAACGGGTTGCCCGTCGAGCAGCACGATGTTGCCGAGATGCAGGTCGCCGTGGCATTCCCGTACAAAACCTTGCGTCCGCCGGCGCTCGATATGGTCCTTGCAGTGGGCGTATTCCGCATCGCTGGCATGGCGCAACCGGGCGATGCCGGCTTCTTCCCCGTTGTCCGCAAGCAATGTTTCCAGCCGATCCAGAGCTTGCGATGCCGCGGATCGCACCTGGCCTGCCGACCCGAAACCGGAAGCGGATGTGTCTGCGGGCAGGTTGGCATGAAAATGCGCCAGGACCCTGGCCAGGTTATCGATATGTTGCGGCGCCAGCCTGTCCTGCGCAGCCAGCCTGTCGAATTGCCTGGAGAAAGGAAAACGGCGCATGAGCACCGCATATTCCAGGGCTGGCAGCAATCCCGGTACTGGTGTATGCGGGCTGCCGCCAATAGGAACGGTATCCAGGTATATCTGTGGCGCCAGGCGGCGATTGAGCCGGATCTCCTCTTCGCAGTAATGGCGGCGCGATGCCAGGCTGCAGTAATCCAGAAATCCCAGGTCGAGCGATTTTTTTATCTTGTATGCGTAGCGGCCGGCAAGCAGGACCCATGAAATATGCGTCTCGATCAACCGGACTTTTTCAGGAGGGGGCGAATAACAGCGCGGATTCAGCAAGCCCTCCACCAGTTCGCGCTGGAAGTCCAGCCCGGCCCCGGATACCGCGCGACGCGGGCTTTCTTGTCCCGGCGGGTTTTTCATGTAATCCCTTTATGCAACAAGGAAGCTGCGCTACGTTGCATGCACGACTCCGGCAGTTGTCGGGCTGGCAAGCTCAAGACCGGCATCTTTCCCATTTTTCCGCTTTCTCGCATATCCGCCATGGCGAATTATGAGAAACTGTCAGGGAAAAAACAGGAAATCAAACTCATGCACCATCATCCAGATACGGCTGGGTCACGGGCCGCTAGAATCCGAAACGCGCTATGGGGACTTTTTATCGGGGATGCGCTGGCGATGCCGGCGCATTGGTTTTATAACCTGAAAAATATCCGGACCTCCTTCAATGGCGGCATCCGAGGATACGAAGCACCGCCCCATCCCCATCCGGAAAGTTTCATGGTAGGCATGGCTTACCGTCCGGACGTGGAGTCCGCGAACCGGATCGGGCGTCCTTACGACATCCTTCATGAGCATGCGCGCTTCTATGATACCACCTATGGCAGTCTCGCAATCCGTTCCACGGAGCGGGAGGGGGAGCATGGAAACCGGGTTCCGCGGCTCGCGGACCGCTTCCATTACCATCATGGGCTGAAAGCGGGAGAGAATACGCTCGGCGCCCACCTGGTGCGCGTGCTCATGCGTTCGGTGATTCGCTGCCGGCGTTATGATCCAAGGGATTTCCTCGAGGCCTTCGTGCAATATCTCGCCACCCCCGGCGAAAACCGGGATCCTTACACGGAAATCTATCTACGGCGCTGGTTCGAGAATTATTCCCGAGGTTTTCCCATCGAAGGATCTGCCGAATTCCAGCGCAATGTCTGGTCTATCGGGTCGCATGGCGGCGTCATACGCCCCCTGGTTTTATCCATGCTGGCGGAAAGCGCATACCAGGGACTGGGACTCGCAACGGAACATCAGTCTCTTACCCATCGGTCCGAAAATGTCGCGAGCGCGCTGGGCGTCCTGGTTCCGTTACTGAACGCATTGGTGAAAGGCGGAGATCCGATCGAGGCAATATTCTCCTATGCCAGGGCGATAAGGCTGCCGAGAATCGCGGGCGAGGATCTCTTCGCCGCCTACCGCAACCATGGCGGGCCGGGCAACATTCCCAGGGACGAGATGTGGCAATTGCATGTGAGACTCGACGAGAACCCTTTTGAGGTAACCGGATTCGCGCGGCAGCGCGGCGAATCGGAAGTGGTTCGTCATCTTCTTGCGACTGCCTGCTATCCCGAGCACGGCCTTCCATTGATGCTGTATCTCATCGTCAGGCATGGCGTCGGGATCGAAGAGTCGTTGCTGGCCAATGCCAACGCGGGCGGCGACAACGTGCATCGCGGCATGATCATGGGTTTGCTTGTCGGCGCCTCCAGCAACAGGTTGCCGCTTCATCTGGTGGAAGGGCTGGTTTCGCGCCATGAATTGCAAGCGGAGATCGATGCGTTTGCCGAAGTCATTCTGGAGGGAGCGATTTAAGGAAGCGCTCCCTCCTTTTCTATCGATACCTTGCGACCGATCTGTCAAGGGATTTTCCCAGGACGGAGATGCTGGTCTGGGGATGATGGCGACGTGTATCCGGTGAATGCGCCTGGTTTTCATTCATATCGCAAAAATTCCTCCGCCAGCGAATCGTCTCCATAGCGCCTGATGAGCGCCTCTATCTCCGCAAGCAAAGCATCGTCTTCATCCTCCTCCAGAACGCCTTCTCCGACGAGCCTGGCGGTCAGGCCGCCCGAGGCGATGGATTCCCTCACTGCCGCGAGGGTGGGCGGATTTTCCCGGTTTTCATCGTTCACCATGGCCTCGATCACGCGCGAGAGCGGCTCGGTGGCAACGCTTTGCATGAAGTCTATGGCAAGCGCATCCCCTCCAAATTCCTCGATCAATGCATCCATTTCATCCAGTAACGACTCATCCAGGTCGAAATGATGCAGCCGCTCCGTCTCCGCTAGCGACTGTGGCAGCAAGTCCACCAGGAAAGCGCGCACGGCGGCGAGCGTCATGGGTTCCTCGGCATCTGGGTCGCTGACCCGGCTTGCGATCAGCGTGGCCAGGTTAGGGCTGACGCGCGCCGCGATATCGACGGGATTGCGAATCATTTACTGATCCCCTATGGAAAATGGACCGGTGCTCCGGATTGTGCAAGAGATCGTGGCTGGCGGTATTGCAATGATTGAGCAAGCGATCCAGTGAATGAGCCACGAATATCCTCGGCAGCCAGGGCGGTACCCTATCAGTCTAGGATCAACCCCGAAAATGTCAACGTTGCGTCGTGGCGTGGATGGCCGGTATGTTCCGGAAGCTCGCCGTGGCCAGTATTTCTATTCCCCTGCAGAAAGTCGGCAAGCCGGAGCGTTCCAGCAGGACGCAGGGTGTGCCAATATGCACGCAGTGCCGTTCCACATGGAAAAAACTAGCGTGGTGGACGCAATCGACCGGACAGATTACCGCATCGGCCCGGAGAAGCAGCGCGCCAAGCGGATCCGGCCCCTCGTGCCGGTCGCCGCGATAGATCAGAAGACGCCCTCCAGCCGCTTCGACAAAGCGGCGGTATGCCGGATACAGGGCGGCGCGTCCGCCGACGCACAGGACGCAAAGCCCGGCAAGGCACGGGCTCGCCTGACCGCAATCCGGCTGATTTACTTTGCCGGCGGAAGCAGGTATGGGGGTCTGCGGCTCCCTCATCAGCGGCGTAGCGGACCATTCCCGCCCTCCGGCGGTTTGGGTCCCGGTGCGGCATGTTTTCACCAGAACGATGCCATGCCGAAATAACCGGTCATTGTCCGTGGACCGGGATCCCCGAGCGGGCGGCGAGCCGGAATCCGCATGCTTTCGCCAAAGTTGGGCGCGGCCGGAAGGCCCCGTTTTCCGTTCCGTAAAAAGCATTTTAAAAACGGTATCGAATTTTCTTTCCAGCGCCATTCTTATGCGCATCGCGAGGGATGCGAGGGATTTTTCTTGCCGCCGGGGTTGGTTCAGGGGTGGATCCCGAAGAGGATAATCGTACATAGCGTCACTCGATAACGAGAATGAGAATTATTCCTATTCTAGCATATATGATGCGGATTGCAATAACGGGCGAACGGGCTTCGCCGCGTTATCGTCTTTCACCCATCCACCAGCTCCTCGCGGAAGCTCAGGGAGAGGCGCAGCCGCAGTCGGGAATCAGTTTTATCGATTGGATGTTTTCATCGGTTGCCGGGGGCAGGAAGCGATTTCCCTTCGCGCAGGAATTGCTCGATCCGGTCTGGGGTTACCCCCGGGCTGAACAGATAGCCCTGCATCTCATCGCATTTGAGCATGCGCAGCAGGTCCGCCTGTTCCTCGGTTTCCACGCCTTCGGCAATCACCCGCAGGTGCAGCGAATGTGCCAGCGATATGATCGCCGACACGATATTGAGATCATCGGGATTGGTGGTCATATTGATGATGAACGCGCGATCCACCTTCAGGACGCTCACGGGCAATTTAGCGATATAGCTGAGGGAGGAATACCCAGTGCCGAAATCATCTATCGCGACCTCGACATTCATGTCACGGATGATCCTGAGCTTTTCGATGTTCTGCTCGATATCCTGCATGATCACGCTTTCCGTAATCTCCAGTTCCAGCCCGATCGACACGTCTCCGGCATCATGCAAGGTGCTTGCAACCATGCTGACGAAATCCTTCTGCCGAAGCTGGATCGGGGATACGTTGACGGCAATCTTCGGCGGATTGAGCCCGAGAGACCGCCACTTCTTGAAATCCGATATGGCTTTGCCCAAGGCCCAGCGCCCTGCATCGAGGATCATCCTGGTTTCTTCGAGCAGGGGAATGAAACGCAGGGGCGGCACCAGCCCGTTTTCCGGATCCTGCCAGCGCATCAGTGCCTCGAGTCCGCTGATCTGACCGCTTTCGAGATCAATTTTCGGCTGGTAATACAATATCAGTTGTTCTTCCTCCAGCGCCCGGCGCAGCTTGGTCTCGAGTTTCAGTTTTTCCGTAACACGGGCATTGAATTCGGGCGCGTAGTAGAGATGCTTGTCCCAGGAAAGCTTGGCTTTTTTCAGCGCGGTCTCGGCATTGCGCAAAAGACTGTCGGTATCGCGGCCATCCAGGGGATACGAAGACGCGCCTGCCCTGGCGGATATCCGCAACTCCTGTCCATCGATCAGGAAAGGACGGTCCTGTATGCCGACCAGAATCTTCTCCAGGGTATGGGCGATGTCGGTGCTTTCCTCTTCATGGCTTATGGCGAGCGCAAAATGATCGGAGGAGAGATGCGCGAGGATGTCCGTTTCGGCGAGCATATGCTTTAGCCGCTCCGCAAGCTGGCGGAGCACGTCATCTCCGGCCTGGTGCCCTAGGGATTCGTTGATGCTGCTGAACCGCTCGAGATCGAGAATTACTACGGAGAGCACCTGGGAATTGTTCTGAAACGTGCTGAGGCGCTGGTCGACCCGGTCCAGAAACAGCGAGCGGTTGGGAAGACCCGTCACGGCGTCGAAAAATGCCAGATAGTGAAGGCGCTCTTCTTTTTTCAGGTGATCCATGGCAAAGGAAATATCGCCCGCCATTTCAGTCAGCAGGGTTATTTCCTCCTCGTCGAAGAAACCGGTTTCGGCGGCATACAGCTTGAAGATTCCGACGGGTTGGCCTTCAAGGATCAGCGGCAGGACCACCATGGAGTTGTGGCGGCGATCATCCGCATCCCCGGCCCATGCACGTGCTCGTTCGTCGCGGATAAGATCGTTGCAGATGGCCGGCCTGAGTGTGCTGATTGCTTCCGCAATCAGCCATGAATTTCCGGGAGCATCCAGCACCGCAGTAAGGTTCAACCGGGCCAGGTAGTCGTGCTCATGGCCCGCCTTGGCCATGGGGGTGATATTTTGCGTTTCCCGATCGAACAATCCAATCCATACGAACACGAATTGGCCGTGAACGACGGCAATCCGGCATGCTTCATCGAAGAGTTCCTGTATTTCCCGGACGCGCACGATGGTCATATTGATCCCGCTCAATACCGCGTGAATCCGGTTGAGCCGGACGATCCTCGCTTCATATTGCTTGCGCTGGCTTATTTCCGCGGTCAACGCGGTGGTGCGGTCTTCCACCAGTTTTTCCATGTGTTCATGCAACCGGGCGCGCTCCAGCGCAATACCGACCTGCTGACCGACTCCCTGAAAGGTCTCCAATTCGCTATCCGTGAAAGCATCCTGTTGCTTGCCCACGAGGTTCATGATCCCGAGATTCTGGCTGCCAGCCCACAAGGGAATGCTGGCGTGGCAGGGAAGGTTGAAATTATCGGAGTCCGGTACGAGGCGGTTGCAGTTGATCATCCTGGCGGTACGGCCGAGCTCACCCGCAAGGAAAAGATGCCAGCATTCGCAGGATCCTTCGGTTTTTCCCTCCGCAAAGAACGGTGGTTCATTACAGGAAGCGGCAAGCTGCAAAGTACCGTTGTTTCGTAGATAGAGCCACCCGGCTTCCACGCCCGGCAGCTCCAGCGCATATTCGAGTGCTTTTTCGCAGACCTCGCGTTCCGTTATCGCCCGGTTCAGGCCTTCCGCAATGCGGTAGAGCCCATTCAGCAAATGGTTCGAATGCGCCAGCTCGAGCTGCCGCGCATGAAGTTCCCTGTTGATATGGATCGCATCCTCATAGATCGAAATCAAAAGATCCACGATCTGCTGCCGCTCGGCGGTAATGAAGTGTTTCTGTCCACCAAGGTAGATTTCCATTCCTATCTGCAGCTTCTGGCTCTTGCGCAATTCATGGTTCATCAGCAGGTATTCGACGCGAGCGTGCAGATATCGGTCTTCATATGGTTTGCGGATGAAATTATCGGCGCCGCATTCCAACCCTTTCAGGATATCGCCGATATCGGAGAGCGAAGTAAGCAGGATGACGGGAATATCATTGAGGCGCTCGTCATGCTTTATTTCGTTGCATAATGTAAAGCCATCCATTACCGGCATCATGACGTCGCTGATTATCAGATCCGGCTTGCGCTGCCGGGCCGAGGCGAGAGCCTGCCTGCCATCCCCCGCCATCCTTATCGCATAGCCCTTCGATTCGAGCAGGTACCGCAATTTTTCCGCCTGGGTCGGACTGTCCTCCGCCAGGAGTATTTCGATGCTGCAGTTATGGGGCATTTTAGTCATGCTTGCCGTATTCCCTGTAGGTCGTTAGGATCTGCCAGGCTTGTCAACACCGGCGCGATTTTTTCGAGCGGCAGGACGAGCGTTGCCGCACCCAGCCTGACCGCCTCGCCGGGCATGCCATGCACGACGGAACTGTCTTTATCCTGGGCAAAAGTGATCGCACCTTTTTCCTTAAGCCGTTTCAGTTCGTCCGCGCCGTCGCGCCCCATGCCCGTCAATAATCCGGCAACCGCCTCACGCCCATGGATATCGCAAATCGAGCGAAAGAGACAGGAAACGGAAGGCCGCAACCCGTGCTCCGGCGGATCCTTTGTCAGAATGAGCCTCCCTCCCCGCTCGACCTTCATATGGAATTCGTCGGGTGCCATATAAACATGGCCTGCCAGCGGGAGCTCGCCATGGGCGGCCACATGGACAGGAAGACCGGAGGATCTCGATAGCCACTGGGCCAGGCCGGTCACGAATCCCGAAGAGATGTGCTGAACGATTAGGATCGGCACCGGGAAGCTTTTTGGAAGCGCTGCGAGAATCATCTCGATGGCGGATGGGCCTCCGGTCGAAGCGCCAATGGCGACGATGCTGAGTCGGTTCTTTTCCGGGGCAAGGGTGGGTGCCGCCGGATCCGGAGGCAAGGAAGGCGAAGCGGAATTCCGCATTCGTGCCCAGCGCCGGACCATTTTCACCTCGGACATCAGCTTTACCGTTTGAACCATATGCTGCGCCATGGCCTGGTAGTCCGGATGACCCACGCCGGCGGGGCGCGGCAATATTGCAAGCGCCCCCGCGTTCATGGCATCGAATGTCGTTCCCACTTCTCCTACATCCTGGCTGCCGCTGACGATCACGATAGGGATCGGGTTTGTTTCCATGATGCGGCGGGTTGCCTCCAGGCCGTTCATCCTTGGCATGTGTATGTCCATGGTGATGACGTCGGGATGCCGTTGCTGCACCATGCCCAATGCTTCCTCGCCATCGCGGGCTGTTGCGATAACCGCGATATCGGGATCGGACTCAAGGATATGGACGAGGAATTCGCGTATTACCGCCGAATCTTCCACCACCAGGACATTGATCATAAAAAAGATGGATGACTAGGAACGGAGGAGACGGCGGATGATTTCCAGCAGATTGCTTTGGTCGAAGCCGCTCTTTACTACGTACGCGTTTGCGCCCACGTCCACTCCGCGTTCGCGGTGCTCGCGCGAGTCCAGCGCCGTGACCAGTATGACCGGAAGGTCGGCAAGCTGCTTGTCCGCACGTATCCTCGCAGTAAGATCGAAACCGTCCATGCGCGGCATTTCCACATCGGATACGACCAGATCGAATTTCGCGGTTTTCAGCGTGGTGTAACCATCCACGCCATCCACCGCCGTACCGACGCGATAACCCGCCGATTCCAGAATGGCTTTGAGCAAGGTCCGGGAGGTGATGGAATCTTCCACCACCAGGATTGCGTGTTCCGGCATACCCCGGTGCTCGTCATCCGGCGGCTGGGGCGTACTGGAGGGCGATGGAGATTCCATGCCGGGATGTTTCACCGCCGATTTCAGCAAGTCCTGTACATTGAGGACAGGTACGACCTGTCCGTTGCCCAGCACGCTTGCGCCGGTGACGTTGCGGACACGAGCCAGAGGCCGGGCGAGTGCCTTGACCAGCACTTCCTGCTCACCCAGAATTTCTTCCACAAGGAACGCTATCCGCAAAGCTTCCGATCCGAGAACCAGGGCTTGAAAGTATGGCTTCGCCTCCGTCTCGGACCGGACGGGTGCCAGTTCGAGCACATTGCCCAGCTTGACGAGGGATACCGGTTTTTCTTCCACCAGGATCGTCTCGCGGTTTTTGACTGTCCGGATATCCTCACTGGAAAATCGCAGCACACGCTCCACCCCGGTGGAAGGGATGATGAATAGTTGCCCTCCGGCACGAACGAGAACTCCGCGGAAATTCGCCAGCACGAGAGGAAGCGAGATATGGAAAGCGGTTTCGCGGCCTGGTTTCGTTTTCACCACGATGCCGCCACCAAGGTGCTCGATTTTCTCACGTACGATGGCAAGCCCGAGCCCGCGCCCGGAGATATCCGTGACGGCGGCACTGGTCGACAGGCCTGAGTGGAAAATGAGCAATGTCGACTCCAGTTCGTCCAGTTTTTCCGCCTCTTCCACCGACATGAAGCCGAGCTTGCAGGCGGCGGCTTTCACCTGGGCGATATCGATGCCCGCGCCATCATCTGATACCAGCACCTCCGCTGTGCCGCTGTCTTTCTGTGAACATGACAGCGTGATCGTTCCGTGCGCCGGTTTTCCCCTGGCAAGGCGGACTTGCGGCTGCTCGATTCCATGGTCGATACAATTGCGTACCAGGTGGATCAGCGGGTCCCTGACCTCCTCCAGTATGTGCCGGTCGATTTCGATCCCGTCTCCCCTGATGATGAGTTCAATGCTTTTACCCTGCTTGCGCGCGAGTTCGCGGCAGAATCGGGGGAAAACGTCGAGCAGCGAGGAAAATGGCAGCAGCTGCATTTCTTTCACGTCCTGCCGCAAGCCTTCATTCATGCCCGCCAGCATGCGTTGGTCCTGCACGGCGGCACGCTGCAATTGACCCAACCTGTCCTCCAGCATTTTCATACGGAGCTGCTCCGCTTCCAGGTAGCCGAGCACCTGGGATAGCCCGCGCCTGTATTCGGAAGTTGCGGCATCGGTACTGCCAGCCAGTTTCTGTTCAATGGTTCGCAGCGCCGGCTGGATCTGCTGCCGCTGTTTTTTCCATTCCACGACATCGAAAAAAGCCCGGTTCAACTCGTTGGCATGCTGGCCGATTTTGAGCCGCGGCAGCAGCAGTTCCTCGATCTGCCGCATGACGGAATCCAGTTTGGCGGTCGAAACCCTGACGGTAGCGGCGCCCAAGCCGCGAGCTGCCCGCGGCTTGGTTGCTTCGTTGCCCGTGCCGGATTCGGCCTGCCCGCCGGCACGGGTTGCGGAAGGAACAGAAAGAGCAGGGGAGGCGGGCACCGCCGCAGTGACGGGCGGCATGATAGCGTGACCGGCTGACAACCCCTTCAACACATCCTCGAGCTGGCGTATCAAGGGAATTGTCAGGGCCTTCTGCCGCCCGGCATCGTCATTGGTGGCCAGCAGGCCTGCGAGCATATCGACCGCCTGGAGCAGCAGATCGACCAAGTGAGGGGAAGCAGGGAGGCGTTTATTTTTCAAAGCGGCAAAGACCGCTTCCATTGCCTGGCAAACGGACTCGACCTGAGTCAGATTCACCGCCCGCGCTGCCCCCTTCAGGCTGTGCGCCTCTCGAAATATGGTTTCAATGATGTCCGCATGTTGCTTGCCCGGTGGTGTTTTTTCCAGGGAGCATAATCCTGACGACATGGCCTGCAGATGCTGCTCGGCCTCGGGACGAAAGGTTTCCAGGAGCCTTTTCAGGAGATCGGCGTTGATCGGCATGGGGTTTTGCTCCTGTTATCCGATAGCCTTGCCGCTGACCATGATGCTCAGCCTGCCGCCCATCTCGTGCAGGCTCTGTGCGGCCAGCTCCGCCTGCTTCGTGCCGGCTACATTCTGCTCGCTTGCTTCCTTGATATTGCTCATCGCCAGCACGATCTGATCCATGCCTATCATCTGCTGCTGGCTGGAAGCAGCGATCTGGGTGGCTGCCTGCGCTGCGTCATTGATGCTGACGGATAGCAGGCGGATCGATTCGCCGGCGTCGCTGGATTGCCTCACACCGGCTTCCACTGCCTTGTTTCCCTGCTCGGTAGCCAGCACCGCGGCATTCGTGGCTTTCTGGATATCGCCCAGGATCCTGCGCACCTGGCTGGTCGCCTGCCTGGATTGCTCTGCAAGGCTTTTGATCTCCTGTGCCACCACGCCGAAGCTTTTGCCCTGTTCCCCGGCGCGAGTGGCCTCGATGGCCGCGTTTACCGCCAGAAGATTGGATTGCTCGGCAAGATCATTGACCGTAGCGATGATTTCGCCAATAGCCTGGCCCTGCTCGGATAGCTGCACAATGCTGCCGGCAATGGACTCCATCTGTTCCTGGATGCGGTGCATGCCCTGGATGGTCTCTTCCACCGATTCGCGCCCGGCTCGCGAGACGGTAGAGGCTTTCTGCGCCGTATCGGAAACATACTTCGCCTTTTGGCTTGCGAGTTGCGCGGTCTGCTTTACTTCCTCCACGGTGGCGGTGGTTTCGCTCACGGCGGCGGCGGTTTCGGCAGCGCCTGAAGCAACCTGCGTAGTAGTGGCAAGAATCTCGGCCGACGAGGATGCCAATTGCGCAATGCTTTCCCTTAGCTGCCCGGTTATGGCACGCGCCAGGTTAAGGCCGATGCTCATTCCCGCAAAAATCGCAAACAGCGAAACAATGGCCAGGGTGAGGGTGAAAAGCCTTACTTCCTCCGCAAGGTCGACTCTTCCTTTGTCGAGCAGTTTCGCTTGCCTATCATAGAATTGCTTCGCTTTTTCCACGAGTGCCAGGCTGCGGGGACGGAATTCCCGGATGGTGTATTCGATTGCCTCTTCATTTTTCTGGTCCAGTGCGAGCCGGACCGCGCCATGCTGGGCTTGCGTCAATTGCTGTTGGAGGGACTCCAGTTCGTTGACGAGGGCGATTCCTTCCTCCGAACGCATCAACCGGCGCATTTTTTCCAGGATCTGCTTGAATTGGTGGTCGTTTGTATCCAGGAGAGTCTGATTCAGCTGGCGGAGCTCGGGGTAGAGCAGGATGCCACGCACATAGGTCTGCTGCGCGAAAGTGACGGTTCGAAGTTCATTGGCGCCTTCGAGCAGCCGCTCGTCCACGTTCAGAAAATGGTCATATGTCGTCTGCGTCTGGCGGAGGGCATAAAAGGCGACGCCAGCCACCAGCACCAGTAATGCCAGTATGACGACGTAACCGCCGATGATCTTATGATTGATGGTCATATTTTTTCCTTCAAGGCTTCACTTCCGTTCATTCCTTTTACATATCTCGAGACCAGGATCGAAAAACGTGGATCCGCCGGTGTAGCCCGGCATGCCTCATCAGCTCGGAGCTATTCCGCTACTTCTTCCTGCACGACGATGCTTTCATCCGCAAGGAGTTTTTCAGCGTCGAGGACGACCAGGTGCTCGGGCGTTATTCCCCTCAAATAATCTTTGCGGATACCCGCGAGCGTGGGTAGCGAAGGATGGATATCGGCAAGTTTCAGGCGGCGCACGCCGGCGATGGCATCGGCCAGAATGCTCAATAGGACCTCCCCGGATCTCAGCACGATAATTTTGTTGAGATCGCCCAGCCCCTTGTCGGGTAGTCCGAAGAATTTCTTGAGGTCGATGACGGAAAGCATCTCTCCCCGCAAGTTGACGATGCCCAGCACGAACGCGGGGACGCAGGGCAGCGGCGCCAGGCTTTCCAGCACCGCGACTTCGCGAATGAAACGTGATTCAATCGCATATCTTTCATGGGCAAGAACGAATTCGACAACTTCAAAGCTCTCGGCAACGCTTTGCTCGGCCACCGGTTTTTGCGCCAATGCCGATGCCCTTGCTTTCAGGATCCTTTGTATCTCCTGGTCGGACGGTTTCCAGATATCCGCAACGGAATCATGTACCGTGGCTGTCTGCTGTCCAGTGGTACTGGACGGTGAAGGCCGGGCCGACGGTTGCGGAGCCATTCTGCCATTCATCGGGTTTTTTCCTCCCGCCGTCCTCTGCGGTCAATGGAGCCGTTGGTGCTGCCGTGATTGGGTGAGGACGGGTAACCAAGCGAGTGGATGATCTCGATAAGCTGCCCGGCTGTCAGGCCTTCCGACTCCGGCAGGGGTGCATCGGGAGGCAGCCTGTGCAGCAGCGACAGCGTATTGTCGAAATGGCGTCCAGCTTCACGTTTTCGTCCTCGTGACAGGTGGAGGTTGGCCAATGCGAAATGGGCAAGCACAAAATCCGGATCGAGATAGAGTATCCGCAGCAGGGACTGGATCGCATTTCTCTCCTGGCCTGCCTCCAGTTGAAGCGTGGCCATGAGGTAATGGTTCGGACCGTTGAGCTTGTCCGCCGCGATGGCCTTTTCGCACCATTTGATGGCTTCGCCGAGCTGGCCCAGGTTTGCGTGTTCGCGGGCCGTGCGGTGGTGGGATTCGCTTTTCTGCTGGCTATCCCTGTCCGTATGGACCTGGGCGTCCGGCATCCTGTCTTTCGATCCAGGCGAACTTGCCTCCCGTACCGCCGGTTCTTTCTTCGCGGTTTCTTTATGTAGACGCACCGGATGCGCTTCCGGCATTCCGTAAGTATTGGGTGGCGGGAATAGGGGGGTAGGGGCCGAGATCTCGCAAGCAGGCATGCCGGTTAGCGATGCGGAAATTTCGCCCTTCTGGTAGAGAGTCGCCAAGGGAAAACTTCTGGTGTGAAATTGAGGGAAGGCGCTGTTTTGAACCTCCACGGCGCTGACAATGAGCCAGCCACCGTCCACCAGTGAACGGTGGAAGTTTCGAACAATTTTCCTTCTCGCCTCCGCACTGAAGTACATCATTACATTGCGGCAGAAGACCATATCCATCGCATCCGTGCGGTTAGCGGCAGATGGATAGGTATCTTCAGCAAGGTTGAGGTAGGAAAAGCTTACGCGCTTGCGAATATGCGGCAATATCTCGAACTGTCCATTTTTCTTCTTCTTGAAGTACCGCTCTTTTATCCAGCCGGGCGTGTCGCGGAAAGACCAGTCGCTATAGATTCCGTCGGTAGCTTTTTGCAGGAACGCGGGATTGATATCCGTGGCAAGGATAACGGTGTTGCATTCCTCGGATGGATGGATGAGCCGGTCCAATATAATTGCAATTGAATAGGCTTCCTCGCCGGTGCAGCAGCCTGCGCTCCAGATACGCAGTGTGCGATGGGCGCGAACGCAGGCACGTATCAACTCCGGGAAAATGCGCTCTTCCAGTACGTGAAGAACTCTTTTTTCCCGAAAAAAATACGTTTCGCCCACGGTGAGATGGCGAGCCAGAACCTCGATCTGGGGGCGCGCGAGCGAGGCGGACAGGATATGACGCACGCATGTTTCGACGTTTTTCATCCCCAGTGCCGGTACGGCGGCGTTGAGTCCCCGCTCAAGATCACCCCAGCGGTTGACCGGATAATACAGGCCCATCTGATTAGCCAGCTGTTCACTCAATTGTAGAAGGAGCGGCTGCGGGAGTGTCATTTGCATATCGTGCACGTCGTGTTTCAGGCGGTGTCCAGCGCGATATCCAGGGCTTTTTCTTCTTCCAGCGAAAGAAATTTGTCCAGGTCATGGATGAGGATCAATCCATCCTTGAACTTCAAGATGCCTTCCAGGTACTTGACGCCCGGAAGGATATGCTCGGTCAGGGCTACGTTATGCTCCGGGCAAGCGACTACATCCGTTACCGCATCCGCTATCAGGGCGAGCCGGCGCAGCCTGGCGCGCGCGAGGATCAGCTGGTCATCCAGAACGATTTCGCGTTTCGGCAGGTTGAAGCGCTGCCGGAAATCGATGACCGGAACAATCCTGCCGTGAATATTGATTACGCCCAGTACGATGCTAGGCGCATTCGGCAGCGGCGTGATCTGGGCCACACGCACCACCCGGTCTACCGAGGGCAGATGCAGTGCGTAGCTCTGGTCATCAAGGGTAAAAACGAGATATTGGTGGGCCATAATGCGATGAACATAAAGCAGCAAACATGATCGGTTTGAGAAATCAAATTCGATGCCGGAGTTTCTGAATAAACCTGGCAGAGCATTACCATACAAATTGGGGTGATCGTAAGGTTTGCAAAAATGGCCGAAGCAATCTCAAGCCCTGGAAAAGACCTGATGAATTCCCCGGATGCTATGAGACATCAGAACAAGTGTTTTGAATAGCTGTAGAATCTTACAGTTGTGGGTACGCCTATTTTTCCGGAAACCATCGCCGAATGGTCCCACGAGGGCCTATTGCATGTGATGCCCCTCCTGGCGGGGGGAGGGGATAGCTGAGAGATCGGGTTCCTCTGGAGGAAAGGAAGCGGTGGCCGGCACTTCGCCGGGGCCTGATTCAGCGCATCTTGATGAACTGCTGTATGAAAGCGTCGCCGCTGTTGTGGGCCATGTAGTTGGTGGTCCGGTAGGCATCGAACGCCACTTTATCGACCACCACGCGATCGAAGAAGGGCACGAACTGCCAGCGTAAGACAGGATAGCTGGAGAAGCAGGGGATCAGCGCACCGCCCTTTTTTAATATGCGGACAAGCTGCGGGACGATTTCCTGCCACAGGGCCTCATCCTCACGCAGTTCCTTCGGCAGGTGCGGATCGAAGAAAATACCATCGAAGCTTTCCGTCTCCAGTTCATGGAGATAATCGAAGAAGTCGGCATGGACTATGTCGAGCGCGGAGGGCGGCGATGGGTTGTGTTCCAGGAACAGATCAATCACTTTCCGGTATTTTTCGACCACGACATGGCGGCGGGTGCGCGGGTTGCCAGCGATGCGCAACGCGGATATTCCCAACCCCAGTCCGACCTCCAGAAACGTGGATCCGAACTGGCACAGCAGGTCGGATGACAGGCACATCAGCTCCCGTTCCCATGCCTGCATGGCTTGGTCTCCGTCGATCATCAGCGTGACCTCGCCCTCGCGTTCGAGAAGCGCGATCTCAGGATCGTCTGGTTGGCGCGGGTACATTCGTTTCCTCCTGTTTGAGACTCGTGGGCATGGAAGAAGGGCGGAGGCGATGCTGTTCGCGGGATAGCCGCTCGATGGCGAGCGGTGGCTGCGTATCGCGTTCCTGCGCTGCGACGATGGTGCAAGCCAGTTGCGCCACCGTGGGGGCATCGAAGATACGCCGCAGCGGAAGGTCCAGGTTCAGCCGGGCCATGATTGCGGCGAGTACGCGAATCGCTGCCAGCGAGTGGCCGCCCAGATCGAAAAAATTGTCGTCGGTACCGATCGGCGCCACGCCGAGCACTTCCGACCAGATCCCGCACAGAATCCGTTCCGTTTCGGTGCGCGGCGCAGTGTCGTGTATCGTCCGCCGCTGCTCGCGATTCGCCGCGGGCAGCGCGCGCCGGTCGATCTTGCCGTTGCTGGTCAAAGGAAGGCGTTCCAGCCATACGATACCCGCCGGAATCATATGGTCGGGCAGGCGCAGACGCAGGAAGCGCAGCACATCCGCTTCAGCGATTATCGAGCTTTCCTGTCCCTCCCGCTTTACCGCGTAGGCGATCAGGCGGCCTCCGGCATGAGTCTGCTCCAGCAGGATGCGGGCCTGCTTCACCGTTGGATGCTGTTCCAGGGCTGCGACTACCTCGCCAGCCTCGACGCGAAAGCCGCGTATCTTGATCTGCTCGTCCGCTCTTCCCACGAAAACGACATCGCCGTCGAGAAGGTAGCGGCCGAGATCGCCGGTCTGGAACATGCGGTCGCTCGCTGCTTCCCCATCTGGACGGAAGGGGTTGACGGCGTACAGACGTGCTGTCAGGCCGGGATCATCCCTGTAACCGCGGGAGAGATAAGGGCTCCGGATATGGATCTGGCCCAGTTCGCCAATGCCGGCCTGCACCCCAGGCGCGGACTGGATGATGAGCTGTGCGCCGTCTATGCCGCAGCCCAACGGCATGAATGGTATGAGTGGCATGGCTGCGTCGGAACGGGCACGATACCATGCCATCGCCTGAGGCGTTTCCGTCGTGCCGTAAAAGTTTACTATCTCCGCATTCGGGGCGAATGGCCGCAGGGCCGGGATGAAGGCGGCATCGAGCACATCGCCGCCAAAGAATAGGTAGCGCAATGACGGCAACGAGGCTTTTCCCCGTGCCTGCGCGATTGCCCGCACTCCGTCCAGCAGGATCGTTCCCATGGCGGGAGTCAAGTGCATGACGCTGATCCGCTCGTGATTGACCCATTCCGCGAATTGCGCCGCCGAGGCGAGATCTCTTTCGCCGGGTATGCACAGGGTCGCGCCGAGCGCGAGGGGCGTCAGCACGTCGCGCAGGAACGGATCGTGCGATAGCCCGGATACGCAACTGAAGCGATCCGCCGCGCTCAGTCCGAACGTGGTGATGTGCCAGTCCACGAAATGAGACAGGGGCGCATGCAAGCCCTCGATCGCGCGCGGAACGCCCGTGGTGCCGGAGGTGAAAGCAAGGTATGCCAGACTATCCGGGCAAAGATGGGTTTCCGGCATCCCCGGGGTCTCCGGTTGTTCGCTCGTGCCTGTTCCCGTTCCGGTATCACATGGAAGCGAGAGGCGAGCCTTCAAGGCCTGCTGGTCAAGAAATGATGCGAGTTCTTCCGGTAGCCGCTCGCCAGCTTCGCCTGCCCCGCTGGCTGCAAGGCTGATCCAGCCGCTGGGTTTGGCCAGGCGCAGGCACGCTATCAAGCGGATTGCAGGGTAGGCGGGTTCCAGGATCACGAATGCAGCGCCAGCTTCGAGCACGCCCAGGATAGCGATAGCGTGCGCCGGGCTTCTATTGCCGAAGATCGCGACCACCTCTCCCGGACCGATGCCAAGCTGGAGCAGGCGTGTCGCCAAGGCATGGCTCTCCGCCCTCAGCTCGCCATAGGTCCATGGCCGGACTCCATCCGAGAGCGCGACCTGATTGGGGATATTGGCAGCGTGCCGGGTGACGAGGCGGTGAATTGCCTGCCATGGCCGTGCGGGCAGGGGTTGGCGAGGGTCCGGCAGAAGCGTTCGCGCGGTGAGGGTTACCAGTTCGTGGCTTTCGATCGGTGCCGACGGTGCAGCAGCCACTTTTTGCAGCAGGAGCCGATACTGCGCCAGCATCTCGCCGATTCGCGCATGTGAGAACAATTCAGTCCGGTAGACCGCCTTGAGATACAAGCCTTCGGCCGTTTCTTCCGCATAAATGGTCAGATCGAAGCGCGCCAGCGCCTCAGCCGGGCCGTCGAGCGTTTCTTTCGGCAATTCCGCCCCGGGCAGATCGACGCGCGCTTCCGCATAGTTGAGCATGTTGAGAAATACCTGAAAAACCGGTGTCCATGCGGTGCTGCGTTGCGGCTGCAGCGCTTCGAGAAGCCGCTCGAACGGCAGGTCGGCGTGGGCAAATCCACCCAGCGCCGCTTCGCGCACGTCATGCAGGACTGCAAGAAAACTCATCCCGGCCCGCACTTTCGTTCTCAATGCCATCGTATTGAGGAAGCAGCCGATCAGTTGCTCGGTGTTCCGATTCGAGCGGCCGGCGATAGGCGTTCCGATGACGATGTCGTCCTGCCCGCTTAGGCGGTATAGCAGGACCACCAGGGCGGCAAGGAGCGTCATGAAGGACGTCGCCCTTGCGAGACGGCCGAGCTCCGCTATTTCCCTCGCAACATCCCGTTCGATCATCAGTGCCTGGCTTGCGCCTTCTGCGCCCTGAACGGGCGGGCGGGGAAAATCCGCAGGAAGGGCCAGCAAGGACGGTGCACCCTCCAGGTGCCGCTTCCAGTAGGCCAACTGGCGGTCGAGCATCTCGGAGGTCAGCCTGGAGCGTTGCCAGATGGCGTAGTCCGCATACTGAATCGGGAGTTCCGGCAGCCGGTCCGGTATTCCTTCGGCATACCAGCGGTAAAGCCGGGAGAGCTCGCGGTGAAAAACCGCCATTGACCACCCGTCTGCGGCGATGTGATGGGTCACGAGCAGGAGAACATGGGTGTTGCTATCCGGGCTGTCCGCATTACCCATGCTGCCCAGGCGCACCAGTGTGGCGCGCAGCAAAGGGCCACTGGCCAGGTCGAATAGCCGCCGCGTCTCCTTCCAGACCAGGCGTTCCAGTTCTGCCGCCTGTTCCGGTTCGGATATCTTCCGAAGATCGTGAACCAGCAGTGGAATATGCGCGGCCGGCTCAACTATCTGGACAGGCCGGTCGCCACGCAATGCGAAACGTGTGCGCAGCACCTCATGCCGGCGCACTATGCCGTTGATACTTTGCTCGAGCGCATGCTCGTCTACTTCCCGCCGAAGCCAGATGGGCATGGGGACATTGTACAGCGGCGACCCGGGGTCGAGCTGATGGAGAAACCACATGCGCTCCTGGGCGAATGAGAGCGGAATATCGGACACGCCGGCAGGACGGGGTGCGGGCTCGCCGGCGACGGGCATCCGCTGCCTGCCGGCAAGCCACTGGTCGAGCAGCGCCCGTTTGGTATCGCTCAATCCGGCCCTGCTTTCCGCGCGCGAGCTGGTTGTCATATATTGCCTGCTATATTGAAATCATCTGGCGCCAGTCCTTTCCTCTATTCCGCCCATCGCTCGCCGTGCCTCTTCTTCGCTTAGCTGGGCCAGCTCATCCAGCAGCTGTGCCTCGATCAGGGCAGCAAGGTCGCGCACTGTAGGCGCATCGAAGAAGCTGTGAAGCGGCAGGTCCAGCTGGAACGTCGAGCGGACCCGTGAAACGAGCTGGATCGCAAGCAAGGAATGGCCGCCGTATTCAAAAAAATTATCGGTGACGCCTACTTCCTCCAGGCCCAGCAGCTCGCTCCAGATCTGCGCAAGAACCCCCTCCGTCGGCGTCTGCGGAAGAATTCGGGCTCCCTTCCGGGGAGGCGGGCGCACTGCCGGTATCTGCTCACGCGGAATGAGATCGGCCAGCGTATCCGCCGGTTGCTGGAGGTTCTCGGCCATGCCTGCCAGCACCGACCACAGGTGTTCGATCATGTGGGCGGTTGCTTCGCCATGAAACCGGCGCATGTCATAAATAATGCGCACCACCAATTCCTCTTCCGCACTGACCAGCAGGGTAAGGGCGTGCCGCGTCTGTGCGCCGACGAAATCGTTTTCCCGGTTTGCTGTCGGGCGCACCGTATCGTCCATGGGATAATTCTCGAAAACCAGCACGCTTTCATACAAAGGCAGCGTACCGGGCACTTCGGACCACTGGTGTATCTGGCCTGCGGAACAGTATTCGAATTGGCGCATTGCGAGATGCTCCGCCTGGACTTGATCGAGCCAGATTGCCAGGGGTTTGGCCGGCTCGATCTTCAGCCGCAGCGGCAGGGTGGTGATGAAAAGCCCCACCATCCGCTCGACGCCGGCCAGCTCCGGCGGCCGGCCCGAGACGGTGGTTCCATAGACGATATCGCGCTGGCCGCTGTAGCGGCTGAGCAGGATGGCCCACGCGCCCTGCAGCAGCGTATTCAAGGTCAGGCCATGGGCGAATCCGGCCGACTGGAGCGCCGTGAGAAGGTTGCGGGGAAGCCGGCATTCGCGGTAGCTATAGCGCTCCGTGCTCTCGCCCTGGGCCGCCAAAGCAGCGGGAGCAATTTTGCCAACCCGATCATTTCCGCTTTCTGCGTTTTCCGGTTGTCCCACTGGCGTCGGGCGAAAGAAGCCATCCAACCTCCCGCGCCAGAATGTTTCGGCTTCGCGGGTATCCCGGCGGGCTAGCCAGTCGATGTAATCGCGATACGGACGGCTTGGCTCGGGATTCCACTCCAGGCGGCGGCAGCGCGCATTGTAAAAGTTGCACACGTCGCGGCTGATGATCGAAAGGCTCCAGCCATCCAGCAGAATGTGGTGGTGGGCCCATACCGCGACCCAGGATTTATCGCTCATCCGGATCGCCATAAGGCGCATGAGCGGGGCCTGGGTGAGGACGAAGCCGCGCTCGCGGTCCTCGCGCAGGATCGTGGCGAGGCGTTCCTGCCTGGCGGATTCATCCAGTGCGCCTAGATCATGTTGCTCAAATGGTATATCCGCATACGACATGACGGCTTGCAGCGGTTCTTTCTGGTTGCGCCAGACAAATGCGGTACGCAATGCGGGGTGCCAATCCACCACGTGTTGCCAGCTTTCCCGCCAGGCCGCCATGTTCCAGTTGTCGTCGAACGCGAAGGTTTTCTGTTCGATGTGCATGCCCGAGCCCGTCGTGTTGGTCGCGCTAGTCGTGCCAGTTGTGTAAAGGCTCTCGAACAACATCCCGAGCTGTTGCGGCGATAATGCATAGATGGCCTCGATGCCTTTCCTGCTCATCGTTCGCTTTCCTGTGTGACCTGAGCGACCCCGAGCTCGGCAAGGGCCTGGTCCAGCTCGGCCTGGCTGAGGCCGGTTTCCGGAAAATCCGAGGGGCGGTAAGCCCGCGGCGCGCGGTGGCATTCCGCGACCAAAGCCTCCAGCGCGGCGTGGAACCGGGCTGCCAGCGAAGCGATTGTCGCCGGCATATGGCAATCGGAAGCGTAGGTGAACTCCGCGGATAAGGCACCATCGATGATCTCGGCGTTCAGTTCGATCAGGTGGCTGCGCGGCTGGCGCGGGCTGCGGCTCGGTCCGATCGGTTGTGCAGCGGGACGCCAGAGCGATCCGGCAGAGGAGCCTTGCCGGGACTGCCCCATGAAGTTGAAGATCACTTGGGGACGCGGCAGGGCAGCCATGACCTGCCGGTAATCGGCTTCGGCCAAATAGCGCAGCAGGCCAAAGGCGAGTGTGCGCCCGGGCAACCCGGGTGATCCGGATAGCTGCTCATGTATCTGGACGAGCCGGTCGATCGGCTTGCCTGGTGCGCCGATATCGATCAGGACGGGGCATATGGCGGTGAACCAGCCCACCGTGCGCGAAAGGTTGACGTCACTATCGAGCTCTTCGCGGCCGTGTCCCTCGATATCCATGAGCTGAACATTGCTGCCTGTCCATCCGCCCAGCGCTTGGGCAAGCGCCGCAATCAATGCATCATGGAAGGGAACGTGCCAGATGCGTGGCAGGTCGGCAGTCAATATGCGCGTTTTTTCCGGCACCAGCGATACCGTCACGCGGACGGCCGAGCCTTCGAGATTACGGCCACCCTCAAAATCGTGCGGCAGCGAAGATACCCTGGCGGAGCCGATGGAGCCAAATACCGCGAGGTGCATCCCGATCTGGGGGGAATGGGCCAGTGCTGAAAGACTGGCAGCCCAACGTGCGTACGATGTCGTCGGCAGGGGAAGGCGAACAGGCCTCCCCGACTGCAGCTGGAGGCAGGCGGTTCCTAGTTCTTCGAGAAGGATGCGCCAGGAAACCGCATCGACGATGAGATGGTGCATGACCAGCAGAAGCCGCAGCGGCTCCGCAGTTCCCTGGCCCTGGAACAGTACCAAGCGAACCAGGGGGCCGTTTTCCAGGTCGAGGCTCGCCTGGGCTGCTGCGCAGCGTTTTTCCAGGTCGTCGGATGGTTCCACCGAGAACGCGATGGTTTCATCGGGCGCTGCCAACATGGGCACCCAGCCGCTATCTCGTCTGCGGAACCGCATGCGCAGCACATCATGGCGCTCCGCCAGTATTTTTATTGCCCGCTCCAGCACTTCCGGAGCCAGGGGAACCTCGAGCTCCAGCAGCAGAGCCTGGTTGAAGTGTTCCGCATCCGGCAGGTCGCGCTCGAAAAACCAAGCCTGGATCGGCGTGAGCGGAATCTCGCCCGCTGGAACGTCCTTTTCTTCCAGCCGGCCTTCGGCTTTTCCCGTGACCATCCCGGCAGCCTCCGCCAGTCGCCCCAGGGTTTTTTCTTCAAAAATCTGCTTTGGCGTAATCTTCAGTCCCTGCTCGCTCGCCCTGGCAACGATCTGGATGCTGAGGATCGAATCCCCGCCCAGCTCGAAAAAATTGTCGTCGAGACCGACGCGGTCGATGCCGAGTACTTCTCCCCAGATCGCGGCCAGAAGCTTTTCGCGGAAGGAAAGCGGCGCGCGGTAGCCTTGTTCCCGGTCCCGTTCGGCATGTTCGGCCGCAGGCAGCGCCGAATGGTCTATCTTGCCATTCGGCGTCAGCGGCCAGCCCGGAAGGACGACGATGGCGGCGGGCACCATATAGTCCGGCAGGCGTTCGAGCAGGTGCGCTCTCAACTGCCGCGCCAGTTCCTGAGTCGCGGCCAGTCCCAGCGGATTGTTGCAATACCGTGTCAAGTCTACCGTGCCGGAGGGTAGCGATCGGGATTGCCGGTTGAAGTCGGCATCGATTCCCGGTTGGGCCAGCAGCATGTCGAACCGGCCATCCGCCGCGCCGGGAGTCCAGCGGATGCGGCAATCGTAGGCGGCGGCCTCGGCCAATGCCCAGCAGGACTCAGGATCCACTGATTCCGCAACCTGGCTGCGGAGGGTGCTACGGAGATCCCCTACCTTGCCTGAAGCGTTATCCCTGAAGAGGGTGCAATGCAGGCGTGCAGCCTCTGCAGTGCGCGCATTGGTTATGCCGCTTATTTCGATGGACTCCGGTGCTTCGTCCACAAGCATGCGCTCGAGGGCTCCGAGCGACAGCGGCCGATCGTGCCAATCCATGCTTTGCGCTGGTCGCCCCGGCGAGCCCGAGTTGTCGGGCAATTGATCCAGACGGAGAAGCGCGTCGTAGCGGAACGCGGTCATTTCGTTACGGAAGCGCCCGCGCCGCAGCGGTGTTTCGGCATGGCTAATGCGCGGCAAGCGTTGCGCGAGGACCTGGAACAGTTCGGGATCGATCGCCAATTCCTGTTCCTGGGCAACACGGCTCCGGACCTTTTGTTGCAGGCGCTGCAATGGCATGGACGGTGCGGCATTGGCAAACTCCACCGAGGCATGGAAAGCGTCCAGCAGGGGCAGGGAGCGGATATCGCCGATAAAAACCGTTCCGCCGGCCGCCGTTGCACCCAGCGCTCCCTCGATCACCCGCAGCAGGTATGCCATGCTGGGGAAATACTGGATCACCGAATTGAGTATCACCACATCGAAAAAACCGGGGGACAAGCCCTCGAAATCGTCCGCCACCCGTTGCGAAAGCGTGACATTTGCGATATCGAGACGGCCGAGCCCGCGTTTGATCAAAGCCAGCGCTGCCGCGGAAAAATCTGTCGCGAAATACTGCTCGCAAAGCGGAGCGAGGCGATAGAGAAGCATGCCTGAGCCGCAACCGATTTCGAGGATGCGGCTCGGCTTGAGCGTGGCGATGCGCCCCACCGTGCCTTCGACCCATTCCTTCATTTCCTCTTCGGAAAACGGCAGGCCGGTATAGCTGCTGTTCCATCCGGCTATGTTGAATACCGCATGGCCGCCGGTATCCGATTCCCGATAGACCTGGTCATAAAGCGTTTGCCAATAGCCGACCTGCCTGTTTTCGCTGGCGGCAGGAACGGATTTCAAGAGCCGGGAATCGGGAACTGCATAAGCCACCAGCCTGGATTTTCCGGCGGCGCTTTCGTGCGCCATGACGGCTGCGCTCTCGACCAGTGGGTGATCCGCCATGATGGCTTCGATTTCGCCGAGCTCGATCCTGTGTGCGTTTATCTTGACCTGGTTATCAAGCCGTCCCAGGAAAGCGATGGTTTTGTCCTCGTGAAAGCAGGCGAGGTCGCCGGTGCGGTAAAGCCGTGCCGATGGCATGTTGCAGAATGGATCGGCGATGAATCTCTCGCGTGTCAGCTCCGGGCGATGGCGGTAGCCGCGCGCCAGGCTGACGCCGCCGATATAGAGCTCGCCTGCGATGCCTATGGGTACGGGTTCGAGGTTTTCATCGAGGATATATGTCCGGGTATTGGATATCGGGCGCCCGATGGCCGGCAGGCCTGCCTGGCCTCCTTGGCTCATGGAGGGCGAGACGACGCCGAAGGTCGCGACTACCGTGCTTTCGGTCGGCCCGTAATGATTGATGAGCGGACAGGGGAGCGTGGGCGGCGGCGCGTGGCGCAGCCGGTCGCCGCCGGTGAGGAGGGCGCGAAGCGGGAGTTGCTGCGGCCATGTTTCGTTGAACATCAGTTCCACCAGGGGCGTGGGGATAAAGCTGAGCGTGATTTTCTGTTCGGCCAGCCAGCCTATGAGGGCGGCTGGCGAGGTACGCATTGCGTCGTCCACGATATGCAGGCTGGCGCCGGCGGCGAGGCAGGGCCAGATCTCCCACACCGAAGCGTCGAATGCCTGGCTGGCAATCTGCGACATGCGGTCCTCGGGCACCACTGCGTAACTGGAAATATGCCAATCGGCAAGATTGGCCAAACCGCCGTGGGTAATCTCGACTCCCTTGGGCGTGCCTGTCGACCCCGAGGTATAGACGACATAGGCGAGGTTTTTCGCCGCAACCGTGCATGGAGGATTATGATCGGGCTGGGTGTCAACCTCGGCCGGGAGGGCATCGATCAAAATGATTTTTTCCGGGCCGACCGGCATGGCCTGCAGCCTGGCGCTCAATGCGTGCTCGGCCAGCAGCATATGGATGCCGGCATCCTCGATGCAAAACGCGATACGTGCGGGAGGATAGGCCGGATCGATGGAGAGGAAAGCCCCGCCCGCCTTGGCCACCGCCAGCTGCGCGATCACCATCTCCGGCGTGCGGGTGGTAAAGAGGGCGACCAGGCTGTCCGGGCCGATATCGCGCTTACGGAGGTAATGGGCCAACCGGTTGGCGCGCCGGTTGAGCTCGCCATAGGTCAGCGCCTCTCCAGCAGCAGCGCCAGTGGTGGCAGCGGTGAGTGCCAGTGCGTTCGGCTGTTTCGCGGCATAGTCTTCAATGCGGCGGTAGGCCGGGGAATCCCATGGGGGACGGTGCTCGCCTTGAGCAAAGACTGCGACAAGCTGGCGGCGTTCTTCGGAGGAGAGCAGGGACAGCTTCCCGATTACCTGGCTATCCGGGCTCGTGCACAGATTTTCCAGCAGGGTGCGAAAGTGTCCGGCCAGCCTGTCGATCGCCGCCTCGTCAAAGCGGTCTCCCTGGTAAAGCAGCCGGATCTCTATCGGCGAACCGGGCATGACGATGAGGCTCAAGGGAAAGTTCGTCTGGGAATGGGAGCGCAGAGGATACAGGCGGAAATCTGCTTCGCCGGGATCAACAGCCGCTTCTTTCGCCGCACTCATCTCGGGAAGGGGATAATTTTCGAAACCCAGGATGCTTTCGAACAAGGGCTGGGCGGAGGGGATCTCCGACCAGCCGCGGATTTTAGCCAGAGGGATGTGCTGAAACTGCCGCCCGGTCATCTGCGCATCCTGCAGTGCACGCAGCCATTCGACCACGGGCATATCGCGATCCACGGCCACCCGCGCCGGCAAGGTGTTGATGAATAACCCGACCATCTCCTCCACGCCCGGCAGTTCCGGCGGGCGGCCGGAAACGGTATAGCCCCATACCACGTCGGCCTGGCCGCTGTAGCGGCTGAGCAGCAAGGCCCAGGCTCCCTGAACCAGGGTGTTGAGCGTCAGGCGGTGAGTGCGCCCGAAGGCCCTCAGCGATTCCGCCAGTGTTTCCGGAAGGAAGTGGCTGCGCGCACCGTAATGCGGGCTTGCCGCTGCGGTTCGATTCGCAGCGCTCCCGAGCGGGGTGGGTGCCGTGAAGCCCCGGAGAAGATTGCGCCAGTATGTCTCGGCGCTGGCGGAGTCCTGTTCGCTCAGCCACTGTATATAGTTGCGGAAAGGCGGCACGGGCGCCAGGTCCAGTGTTTGGCCCTGGCATGAGGCGACATAATGGCCGAACACTTCTCGCAGTACGAGCGGCACGCTCCAGCCGTCCAGCAGCAAATGATGGTGGCTCCAGATAAAAAAGCGCCGGCCGGGGACACGTTCCACGAGCGTGAGGCGCATCAGGGGTGCGACTGAAAGATCAAATCCGTGCTGGCGGTCCAGTTCGAGAAATTCGTCCAGCCGCTGCTCATGGTCGTCAATGGGAATGTGCGTCCAATCCAGCCGGTCGAGGACCGGTGCGGCATTGCAGTGGACCACCTGCACCGGTTCTTCGAGCCCCTCCCAGGCGAATGCCGTTCGCAGCGCGGGATGGCGGGCAACGGCGAACTGCCAGGCCTGCTCGAATGCATCGGCATGGAATGTCCCCTCCAGCGCCCAGCCCAGCTGCTCGACGTAGATGCCGGAGCCGGGCTCGTAAAGGCTGTGAAACAGAAGTCCTTGCTGAAGCGGCGACAGCGGGTAGATATCTTCGATATTGGCTGCGTTATCCATGGTTCATGATCAGCTGTTTCCAGCGGTTCGTGACATGCGGCGGACGATGGCATCGAGGCCTTTCTGGCTGAGATTGGCAAGCGGAAAGTCTTTTGGCGTCAATCTGCGATCGGCGGCGGCCGTTGCGATGCGTTCCAGGTATTCGCGGAAATCCCCGGCCACGCGCTCGATGGTCGCGCGCTGATGATAGTGGCGGCTATAGGTCCAGGCCATTTCCAGGCAGCCGGCTGCGATATGGCCGTCGATTTCGATGAGATGGCTGCGCGCCTGGGACAGGTCACGGGAAGGGCCGCGGTGCCACGACCCGCTGCCTACGCCCGCCGTAAACTGCCCCATGTAATTGAAGCTTACCTCGGCTGCGGGGAGCGCGGCCAGGAAACGCGAGGCCTCCGGCGCGCGCGATCCGTAGCGCAACAGTCCGTAGCCGATGCCGTTATCCGGCACCTTGCTCAACTGCTCCCTGACCCGGCTCAGCGCCTGGGCCAGCTCGGCTGTCGATAGCTGCGTCAGCGGCTGGTCCGGTTCACGCAGCTGGCACGGTTCCAGCAGGACCGGCCACATGGATGTGAACCAGCCTACCGTGCGCGAGAGGTCCAGATCGGAAAACAGCGGTTCCCGCCCATGCCCTTCGACTTCGATCCACTGTGCAGCGCGTCCCGACCAGCCGGCCAACGCCAGTGAAACGGCGGTCAGCAGAGCATCGTTGATCTGGGTGCCGAATGCCTTGGGGACATCGCGCAACAGCGCCTCGGTCTTCTGCGGTGCCAGTGCCACGATAATCCTGTCGGCGGATGCGACCGTATTCGGTCCCTGGTGGTAATCGATCGGCAGGCGGCCGAGGCGGTGGCGTGGAAGCGAGCGATAGTAGTCCAGCGTGGCCTGGAAGCGGCCGGTTTCCCCGGCTTTTTCCAATCGCCGGGCCCAATGGGCAAATTCTGTTGTTCTCGCGGGTAGGTCGATGGAAACACCGGCTTTTGCCTGGCGATAGGCTGCCGTGAGCTCTTCGAGCAGAATGCGCCAGGACACGCCATCCACCGCCAGATGATGGATGACGATGAGAAGCTGGCTGCTGCCGGGGCTCAGGTTGAAGAGGGTCGTGCGGATGAGGGGCCCATTCGAGAGATCGAAGCTTTCCTGGAGTTCGGTCGCTCTCGCCGCAACGCGGGTGCGTTGCACGGATTCCGGTAATTCCAGGAGATTTTCAACCGAGAACGAGAGGGGAACGGTTTCGTCCCGTTCCACGTACTCCTGCTTCCAGCTGCTATCGTCGCGCCTGAATCGCAGCCGCAATGCCTGGTGCCGGGCAACAAGCGCCGTGATGGCGGCTTCGATCGCCCGGATGTCCACGGTCCCTTCGATGGGCAGCATGACCGCCTGGTTGTAGTGATGCGGATGGCATAGCTCCTGCTCAAAAAACCAGCGCTGGATGGGCGTCAGCGGGATCGGCTGACCATCATCCATATTTTCCGCATGGTCCGCATCATCCGCATCATAGGAGTCAGGTTCGACGGCAGTGGAAACGGGTGCGGCGGCGAGGCATGCCTCGGACGCCAATTCCGCGATGGTCTGGTGCTGGAATATCTGCAGGGGAGTCAGGCGCAGGCCGGCCTGGTTGGCGCGTGCAGTGATCTGGATGCTCAGGATCGAGTCGCCTCCCAGCTCAAAGAAGTTCTCATGGACGCTTATGCGCTCGACACCGAGCACTTGCGACCAGATCGTCGCCAGTGCCTGTTCCTCTGCCGTGGAGGGTGCTGCAAACTTGCCGGCTGTGTTCCCGGACGCTTCCGCATCCTCCGGCCCTTCTGGTCGAGTGGGCGGGCGCAGCGCCTGGCGGTCTATCTTGCCGCTGGCGGTAAGCGGCAGCGCGTCGAGTATCATGAATGATGCAGGTACCATGTATGCCGGCAAAAGCCGTTGCAGGAAGGTTCGCGCTTCTGCTGCCGAAACCGGGCCGGCGATCCAGGCCACCAGCTGCGGCCCGCCCGAAGGCCCGGCTCGCAATTCCACCGCGGCCTGGGCAATCGCGGGATGTTCGGCCAGCGCATGCTCCACCTCGCCAAGTTCGATGCGGTGCCCGCGGATGCTGACCTGCCTGTCATTCCGGCCCAGGTATTCGAGAGCCCCGTCGACAAGGTAGCGGCAGCGGTCTCCGGTGCGATAGAGCCGCACTGGTCCGTCGCCACCGTCGTTATTGAAGGCGTGGAAAATAAAGCGCTCGGCGGTCAGGTCCGGACGCCCCGCGTAACCGCGGGCAAGCCCTTCGCCGCCGATATAAAGCTCTCCCGGCACGCCTACGGGAACGGGCTGCCGGTAGCGGTCGAGCAGGTATATCTTCGTATTTCCGAATGGCCATCCGATAGGCACCGAGCGCGGCGGAGGAGCTTCCCATTGCGCCGGAACAGGATACAAGGTGGCGGTAATAGTGGCTTCCGTTACCCCGTAAGCATTGCAAAGCCGAGCCGATGCGGGGGCGAGCGCTTGCCAGCGCTCTACTTGGTCAACCGCCAGCGTATCGCTTCCTGCTATCACGAGACGTAATGATCCCCATGGCCTACGGGCGCTCGTGTCCAGGTAGGACACCCAGTTGTGCCAGAACGGCGCAGGCAGGTTGACCACGGTAATCCGGTTACGCTCCAGGTAATCGCTGAAGTCGCGCATTGAATTCAGCGTTTCCCGAGGCGGAATGCAGAGCGTCGCGCCGCTTCCAAGCGTCGGGAAAATCTCCTCGGCGGCCACATCGAAGTTGCCCGCGGTGAACTGCAATACACGGTCGTTCGGCCCCAGCCCAAAATAGCGCATGGCGGCGGCAACATGCTGCGCGAGCGATTTTGCGGCGATGAGGCAGCCCTTCGGTTTCCCGGTGGAACCGGATGTGTAGATGATGTAGGCCAATCGTTCGCCATATTCGGCATATTCGCCATGCCCGTACTGCCTGGAATGGCCGGAATTGCCCGGATAGCTGGGATAGCCAGGGGCATCGGGATGCCGGCCGGCCGGCGGCATGGGGGTTGCCTCATCGATGAATTCCATCGGCCTGCCGCCGCCGAGCGCTTCCATCGCGGCATCAGCCTGCCGCTGTGTCGTCAACACCAGTGCAGCGCCCGAGTCATCGAGGATATGGCGCAGGCGTGCCGGAGGGGCCGAGGCATCCAGCGGAACATAGGCTCTGCCTGCCCGAAGCACGGCCAGCATCGCCACAACCATTTCCCGGCTGCGACCGACATATAGACCTACGGGACGCCATGGCGCTTCAGGCACTTCCGGCGAACCGTCCACTGCGGCGAGCCGGCTTGCCAGCCGATCCGCCTGGGTATTCAATTCCCTATAAGTATAGGTCTTCGCACCCTCGACCAGGGCTGCGGCGGCGGGGGTACGGGCAGCCTGGCACGCAACGAGTTCTTCGACCGGCAAGCCCGCCGGAACGGTGATATCGGCGTGGTTCCATTCGTAGAGCACGCGATGGAGTTCCCGCTCATCCAGGAGGTGTATTTCCGACAGGGGACGCTCCGGCCGATCGCATAACCGATCGAGCAGGGTGCGAAAATGGGTGACGAAGCGATGGATGGTGGCATGATCGAAGAGATCGGTGCTGTATTCGATGCGTCCCCGCAGGCTGCCGCCGGTTTCCCATATGTCTAGCGAGAGATCGAAGGCTGCCGTGCCAAGATTGACATCGATGGTGGCAACCGCGGAACCGGCATCGTCCGGAGCGGAATGCAGCATCTGGAATGTAACCTGGCACAGCGGATGCCGGGCGGTATCGCGCACCGGCTTGATATCCTCGACTACGCGCTCGAATGGCACATCCTGGTGATCGAAGGCATCCAGCGCGGTTTGCCGAACGCGCCGCAGAATGGTTCGAAAATGGGGATCGCCGCTGAAATCCAGGCGGAGCACGAGCAGATTGACGAAGAAGCCGATCAGGTTGATCAGTTCGGGGCGGTTCCGTCCCGCCACCGGGGCGCCGATCGCCACTTCGTCCTGTCCGGTGTGGCGATGGAGCAATGTGGCGAATACGGCCAGCAGGCCCATGAATACCGTTGCCCCCTCCTCCACGCAAATAGCATAAAGCCTACGAGCGGGATCGTCGCCAACATCGAATCCATACCGCGCTCCGCGATAGCTGGGAACAAGCGGGCGCGGATAGTCCTTTTCCAGTTCGAGGGTGGGAAGTTCCGCCAATTGCTGCCGCCAGTAGGCCAGTTGCCGCTCCTCGATGCCCTCCAGCCAGCGCCGCTGCCAGGCTGCATAATCCGCATATTGGATAGGGAGTTCGGCCAGGGGCGGGTCTTCTCCCCGCGCAAAGGCGCGATATAGCGTTGTCATCTCCCGCGCGAACACCTGCATCGACCAGGCATCCGAGATGATATGATGCATTGCCAGGACGATGATCGAGTCCGCGAAGGCTGCGTCCGCCGCATTCGATACCATAAGCGTGACGCGCAGCAAGGGCCCTTTCGCTAGGTTGAATGGCCGGCGCACCTCTTCCGCAACCAGGGATTCGATCTGCGCCTGCGGCAGCGGCGAAGTGCCGAGATCGATCACCGGTAGCGCGAGCTCGAGCGCATCGCTTACGACCTGCATGGGCCGCCCTTCGACCATCTGGAAGGTCGTTCTCAACACCTCGTGCCGGCGGATGATCTCATTGACGGATCGTCTCAAGAGATCGGCATCGATCGCCGCGTGCAGGCGGAGCGCGCCGCCGCAGTTATAGGAAGGCGTGTCCGGGGCAAGCTGGTGCAAAAACCACAGCCGTTGCTGGGCGAACGAAACGGGAAAGACGAAGGATTGTTCCGTCTCGCTCATACCGCACCCTCACAGGAGTCAAAGACGGCTGGCAAGCTATCCGCGGGCTGGCGATTGCCGATAACCTCCGGATTGTGGATTATCAGCCATCCCGTCCTGGCTGCGGCTGTCGTCCTCGTTGTCCTTCTTGCAATCGAGAAAATAGGGAAGCACTTCATGAATCCATTATAGGTGGGAATTTCACGGGTGCCGGGCTGGGGAAGCTATCGGGCGCCTAACGGTTCAGTATGATTCCATCTCGCCGCATTGCGTTCGAATGACCGACTTGAACACACTGGATATGAAGGATGTAAACGGGAGGTCGGCTGCGGATATTTCCGGCCGGGGCGAAGTTGCGCTATGGTTCGTGAGCCTTCAGCAACCCAGTTCCACCATCGAGGCCGCAGCGGCGATCCTGTCCGCCGAGGAAATGCAACGCGCAGGGCAGTTCCGGTTTCCCCTGCACAGGAACCGTTTCGTACTGGCTCATGCCGCGCTGCGGCACATCCTTTGCATGTGTTCGGGATGTTCGGCTTCCGGCATTGATTTCACCATTTCCTCGCACGGCAAGCCGTCGCTCACCGATAGTAGCCGGGGCAATAGAGCGAAAATCGAATTCAACCTGTCGCATTCCGAAGATCTCGCGGTTATCGCGGTTTCCTTCGGATCCATCCTGGGCGTCGATGTGGAACAGGTGCGGGAAATGCCGGACTGGCCGCAAATGGCGCGCCGGTTTTTCAGCGATGCCGAAACAGCCGCTATCGAGCGGGCGCCCTCGGTTGAGGCAAGCAAGATGTTCCTGCGTTTCTGGACGCGCAAGGAGGCACTGCTCAAGGCCATCGGTACCGGACTGCAGGATGACCTTTCATGTTTTTGCACCGTGGCGAACGGCCTGGATCAGGCGAGCATCGTTCAGGTGCCGAAATTGCCGGGGGTAGATGGAAATGGGGAGTACGAGCGGGGCTTTACGCTTCGCAGCTTCGAGTTCGAGGGCTTTGTCGGCGCGCTTGCCGTTGACGGGCCGGTTTCGTCCATTCGTCGGCTTCAGTGGGTTTGGTAGGAAGAAGCGAGCGCAGCAATCTGCAAGGTGCTCTTCCTGGATTCTGAATCGCGATGAAACGTCATTTTCGCTATTGCCTGGATACCTTGGCAATAACGATCAGGTGCGATGAGGGAGATGAAAAACATGAATAGAATAGGTATGGTAAAAGATGTGGATGGAAGAGATGGTTTTGAATCAACCGCACTCATCATTATCGACATGCAGCGCGATTTTTGCAACCGTGGAGGTTATGCGGCCAATGCAGGGCTGGATGTAGAACGGTTGTCTTCGGTTATCGAGAAAATCCGTGCCCTTCTCGACGCCGCCCGGCAGGCAGGGCTTCTGGTCGTACACACGCGTGAAGGGCATTTGCCCGACTTATCGGACTGCCATCCCGCAAAGCTGCTGCGCAGCAGACTAGCGGGTGCACCCATCGGCCAGAAGGGGCCGATGGGAAGGCTGCTGATCCGTGGCGAATATGGGCACGACATCATCGACGAACTCAAGCCGTTGGACGGTGAAATCGTCATCGACAAGCCAGGCTACGGTGCCTTCTATGGCACGCATCTCGAAACCCTGCTGGAGCAGCATGGAATACGCCGCATCATCCTCTGCGGCGTAACCACGGAGGTATGCGTGCATTCGACGCTGCGCGAAGCGGTGGACAGAGGCTATCGATGCGTTACCGTAGGTGACGCAAGCGCAGCGAGCAATCCGGAATTGCAGCAGGCGGCCCTGGACATGATCAGCGTGGAAGGGGGAATTTTCGGCAGCGTGCTGACAACCGAAGAAGTTTGCGCTGCAATATTCCGCGATGCACTTAACTCCGGAGCGGCAACATCATGAGAAGGAGGCAACTGGAAATGTATAGGGAAATTTATAGGTTCAGCTTTTAATTCTTGTATTCGGTTTGCCGCTAAGCCGGCACGCTGGGTATACGCTGAGCTGCAACAGAGCACGCGGCGACTATCCGATCTTTAAGTGCGATCAAGCATGGCAATTGAGCCCGTACATAATGGGAGGGGCTACGGCTAATCTTATACAGATCTATTTTTGCGGCGAAAAACAAGAAGATTAGCTGTCAAGGTTTGTACGACTTCGCCATTTTGATTTTTAGTTTCAGTACGAACCGTGACAATGCCGCGATCATCATGCGACTGCGAAGGTTTGACGGCGCTGACTTCACCTTCGATGTGAAGGATGTCATTGGCCCGCACCGGATTGGGCCACGCTGCTTCGCCGCCAAGACCAATCGTACCCCTCCCTATGGGGAAGGCTTCCAGCAGCAACCGCATGGTCAGAGCTGCCGTGTGCCAGCCACTGGCAATCAGGCCGCCAAACAGGGTTTGACTCGCGAGGCTGGTGTCGATATGGAAGGGTTGGGGATCGAATTGCCTGGCGAAAGCAATAATTTCTTGTTCCTGCACGATCCGCGATCCTCCAGTGAAGCGCAGCCCTACTTTCATATCCTCCAGATAACGGACAGGCGGTGCATCCTGAGGAAGGGGCATTGCTGTCACCTCATTTTCCAGCTTATTCAATAGTCAAACCACATAGACAGCGCCCGAACCTTTTCTTGCGTATAAGGCGGAAAGAGATGGTCGATAGCGACATCCGGTGGTGAAATCAGCATGGACTTGGCGTGTGTCAACTGGTCGAATCCATACTTACCGTAATAGTGGCCCATGCCTGATGGCCCGACACCTCCGAATGGCATAGTCTCTATGAACAAATGAATATTGACCTGGTTCACCGCCCCGCCTCCGAATGACAACTCGCCAACGAAACGGTCGATCGTTTTTTGATCCCTGCTGAAGACAAAGGCCGCCAGGGGACGTGGCGTGGATGCAATTTTAGCGAAAGCCTCATCCAGCGTTTTGTATGTCAGGATCGGTAAAATGGGACCAAAGACTTCATCCTCCATGATCTCATCATCCCATGAAATCGGATGAAGGATCGTCGGATCAATATAACGCCCTTCCGGATCCGACGAACCGCCGCAAACGATCTTTGCAGGATCGATAAGAGATACCAGTCGTTTAGCCTCTTTCACGCTAATGATGCGCGAATAGTCAGGATTGTTCCTGGGATTTTTGCCGTAGAGTTCGACAACCGCATTCTTGGCTTCGGCGATGAATTCCGTGACGATCGATTCATGAACATAGGCATAACCCGGCGACGTACACCATTGACCGCCCCATGCCGACATTCCCCAAACGATTTTCCTGGCAGCATCAGAAATGTTTGCCACCTGATCGACGAGTGCAGGATTTTGGCCGCCAAGCTCAAACAATACAGGCGTTAAATTCTCGGCTGCGGCGCGGGCAACGATTTTTCCGACCTTGGTGCTGCCGGTGAAAAAGATAAAATCGAAAGGCAATTTAAGAAGCCCGGTTATATCTTCACGGTCTCCAGTTACGGCAACGACGGCGCGTGGATCGAAGTGCTTAGGCACCAACTCGAGAAGCAGCACTGAAGTTGCGGGTAGCGCATTGCTGAGTTTAAGCATGCAGGTGTTTCCTGCCGCCAGCGCCGCGATAGCCGGACGGATTAATAACGTCAGTGGGCCATTGGATGGACCCACAACCAGGACCACGCCATAAGGATCGCGATAGATTACCCCTTTATGCCCGGATGCCGCCAGGGGCTTGGGAATAGGCACTTCTACCGGCTTCATCCAGTCTTTAAGCTGACTTTTCTGGAATTCCGTTTCGATAATGCTGGTTTGGGTTTCGAAAACATATTCCTGGATTGCCGTTTTGAAATCACGGGCGATGGCTTGCTGCAACGCAGTTTCATTCTCCTTAATCATCCGCCCCATGCGATCAAGTTGTTCAACTCTCCATTCGTAGGATCGGGTAACCGAACTGGCAAAGCAGGATTTTTGTGCATCGAAGATGCTCTGGAACTTGTTCACGGATGTTTCCTAAGAGGGCTTTCAATGGGGAAACTAATTGGGCGAGCGGGGCCGGTCTTTCCGGCGGGACTCCCCACCAGTTTAGACTGCGGCAGGTTTCCGGATACCGTAACGGTCTGCGGGCACAGACAGCGAAAGATTGGGCATCAGAACTTGGCGTGCTTTTTCATACGCATCGAAATCGGCCTTGTCCGGCAGCGACGGGATGGTGAAAACTTCGCCCTGTTCCAGGCCCGACAAGGCCGCGTCCACCATGTCCTCCGCCGACATGACGATGCCCTGCGGCAGGTTGGAGACCGGCATGCCGGCGACATTCCAGAATTCTGTTTCTGTCGCGCCAGGGAGAACGGCTTGTACGCGAACGCCTTTATTCGCCAGCTCATAATGCAGGGAGCGCGTGAATGCCAGGACATAGGATTTAGAGGCCCCATAAACGCCATTTAGCTGTTCGGCAGCAATCGCCACGATTGACGAAATGTTGATGATGGTTCCCTTGCCGCGTGCAACAAAACCGGGTGCAATCGCATAAGTCAGGCGCGTCAGGGCCGTCACGTTCAGGTCAATCATTTGCTCCATCTTGTTGACGTCGGATTCGAGCAATGAAGACGCACCACCGAACCCCGCATTGTTGACCAGCATGGTGATGCTGGAATCTTTTTTGAGCGTATCCTCAACCCTGGCAAGATCAGAGGGCCTTGTGAGATCCGCGACCAAAATTTCAACGGAGCGTTTGGTGGCTGCGGTCAATCGATCCGCTATTTTGCGCAAGCGGTCTGCATCACGGGCGACCAAGATAAGGTTGTATCCAGTCTTCGCCAGCCGGTCGGCATAAATGGCTCCGATACCGGACGATGCGCCCGTAACGAGGGCCGTCCCTTTGTTAACGTTGTTTGTCATATTTAACGTTGTTTGTCATATTATTTTCCTCAAGTGTCTCGACGTGGACTAATACCGCGTCGAAAAGGAAAATTTTATGGTACTCGTGCAGTGGCCTAAATGACGTATATGCAATATTTTAGGACGTTATGTCTCTAAATGTCGGATATATGACATTCAAGGCATTTGAGATCCGAGATAGATTTATACCCATCAATCAGATTTCCGGTTTCGCCCTTGATGATGGAGATAACATGACCAAAGCCAATGACAACAAATCTCGTTCTTGAGACTTTCGACACGCTCTTCAATAAACGCGATTATGTGGCTGCCAGAAAGATTCTGGTCACCGCACTAATGTCGTATATACGTCGGGAAACGATGCCCCGATATGCTTGACATGGTTCGCGACGGCCGAGGCTTGGAAAGTTGGTTTGTCAGGCCGCTGTCGTGCTGCGTGCACTGCGTCGAATAACTTGAGGCGGCTGACCATAAGCTCTCAGAAAAGCGCGGCGCATTCTTTCACGATCGCCAAATCCCGTTTCAGCAGCGACAAATTCTATGGAATGACGGCTTTGCTCCATCATCAATCTCGCCGCTTCGAGACGCAAATTCTCGATGGCTTTAGCGGGTGACTGACGTGTTTCAGCCTGAAAAGCACGGCTGAATTGGCGCGGACTCAGATGGGCCACATCCGCAAGTTCTTCAATGTTGAGCGCCGATTTTAGATTCTTCTTGGCATATTCCAAAACAGCCTGAATACGGTCCGATTTTGCATCCATTTCGAGCAATGCCGAATGCTGTGACTGGCCGCCGCCGCGACGGTGATAAACAACCATTTGTTTTGCGACCAGCCGCGCCAGATCGGCACCATAGTCTTTTTCAATCATTCCCAGCGCAAGATCAATGCCCGCCGTCATGCCCGCCGATGTCCACACCGATCCATCGATAATAAAAATGCGGTCCTCCTCGACTTTAATTCTTGGATATCTTTTCTGAAGATCATGGGCATAAAGCCAATGCGTTGTCGCGCGACGGCCGTCAAGAAGTCCCGCATCGGCCAGTGCAAAAGCACCTGTGCAAACAGAACCCACTCGCCGAAATTTTTTATGTGCATCTCTTAAAAACTGCGTGACACGTCCGCTTGTCGGCTTGATCTCGATAGCGCCTCCGACAAGAATTGTGTCATACGTCTGATCGCCAAAAGGCAGCGTCTGCACGGGCATGCCGAGGGAACTGGCTACGAGCCCACCTTCTTCGGAAAGGGTATGTACATCATAAATTTTCTCTTTTGCGGCCATGTTCGCAATTTCAAAAGCGGATATGGCGGCAAAATACATCATCTGAAATTCGGGAATGACGACCATTCCAATGCGCAACATGAATTCCTCCACCAAAAGCAGTGATCAAGATACATTGGCACCACTAAGACAAGTGCATATGAACAATACTGCCTGCGAAAGAGCTGTTCCTCAAGCACGCAAAACTTTTTTTGAGGGAAGAAAATTCCGGGAGCAAATTGACGAAGAGTCTTTAAGCAGTTTTTTTTACAAGAGCTGCGAAGCGGCTTGCCTGATTCCCGACAACTTTCAATAAACGGCTTGGCGAATCTTTAACAAAGCGTTCTATATTTTTCATGCCATCAGCAATACTGTAAACACCGGAAGGAATGAAATCGGGACTCAAGTAATTTGTAAGCACAAATCTGGTCGTATCCTTGAATTCCGTCAAGTCTGGTTCCCGGCCATACATTTTGCCTTCTTCCATGAGCTTGAAGCTATTGACGACAAAGCCCTTGTAAGGCCCAAAAATATGAGAAAGATCGGCTGTACGCACAGCTTTAGCTGTATTAACCAGCTCTTCATCTACATTTTCCGGTAGGTGTTCGCCCATCCTCGTGAACATTATGCATGTTTGAACACCTCGAATATATGATTCTTCAAGCCCGTAATTTTGCAGGAGAACACCCATTATATGAGCTGAATACCCCTCCTTGCTGCCATGCTTTTTCCAGATGCCTGGCGTTATGAGGTCGTGTGGAAAACCGGCATCATGACCCATGTAAGCAACCTTGACCATGAAAGAGTTGATCGGGTTGCCTTTGCCCCTTTCTTGCTCGCAAAGATTGTCGATGACACCAAGACCTTGCTTAATATGTTCATCCCAGTTGTGATAGGGCAAACGCGGCTCATAAAAGGGCTTCAAATCACTCGAGAGGAGCTTCAAAAAACCAGCTTCATCTTGAACTTCATTCAATTCCATAGGGCTTGATACTCCCGCGTCGTCTCATGACAAAAAGATATCGAAGGCAGAAACACCGCTTCATAACTGGGTTAACTTTAATGCGTGGAAGAGATGTTGCGTAATTTAGCATCGATTTACGGTCTCAAGATCAACGGGGATTCTACATTTCGTGAAGTATCTGCTTGTGCAGTTATAGCAGGAGGACTACCCCGGCAGGGGATGGAGATATCGCGCGGTTGTCGCCCTGTATTCATGAGCGGCACATAAAACGGTTGGGAGCTACTCTTTGCAGCGCCCGAGATGGTCACTCGAAGCGAGCTGCCGGCATTGTGCAACCCAACGATGCAGATGCTCAACCGGGGTTTACGTCCCAATACGCCCTAAACCCCCAATGAACAAGACGGGTTGGCAGAATGTTTCAGCATCCTGCTACAGTAACTGATTTTGTAATATTCCTCTTCTTACTAAACAGTTTGCTAAATTTATGAAAAATTATCTGGAGAGTAATGTCATACGGCGCGTGATGGTAGGCACCGACCGCTCCGAAACCGCCGATCAGGCCGTCCGGTGGGCTGCCGGATTTGCCGACCGCTACGGCGCAGAACTGTTTACGGTACAGGTGGTGGTGCCGCAGTATCCATCCGCTACGGAATTTGGCGAAGCCGAACAAATGCGCGCTGCGGCTGCCAATAATGAACTGGTGCATTTCGCGCGGCAGGTCGCCGGGGACCACGGTCATGCCCTGGTCGTCATTGATGCCGATCCGGCATTGGCGATCGTTCGCGCCGCTGAGCAGGAGGCGGTCGATGTACTGGTGGTCGGCAATTTTGGCATGGCGGGTCGAAAAGAATTTTTGCTCGGTAATATACCGAACCGCATCAGTCACAGCGCCCACTGCACTGTGATTATTGTAAACACTGCGCACTCTACCGGTGAGCACGCATCGGGCCCAGTGCGAGTTCACCTATCCAAGGATGAAGTCCCGCCTTTTGAACCTCGACTGGTAGCGCGTGCCACGCATATCGCAGCCGTCATGGCGAAACATGGCCTCACAGAGCTGTTCGGCCAATCCAGCGATCCGGATATGTCCATCCGCCGTCAGCGGGCTAAACGCTTACGTGCCGCCCTGGAAGAGCTGGGGCCGACATTCTCGAAACTCGGGCAAGTGTTGTCAACCCGCCCGGATCTCCTTCCAGTCGAGTACATTGAGGAGCTCGCCCTGTTGCAGTCCAGCGTGCCGCCAATGACCGAGAGAGAGGTTGTCCGGGTTTCTGAACAGGAATTGGGAGTTCCATGGGAGGATGTATTCAAGTCGATCGACCCGAAACCTCTCGCCGCCGGTACCATTGCTCAGGTCCATCGTGCGACGCTCGAAAGCGGTGATCGGGTGGTAGTCAAGGTTCAGCGACCCAACGCTCGTGCTGATATCGAACAGGATCTCGCCCTGCTCGAGGTGTTTGCGGAGAAAGTCGGAAAACGTCCTGTGCTCAATCAGGTGATCGACATTGAGGCCGTGTTCAAACATCTCTCCACCTCGCTCCATCGTGAACTCGATTTTCGCCAGGAGGCCGATAACATCGGGCGGATGCAGGCGGTACTTGCCGGCTATGATCGCCTTGCCGTACCCAGGGTATACCGAGATTTGTCCACCTCCCGATTATTGGTGATGGAAGAGATCCAAGGCATACCGATCAAGCAGGCGCCGGCTGGGCCGGAGCGTATCCAGGCCGCTCGCCAGCTGTTGGAGAGCTACTACAAACAGATCATCGTTGATGGCTTCTTCCATGCCGATCCCCATCCAGGCAATCTGATGTGGTGGAAGGATTGCATCTATTTTCTCGATTTCGGAATGATTGGCGCGGTGGGAGCCGACCTCCGTGAGCATCTCCTGCTTTTGCTGATGGCTCTGTGGCAGGAAGATGCCGGGTTTCTCACCGATGTCACATTGATGATGACGAGCGGCGTCGATAATAGCGATCTCGATGTGGCCCGATTCCAGAGCGATATCGGAGAGGTGATGGCAAAATATCGCGCTGCCTCGCTTGCCGAGGTGCAGATCGGGCCGCTTCTGCAAGAAATGAGCGCGGTCTCGTTACGGCACGGGGTACAGCTACCGGCTTCTCTCACGCTTGCCACCAAGGCACTGGCGCAAGTACAGCTGGCGACTGCCGAGCTCGATCCGGCACTCGATCCTTACGATGTGGCAGGCAAGTACTTAATACGCTTGATGGTCAAGCGCATGGGTACCGCGCTCAACCCAAAGACATTCGTGTATCAATCGCAGAAGCTGAAAGTACGAATTCTGCGCGTGGCCGAGGCGGTCGAAAATCTCGTCGGTGTTCGCCCTGGCGGTCCAAGGCCGGTGGTGAACTTCCGCGCCAATTCGCTGGAGGATATAGTGCGTCACGCGGGAAAACGGCTGGCGCTCGGCCTGACCGCTTCAGCAAGTGTCCTCGCCAGCGGGCTCACGGCCACGTCGACGATTGTTGCCGCGTGGGTGCCGTCAACATTTGGGATCCTCGCAGGCCTGCTGATCCTTGGGCTGGCTATCGACCTGCTGCGAGAGCGTTGAAGATAAAAATGGCTTACGATGCAACGTTGTTCGGCGCCGAAGATTTCGCGCCACTGTGCTTGATCGAACGCAGCACGGCTTTCTCGATCAGATAGGCGATGACCATCATTGCCATGCCTACCAGCCGGCGTTCCATTTTTCGGGTGAAGGACCCCCTGGAGATCGTGCTTACGGAGGAAGCGTTGTTCATCATAGGCCTGTTACCGGTTAAAGGATTACGATCCACAATGAGTCATTTCCTGCACTCAATGCAGTTAATCCTACCATGACAGGCCGGAATATCCACCATCGACGTTGTCCATGATGAATGATCGTGTATCAATGTGGCTGGATAGCCTTGGTCTCGGTATGTATGGCGAGTTGTTTCAGAACAACGCGATCACCTGGGATGTTCTATCCGAGCTGAACGAGGGTGATCTGAAAGCGCTGGGCATCTTATTGGGACATCGGAAAAAGCTCTTGCGTGCGATCGCTCAATTGCCACAGAGCGCTGAAGTCATGAGCCCGATGTCCATGCCCATTGGCATCATTCCGAAAGAACAGCCATTTTCCCCCGAACGAGATCAAGCAGAACGTCGCCAGTTGACGGTGATGTTTTGTGATCTTGTGGATTCGACAGCACTGTCCCGCCGGTTGGATCCTGAAGACCTCCAGGATGTGATCCGGTGGTTTTTGGATGCCTGCAGCCAAGCAATCGGCCGGCTCAATGGCTATATCGCAAAATACATGGGAGACGGAATGCTGGTCTATTTCGGATACCCTCATGCCCACGAAAACGATGCGGAACGAGCGGTACACGCCGGACTGGCGATTTTGGATACGGTGAGAGCGTTTAATCTGGACAACCCCCAGCTTGGTATTGCTGCACGAATCGGGATCGCTACTGGCCAGGTCGTGGTTGGTGAACTCATTGGGCAGGATACTGCCAGGGAACGGTCAGTGTTCGGTGAAACTCCGAATCTGGCCGCTCGCCTCCAGGCACTGGCTCAACCCGATCAATTGATCATCGATCAGGTCACAAAACGGCTTGTCGGAAATGAATTCGAGTTCCTGGACTTGGGTGCTCTTTTGCTGAAAGGGTTTGAAACGCCTGTCCAGGCTTGGCGGATTCCAGGAGTCAAACTGTCAGCCAGCCGGTTTGAGTCTTATCGATCCAGCCAATTAGCCAAATTCGTGGGCAGAGAACAGGAGATATCACTCCTGTTGGGTCGCTGGCGCGAGGCCGTCGGCGGCGAAGGACAGGTCGTGCTCCTACGCGGCGAGGCCGGCATCGGAAAATCGAGAATCGCCCGTAATTTGAGTGATCATCTCGCAGATGAATGGCACCAGACGATTCAATTTCAATGTTCACCTTACCATGCCAATACAGTACTCTATCCGGCGATCAATTTTCTGCGGCAGGCGGCGGGACTCGCAAGCCAGGACAGTGCCCAGGCACAACTGGACAAGCTTGATGCCATGGCTATCGAAAGCGGGATCGATAACCAGCAAACGGTTTCATTGCTGGCGGATCTGCTTTCAATCCAGGTAGATCATCGCTACCCGCCACTTAATGTGTCATCCGAAAAACGCAAGGACATGACGCTGGAAGCGCTCGTGCGCTATCTGCAGAGGCTGGCCGAGTGCTGTCCACTGTTGTTCACCGTGGAAGATGCCCATTGGATTGATCCAACAACGCTGGAACTCATGACGCGAATCATTGGCCGTATCCGGCAGACTCGCATGTTGTTGCTGATTACGTCTCGGCCTGACTTCAAACCGGTGTGGTCGGAATATAGTTACGTGACGTCCCTCACGCTCAGTCGGCTTCCACGCCGGCATAGCGCTGAACTCGTTGCGACGATGACAAGAGGAAAAGCGCTTCCATCCGAGGTACAGCAGGCGATTTTGGCTAAGGCCGATGGCATACCCCTCTATATCGAAACGTTGACGGAAAATGTGCTTGGATCCGGGCTGCTGATCGAGGGAGACGATTCGTTTGCCTTGAAAGGATCGCTAAAGGGATTGCCCATTCCGGACAGTCTGCAAGCATCTCTCATGGAGCGGGTGGATCAGTTGGGATCGGCCAAGGGAATTGTCCAGACCGGTGCAGCAATAGGACGTGAATTCACCTACGAGCTGCTGCAGGCCACTGTTGAAGTGCCGGACAGCGAGTTGAGAGATGCGCTTGACCTGTTCGTTGCTTCCGGGCTTGTTCTTCAAGAAGGCGAGATCCCTTTTGCGACATACTACTTCAAGCATGCGCTGGTCCAGGAAGCGGCCTACAGCACCCTACCCAGGAAATCCCAGCGAATACTTCATGCCCGCATTGCCAGAACCCTGGAGGGCAGGTTCCCCGAGCAGGTAAATATGGAACCGGAACTCCTGGCTTATCACTATGAACAGGCAGGTATGACTGGTCCGGCAGTTAATTATTGGCATCGTGCGGCTCGCCGCGATGCGGAACGATCGGCCAGCATCGAAGCGCTCAATCATTTTAATAGAGCGCTGGATTTGCTGAAGGAATTGGCGCAAGGCCCGGAGCGGGATGTCTTGGAGTTGGAACTGCTACTTGCACGCGGAGCTCCATTGCTGTCCGTCAAAGGCTATGCATCCGACGAAATCGAACACAATTATCAAAAAGCAAAGGACTTGTTACGGGAGCACAGCGGTGCCGTGCATCAGTTTCTAGCCATTCGGGGATTATGGGTCTTTCATATGGTCAGAGGGCACCTCGTCAATGCGCACGGCCTGGCCGAAGATCTCCTTGCGCTGGCTCACCGCGAGCAAAGCTTAGACTTGCTGATTGAAGCTCACGTTAATTTGGGTTCGACCTCTTTTTTTCTTGGCCGGTTTGATGAAGCCAGAACCCACCTGTCCTCTGCAAAATCCCTGGATGATCCGAATCAACACCGCTCACAGGTCTTCTATGGCCAGGATTCCGGAATATCCGCGAGAGTCATGCTGACCAGGACATTATGGATATTGGGTGAGGTTGATCAAGCCGGAATGCTGGCGTTGGAGACGATGGATATGGCGAGGAAGCTGGAACACCCCTTCACTCGTGTTTTTACGCTCATTTTTCTTGCCTGGACCTATTCCGGTGCCCGCAACACAAAGAAAACGCTGGAGCTCACCAATGAAGCAATCGCGCTTTCCACACAATACTCATTTGAATTGGGGTTGGCGTGGGCGACAGCCTCGCAAGGCTGGGCATTGACCGAAAGTGGGCAAGAGGAAGGTCTCGCCAAGTTGATTGACGGGCTTTCCGCCACTCGGGCCACGGGTGCAAGTACCAATAATACGTTTACGTTGGCGCTGCTGGCGGAAATCTATTTGCGTAGAAATAGGATTGACGAAGGCTTGGCTGCCATTGAGGAAGCACACAAACTTGCTGTCGCTATAGAAGAATTGTTTTGGCGGTCGGAATTGTTTCGCCTGAAAGGCGAACTGCTACTGAGACGGTCCGATGAATCGGTGCAGGAAGCAGAAGAATGTTTGCGTGCAGCCTTAAAGACCGCGCAGGATCAGCATGCAGCAATGCTTGAACTTCGAGCCGCCACGAGCCTGGCTAAGCTTTGGAGAAAACTCAATAAAGCGGATGATGCCAAACGCATCTTAGATGCCGTGTACTCCAGATTCAACGAACGCGCCGACAACCTCGACTTGAGCGAAGCGAAAACGATCCTTGAACAGCTCATTGATTCTGCCTGAAAAAGATTGGAGAGCTGCAAAACCAGAGAGGACTGTCGGAATTCCACTTCATCCCCCGCTTCCGGAGATACCGGAATATGATTTTCTTCAGGGCTTTCTGATAGCAAATCCATTAGCCCAAACTCCTGATCCGATTGGCGGATCAATGATGGGCAGTAAAAATCAATTGCCATGAATGGCGTACTTACGCATACGTGGCGGAGAGAGAGGGATTCGAACCCTCGGTACGGTTGAAGCCGTACGCACGCTTTCCAGGCGTGTACCTTAAACCACTCGGCCATCTCTCCAATTGGGTTTCTCGCGGCGGGTCAGCAGGGGCGCAAGGATAAACCAGAACAGGGTTTCCGGCAACTTTTCCGTCAGTATAATAGAACGTCCTCTCCCCTTGCATTCTTGCTTCGAGGATTGCTGCGCCATTGGAAAAATCAATAAAAGGAGCTCTTTTGTGCAAATCAAATCCCGCATACGCACCATAGCGCATTACCCGCACGAAGGCATCATGTTCCGCGATATCACCACTTTGCTGAAGGATGCGGTCGGGTTGCGGGCAACGGTGCATGGGATTGCTCATCGCTATAAAGGCGTACGTATCGACAAGGTGGCCGGGATCGAGTCGCGCGGCTTCATCATCGGTGCGCCGGTCGCCTATGAACTAGGGATCGGGTTCGTACCAATACGCAAAAAAGGCAAATTGCCCGCCAAGACGCTCGGGCGCGATTACCAGCTGGAATATGGCACCGACCGCATCGAAATTCACATGGATGCAATCCAGAAAGGCGACCGGGTGCTGCTTGTGGACGATCTCATCGCCACCGGGGGCACGGCGGAGGCTGCCGGCGCGCTGATACGTGAAATGGGTGCCGAAGTGGTCGAGTGCTGTTTCGTGATCGACCTGCCGGATATCGGCGGCAGGTCGCGGCTGGAAAGCCAGGGCTTCAAGGTGTTCGCGCTATGCGAATTCGAGGGGGATTGAACTCAAAGAATATGCGGCCGCCGAAAGCAAGGCGGTGCAATGCGCTGCGCTATTGCACCCCTACATTTAGCTGATTAACGTACACATAGAAGGGATCGCGGCATCACATCAATGCTACGCCGAGGCCCGCTGCATTACTGACCATTTAGAAACGAAGGTTGTACTGAACGTAGAACAGGTCCGGCGATACGCCGGGCGCCTTTGCCTTCAGGAAATCGCCCGCAAACAGTTTCGAGTATCCGACCAGGACGTTGTTCTGCCGGTTGATATTGATGTTCAACCGAACATCGATTTCGTCACCCACATAGCTTCCCGATTGGCCGGTCGCATCGCGCAGCGTGGCGTTGCCCGCGGCGTTGTACAGGAAGTCGCGGCTGTTGGCGAGGTAGAACCGGTGATACTGTGTGGTGAATGTCGCCCACGGCAGCGGATGCAGGTTGAGCTGCGCGTTGAAGTCGTGGATGTTCTGGCGGCCTACCCGGTCGGCCCAGCCCAGATAATAGTTGCCGAAAGGAAAGAGCTGGTTGAAGGTGTTGTACCTGCCGTCGCCGGGATTTTTATCGCCGGAGGCGAAATCATAGCGGAGCCAGAACTGGGGATTCATGGGCGCGCCCTTGAAGTGGTAGCCGGCGCCCGATGCGACCGCGAAAGCGGATACATCCATGTTAGAAAATTGCCCGAACTGGTACATGCCTTCCAGTTCATACAGGAACTGGTTGTAATCGCCTGCCAAGCGGCCTCCCAGCGTCTGGGTATTCGAGACGCCGCGCATTCCGGTCCGGCGGAACGCGAGCTCCTGGTTGTCGTCCAGCAGGCTCAGGAAATAGAGGTCGACCAGTTGCCCTTTCATGGGCCGGTAGGTTCCCCACACGCCGAAAAAATCCCGTTTCGTGTCCCAATTGTCGAATTGGTTGGCTTCCGTGGTCATCGGCCGGACCCAGAACGCGTCGAGGTCGAGCGTCGGCGTGCGCCAGAAGGCTTTGGCGCCCTGGAAGGTGCGGCGGGTGTTTACCCAGTCCAGGGTGGAAATGAGCCGCTGCGAACCATAGAGCAATTCCTGCCGTCCGAAGCGGACGTAGGCTGGGCCATCCTTGATATTCGCGATCTTGACGTCCGCGAACAGGTTCAGCATATCGGTGTGATTCACATCCGTCGGCTGGGGCGACAGGGCCTGGCCGAAGGTTCGCGCATCCAGGAATTCCGCGAACAGGCGGACCCGGTCCCGATACCATAAATCCGCGTGGAAACGGCTGCGTATCATATGATAGCTATCGTCAGCGCGAGTCAGCCGCAGGTCGGTTTCGCGCATGTACCGGTACCAGAAGCTGCCGCCGAGAGACAGGAGGAAATCGTCGCCCAGGCGGATGCGCTTGATGGGATCGAACAGGTCAGGCTCATACCCCGGTTTTTCCATGTAGCGAAAATCCATGTCGAAGGCCGGGGTGGTCATGAGGGCATACGGGGCATAGGGCGAAACAGGCGGCACTTCCCGTTTTTTTCCGGTGAGCTGGTCCATGAGCGTGTAGTAGCCGGGCCCCGAGGGTGCGATGGTGAACAGTCCCGGGCGCGGCGGCGCTGTTACGGGCGGCATTTTCGACCAGTCGAAAGCGCCCGAAGCCGGCTGCTTGTCCGCTGTTCCCGACGTTCCGCCCGCCTGCGGTTGGGTGGCGGGAGCCGCAGCGGTATTTCCCGCGGGAGCAGCTTCTGCAGCGAAACCTTCGAATGCGAGAGCCAGTGTTCCCACGCCCAGGCAGAAGCTCAAAACCGATTTCATCGATTTCGCCCATTCTGCCGACGAGAAGGTTATTGTTTTTGAGCCACTATTGCTGGAGAGTTGGCGGTAATCCCGATCCGGCGGGGTCATGGTTGAGGTTCCTTCCTGTGGTTTCCGTAAAAAAATGCCGGCAACTATAACAGAATCAGGGTTATTTTTAAATGATGATAATCAAGGATATTGCCTGAATTCCCACGCCAGACGGATAACCCTCCGGCCGGTTCCGGTATGCGCCACATACTCTTAGCGGTAAAACTTCCCTTCTCTTTCCGGCTGATAAATTATTTCCACTATTCGCACCTTGATGGTGCCGCCGCCCGGGCTCGGCCATTCGATTTCATCACCGGTGGAAAGGCCGAGCAGGGCGCTGCCCACCGGCGCAAGGATGGAGATTTTTCCCCCTGTATTATCGACGTCCCTGGGATAAACCAGGGTCAGGCAATAGTCCTCGCCCGAAGAGTCGATACGAAAGCGGACGGTGGAATTCATCGTAACCACCAATGGTGGTATCTGGTCGGGTTCCACAATCTCTGCCCGTTCCAGTTCTGCGAGCAGCGCTTGCCGGCCGGGGAAAGCATTCGAGGGCAACGCTTCCAGCAGTGCTTCGAGTCGCTCGAGATCCTGGGATGTCAATATGATTTTCGGTCTGCTGTTCATGTCTGCTCCGTTTCAATGTGGATTAATCGAAGATTCCAGTGGTACCGCCTGCGCTTCCGTCTCTTTTGCCTGCAGTCAGGCGAGGGCAGGGAAGATTCAGACTCCCCGAGGGGCGTCCGCCTCTAGTCCGCTGGAATGGTTTTCTCCTGGCTGGACGATATCGTCCAGAACTGTCAAACGTAACCGGTTTGGGATTGGGTGCACCCGCAGGTGCTATGGAAGAGGCGTTATTTTACACCAACGGAACTAATGAGGCGTGGGATGCGGTTCAATGTCACTAACATAACTGCGGATTTGCTGCCCTCGGCTGGATCTTTGCCGCGGGAAGGGAGCGAAGCGCTGCCTGATGCCGCGGAAGGCGGATACGCCATTCTTTTTGCTCCGAGCCCATCGATTGCGCTTTTCGCTGAAGAACCCCTTCTTTCTGTCGTCTACCATACAGACTTTTCTCTCGAATCAAGTCCAGGATGCAGGCTGGCTTTTGCTCTCGTGGCTGAAAGCCGGATTCGCCAAGTCAACCCAACCTTAAAGGAGCAGCCTCATGTCCCATACTACCGACCCTAACATGCAAGCCTGTGTGGATGCGTGTAATCGATGTCATCAAACATGCCTCCACGAGGCGATGAACCACTGCCTGGAATCAGGGGGCAAGCACGTGGCGCCCGACCATTTTCGCCTGATGATGAGCTGCGCCGAAATTTGCCAGACCTCGGCCAATTTCATGCTGAGCGCTTCTGCTTTCAGCAAACAGCTTTGCAGGGTCTGCGCGGAAGTCTGCGACGCCTGTGCCAGGAATTGCGAACAGATAGGCATGGATGATTGCGCCAGGGTCTGCCGTGAATGTGCCGAGAGCTGCCGCCGGATGGCGGGTTCCAGCTCCAGCCAAACTGCCGGCGCGCAGGAGCGGGTTTCCGCGGATGATCTGTAGCCGGGGCCTGGTTCATTGGGTACCGCAATGTTCCGGTAAATGGGTGAATTCAACACTCGTTCTCCCATTAGGCTTTTAGCATACAGACAATATTGCGAGATGACATTACAGTTGATTATCCCTTAGTGGAGGAGGGGAGTCGTTTTGTGGCCAAAAAGCGGTTGGAGCTGGAAATCCGAGCCTTCCGCCCTGCGTTGACCCACTCCAATGTTAGGCGTAGAGTCGAAATACTCAAGCTTTCGCGTATCCCATCCCGCTAGGCCGCCGCGCACCGGTGGAGGTTTATCCAAAGCTTCCTTTAGCCAGGCCGAAACCAGGCGATTGAAGGGAGTTGCAGGTGCGGAACTCTCATTCTCATGGAGGATGCACACATGACTACAATGCAGTCGCCGACTATTTCAAATCCTGCGGTGCTGGTTCCGGTGAATCCGGAAATCGAAAGGTATATGCTCAGCCTGGTTGGCCGGACCGATCATCCTGTGCTGGCAGATATGGAAAAAGTTGCCAAACAGAACAATTTTCCGATAGTCGGCCGTTTGGTGGGAGTTTTCCTGGAAACGCTGGCCAGATCGATCGATGCGCGCCGCATTTTCGAATTCGGCAGCGGATATGGTTATTCAGCCTACTGGTTCGCCAAAGCGGCGGGAGCGGACGGACGGGTGATCTGCACGGATGGAGATCCGCATAACAGGGAAAAGGCGGAACAATACCTGAAAGCTACCGATTTATGGGAGCGGGTCGATTTCCATGTAGGCATAGCGCAGGACACATTCGCAAAAACCGAGGGCATGTTCGATATCTGCTACAACGACGCGGACAAGGGGGATTACCCGGATATATGGAGACTGGCCCGGAAGCGGATCCGTCCGGGCGGTCTTTACATTGCCGATAATGTGCTTTGGCATGGCCGCGTAGCCGTCGAGCGCTATGTCGACATCGTTCCCGGCTGGACAGAGGCTATTCTGGAGCACAACCAGATGATTTTCAAAGATCCCGAGTTTGATGCTTTTATCAACCCGACCCGCGACGGCGTGGTCGTGGCACGTAAGAAAAATACGTGATCTCGTTCTTCAGGAACGAGACGCGGAAAAAGCGAGGCATTCATGCATCCGGATGAGTTGCATGAATCAACTTGGGCAGGATCCCTTAACCGCCGCGCTTGAGCCCATCCGGCGGGACATATGTGAATTATCTCGCCCGTTCTGTCCTGGGCCGCGCTGACCTCGCCGATGAGATACCGCCGGTTTGGCGGGTGCGGTTCCTGTAAGCAGGCATCCAGCCCGGGGTTATCCATCATCACGTTGCATCCCTTACCAGTGTGAACTCTATTAAGACCGGGTAACTTGCCGGCAGCAGTTTTCCTTATTACAAAGAATCCCCTTGCTTGGTGTAGGGTTTCCCTTACATACGTAACAGCTCAAATAAGCTAGAATAAAATTAGCTTATCCGGTTGGTCTACTCCGCCGTGAAAACGAAAATACGAAAATTGTGGATCGTTTTCTCCATGCCAGGTCTATTGGCTTCGTGCGCGCAGATGGATCCCTACGAAGCCATTCAGGATCCGGTCATGCGCATGGCTGCGGAAAATGCCGTGACTCAATGCGATCATTATGTTCTAGCGGAGCATTTTGAAGATGCTGCCCGGAAAATGCTGGCAAAGGTAGAGGAAAAAAAGGCGTTACTGGAACAGTATGAGAAGATCCGTCTGTATGGCTGGCAATCCCATAATTTGAAGTCGCGCACCTCGGCTTTGATACGCAAATATGAGCAGGCTGCCCAATCGAATATGAGACATGCCTCATCTCAACGACAAAAGGCGTACGAATTTGAAGGCCGCTACCTCAGGCACGACAGTTTATGAAGCGGTTTGACCTTTTGAACCGTTCCCGCACCTTCGCTTATACCCTGCCTCATCACTGAGTATCTTCTGCAACTCTTCAAAGATGTCTTCGGAAGGTATCGTCCGAGCCGATTCCTACTCCTGAATGTCAATTTTGCATCAATAAAATGTGAAGAAAACTTGACAAAATAGCCTTAAGTAAGTACTATATGTCTAAAGTTTGGAAGTACTGCTGCCCGTTCGTGCCAGGGAGTTTGGATGTCTGGCACCAGCATGTTGCCAGCAGCGGTTATTCGCAGGATAGAAAAATCAGAATAGTGTCATCCCGTCGATTCGATTGACAGAAAAGATGTTCATACAAAAATTAATACGCACTTTTATGGTCCTCGCGCTCTTCGGGACATTGGTTGGATGCGCGCCCATGGGCGTAAATATTGCTGAAGAGGATGCTGCTACCCAATTGGCTGTTCAAAATGCCGTAACTCCAAGCGATCATTATGCATTGGCGAAGCATTTCGAGGATGCTGCAAGGGAAATGCAGGCAAAAGCAGAGGAAAAAAAGGCCCTGCTGGCGCAGTACGAGAAAATGCATCTATATGGTTGGCAATCGCATAACCTGAAGTCCCGTACCACGGCTTTAATACGCAAGTATGAGCAGGCTGCGCAATCAAATGGCAAGGAAGCCGCTTCACATCTTCAGATGGCGCGTAAACTCAAGCGTAATGATGCTGAATACAGGGCGGCTTTAACCTTTTGAGAGATTGCATCTCCGGACGGACTGATTGGGTGATTGGGATTAGCTTGCCAAATCAACCGGATTACTTAGCCTCGCCAAGAGGGGAGTAAATTTTTCATAAGAGAAATGTGAAGAAAACTTGACAAAGTATTCTTGAATGTGTATCGTATTTTTCGCTGGGTCTTGATCATCTGCCCCAGCGAAAGGACTCTGCCCACCTGTCCAGCAGCAAGGTAACAATGGACTTCTGAACACCCGTCCAATTAGCAGTAAAGGACTCTGCCCACCTCGTCCAGCAACAACGTAGCAATGGACTTCTGAACACCCGTCCAGTTAGCAGTAAGGGACTCTGCCCATCCGTCCAGCAGCAAGGTAGCAATGGACTCTGAACACTCGTCCAGGTAGCAGGTAAAAGGACTCTGACCACCCGTCCAGCAGCGGTAATATTATTCAATGGATAGGAGATCAAAATGGTAACGTCATTCGGCGCAACTGGGGACCGGTTATCTGACGGAAAATGCAAACGGATACCGGGAGGTTTTTTTACATTCCTGTTCCTGGTTGGGTCATTAGGCGCATGCGCGCCCATGAGTAAAAACGTAGTTAAAGAAGATGTCGCCAGCCTTGAGGCCATTCAGAATGCTACTCCTCCAAGCGGGCATTATGCTTTGGCGAGGCAATCTGAAGATGCCGCCAGGGAAATGCGAGCAAAGGCAGAGGAACAGAAAGCGTTGCTTCAGCAGTATGAGAACGGGAACCTGTATGGCTGGCAATCCCATAGCTTGAAATCGAACGCCCTGGCTTTGATACGGAAATATGAGCAAGCGGCGCAATCAAAAATGAGAGAGGCAGTTTCGCATCGGCAAATGGCCCAGAAGCTCGAAGAAAATTATGTTGGACATAATAGCCTGCGGCGCGACTCGGCCTTTTTGGAAAAGCGAGGCATTGGTAACAAGACTGTTCAGTGATAACGGTCTGATGGAAGGGCCCTCCGGAGGGGGTGTAGAACTGCTCAACATCCTGCACCTCCCTCCCTTTTTCCTCCTTTTTAGCCGCTTGTTTCGCCCTATCACCAATATGTGGAATTCTATGACAATCAATTATAAAGGCGGTTTTTGTTTTCTTCTGAGCCTGTCTTTTACGGGGTTATTGACGGCTTGCGCCAATACGGACATCCATGGGGGCGGCCGCTCTGAAACCCTTATTCAAGCTGAGCGGGATACGAGAACTCCCGAGGAGCATATTGCATTGGCAAAACATTTTGAAGAATCAGCCAAAGAGTTGCAATCGAAAGCAAACGAACAAAAAAAATTACTGCTCCGCTACAAGAGCAAACATTATCTTTATGATCGCGTGCCTCATGATCTCGAAGCACATACTCAGGCATTGATATTGAAATATGAGCAAGCTGCCAAAACATGTATGGCAGCGGCTGCTTCCCATAGAAAAATGGCGTCGGAAGCCGGCGAGCTGAAATAGCAACCCCGGTATTGCCAGATTTGCTTATTTTTCCAAATCACGTGCGGTGACTTGGGTTGGGGATTGAAAAAATCGTCCGGATGCGGATCGCGCCGTGCCGATACCTGGTTCTGCGGTGCAGCAATAGCAGTTGGATGGAACTGTTAATTTTAATTTTCAATCCCAAACAGGGCTGGTTCCACTAACATCATCTCCCGTTTAGCGCGTTCGCATCGGGAATATCGAAGCTGAATCGTTTCCATGGAAGACCTGGGTTCACGCATATCCAATGCATGAACCCGGCATCTCCAACTTTTTACCTCATCCATCGACCCATCAACCTTTTCGATTCGTCCTGAAACGGCCCCACTGGAGAGTTGCCGGGCGCTGCAATAAATTTGTAAAGATTTGACTTGACATTTTAGGAATATTCGCTATGCTTCTTTCTAATACCACTGTTATCTGTAATGTCTTTGCAGTTCAGACGCGAGGATTTCACCTACAGTAATCTCATGTGGCTTGGGTTTAGAGCTTCGGCAACGGGAAAGCTGCAGTAAAAGGAATTTTGACTTTTGGTTTTAAAGTCTTAAAATGTTGCAAGAGTTGGAAAATCAAACAAACTGAACGTGCATCACTTAGCAGGACTCTGACCATCCGTCCAGCAACAAGGTAGCAGTGGACTCTGAACATTCGTCCAATTTAGCGGTTAAAAGGACTCTGACCATCCGTCCAGCAGCAAGGTAGCAGTGGACTCTGACCATCCGTCCAATTTAGCAGTTAAAGGACTCTGACCATCCGTCCAGCAGCAAGGTAGCAGTGGACTCTGAACATCCGTCCAATTTAGCAGTTAAAAGGACTCTGACCATCCGTCCAGCAGCAAGGCAGCAATGGACTCTGAACATTCGTCCAATTTTTAGCAGTTAAGAGGACTCTGACCATCTGTCCAGCAGCAAGGCAGCAATGGACTCTGAACATTCGTCCAATTTAGCGGTTAAAAGGACTCTGAACACCTGTCCAATAGCAGCAGTTATTTTTGTTTGATGGATAGGAGAATTCAAAATGGCAACCTTACTAGGCAAAGCCGAGGATCGGGTAAATAAAAAAATACCATCGGCAAAAGATATTTTTATGGCCTTGTTCTTGCCTGGCTTGATTGCTTCAGGCACACCGAATGCATGCGGGGAGGACACCAATCAATCCAACTCCAGTGAATATCATATAGCCAGGGCAAAGTACTACGAAGAAACGGCCATGAACCTAAGCATAAAGGCGAAAGAGCAAGAGCAGCTTCTCGAGCACTACGAGGAAAAAAGTTATCTCTATGGTAAGCGCGCCCAGGATTTGCAAGCCCATACGTGGGCGCTCATGCGAAAGTACCGGCGAGACAGCAGGGAAAACCTGACTAAAGCCGCTGACCATCGAAGGATCGGTTCTGATCTCGAAAAAAATAATTATTTTTCGTCTCGCCAACAAGAGGACGAACTGATATCGAATTGAGCGGGAAATGGATACCGTAACTATAAGAGTGACAGTTGAAGCAACGAGGTTCATGCAGGTTGGAGCCCAGGCCGGGACGTAAGAATAAGTCATCATAAAAGGGGCGATTATGAAAACCCTTGGGGATTACGAGAAGTTAGGTTTTGCTTTTTTGAAAGGCGATCTGGGTACTCAGCCCATCAGTGACAGTCGCGTGCATGCAGATCAGGCCGCCAAGCAGATGGACGTAATCATGAAATTGGCGCGGAGCTTGTTATTCCTGATGGTCTTCAGTTTGCTTTATTCGAACAGCGTCCAGGCCAACAATACTTTTAACTCGAATACTTTTGACTTAAACGGGACTGCTTCCGGTAACACCTTTAACGCCAACAGTTCCACCTCAGATAATTTGCTATCCCTGATTAAGAATAGTGGCATACAAATAGGTGGATGGATGCAACTTGGCGCCACCTACAATCCGGGTAATCCGGGCAACGGATATAACGGCCCCGTTTCTTTTGCTGATCGGTCAAATCGAATGCAACTGAACCAATTCAATATATTTGTCGAACGACCGGTGGTGGCTGAAGGCGATGCTTGGGATTTTGGCGGCCGTATCGACTTCATGTTCGGCACGGATGCCATTTATTACCAGGCAGCCGGGATTCCTCCTTTCGATGTAAACAGTGGCGAGCCAAATAATAGAGGCAGCTGGGATCTGAATATTTGCTGCAAGTCGACCCGCACTTACGGCATAGCACTTCCTCAGGCATATCTTGAATTCTATGTGCCCATCGGGAATGGCCTCAATGTCAAGGCGGGCCATTTTTTCTCGCCAACCGGCTACGAAATTGGTCCGGCACCCGATGTTTTCTTCTATTCGCACGCATATTCCTTGGATAATGGCCATCCCTTTACACATATGGGATTATTGCTCGAATATAAGCTCACAAAGAATTGGTCTCTGATTGGCGGGCCGCTCACCGGCAGCGGCACCGGGGGCTGGGACGCCAATTTAACCAGGACTGCGTTAACCAACTGGAACGGCATAGGAGGCATTGCCTGGGTCGGCGAGGACAAGAGGAACTCATTCAATATATTGAATACGTTTGGCGACGTTTCGGCAACAACCCATGAACCCTGGACCCTGATCAGTTCGGTTTTGCAGTACCGCATTACCGATAAAACTCACTTTGTTGCGCATTACGTTCACGGTTTCGTGGGCGGAGCATTAATGAACGGGGTAAAGAAGGACGTAGAGTGGCAGGGAGTCAATACCCATTTGTATTACGATCTCCTGGAGGATCTTTCCATAGGAATTCGTGGCGAATGGTTCCGCGACAGGGACGGCTTTCGGGTTGTTTCTCCTCTCCGGGTAGCCTTTGCCACTAATAATCAAGGGGTAAGTTTTGCAGGCAACTTTCCCATTACTTCCGCACCCGCGGATTACTATCAAACCACCATAGGACTGAACTGGAAACCGGCGAAAAGATTGAAACTCGATAATTGGAAAGCGGCGCGCAGCTTCAATGTGCGACCCAATATCCGCTACGATAGAGTGGTGGGGCTTGAACAGCCATATCGGCCTTTCGACAACAAAAAGGACCAATGGCTGTTTTCGCTTGATTTCATGGTATCGTTTTGATCAACGAGGCTAGATGGAGGGTAGCGAACTCTCGTTATTGGACCGATTGAAAAATGACGAAAGGATATGATGTGGGCATGGCTCGTGTTCTCGGGTTACGATATTGACGATGTAAGTGACAGTTATCCACCTGGTTGTTTGCCGGGTTGAGAAGGCGTCCATAACTATATGGGGAATAAGTATTTATTAAGAAATACCCTTATGGCATATCATGGAATAGGATCCGGTCGCGCAGTGTGAAAAATGCATGACAAATCTCTAACTTCCCGATTTGTGCTGATGCTTGAAGATAGAAATTTAATGTTGCTTTTTGTTATTAAGTATGTACAATTATTTCCGGTAACAGTGATTTTATTGTGGTTTAAGGATTCATCATTATTTGGGTTGCTTCAGCAGCAGTGGCATAACAATTTGTAATATGCTGTACTTGGATCAGGCCATGCCTTGCTTGGGCGGTCGATCAGGACAGTGCAATTGATGTAAAGAGAAACTAGGGTTCCGGTTTCCTTCATAGAATTAGAGGAAACGCCTGGTCCGAGAGTTTCCGGTCTCGTCATAGCGAGGCTCCACGGAGGGATAAAAGCCCGGGAGATAATGTAGTAATACATTGCTCTTGGGGTTTTAACCCGACGATTAAAGGAGACTTCGTTATGTATTTCCTTTCTGTACGTTCTGTACTTGTAGTGCCCCTTCCTGTCGTAATTGCTTGCAGGCAGCCGCGAGGCTCGCTTGTCTCGCGTAACTCCTCCCGTGTAGTTTCCGCCATGAAAAGGACCGTGAGCGGCTGGCAGGACCTTGTTGCGATCTTCTCGCCGGGAGAAACATCATGCCAGTGAAACAAAGCCTGGATGGTGGTCATGCCGTTGCAGCAGAGGCCCATACGCTCAAGCGGACGTTGAGTGTATGGAACTGTTTCACTTTGGGATTTTCGGTGGTCTCGCCGGTGGTGGGTCTTTATGCCATTTTCGGTGTCCAGAACATGGTCACCGGAGGAGGGTGGATACTAGCCCTGGCGC
>DASZUL010000003.1:0-9072 GCA_035547595.1 Nitrosospira sp.
CTACAAGCTGTTTCGCCGCACTCTGAACAAGCCCGACCTCCTGGGTCCGGGCAGCCTGCCTTCGCACATGGAATTCCTGGTGGACCGCTACGGCTACCTGCGCGCGCGCTGGATCCCCAGTGCCGACGGGCCTGCCTGGAACAATACCGATGCCCTCATGCAGCAGGTCGCCCAGCTCAATTCCGAAAAGGAAATCCTCCCTCCCCCAGGCGATCATGTACATTGAGGATAAGAGGTACCCAATTCACCTTCGCTGGCAAAGGGCGCTTACGATGGCTTTTGCACGACAGCAGGTTAACAATCCGTCACATTAAGGAGAATGAAGATGAACAAATTCCTGGCCACCGCTCTGATCAGCATGGCGCTGGCCATGTCACTGCCTGCCAAGGCCCATACCGAAGCTTACTTCGATTCCATCAAAGCGCCTCATGGCGGTCAGATGCGCATGGCAGGTCCCTATCACCTGGAGCTGGTTACCCAGGATAAAGAAATCACGCTCTATGTGGCAGATCATTCGGATAAAAAAATCAGCACGGAAGGCGGTGTGGGCAAAGTATCATTTCAGGTCGGAAAAGCCAAACCCACGGAATCGATCAAACTGGAGCCGGCGGGAGACAATACCTTCAAGGGAACGGGAGACTTTACGCTGACTCCGGACACTGTCGTGATCGTTTTCTTGAAATTACCGGAGGCCGAAGCGCAATCCGCCCGTTTTACTCCGCTCAAGCAGAAAGCAAAGTCCGAGAAGAAAGCCACCGAAACGAAGAAACCGGCGTCCGGGCACGATCACCATAACCATCATATGCATCACTGATCACCCAGTCTGGTTAAAAGTGAACTCCTGGGAACGAGCCGGGAGCGCGCCAGATCGGATAAGAAGAGAAGAAGGGAATAAGCTGGCGCAGAGCCGATTGCCAGCCTGGGATCAGCAGTCCGAAGAAGTATCCGGGCGCAGCGCTGCACGGCGGCCGCGTTGCACATCTACTCCAGCCAATATTATCAGGCCAATGATGAAATAAATGCCGGTGATCAGCATGGCGAGACGGTGGTCGCCTTGCGAAACCCAGCTCACCACTCCGTATGTCAGCGGGCCAAGTATCGACGAGAGCTTTACTGCAAGTCCCCACAACCCAAAAAACTCCGCTCGCCGCGTATCGGGGCTGAAGTAGCCCACCAGTGCCCTCGCCGCGGATTGTGAAGCCCCCAGGCATAACCCCGCCACATTGGCCGCCACCCAGAACATGGTGCGGCTCTCCGCCATCCAGGCCAGCAGAACCATGACGATCCAGCCCACCAGTGTCAGCGCGATGGTCGGTACATGGCCGATTCTGTCCTGCAAGTTGCCAAAAGCGAAGGCTCCCGCAGAGGCCGTGAGATTGACGACAAGAATCAGGAACATGGTATCGCTGGTATTGAAACCCATTGCCTGCTGCGCATATATTGCCGCCAGGGTGATCACCGCCTGAATACCGGCCTGATAAAATACCAGGCAGGCAAGAAAACGCACCAGGTCTCTGTAATCGCGCACGTGACGAAGCGTATGGCCTAGCCGGAAGAATGCCTCCAGCATGATATTTCGTCCCGGAACATGCGGCTGAGGCAGGGCCCGTTCCTTCAAATAAAGAAAAGTCGGAATACTGGAAGCGGCGAACAAGCCAGCGGTGATAAGCATGGTAACCGGGACGAACTCCTCAGCGGTCTTCCCCATGCCCTGCGCCCACGTCACATAGGCGAGCGAGCAGCCAAGGCTGACCAGTCCCCCCAAATACCCCAGGCTCCAGCCCCAGCCGGATACCTTACCCAGCGCTTTGCCTCGCGCGAGCTCTGGTAAGAACGCTGCGATGAGATTTTCGCCGCAGCCAAAAAAAAAGTTGGAGAAAACCAGAAAGATTATAGCCAGCCAGAGTTCGCCGGAACCTGCGAAAGACAGCAACGCTGTGAATATGACGCAGCCGATCGTGCTGAATACAAGCAGGCGCTTTTTCGCGGCATAAGCATCGGCGTAGGCCCCAAGTACGGGACCAGTCAGGACTATGAGCGCATACGACATCGCTAGCGAAGCTGTCCAGGCGAACGTTCCCCATTCCTTACCCTCCGCTACCACGGCCACGAAGTAAGCATTGAAAATAGCGGTGATGACAACCGTGGTATAGCCTGAATTGGCGAAATCGAACATCGCCCATGACCAGGCTTCCCGTCCGCTCACACCTTCCGCCAGATACCGCCTTCCGTCATTTCGAGCCATGATTGCATCCCGCAATGCTGCAGAGCTTGCAGATAATCATTCGAATGTTTATTCCCATTCCATCTGGCGCTGAACTATCACATCCAGAAATTGCAATAAAAAATCCATCCCGATTGTACGGCAATCCATACTTCCCGATTATTGATGCTATCTCTGGAACCTCTGCATATCGACAGCAGAACCGGTCCCATGCTTACGTCTACGCTATGTGGAAGTAAGCACACGCTTACGCTGAAATCCCCTCTCGGAGCCGAGGCTGGTTCTGAATGACCCCGTGATGTGACGGCGACATACGAAATACGAAATGGAAAGCACAAAGGATGACAATGGGTAGGCCACGCAGCGGAATGCGAATGCTCCACAGATTACCGGCGTGGTTCCCCGCTTCGCGAAGCGTCGTGAGTCAACCTGGAAGCCATGAATGCTGGACTTGTGGCGTATAGATCCAGCAACCACCCTGCCGCGCGCCTAGTGATAATTCGATTTTATCAGCAACGTACTCAGCAAGGGCTTGTCCAACCATGTAGGCGACAAGCTGTACCTAGGTCCAATAGCTATCGGCAATGAAATTGGTAAGATAAAAATCATCTCCGGGAAAAGAAGTGCCGGACCGCTACGACGAATGCCCTGGCAAACCTTCGTCCGCGGATAGATCAGAATGGATGTTTTGAACAAGGAGGTCAACTATGCGTAAGCCAATGGAATTAGTGGTTTCACGAATTCTCCACCTCTTGATGCGCTTGATGGAAACTATGGGGACGTTATTCTGGTATGAGCGTCGGTTATCCGACGCAGCGACAGCGCAGAAAGAAACGCGCAAAATCAGGGCTAAATGCTTTCCCCCGAACTCGGGAATCAAATGCTGAACGGCTGTAGCCAATCCCGGATCCTACCTCAGGACTCGCAGTAAACTCCCGAGCAGAATCCCCGCTCGGGAGTTGGTCAATGCCCGAGTCTGCACGGTTCGGATTCCCTCGCTAACCCATATGAATGAACGGCAGGAGACAGGCTATCTCCTATCGGCACAGACGCACTCTATATCGATGGGTGGCAGAAACGAAACGCCGTAAAAAAACCAGCCGGAACAACTCGTGCCAGGCTGGTTTTAATGCTTTGACTGTCCCACTCCCGCGCACACATTCATCAGAACGCCGATGAGGTTCAACATCCCCTCGATAAGCAGATTCAAATGCTCTTCGCTACGCTCAAAAGTTCGCAGCAACGCCAGAGTCTGATCTACCGGAATTTCCCCCTGTTTTATCTGGTGATGCGCCAGATTCAATGCGAGCAGCCGGGCACATTCAGCAAGCTGCTCTTTTGTCGCCCTATTGATAAGAATCTCCGCCAGCTCATAAGTCTGGTCAAATGTTACCTGTTCCATATCATTCCCGTCGAATTTCCTGAGCCCACAGTCCATGGGCCTTTGGAGCAATCCGGCAGAACCCTGTTCATGTCGAGCCGAACAGCGAGGCCGGATATTTATAGTTATGATTACCCGCAAGCCAAAACATGCGAGCTTACCCTGCGTCAAAAATCCATTCACATCATAACGATATCCAGGTGTTTTGCTATTGGACTGAAGTACCCCCCTCGCGGGCAGGTCACGCTGGAAAAGGCAACAACTTGAGCAGCGGGAAAGGGTTGAAAGATCAGATAGCGAATGGCGGGAGCAACAATTGGAAGCCGATAATTACCGGCCTGGGTGGCGATAGATATGTGGAAGTTTAGCATTTGATCTGGTAGTGCCGGCATCATATGGTAATAAACTCCCGAGATACGTGATAAGCTAAGATAGGTCCGATAATGATAATTTCCTAATTCAAAAATTACTTGGCTGATAGTGAGCAAAATGAGTACGCAGGTGGTGCATTTTGAGCGTAATTTCATTCGAACCGCAGTTTGCGAATTACGCTTTCCAACACTTTTTGAAATTGACAAGGATAAACCGCCGCTTTCATTGGCGCGTTCCCTGCGGAAAGAATACCCTATGTATGAACTGCAAGATGAATTAAACGTCTTAGCAGGAAGACCTACAAAAAGTCGAGCGCATCTATTTACTTCAAGAAAATCACTATGGAAGGTATCGTTACGTTCCTCTGCTATTTCGTTAGAAACCTCCCGCTACGATTCATTTCCGGAGTTCCGGAAGCGGCTCGCCTTTATTGTTGAAGCGGCTAAAGAAACAATTGACAGTGATTTTTTCACGCGAGTCGGACTCAGATATATTAATGCGATTCCATTCAATGATGAAGACATTGGAACTTGGATAAATCCATCTTTGGTGGGCGTATTATCAGACGGAGCGTATGGGCGTATTCAAGAATGCTTCCAGCGGCTTACAGGTTTAACGCCATTTGGGGGTTATTTATTTCAACACGGGTTAGAGCAAGGCGAATCGGGAAAAACAGGTTATATATTAGATTACGATTTTTACTGCGAGGAAATTGCTGTCTCTAATGTTTTAGATATGGTGGATGAATTGCATTCCGCAGAATACTCCATGTTCAGTCGTGCGCTAGGCGATCGAGCTAAAGAATACTTGGGACCATCGACACTACAAAAAAGAGAGAAAAGCAATGTTTGACTTTGGCCTACCTATAGATATGACCCCCGTGAGCAACAGTCCCCATTACCAAGAATATCACGACAGGGGAAGAACTCCGCTCAGTGACGGCAAACACCGTTTGTCTCCTACGCACGTAGTCAGCGAGATATCTCCTATTGGGAGATTCACAATATCGAGTACGAGGATTGAATCGGAACCATTACAGGAACAGCAAAAACTCATAGTTGATGATACTGAAGAGTTCTATCCGCCTTATCTTGAAGAGGCAAGAGATTCTAGAATTGCTTTGCTAGTTAAAAAATACGAAGGTGCAACTGCCAGTACAAGTGAGGACAGCGCAAGGTTTGATATCTTAACCGAGCGTTTGCGACGACTTAGCCCCCGATCAGGCCCGAATGATCTTGAGGTCTTGACAGGCATGATGGACCAGATAGAAAGAGTTACTGCCGACTTAATTAATTTGCGAAATGAGTACAAGAAGTAATGGTCCGTTTTTCTACCCTAAGAGCAGACATATTAGGAGTGAAAGGCCCGGCAACTTCGCACGATATCAACAATACAAGCCCTACCTACAGAAAGAGTTTGAGCGAAAATGCGTTTACTGCAGAATGCCAGATATATGGGGCCCGCAAAACTTTGGCGTGGACCACTATCGACCCAAGAAACAGTTTCCCGATCTAATTACCGCGTATTCCAATCTCTACTACTGCTGTAATCCCTGTAATAGCCGGAAGGGACAATACTGGCCGAGCGGTGCAAGGGCCAAAGAGTTAGCTGTACCTAATCCATGCGAGTATTCGATGGCTTCCCACCTGAGATATAACGCGGAAACTATCGACGCAAAAACTACGCAAGGAGCGTTTACGCGAGACCTACTGGACCTTAACGACCCTAAACTCGTTCAGCAACGAAAACTTATGATAAAAATGATCCAGATTTGCCAGGCAAATTTGGAAGAATCAAAACAAATGAAGAAGGTAATTAATCGAAAATTAAAAAAAGGAACGATATCCGCTTCTCATGCTGAAAAGCAGATTGTGCGGCTAGAAGGTCTTGTGGCGGAGATGGAAGAAACTCTGAAACAACTTATTGGAACACAATTTTGATAATTTATTGCATCTATATTAGCCCTCCTATATATAGTCTGCTCGTAGAATAATCCTCGTTCACCATCAAGTTACAACATAGCTGGCCTTCCTGCTAGTGCATTTGAATTGTTATATGGAGTAGCATTTCGTTGCCTAAGAGGTTGCCTAAATTCCCTCTCCTCTTTCTTGCTATAAGATAACATCCTGATTCTATTGGTGCTGTTGAGAGGAGTCGAACCTCCGACCTACTGATTACGAATCAGTTGCTCTACCAACTGAGCTACAACAGCCCAAGGATATACCAGCCCGATTATAGAGGTTTGAAAAACTGCGGGCAAATGAGTTCTTAGATAAGAAAGTGAATTTCCCATCCTGACAGCAACGCCAACGATGCCGCGTAGCCAAGCAGAACTACAACGTTCAAGTAAGAAATTCCCCATCGTCGCTATCGGTGGCCACCCAAAACGCTTTATCAAGGGAACTTGTGAGCAAACCTCCATGTTCAGCCGGAGATCCTACGCATCTCGCAAATAAGGCCACTATTTCCCGCCATTTTCGCCGAATAGCACTCAACGGCTAGACAAGTCGACCGGTTTAAGTCAAACTTGCCGCCATGAAAAAGAGCGCTTCCCCAGTGCGGCAAATCCTGGTTCTGCATGGTCCCAACCTGAATCTATTGGGAACACGCGAGCCTGGAATTTACGGTAATACGACGCTCGCCGAAATTAACGGAAGTTTGGCGATTTTAGCCGAAAAAGCTGGCTTAGCATTAAAAGCGTATCAAAGTAATGCCGAAGCCGACCTGATAGCGCAAATCCATCGCGCGATTGAAGAAAGGATTGATTTCATCATAATCAATCCGGCGGCGTTTACCCATACCAGCATCGCATTGCGCGATGCCCTTGCGGCCGCTCGCATTCCTTTTATTGAAATTCATCTTTCCAATATATTTGCGCGGGAGGCTTTTCGCCAGAAATCCTATTTCTCCGATCTTGCTATAGGGGTGATCAGCGGTCTGGGCGCGAAAGGGTATGAGCTGGCGTTGCAGTTTGCCTTGACCTCTATTCGCGCAAAGGATTAGCTGCCTGCAGGCTCCGCCAAATGCAAATAAATGAAAGGTATGTTAGTCGATTGATTATCGTGCGACCGCAACTGGTTCAGCTTGCTGCCCGTTCGTCCCTGTTATTGCATGCGGTGTAAGCAGTCTGGATACAAAAACTTATTGAATATAGGGGTAGCTGGGACAGTTCAGGACGCCTAGACTGGGCGGTGCTCCGGGAGGTGCATTATGGATTTAAGAAAACTCAAGAAATTGATCGATCTGGTGGAGGCTTCCGGTATCGCCGAGCTGGAGATAACGGAAGGCGAGGAAAAAGTGCGCATCAGCAGATCGGCATCCTCGACCCAGACGCAGATAGCCGCGGCCGGGCTGCCTCTATCCATGTCGCAGCCTGGTCCGGCCGCCGCAGCTGCTTCCCCCGGGGGAGCAGGAGCGGTGGCCGCGGCGGTGCTGCCCGAGGGCCATGTGGTCAAATCACCCATGGTAGGTACGTTCTACCGCTCTTCTGCGCCCGGCGCCAATCCTTTCGTGGAGATCGGGCAGACCGTGAAAGCCGGCGATACACTCTGCATCATCGAGGCAATGAAGCTGCTCAACGAAATCGAATCGGACAAGAGCGGAACAATCAAGGCGGTGCTGGTCGAAAACGGTCAGCCGGTGGAGTATGGCGAACCTCTGTTCGTGATCGAATGACCTGCATTCGACTCTTCATGGGAAAGACACATCTTCAGCGCTTCCCTGAACACTACGCACTACGATAGACAATGTTCGAAAAAATTCTAATAGCCAATCGTGGTGAAATTGCCCTCCGGATTCAGCGCGCCTGTCGCGAAATGGGCATCAAAACGGTAGCGGTGCATTCCCAGGCGGACGCGGACGCGAAGTATGTAAAGCTTGCCGATGAGTCTGTATGCATCGGGCCTGCGCCATCGGCGCAAAGCTACCTCAATATTCCGGCAATCATCAGCGCGGCAGAGGTCACTGATTCCGAAGCTATCCATCCTGGCTACGGCTTTCTTTCCGAAAACGCCGATTTCGCCGAGCGTGTCGAAAAAAGCGGTTTCGTCTTCATAGGACCGCGTCCGGAAACCATTCGCCTGATGGGCGACAAGGTCAGTGCAAAAAACGCAATGAAGAAGGCGGGTGTTCCCTGCGTGCCTGGCTCGAATGGCGCTTTGCCTGAATCCCTCGACGAAATACGGGGAATCGTCCGGGCGATCGGTTATCCGGTCATCATCAAGGCTGCAGCCGGCGGGGGTGGGCGGGGGATGCGAGTGGTACACACGGAAGCGGCGCTGTCGAACGCGGTCATCATTACGCGGAACGAGGCTCAGGCAGCATTTGGCAGCCCGACGGTCTACGCGGAGAAATACCTGGAAAATCCTCGCCATATCGAAATCCAGGTACTTGCGGACGAACATCGGAACGCGATCCACCTGGGCGAGCGAGACTGCTCGATGCAGCGCCGCCACCAAAAAATTCTCGAGGAGGCACCGGCGCCCGGTATCACGCCGCGAATGCGGGATCGTATCGGCAGCCGCTGCGCGGATGCTTGCCGCCGGATCGGATACCGGGGTGTCGGAACGTTCGAGTTCCTGTTCGAGAAAAATGAGTTCTATTTCATCGAAATGAACACGCGTTTACAGGTGGAGCATCCCGTTACCGAAGCCATCACCGGAATCGACTTGGTGCAGGCGCAGATTCGGGTCGCGGCGGGTGAAAAACTCACCATCCGCCAGCGGGATATCGTGTTGCGCGGACATGCAATCGAGTGCCGCATCAACGCCGAAGATCCATACAAGCTTACCCCGTCGGCCGGTCGCATTACCCAATATCACGCGCCGGGAGGGCCAGGCATCCGGGTTGATTCTCATGTCTATCAGAACTACATGGTGCCGCCTTATTACGACTCCATGATCGGCAAGGTCATAGCCCACCGGGATAACCGTGAACAGGCCATTGCCCGGATGCGCATTGCGTTATCCGAGATGGTAATTGAGGGCATCAAGACCAACACACTTCTGCATCTCGACTTGTTGTCCGATGGCGCTTTCCTGAATGGAGGAACCAGCATTCACTATCTCGAGCAAAAGCTCGCCAACCATAACAAGCC
>DASZUL010000004.1:0-8578 GCA_035547595.1 Nitrosospira sp.
GGGGGGGGGGTATCCTCATGTGGATCGAAGCCAGAGGTATCGAACTTTGTTTCTCCCCGGCCTTCTTCCGATGTCGCGCCCTCCACCTTCGTGGTTGTCCTTTCCATGGTTGTACTCCTTTGCAGTGGTTCGCTTGAAACAGGTTGGGAAGGCTCCTGGGCCGTTTTCTGGTGGGCGCGGTTCTCGGCCTCGCAATAGGCGCAGGTCTTCCAGTTGGGATCCATCGGATGTCCTTTTTCGCATATGCGGGGATTGTCCGATGGATCGGATCCGGCAAGTTTCTTCCACCACCCGAAAATGCCTTCAGGCTTTGATCTGGAGTCCATTTACAGCGGTCTCTGTAATCATTGGCACTATCGGCCTGTCCGAAACAGGCAGCGGGAATGGTGCGGAGTGTTGTGTTACGGAAGCTTTAGTTGCCCGCCTTGTCTTTTTGGGGGCCATGCGGCGAATTATTTTCGACCATGCGTTTTTTCGGGGGCGCCCGTATTCAAGCAACTGGACCGTAATGTTGTCTTCGCCCCCTTTTTGCAGCGCGAGGTCGACAAGGCGGTCTGCCAGCTCTTGCGGACTGGCTTTATCTTCAAGGACGGCCATGATTTCGCTATCCGTGACATATCCGTGAAGCCCATCCGAGCACAAAAGCATGCGATCGCCGTCATGCAAGGGTATCCAGCCGGAAATATCCACTTTCACATCCGGCAGCGCCCCGATTGCCCGATCCAATATGCCGGCGTCCGGGTGCGATGCAGCGTCGGCCGTGGCAAGCAGGCCTGCATCCACCATTTTCTGGACGCGGCTATGGTCCCTGGTGAGTTGTTGCAGCACGCCGCCGGCATAGAGGTAAGCCCGGCTGTCTCCCACATGGGCAATCAACGCCTGCGAGCCGGCCACGAACAGCACGACCGCGGTCGCGCCCATGCCCTGCGTTTCAGCATCGCCTGAATGTCCACGCTCGTACACTTTCCTGTTAGCCTGTTCCAGCGCCTGCTTTATTTCAGCGGCAGCACCCGGAATGGACTGGATGATGGGCAAGGCCTGCGTCAAGGTTTCGATCGTCATTTGGGCCGCCAATGCACCGGCACGATGTCCGCCCATGCCATCGGATACGATATAAGCGTAGCCGGCAGGCGTGCCGACGCAACTCATCCTGTCCTGATTTTCATTACGGACATAACCTGTTTCCGAACGCGCGCCCACCGACCATTCCCTTGCGAGCGCAAGTCCCGCTTCCTTATCCATGCGATTCTCCGTGGTACGGCATGGTCGGGTTCATGGCACCAGGGATTCTCCTTCATCTTTCTGGTAAACCTCCCCCGCAGCCTCCTCACCCGCGGCCAGCAGTTCGAAGGCCGATCTCCCGGTCCGGATGCGGTCGCCAGGGCTGAGCACCCGGGCTGTTTCGTCCAGCCTTGCATCGTTCAGCCAGGTTCCGTTGCGCGACTCGCTGTCGCTCAGATAAAGATTGCCTTCGTCATACTTTATGACAGCGTGCCTGTTCGATACATAGTCATCGCTCAGCTGCAATTCATTGCCTTCCCCGGATCCGATCCGGAACACCGGCTGCTCCACCGGATATTTCCGACCTTTGGCGGGACCGGCGGTGCAGTACAGGAAAGCCGCGGGCCGTCCGGGGGCGGGATCGGGGAACGTGAATCCCACCGACGTCCGCGCACGCCGCGCAGGCGCGGGCCGTGCAGGCGGGGCCGCGGGCGGCGGCGGCGGCGGACGTCTTCTTACCATCACGAACAGGACAATGGCTACGATGATGCCTATGAGAATACCCAGTAGCGTTCCCACGTCGAAATTTCCCTCCCTGGTTTTATCGCTGGAAGCCGGTTTCGGCGAACCGCCAGCTTGAAATGCCGAAAGCCTCTGCACGACCGCCTGTATCGCAGGGGCTTTGCCGGACGGATTGAACTCCACCTGGGCGGAATCCGCTTGCCGCCCATCGGAAGAAGGCTGGTAGCGGAAAGTCACGTCAAATGTCCGGGGCGGGACCATATTGAACAATTTATAGAGCTCCCGCGACAAATCCTGCGCAGAGTGCGCAGGAATGAAATATCCGCCCGTGTTTTTCGTCAGATGCGCAAGCAGTTCAGCGTCCGGAGCGGCAACATTGCCAAATCCGATCACATCGATGGCGATGTTTTGCGCGTTGGCCTTGCTCGCGACCACGTCTTGCGTAATGCTGCTCCCATCATCTTTTCCGTCTGTAATGACGACCAGGCGCTTGAGATCCTTGCTATCGCGGCTGCGCAGCTCCGAGAGACCAAGCTCGATGGCTTCGAACAGCTTGGTCTTGCTGTCCCGTCCGTATCTGGCGCTGATTTCGGCAATGCTTTTCGATAGCTGGGCCGGATCCCTCGAAAAGCCATGGATTTTTCGTACCTCGGTGTCGAAAGCCCACAGGGCGAGATTCGGTTTCGACTCGGGCTTGCCCAACACCGTCCGCAACGCTTCCTGGATCTGCCTGACGCGGTTGGCTCCCATCGATCCGCTTTGGTCGATTTCGAGAATAATCGACGTATCGAGCGCAACCGCTGAAGCAGGCTTTATATCGCTCGCTTCGACGGAATGCTCATTCACCTTCAGCCGGAAGGCGGCTGCGCGAGGATTGTCCCCGGTGAGGATCGCGACAGTCGCAACCACCGTGCCGGGAGGGTGTTCGCTGACCGACAAAAGCTGGAACTCGCCGGCATGCACGAACCCATGCGGGAGAAATCCCCATGCGAGAAATAAGGAAGCAATGGCGGTTTTGCGGCCGGCAGGACCGCACCCAAGCGTTCTCCATAAGCTCCGTAAATAATCCATGCTGACCATCCGATGGCTGCTATTGGCTGCTGATAAAAATCTTTGAAGCGGGCATTTCTTCAAGCAAGGAAACCGGTGATCCCTACCCGGGTTGGGATTTTCAGGGTTCCATGATTCATCTCCAGCAAATTTCATGCCGAGATCTACAGAAAATAAAGCATTTGAAATCAGGCACTAATCAGCTTTCGATTTGCTTGTGGGTGGGGCATGTCCATCCGTCGACCGGAAACGGCACGGACCAGATACGCTGGCAAGAATTATTTTTATGGTAAATCAGGAGCTTGTGTCGGCACTGACGGGATGTCTCTATGGGTCAAAGTCAACCCATTTTTTCGATTTGCCGGATTTGGCCACCAACCTGGCCGCCAACCGCGCCACGCTTCCGGCGCATCCAGCGCGTTTTTCCAATGTATTTCTTTCAGCAGACTGCTGATCTGGACGGCTGCTTCGGTATCCGGTTGTGGAAAGAGAGGTGATTGCCGTCTGTCGTCACGCGGCTGTGACCCACCCTGGGTTGGAAATAACCCATGCATATAAGTAACTGATCATAAATGTTTAACGGATAGAGAACGGCGATTTTTATTGATGCGCCAGGGGTATTCTGGCGGCTGCTGCAACTTGCAGCAGATCAGGCGTATTGTTTAACTTGCTGATTCAAAAGTATTTTTTATATGACTCTGCTGGCACGGATGTTGCATCGGTCAAAGTCAATCAGCTGTGCATGCGGTTTGTGCAATAAATGGCAAATATCGAAAGCAATCATGATCAATGACCTGGATGAAACGCTGGCCGTACTGTTGAAGCGGGAGTTGCCCAAGGGGCTGGCCGAGCAGGTGCACGTCAGTTTCGGCGCTCCAGACGATCAATTTCCTCCGTCTTCCGTTACCTTACCGGCGATCGATCTCTTTCTATATGACATACGGGAAAACCTGGAGTTGCGAAGCAATGAGATGTATCTGGACCGGCATATGGATGGGACAGCGACACGGACGGCGGCCCCCGTGAGGATAGACGCTTCCTATCTTATAACCGCATGGCCAAGCCAGAGCGTTGCAGATCCATCCGAGGACGAGCATCGGCTACTCGGGGAGGTAATACGGGCGTTGCTGCGCTATCGGACTCTCCCCGAAGAGGTGCTTCAGGGCAGCCTGCTGGATCAGGATTTGCCTCTCCCGGTCAGTACCCTTCAGCCTGGACGCCTGCAGAGCCTTGGAGAATTCTGGCAGGCGCTCGGAGGAAAACCCAAGGCCGCGCTCAACTATACCGTCACCCTGGCGGTGGATGCCGTGCGGCCGGAAGTGGTGGGACTGGTTACTGAAAAAGTGCTCGAGTTTCGCATGCAGGCTGGAAGCACATCATGAGCGCATGGACGAGTGGGGAAAGGATAAGTCATTACGTCAGTGTTTGCGGCCGGGTAACCGACGCGAAGCATAACCCGATGCCGGGTATCCAACTCGATATCCGCCCAGCCATGGAAAAGGTGGCGCCGCGTACCGGGAGAGCGCGCCTGGCAATGACCGGGTTTGAAGCCGGCAAGGTGCTCCGGCAGGCGGAATCGAGCGCGGACGGCCTGTTTTTTTTCCTGGATTGTCCCAGCGGGCGATATGTGATCACTGCGGTAGACAGGAAGTCCGGCATGCGTGCCGAGCAAATCGTCTCGGTACAGGAGGATGCCAGGAAAAAGGGAGTAAAGGATCGCCAGGCTGAAGAAGGGTATCGGATAGAGCTCGTCATGCAGCCGCAGCAGTAACTGCAAGCGTGGCCTGCGATCGCTGCAATCGCTGGGGTAGAGGATCAAGGATGGTGTTTAGCGGAGCGGGTACCTGTTTTGAGCCTGTTTTCAAGATGGGACCCAGGGCTCGAGGAGCCGGGTGATCGGCTCATACCGATTCATAGGACTTATATCCGAAAGGGAGGAAAAATGGCAAGAACGACTTATCGCGCCCCCGGCGTTTACGTGGAGGAAATACCTTCCGCCAGACAACCCATAGCCGGAGTGGGAACCAACACAGCGGCATTCATCGGCATCGTGCCGGATACGCTTTATTATCCGGTGGTAAATGACAATTACGATCCTGTCGCTGCCCGCCAGGAAATCGAAAAAACGAGTGCCGCTCCGGGCCCGGGAGGTACGCCCGTGGAAACGCCGGATGCCCGGCTTGCCCGGTTGCAGCACGAAATGGATGATCTCAAGGCTGCGCAGGCGAGCGTGGCGCCCGGTGAGGACGAGAAGCGGCTTGCCAAGCAGATAAAAGACAAGGACAAGGAAATAACCGCCGCCAGAAATGAAGCGGCCGCAGTCCCCGCGCCCGTAGCGGAGGCAGCCGAGGGCGAAGATCTCACCTATGATCACGGCGAGCCCGATGCCGACCTGTTGAACCCGGTTGATCAGCGTCCCTACTACCTCAAAAGGTTCGACGTGGACGTTGCGCCGGGAGACACCAAGTTTTGCACGAATTTCACGGAATATGCGAAACGCTTTGGACCTTTTTCGGCATTCAGGTCCGGGGCGGATGCCTCCAGGCCAATGTATCCCGGCCATCATGCACTGACCCATGCGGTCCACGGATTTTTCAAGAATGGAGGGACGCGTTGCTTCGTTGCCCGGGTGAGATCTCCCGCCGAGCTCGAAAAAGTACTGATGAATTTCGAATCGATCGATGAAGTCGCCATCATCGCGGCGCCGGGCTTGCCGAAGGTGGCGGATGTGTGGAACGCCCTTATCGACTACAGCGAGGACGAGAACCACGAAAATGTTTTTGCCATCCTGGATAGTCCGAAAGTGGTCGGCGATCCCAATGACTTCGATATCGAGAAATTGACCTATTCCGAATCGGGTGAGCAACCGATACCGCGCCCGAGCAAGAACGCGGCTTTTTATTTTCCGCAGATCGAAGTAGTCGATCCGGCGAAGCAATTGCAGGATACCGATCCGGTGCGCGGAGTCGAAGCGAAATACCGGGGACGCACCTGTGTGGGGCCAAGCGGCCATATGGCGGGGATATATGCGCGTACCGACGAGGAGCGCGGCGTGCACAAGGCCCCGGCGAATTGCGTGGTGCGCGGCGCGACCGGCGTCATGTACTACGTGAGCAAGCCGAAACAGGAAGTCCTCAATCCCCAGGGAGTCAACGTGATACGCACCATCAACGGAGCCGTCACCGTATGGGGCGCTCGAACGATCGGTGGCGACCGCAATGGGGAATGGAAATATATCCCGGTGCGCCGTTTCTTCCTCTTCCTGCAGGAATCCATCGACAAAGGCACGCAATGGGTGGTTTTCGAACCGAACGATTACATGCTGTGGGGAAAAATCCGCCTCAACGTGACCGCGTTCCTGACCAATGTCTGGCGCAGCGGCGCGCTTTTCGGCCTGACTCCAGAAGAAGCATTTTATGTGAAATGCGACGCCGAACTGAATCCGCCGGAAGTGCGCGATCTGGGACAGGTGATTACGGAAATTGGCGTGGCCATCGTGCGACCGGCGGAATTCGTCATTTTCCGGATTTCCCAATCCACAGGCCAGGAAAAGATCTGATGCGGCCCGCCATGACGACTGCTGGCTGGGTGACCTCCCATAAGCACCGCTGACCATGGAGAACGGGACCGACCATCGCGAAATGCGTGCGCACTACCGCGCGCCGGGCGTGTACTACGAGATGCCCGGTCCGGTGAGGGCGCAATCCGTATTTCGGACCGCCGTGCCCATCTTTGCCGGATTCGGGGATTCGATATCCCGGAGCGGGGGCTCTTCCGTGGAAATCCATCGTGTCGAACATTGGCAGCAGTTCCTGCATCTTTGCAAACCATCGCCGGAAAGCTATCTCGGCTATGCGGTACGCGGATTTTTTGAAAATGGCGGAGAGCATTGTTTCGTGATACCTGTCCCGAGCGGTGAAAATCGCGCAGCAAAAATGAGTGATACCCTTTTGCGCCTGTTCGCACCCGGTGCGGTGCTGGATAGCTGCGAAGACATAGACCTTGTTTGCGTTCCCGACGCAATGTCGGCCCCTGTTCGCAAAGCGGGTGCCCACGCTGTCGAGGAAATCCAGTCCGCGGCGCTGGAGCATTGCGCCCGGATGGGTGATCGTTTTGCCATCCTGGACGGACCGGAAAGCGGCCGGGGGCCAGATGCAGCATCGGAGGACGGGGGAATTGCCCAGGCGATATCGCAATGGCGCAGCCTGCCGCCTGAGCATGGCGCACTCTATTTCCCGTGGGTGTATGTGAAAAAATCACTTTCGACGCGGTCCAGTACGGGCCTGGGCACAGCACTTCCCTGCGACCGGTTGGTCCAGGAAAGCAGATATCGCGGAAGCCGTTCCGCCGATTTCCATATCCCGGTGCTGGTACCTCCCTGCGGTCATATAGCCGGTGTCTACTCCCGCACGGATGCCAGGGTTGGCGTGCACAAGGCGCCAGCGAACGAAGTGATCGAAGGCATGCTTGAGACGGGCATCGACCTGACAGACGCGGAGCATGGGGCGCTGAACGAGGCCGGCGTGAATTGCCTGCGCGGTTCCGCGGGAAGGGGAGTCCGGGTCTGGGGAGCGAGGACCCTCAGCGGACAGCCCCAGTGGCGGTACGTCAACATCCGGCGGCTGTTCCTTACGTTGACCCGATGGATCAGGCAAAACATGCAGGATATCGTCTATGAGGGAAACGATCCGCTTTTATGGGAGCGGGTTGCCCAGCGGCTTACCGTCCATTGCCAGGATCTTTTTTCCCGAGGGGCGCTGGCGGGAGATAGCCCGGCGCAGGCATTCTTCGTCAAGTGCGATGCCGAGACCAATACCAGGGATAGCCGGGAGGCAGGAAGGATCATTACCGACGTCGGCCTGGCGCCGGTTGCTCCCGCTGAATTTGTTGTGGTTCGTATTATCCAAAGCGCCAGCGCAATCGCTGTGACTGGGTTGAATGTTTGATAAATCGAGGAGGCAAACAGCATGGCAAGCACAGGAGAACGAAGGGATCCCTATCGCGGATTCAAGTTCAGAGTCCAGATCGACGGGATACAGAGGGCTGGTTTTCGCGAGGTGTCCGGCCTGGACTCCGCCACGGACTCGATCGACTACCGCGTGGGAGACGACAAGACGGTGACCATTTCGAAGCTGCCCGGGCTGAAGAAATTCGCCAATATTACGCTGAAGCGGGGCATAACGGACGATCTGGATCTCTGGAAATGGCGCAAGCAGGTCATGGACGGGAAAATAAAAGATGCGCGGAAGAATGGTTCCATCATCCTGATGGACGACGAAGGCAATGACGCCGCGCAATGGGACTTCGTGGCGGCGTGGCCCACCAAGTGGACCGGTCCGACATTCAATGCGACCGCCAACGAAGTCGCTATCGATACGCTCGAAATTACCCATGAAGGACTGGATCGGACGAAATGAGCCTGCAGACGGAATTTGATTTCACGCTTCCGCATGGGTATGTCGATGCCGAGGGAAATGTCCACAAAAAGGGAGTAATGCGGCTTGCGACGGCGAATGATGAAATTGCGCCGATGAAAGATCCGCGCGTGCAATCCAATCCCGGATATCTCGCAATCATCCTTCTATCACGGGTCATACGCCGGCTGGGAGACCTGCCTCAAGTCAACCCGCGCGTCATAGAGGAGATGTTTGCGGCGGACTTCGCGTTTCTCGAAGAGATGTACCGCCGCATCAATGCGAACGGGCATAACCGGATTGCGGTTGCCTGCCCCGAATGCAGCGCGAACTTCCAGGTCGAGGTACAGAGTTCGGGGGAGCCATAGGCT
>DASZUL010000005.1:0-11077 GCA_035547595.1 Nitrosospira sp.
CCTCCGTCGCCATCTGGCAGCCTCCACCAGCCTCATGCCACATCTATCCTGTCAGGAATGACCTTCCGGAGAGGCGGTGGAAGCCACCGCGGTATCGCTTCCATCCTGTCCGTCTTCCCGCTTCGCCTCGTCCTCGCGGCCCAGAAGCCGCAAGGCCGCAGCGGTCACGCGCTCGGCGGTAAAACCGAAGTGCTTCATGTTCTCCTCGCCGGGAGCGGAAGCGCCAAACTGATCGATGCCGATTATGGCCCCTTCCGCTCCCGCAAACCGTTCCCACCCCAGCGATGCGCCCGCCTCAACGGTCACGCGCTTCCGCACCGAACCGGGCAGCACGCGCTCGCGATAAGCGGCATCCTGCTCCGCGAAAATTTCCCAGCTCGGCAGGCTTACCACTCGCGCTCGCACGCCCAGCTCCGTCAGCCGCACCTGCGCCTTGACACAAAGGCCGACCTCGGAACCGGTCCCGATCAGCAGCACCTGTGGCGCGCCGTCCTCGGCCTCGGCAAGGATATAGCCGCCTCGCGCCACTCCCGCATCCCGCGAATGCGAACGGTCGAGAATGGCAAGATTCTGGCGCGACAGCACCATCAATGTCGGCGTGGCCCGCTGCACCGCCAGTACCCACGCTTCCGCGGCCTCGGTCGCATCCGCCGGCCGGATGACCGTCAAACCGGGAATCGCCCGAAGGCCCGCGAGATGGCCGATCGGCTCATGCGTCGGACCATCCTCGCCCACCGCAATGCTATCGTGCGTGAAGACATAAACCGCCCGCAGCCCCATGAGCGCACCCAGGCGTATCGATGGCTTCATGTAATCGGAAAAAACCAGAAACGTCGCGCTGAACGGAAGGATGCCCCCATGGGCGGCCAGGCCATTGACAGCCGCGCCCATGGCATGTTCCCGCACCCCGAACGCGATGTTGCGGCCCGCATAACTCCATGTCCCTCCGACCGCTCCCTCGACTACCGTACCGGCAGCGGAATCGGCCGGATCAGCCGGGTTAGCCGAGTCCTTAGGGGGCTGGAAATCGCCCTGCCCTTTCAGCGCCGTGTTGGTCGACGGGTTCAAATCGGCCGAGCCGCCGATAATGTTGGGGATGCGCGCGGCCAGTGCGTTCAACGCCTGCCCGGCGGCCACGCGCGTGGAAACCGGCTTGTCCCCCGGTTTCCATTGAGGCATCTGCGCCCCGAGATCCTTGGGCAACCGCCCCTCCATGATGGCGTCCCATTCCTCTGCTTCCGCCGGGAAAGCCTTGCGGTAGGCGTCCAGGCGTTGCTGCCATTCCCGCTGCGCTTCCGCGCCGCGGCCGATTGCCTGCCGGAAATGCGACACGGCCTCGGGCGGGAGGTAAAAATCGGGGCTTTCGGGCCAGCCCAGCGCCTTCTTCGTCTTCGCTACCTCTTCCTCTCCCAGCGGCGCACCATGGGCATGGAAACTGTCCTGCTTGTCCGGGCTGCCATAGCCGATATGGGTATGCACCAGCAGCAGCGAGGGACGGTCTTTTTCCTCGCGCGCCTCCGCCAGGGCGGAGGCGATATCGTTCGTGTCATTGCCGTCCGGCACGGCGCGGGTATGCCATCCATAGGCTTCGAATCGCTGCGCGACGTTTTCCGTAAACGTGAGGTCGGTCGAACCGGCAAGCGATACATGGTTCTGGTCATATAGATAGATCAGCTTGCCCAGGCGCAGATGCCCCGCGAGCGAGGCCGCCTCGGAAGCCACGCCTTCCATCAGGTCGCCATCCGAGACGAGCGCATAGGTGTGGTGGTCAACGATGGCATGGCCGGGACGATTGTAGCGGGCTGCGAGCCAGGCTTCGGCAATGGCCATGCCTACGCCATTGCCGAAGCCCTGCCCGAGCGGACCGGTGGAGACCTCTACGCCGGGGGTGTGGTGGCTGCGCTCGGGATGCCCCGGCGTACGGCTGCCCCATTGGCGGAAGCGCTTGATTTCATCCAGCGGCAAATCATAGCCGGTAAGATGCAGCAGGCTGTAGAGAAGCATCGAGCCATGCCCGGCCGATAACACGAAACGGTCGCGGTCGGGCCACGACGGATCGCGCGGATTGTATTTCAGGTAGCGCGTCCATAGGACATAGGCCATCGCGGCCGCTCCCATGGGTAGACCCGGATGGCCGGAATTCGCCTTCTGCACCGCATCGACGGAAAGAAAGCGAATGGTATTGATGCACAAGTCGTCCAGCGCATGGCTTCCCGCCAGGTCCGCGTTCGATTGGATCGTCATATTGTCTCCCGTTGGTTCTAGATTCTCACGATAAACTCCCTCGCTCTGTGCGCTAGGTCACGATTGCCGATACCGGGAGCCGCCGAGGAATCTCCGAACGAGCCGTCGCGGCTGATCAGCGCTGCCACAGGATCTGGGAAGCCTCCAGCGGGACCTGGGCATCGTCATGGTACGGAATAAGCCGGACGGTGTAATCCGATGCCGGCCGCTCCGATGGTACGCGCGCGACATAGGCATAGCCCGCAGCCGCGGCCACCAGCCGATGCATGCGCTGCATATCCTGGCGCACGGGAGCGTCGCCAAAAATACCTTCGGCATATAACTCGACCCGGACAGCCTCGGGATCAAGTCCGTTGAGATAGGCATGAACCACGAACAGGTGCTGCCCGCCCACGGTTTCCACGGTCACATCCCCGAAATGCAGCCCCGTCCATTTCTGCCTGAGCTCGGATTGCCAGCCGGCTATCCGCGCGCCGAGGGCGCCGTTGTCGGCACGGCGCGCGAGGTAGGCTGACGCGGATGACAGGTAATGGCGCTCCGTATATTCCCGCACCACGCGGTTGGTCGCAAAGTGCGGCGTCAGCTGCGCCATGCTTTTGCGCATGCGCGTGACCCAGGCCGTGGGAATTCCCTGTTCGTCACGCGTATAAAATTCGGGTATCACCTGATGCTCCAGCAGGTCGTAAAGCTGGTTCGCTTCGAATGCATCCCAGACGGGATCGTCACCGTGCTCCTTGCCATCCCCCAACGCCCAGCCTACCTCCGGCGTGTAGGCTTCCGCCCACCATCCGTCCAGTACCGAGAGATTGATTCCGCCGTTGACCAGCACTTTCATCCCGCTGGTCCCGCATGCTTCCCAGGGACGGCGCGGCGTGTTCAGCCATACATCCACGCCCTGCACCAGCTGCTCTGTCAGGTGCATGTCATAATCGCTGAGAAAGACGATGGAGGCCCGGGCTCCGGTATGGCGGATGAACTCCACCCATTTCTGGATGAGAGCTTTGCCCGGCTCATCGGCGGGGTGCGCTTTGCCCGCCATGATGAGCTGCACCCGGCGCCGGGGATTGGATAGCAGTCCCAGCAGGCGTTCGCGGTCATGCAGCAGCAGATCCGGCCTTTTATAGGTGGCGAAGCGACGAGCGAATCCGAGAATCAGGGCATCCGGATCGAGCAATCCCTTCACCGCCTCGACCGCTTCAGGCGGCGCGCCGCTTACCGCGAGCTGCATCGACAGCTCTCGCCGGACGAACTCGACCAGCTTCCTGCTGGTATTGCAGCGGAATTGCCAGAGATCGGCATCGGATACGTTCAGGACCTTCGGCTCCAGCGATTCCGTCCTGTCGATCCAGCGGCCTTTGCCGCAAGTCTCGGTCCACAGGTAATCTGCTTCCGCCGAGTCCCAGGTCGGCATGTGGACGCCATTGGTCACATGGCCGACGGGTACTTCGCTGATCGGCCAGCGTGGGAAAAAGGACCCGAAAAGATGCCGGCTCACCCTGCCGTGCAGGAGGCTGACGCCGTTCACCGCCGCGCTGCCGTTCATGGCAAGATAGGCCATGTTGAAGGGCTCGGACGCGTCATCGCCGTTCTGCCGCCCCAGCGCCAGCAGCTCGCGGCAGCTGATGCCGAGCTTGCGTGATGCATAATCCGTGAAATAACGCTCGACCAGGTCCGGTGCGAAGCGGTCGAAGCCGGCGGCAACCGCCGTGTGGGTAGTGAACAGGTTGCCCGCGCGCGTGATGGCCAGGGCGGTCCTGAAATCATGCCCGGTCTCCTGCATGCACGACCAGGCGCGCTCCAGGACGGCGAAGGCCGCATGACCCTCGTTCAAATGGCAAACCTCCGGCTTGATGCTCAGTTCGGCAAGCAACTGCCAGCCGCCGATTCCCAATACTATCTCCTGCTGGAGGCGCAATTCCGGGCCCCCGCCGTACAACTCGCTGGTAATGCCGCGATGCGCCGGATAATTCGCTGCGTCGTTGCTGTCCAGCAGATAAAGCGTGGTCTTACCCACCCGGACCTGCCAGGTGCGCAACCAGACCGAATATCCCGGCAACTTGAATTCCAGCCGCAGCCACTCCCCGTTGGCGCGGCGCAACGGCGTAATCGGCAGCTGGCCCGGATCATTGTAGGGAAAAAGTGCCTGCTGTTTGCCATCTTTGCCGATCACCTGCCGGAAATATCCCTGCTGGTACAGCAAGCCGATGCCTATTACCGGGACGCCCAGTTCACTGGCAGTCTTGAGCTGGTCGCCCGCCACATTGCCCAGCCCTCCCGAATAGATGGGCAACGCTTCGCTCAGCATGAATTCCATGCAGAAATACGCGACGCATTTCAGCGGCGCTTGTGGATGGTTTTGCTGGAACCAGGCAGGCGCGGCGAGCGCATCGCGGCGGTCCTGCATCAGCTCGGTCAGGTTCCCGCGGAAAACCGGGTCCCCCAGGCTTTGCTCGAGCTTCTCCCGCGAGACGGTCTGCAGCACTACCCAGGGATTGCGCGTAAGCTCCCACAGGGCGGGATCCAGTTGCTCCCAGATATGGTCGGCGCTGTGGTTCCATGAAGTTCGCATGTCCAGCGCCAGCTCCGCCAGGGAATCGTAGCCTTCAAGGTCGGGCACGGGATGAAGACTGTGCAGCTGCTTGCCTCTGGTCTGGACGGTCATGCGGCCTCCCATCATGGTGGAAGATGCGCGGAAGTGCGCGGAGGATGCGGCAATCCATTGCCGCCGGAAATAGTTTACCCATTGCCGCCCCCACGTCAAGCCATACCAAGCCGTGTCAGGCCATCTCAAGCCACCTCGCGCCGCCGGGCGGGCAACAGTCGCCTCGCCAATATTCCCTGAAACCGGGTCCTATCCTATGCGCCTATGTGTACGACAACGAACGGAATGACCGGCCGAAGCTTCGTACTATCGAAGAGCTTTCGCCGGAATGAATCCGGCACGGCTCGCGCAAGACGAAGTAATGCGGAAGCGATGGAGCTGGACAAGACAGGGGGCTGAAATGGATAAGGAACCGCTGATCGAGCTGCCCTGGCACGGGCAGGAGACGATAGCCCGTGCGCCACGGCTGCTGGACCAGGCCAGGCAGGTGAAGATCACATTGCCGGCCAACTATAACCATTCGCTGTTCAGTGTATTTCATCCCGGCGCACCGCCTGGCCACCCCGAGGTGGTGGATATTTCCGGAGGGCGGGAACTGCTCGCCACGGTCGCATCGATCAAGGGATTGGAGGGGATCGCCCGGCTTGCCGACGGCCTGCCAGCGAAAGGAGTAATGGTCCAGGTCGTCAGCCCGCCGGCAATCACGATGACGCTCGAACCTCCTTCAGCTGAATTGCCAAACCCTGGCCCGAGCCCAGGCAGTGATGATCAAGCCTGATATGCCTTCGATACCCGTTGCTCCTCATATGCCGGATACCGGGGATGGGAGCGCCGGTGTCTTGAAGCCGGGCAGGAACTGCTGGCGGATCGAACATGCCGAGCGGCTGGCTTTCCTCGTGGATGGAGCGGATTTTTTCCGGGCCTTCCGGGCGACCGCCAGGCACGCCCGGCATTCCCTGCTCATCATAGGCTGGGATATCGATAGCCGTGTGGATCTCCTCCGGAGGCAGGGCCCGCCGCGCCGCGAAAAAGCGGCCGATGGGCTGCCGCTCGCCCTGGGCGATTTTCTCAACAGCCTGCTCAAGCGCAACCGGCAGTTGCATATTCATATCCTGGACTGGGATTTTACCGTGATGTTCGCACCCGACCGCGAATGGATGCCTCTTTATAAGGAACAGTGGATCACCCATCCCCGGCTTCATTTCCGCCTCGACGACCAGCACCCGGTTGGTGGCTGCCACCATCAGAAAGTGATCGTGGCGGATGACCGCGTCGCATTCGTGGGGGGCCTGGATCTCACCCGCGGGCGCTGGGACACGGCAGCACACCTGCCTCGCGATCCGCGGCGGAAAGATCTGGAAGGCGACCAGGTACCGCAGCCCTATCATGACATCCAGATGATCGTCGAAGGGCCGGTGGCTGCCGCTGCGGGCGACCTTGCGCGAGACCGGTGGCGCCTGGCAACGGGAGAAATACTCTCTTCCCCTTCTCTGCCGGATGTTTCCACGGGAAGCGATCCCTGGCCGGAATTCCTGATGCCCGACCTGGAAGATGCCGAGGTGGCCATTTCCCGGACGATTCCCCTCTATGGCAACCAGAAAGAAGTGCGGGAGGTGGAGCAGCTTCTCATCGATGCCATCGCGACGGCCAGGAAGGCGATCTATATCGAGGCGCAATATTTCACCGCGAACAGGATAGGGGAGGCGCTGGCGAAGCGCCTGGAAGAACCGGACGGACCGGAAATGGTACTGGTGCTGCCGGAACGCACCGACGGCTGGCTGTCGCAGAACACCATGGATGTGCTGCGCGAACGCTTGTTCGAGCAGCTGATTGCCGCAGACCGCCATCACCGCTTGCGCCTTTATCGTCCCTGTATTCCGGGCCTGGGTGAGCAGTGCGTCAACGTGCATTCCAAGATCATCGTAATCGACGATGAACTGGTGCGGGTAGGTTCCGCCAACCTCAACAACCGTTCGATGGGCCTGGACACCGAATGCGACCTGGCATTCGAAGCAAGGGGAGATCCGCGCATACGCGGCGCCATCGGCGCTTTTCGCTCCCGCCTGCTGGCGGAGCATCTCGGCGCCGGAGCGGTCGAGATCGAAGCGCGGCTGGCTTCCGAAGGCTCGCTGATTCGCGCAATAGATGCTATCAACGGAGGAGGCCGCTGCCTGCTCCCGCTCGCATTCCGCGTAACCCCCGAGATGGATGCCCTGGTTCCCTCCGGCGAACTGGTCGACCCGGATCATGCGGTAAGCGCGGGGCAGATCGTGGAAGAAGTAATTCCTGCAGAACACCGCGAACCGGTGCGGCGCCATCTTTTCCTGACCTTCGCAATACTCGCAGCGATAGTAGCGTTGGCTGCGGCCTGGCATTGGTCTCCGCTGCGAAAATGGGTCGATGTAGAAATGCTGGCCGGCATGGCGGCCGATTTCGCCCAATTTCACGCTGCCCCGCTGCTCGCGCTGGCCGGCTTCGTTGCCGGCGGGCTCGTCGCATTTCCCCTTACCGTGCTCATCATGGTTTGCATCCTGCTTTTCGGCCCATGGCTCGGCTTTCTGTATTCCTTATCGGGCGCGCTACTGAGCGCGTCGATCACCTATGGCATCGGGCATTTCATGGGACGGGACGTGGTGCGTAAGCTGGCCGGCAGCAAGCTCACCGAGCTTAATCGCCGCCTCGCCCGGCGCGGCCTGATTACGGTGATCTTGGTGCGCCTGCTTCCCGTCGCTCCGTTCACCATCGTCAACCTGGTTGCCGGCGCCTCCCGCATCCGCTTCCACGATTTTGTCATCGGCTCCGCCATCGGCCTGATTCCCGGAACGGTGGGGATTTCGCTGTTCGCCGACCGTCTGGCTGCCGCCATCCGGAAGCCCGACATACTCACCTTTGCCCTGCTGGTCGCGGTGATTGCCGCGATCATCGCGGCCAGCTTCGCGTTCTGGCGCTGGGAACAACGGCAACGCAATGATCGTCTAAGAGCGCAAACCGATTAGGCGGCTTGAGCCTCCGCGAGAATGGATACGCAGGAGCCGGACGGCAACAAATCGCAAGGAACATCATGGGCAAGGAAACCGAACGAAAATTCCGGGTGGACGAAGAAGAAGCCGCAGCCTGGCGGAAAGCTCCCTATCGTGAAGTACGGCAGGGCTACCTCTCGATGGACAAGGACCGCACGGTCCGCGTGCGGATCGCGGGCAACGAGGCCTGGCTCACCATCAAGGGTATTACCCGCGGAGCTTCCCGAGCCGAGTACGAATACCCCATTCCCATTGCCGATGCGGGAGAAATGCTGGATCACCTGTGCTTGCGCCCCTTGATCGATAAACGCCGGTATCGCGTCGAGCATGAGGGGTTTCTGTGGGAGATCGACGAATTTTATGAAGATAACGCAGGACTGATAATCGCGGAGATCGAACTGGAAAGCGCAAACCAGGCTTTCCCCAGGCCGCCGTGGGTGGGTGCCGAGGTTACGCACGACCCCCGCTATTACAACGCCAGCCTGGTGCGCCATCCATACAGCCGTTGGAAATCCTGAGTACGGAATGCCATGAAACCCCGGGAATGAGATACCCCTGGGACCCGGCCGGAACCGCTGAACAAGGCGCTGGACAAGAATATGGCACAGCCTGCGGACGTTGAACCACGATTCGAAAGAATTCACGAGTATCATACAAGCGTAGAGGAGAAGCCGTATGAACCTGACGCTCGCCACCTACAATATCCATGCCTGCATCGGCGCGGACGGCCGTTTCGAACCGGACCGCACCGTGGACGTGTTGCGCGAACTCGATGCGGACGTCGTGGCGCTGCAGGAAGTCGAGCATCACGACGTCGATGGCTCCGACTTGTTGGACTATCTCGCCGCAAAGACAGGCTTGACTCCCATAGCCGGCCCCACCCTCCTGCGCGAGACGCGGCACTACGGAAATGCACTGCTGACCCGGCTGCCCATCCTGGCGGTCAACAGGGTAGATCTCACCCTGCCCGGCCATGAGGCGCGCGGCGCGATCGATGTGACTCTGGGTTCGAATGGACACCGCATGCAGGTCGTGGCGACGCATCTTGGCTTGAAGCCCTGGGAGCGGCGCCAGCAGGTGCGCCAGCTGCTGCGGCTGTTCGATATCGGCTCCAAGGATGTTTATGTGCTGCTGGGAGACCTCAATGAGTGGTTCCTCTGGGGCAGGCCTCTCCGCTGGTTGCACGCGCACTTCAAACAAACTCCGCACCGGGCCACCTTCCCCTCCCGCAGGCCGTTCATGGCGCTCGATCGCCTCTGGGTTCATCCCCGGCGCAGGCTCACCGCGGTGGAAGCGCACGTCAGCAAGCTTGCCCGTATTGCTTCCGACCATCTGCCGCTCAAAGGCATCATCGACCTCTGAAAGAACTGGAGCTGCATCTTCCGGCCCTGGCCTTCCGGAAGGACAGCCCTTGCCACCAGACGACCGGCTTGCCATTCTGCCGGCGGCAACACTGGCAGGCGCTGGCTGCACCGGGATATTTAATGCCAACACCATTATTTTCATGTCAACCCGGGATATACCGGGACTGGCATCAGGCTTTATTTCCCGGCCATTATCCATACCCGCAACACCTAGGCCATCGCATCAGCCAAGGCGGTACGTGGACCACCGCACAGAACCATCGTGTTGCATGGGGCATCATTGCACTCACGTCGTCCGCGTATTCCACTTCTGCCGCTGTCCCCAGCCATTCCCATTTTTGCAACGCAGAAAACGCGGATTTTTATAAGTCTCGACCGTTTCAACCGCAGGCCACTGCGGTGGATGGGAACCAGATGCCTTGCATCGGTGAAACGGTTTTCGCCGTAGGAGGAAAGTAAATGTTAGGAAAAATTGTCACCATAGCCGCAGCCGCTGCAGGCGGGATCATGCTGTCGAAGCATTTTCGTAAATCTTACGACTCGGACAAATCCACTGTGGAAGAATCCATAGAGGTCAACGTCCCGGTAAGCACGGCCTATAACCAGTGGACCCAGTTCGAAGATTTTCCGAAGTTCATGAAAGGCGTTACCGAGGTTCATCAGATCGACGATACCCGCCTGCACTGGCGCGCCAGGATTGGAGGCAGGGAGGAAGAGTGGGATTGTGAAATTACCGAGCAGACGCCTGATCAGCGCATCGCCTGGCACAGCACCAGCGGAGCCGAAAATTCAGGAGTGGTAACCTTCCATAAAATCGCCGATTCCAAGACGCGGATCATGCTGCAGATGGACTATGCTCCAAAGAGTGCCATGGAAGAGGTCGGCGACGCGATGGGCGCGGTGCGGATGAGCACACGCGGCGACCTGAAGCGCTTCAAGAAATTCATCGAGGAGCAGGGAAAGGAAACGGGGGCCTGGCGCGGCACCGTGACCCAGCACTGACTTCCGCCTTTCACCGCCGCCATTGACCGGCACGCGAACGAGGCGGGCCGGTCAATGGCGGCGAGCAGCCGGGAGCGGAATCCGGTCCCGCCCCTGGTTTCCGGGTCATTCTCGCGCGGCGGGAAAGACCCTCCCGGGGCCGTTCGTCATTCCACTAACTCATAACAAGGAGAAAACATGTCGGATTTGGTGGTGGTGGGCTTTGATAAGATTGAAACAGCCGATATGGTTCTGCTAAGGCTCAAAAAACTGAAAAGGGAATACCTGATCGATCTCGAAGATGCCGTCGTGGTTGAGCGCGAGGCGTCCGGCGAGGTTCATCTCAAGCAAAGCGTCAACCTCACGCGACTTGGCGCGAGCACCGGCTTTCTGTCAGGCAGCCTCTTCGGCGCACTGGTCGGCATGATGTTTCTCAATCCCGTGGCAGGTTTTCTGATCGGCGGCGTGTTCGGTGCGGGTGGGGGGGCATTGTCGGGTTCGTTGACCGACTACGGCATCAACGATGATTTCATCCGGTCGCTGGGGGAAACCATTCCTGCCAACTCGTCGGCCCTGTTCATACTTGTGCGCAAGGCACAGCCGGAAAAGGTTTTGGCCGAGCTTTCCGGCATCAAGGGCAAAGTGCTGCGCACGTCGCTTTCGCCGGCGCAGGAGCAGCAATTGCAAAAAGCGCTGTCCGGCTGAACTCCGCGCCCCGGCGGGGACAAGGGATTGCCGGCCTCCTTCTCTCCTCGCCTTCGCCTGTTGGCGTTGAAACTGCCGCCGTGGCAGCTCATTTTCCTACATCGGCACGTCTCCATCCCATGGCATCCGGCTTCTGCGCTCCCACTAGCTTGCGGGCGGGT
>DASZUL010000006.1:0-25326 GCA_035547595.1 Nitrosospira sp.
GGGACAGCTACATCAGGAAAATCGTGGCGAGCCCCAGGAAAATGAAAAAACCGCCGCTGTCGGTTACGGCTGTGATCATCACGCTGGATCCTGCCGCAGGATCGCGCCCCAGTTTCGCCAGGGTTAGCGGAATCAGCACCCCGACTATCGAAGCCAGCAGCAAATTCAGCGTCATCGCCAATGTCATCACCAGGCTGAGGGGAATGCTGAGGTAAATCATGTAAGCAAACAGTCCCACTACGGAACCCCAAACCAGCCCGTTCACCGCAGCTACGGCAATCTCCTTTGTGAACAGTTTCCTGGCGTTATTGGGGTTGAGCTGACCCAGCGCCAGCGCGCGAACGATCATGGTAATGGTCTGGTTGCCCGAATTGCCCCCGATGCCTGCAACGATAGGCATCAGGGCCGCCAGCGCAACCAGCTTTTCTATGGAGTTCTCGAAAATTCCGATTACACGTGACGCGACGAAGGCCGTGACGAGATTGATCGCCAGCCAGGTCCACCGGTTTTTCAGGCTCTTCCATACCGGCGCGAACAAGTCTTCCTCTTCCCTCAGACCGGCTAGGTTCAGCGCTTCACTTTCCGATTCCTCACGAATGAAATCCATCACAGCGTTGACGGTAACGCGGCCCACCAGCTTCTCATCGGCGTTGACCACCGCCGCTGAAACAAGGTCGTACCGCTCGAACGCCTGCGCCGCCTCGTGGGCCTTGTCGTTGGGGTGAAGCATTACCATTTCTGTGCTCATCACGGAGCCAACCTTCGCCTCAGCATCACTGACAAGCAGTTTGTTGACGGGCAGCACGCCTCTCAGGTATTCATTTCGATCGACTACAAACAACTGGTCGGTATGATCCGGCAGTTCATCCAGCCGGCGCAGATAACGCAATACCACTTCCAGGCTTACATCCTCCCGGACGGTAACCACATCAAAATCCATCAGCGCTCCCACCGCATCTTCCGGATAGGACATGGCAGCGCGCAGCTTTTCGCGCTCTTCCATCGGCAGCGACTGAAATACATCATCGATAACGGATCGCGGCAGATCGGGCGCAAGATCGGCTAGCTCGTCGGCATCGAGTTGCCCGGCGGCTGCCCGTATTTCGCCACTATCCATCGTGGCCAGCAGCGTTTCCCTAACCGCATCCGAAACCTCCAGCAGAATTTCTCCATCGCGCTCCGCTTTGACGAGATCCCAGATCATGAGGCGATCCTCCAGCGGCATGGCTTCGAGGATATGTGCCACATCGGCGGGGTGGAGCCTGTCCAGGAGATTTTGAAGCTCCGCCAGATTCTGCTTGTGCACCAGTGCTTCAACCAGTTCCTGGCGCGGCATTTGCTGGGTATGCACGAGCCCCTCCACCAGCTTATGCTTATGCAATAAGTTGACCACCCGCCTGGTATGATCCTGCAGGTTTTCGGATTCCCTTGGGTTATTTGCTTTGGTCATGATGATCGCTCTGGCGGACGCGACGGGACTATCCGGATTTTAGGAAAATTGGGGCGAATATTATGACAGGGGAGAGCGTGGACGAAAAGCGCGCCAATCCTTGATCCGGCGCCCGCTCCGCCATCGAACCCGCAGCTAGGGAATTTGTGCCGACGACATCCGGCCCAAAATGATGGCAGTTTTTTTTCGCAGCCCGGGAGTTGCGCGATTACGGTCGTAGAAGCGGGGATTGGGTACGATGGCAGCGAGACGTGCCGCCTGTTCCGCGGTAGCGGAAGCGGCGGAAGCGCCGTAGTAGTGCCTCATGGCTGCTTCGGCACCAAATATGCCGTCTCCCCATTCAATCACATTCAGGTAAATTTCGAGAATGCGCCGTTTGGGCATCACATTTTCCAGCATGAATGTAATGATGGCCTCCTGCAGTTTGCGCCACGGTGTTTTTTCGCCGGAAAGAAACAGGTTCTTTGCAAGCTGCTGGCTGATGGTCGAACCTCCTGCTACCAGTCTGCCTTTTTCAATGTTTTTTTCATAAGCTCTTTGTATCGCCTCGAAATCGAATCCTTCGTGCTGGAGAAACTTGCCGTCTTCGGCCGCGATCACGGCACGCTTGAGATTGGGCGAAATCCGCTCGTACGGAACCCATTGCGTCCGCAGCACGGCAGCGCGATCCTTCTCGCGCAACAGATCCAACCGGGCTCGCATGAATGCGCTGCTGGATGGGTTGTAATGATTCCAATACGTGATCTGGCCCAGTATCCACGCCTGATATATCAATATCAGACCGGCGAGCAGCAGGAACAGGCGCCAGAGCCAGCGCTTGAAAAGCTTATCCATGGATCAAGCAGGCAGGCTGGAAGACTTTCGCCCCGGACACAGCATTTCAATTATCGGTTCCGTGGCTGGCCTTACCCCACGCCACTGGAAAAAAGATTCGGCAGCCTGCTCCACCAGCATGCCTATGCCGTCCGCAAGACGTCCGGCGCCCTGCTGCAGGGCGAATTGCAAAAAAAAGCTGCGCCCGTCGCCGTACATCATATCGTACGCCATGGATTCCCTGGCGAAAATACCTGGAGGCAATGCCGGCAATTGGCCATGCAGGCTGGCCGAGGTCGCGTTGATGACGAGGTCGAATTTTTCTCCACGCAGGTCCGCATAATCGCCCGAAGCGACATTTCCGTGGACGGAAAACTGGTGGCGCAATTCATCCGCCTTCCTTCTCGTGCGGTTGGCGATCATCAGCAGGCGGGGAGTATGCTCAAGCAAAGGCAGCACTACGCCGCGTGCCGCACCTCCCGCCCCCATCAGTAGCACGCGCTTGGCAGCGATGGAAAACTCCAGATTGAGAAGGATATCCCGAATCAAACCCACCCCATCCGTGTTGTCGCCATGGATTTCCTCATCGGCAAAAGTGAGCGTATTGACCGCCTGGGCAGCATGCGCCCGTTCCGTCAGGCGATGGGAAATCGCATAGGCTTCGGGCTTGAACGGAACGGTGACGTTCATGCCTTTGCCGCCTTGCCGGTGAAAATTGGCTACCGCAGCGCAGAAGCCATCGAGCGGAGCAAGCATGGCCTCATAGCGCATGTCCTGGCCCGTCTGCCGCGAAAACTCGGCGTGGATCCATGGGGATTTGCTGTGGGCAATCGGATTGCCGATGACGGCATAGTAATCGGACATCAGGAGGCCTTGTTGAGGCGGAGATATGCTGAACAACAGACGTGAGGTTTTGCTTGCGAAAGCGCCGCGATTTGCAGCGGCTTCCGGTTACTGGCTCTTCAACTCGTCCGAATGGGTAAATGCCCAGGTGCGGGTAATATGCAACACATCCGTATCCTGGCTGATCTCAGGTGGAAACGGAGAAAACCCGTTTTGACCCGCCAGCTTCACGATGCGTATAGCCGCCTCATCCAGAATCTTTTTACCTGATGGACGATTTATTTCGACCGATTCCAGACTGCCATCCGCCTTGATGCCGACGGTAAGCTGCAAATCTCCATAAAGTCTTTCACGTCTTGCCGCTTCGGGATAGTTGAGATTTCCAATTCGCTCAACCTTGATGCGCCAATCCTCGACATAACGGGCGAAGCGGTATTCTTGCGTACGGGCACCGATAAACTTGCGCTTGGGGCGCTTCTGGTAGGCATCGAAGTCCCGCGCGGTCTGTGCTTCCAGCCGGGCAATTTCGAAGCTTCGCTGAACGAGGTCGGTAGCGTCGAGAGCGCCCTGGTTCGATTCCGGCCCCTGTTGCGGCAAATCCGGCTGGTATGAATTCACATCGCTGTTGGCGGCAGTCATCAGTTTCTGCGCTTCCTGTTCGAGATGCGCGGTTTTCTCGGCGAGAGCCTCTCCCGTCGTCCCGGCGGCCGCGTCTTCCGGCTGGGACGAAGGCCGAGCGGGTGTTTTTGCTCTACGGTCCCTATCCGTGTTTCCGCCACCGTCCAGGTTTGCCTGCGCCAAAGCGCTTGCGCCATGGGGCCTGGATGCGGATTTGCTGTTTACCAGCACCACTTCAAGGGGAGCCTTGGCGATGCGCACTTCTTCGATGAAAGGTTTGAAGCTTATGCCGAACAGAACAGCCGCATGAAGAATTACTGACAGTAAAATGGCCAGATTCAAGCGCGACGAGGGCCCGGACAGCCTTTCGTGGAGCATGGCTGAACCCGATCCATATATATTGGAAGTGACGCTCAATGCCTGAATTTGCGAATGAAACGGTGGGGAATTTTAAGGCATTTCCAGGGCAAATAACAATAACATTGTCCCTGGCAGGGGCGATAAAAACCTCATGACTGCAATTTATGCAAGAACCGCGCGTTGAAAGTCAGCTCCAGCAGATCGATTTGCGAAATCTCGATTTCAATGCTCGTCTCCGGCGCCATCTCGGGCAGCGGAGTAACACGTGTTACCAGCGGCAGGCGATCCAGTTTCACCAGATTTTCCTTCAGGACCTGTGCGGTCATCGTCTGAATATTTTCCTGCAGCAGCCATCGCAGGCACCAGTAGCGTTCCATGCCTCGCTGAAACTCTCCATATGCCTCATAGGTTGCCTCGAAATTCTGCACAGACCGGTGCAAGCTCTCGCTCTCCCGGGTGTACGGGGGCGTTTCCCCACGCAACACCGCTATTATCTGGCGCTGATTGATAAAATCCACGTAGCGGCGCATCGGCGAGCTGGCCCAGGCATATTGCGAAACTCCAAGCCCCTGGTGCGGAGCAGGAGAAGTGCTCATTCTGACTTTGCCTCCTCCTTGGCTGCGATAAATTCCCGCAACACCGCTATCCGCAAGCTGCCGGCCCCATTCCGCATTGACAAAAATCATCAGTTCCGATACCACTTTATCGATTGGGGAGCCCCGCCGCCGCTGGGTGATGACAATGCGGTCACCCTCCACGCTGAAGTTGTAATCGATTCTTTCATTATTGTTATCATTGGTTTTACCCCTGAGCGCTTCCATCTTGCAGGCAAAATTCCATAACGCCATCAGTTCCTGGCCGAAAGAATGATCGAGGTTTCCCTGGGAAAGAGTCTGCTCGTTAAAATACGCCTCCAGCGTATCGTGTCTCAGATTGGCCGCCACCCTCACTTGCTCGACGCGGCTGCTCACCGAAGTGACCGTAAAATCGTCGGCGACGTCCAGGTACATGGAAAGTGCCGGACACAGCCGTTTTTCCGCCAAAGTGTAATGATGTATGACCGCATCCGGCAGCATGGTGATTTTGCGGCCCGGAAGGTAAACCGTGGAAAGGCGCTCCGCCGCTATCGCATCCAGGGGGGAGCCCGGTGTAATCCCCAGGATCGGGGCGGCAATATGGATACCGATGCGGAAACTTCCCAAGGTAAGCGGGGTTACGGAAAATGCATCGTCGATTTCGGTGGTGGCAGCATCGTCTATGCTGAAGGCAACCACGTCTGATATCGGCAAATCCAGCGGGTCGTTCAATTCAGCCGTCTCGAGTTCTCCGAAATCGGTGCCGGCAGGAAAATGCTCCAGCAAAAAACGGTTGACGTGGTAATCATGCGTGGAGGGAATGGCCTCGCACTTCTCGAGAAGCCGGGCGGGGCTTAACCGGTTGGCGATGCAAACGGCTTCGAGCGCTTTCCACTCGGTGGTATTCCTGTCGGGCCGGTAGAGCAAGCCGGACAGCATGGTATTGAATTCTTCCGGTAAGGTATATGCTTCCAGCAACTTCATATAGCGGCTCTGCCGCTCCGCCTGAAGCCGTTTTTTTTCAAGGCTGGCAAGCGCAGCCTCTAACGCTTTCGAAGGCGCCGCCTTGTAGCGCCCGCGCCCTTTCTTGTAAAAATACATGGGTGCGCTATGCAGCCTGATCAATACTGCCGCGGCTTCTTCCGGCGTGGCCGCATGGCCGAAATAGTCGGCGGCCAACGTGTCGCTGGAAAATTCAGCCTCGTTTTCGCAGCACTCCCATAAAAAATTGGGATCCAGGTCCTCGGCTGCCTTGTGCGCGACGTCCATGAACTCCGTCAGGGATGGGGCATCGAATCGCAGCAGGACAGAGGCCGCCTTGATTTTTGCGCGCTTTCCGTGAGGTGCCTCGACTTGAAGCGAGGTCATATTGTCGGCAAGGATGGCACCCACCTTAAAAGTGCCTTCCTCTTCGTAAAAAACATTCATGGATGGGTCGCGGACGCGTTTTGATTGCTGAAACACTACTATTATAGACTCAAATATCTGGTCCGCCGAAAGCCGGCCCGATCCGCCGGATATTTGCCAGGAATCAACTATAATGCTGAAATAAGAACCACATACTCTCGAAAGGGGATCTTCGGTGAAAGAAGGATATGCTGTGATGGAACGCCGGTTTCAAATACTTTTATTGACTCTCCTGATTGCATTCCTCCCTGCCTGCGCTTCCATGAATGAAGGCGATCCGGACCGCGGTGCAACCACCGTCAAGCAGGACTTTTTTGGTGATGGTTTCGCCACGGTGGAGTACCTGCCGCAGAACTGGAGCGCCACCGACAGCCTCTGGTTTTATACCGTGACACAGGGATCGAACATGATGCCCTACGATTTTTTCATGGTTCTGGAGAAAAAAGGAAGCAGCGAGCCGTTCCGGTCGAACGAGAATATGAATTTCTATCGTTATCTTCCCCAGAAAGCGACTTCCGGCAACCCGGACGGCCTGCCTGTCGGCTTTGTCAAAGATACCTATAAAGGCAAGGACTACATTGGATTGACGTGCGCGGCATGCCATACCGCCCAGATAAATTATAAGGGCAAGGGAATCCGCATCGACGGCGGCCCGGCTATAGCGGATATGGAAAGCTTCATGCGGGATGTCGTCAAAGCGCTGCTCGTGACGCGCGATGATGACGAGGTCAAGAAGCGTTTTGTCCAAAACGTGCTGTCGAGGGGTTCGTACCGAACGGAAGCGGACATCCTTGCCGACCTCAATACCTATATCGACCGCCTGACAAGCTATATAACCATCAACTACAGCACCACCCACTACGGCTATGGGCGCCTGGATGCATTCGGGCGAATTTACAACAGAGTTCTGGAACACATCATCAATACGAGAGAGCTTCAGGAGCTCCTCCGCGATCCCAGGATAATGGGCGACCGGGCCCTGACCGAGGCGGAACTGGAATCTCTCACCGGAAAGGCAGGCGCTGTTCTTACAGGCAATGAGCGCGACCTCATAGTCCGCGGCATCGTCAGCCGTCTGAACGAAACCAACGGATGGGAGGCATTGGGAAAGTTTCGTAAAAAGATATTCAATCCGCCGAACGCGCCCGTCAGTTATCCATTTCTCTGGGATACCCCTCGCCATGACTATGTCCAGTGGAACGGCCTCACCGAGAATGCGGGACTGAAGGCCATAGCGCGTAATGCCGGGGAAGCCATCGGCGTGTTCGGCACACTCGACTGGACGGAACGCGACGGGTTTTCGCTCCCCTCGCTGATCACGGGACAAGGCTTTTCCGGCAGGCATATCAGTTTCGACTCTTCCGTGAACGTCATGAACCTGCGCCGTATCGAAGCGCGCCTGTGGAATCTGCAATCTCCCCAATGGCCCGAAAACATTCTGGGCCGCATCGACACCAGCCGCCTGCCCAATGGGCGGTCGCTCTATAACAAGCATTGTGCGAGCTGCCACTCGAGGATCGTCCGCGACGAGCCGGACCGCCGCGTCATCGCACACATGTCGAGAGCAAGCGACGCCAAGACAGATCCGCAAATGGCGCACAATGCCGTCACGTACCAGGGTTTCTCGGGCATTCTGCGTAACCAGTACGTCAACTTCGGACCTGGCGACATTCTCCTTGACCGCAAGGCACCGGTTGCAGCTCTGCTGACGAAAGCGACTATCGGAGTCGTCGCAACCCCGGAACCGGATAAGTGGTTCCTGCAGCGCTGGGCCGAGTGGGCGTATAACCTGGCAACGGGATTTCGCGACAACAAGATCAAGGCATCCATGAAGCAGGGCGACTACGACCCGGACACCACTGCCGATCCGGTGGCTTCACTGAGCGCCTACAAGGCGCGGCCATTGAATGGCATATGGGCGACCGCCCCCTACCTGCATAATGGTTCCGTGCCCACGCTCTATGACCTGCTATTGCCGAAAAAAGCGCCGGGCGATCCCGAAGGCGGCGAATATCGGCCCGATGAATTTGAGGTGGGATCGCGGGAATTCGATCCGGAAAAAGTCGGTTTGAAAAGCAGCGGCTATGGTGGTTTCCTGTTCAATGCCGAAGGTATCAGGGATGACGCCGGAGGGTATACCAAAGGCAACAGCAATGCCGGGCACGAATATGGAGCGAGGCGCGTTGCCGACGAATCCGATGAACGGGTGGATCAGAAAACCAGGGAATTATGCGCAAATGAAAAAATCAAGGACACCGACCTGGATCCATCCGTCAAGGAAAAGTGCCTATACCCCATGTCCAGACAGGATCGGCTGGATTTGCTTGAATATTTGAAGACGTTATGATTCGAACCCTTGCGGTCTGCCCGGTATTTTCTGGATAACTTACAACTTTAATTAAGGAGCAAAGATGAGCGCAAGCTACCTGGAACAGTACGATGCGGCATCAGACGCGGACAAGCCATATCTCGCCCGGCGCTGGATGGATACCGAGCCTCTGCCATTTTTCAAGGAATTGCGCCAGAAGCGGCCCATTCTGGTAACGCCGAAATTCACCCTGCTCACCCGTTTCGATGATTGCAGGGAAGTGCTGAATATGCCCAAGGTATTCACGGTCGAGCCTTACGTGCCGAAAATGGGTGATTACCTGATGATGCATGACGATGATGCCCTGCATACGCGAGAAAAGTCGCTCATGCAGTGCATGCTGAATCGTAACGATCTCACGGCAGTGCGCGAGATGGTGGGCAAAGTCAGCAAGGAGATACTTGACGAAGCAAATGGAAACATCGAGATCGTCAACAGCTATTGCCGCATGGTTCCCGCCACCCTGGTAAGGGAATATTTCGGTCTAACCGGGGCAAAACGCAAGGACCTGATTGAATGGTCCTACTGGAATCAGTACGACACGTTCCATAATCAGCCATTCGACCTCCTCCCCCCCGAAAAATCCCAATTCATTATCGACCGCCACAACGAAACTTCGAAAGAGCTGGGAATGTTCATCGTCGAACTGATCGCCCGCCGTACGCTTCAAGTGAAGGCGGAAGAAATAACGTTATCGACGATCGTGCGGCTGGACGATGATATCGTGACCAGAATGCTGCGTACCGACTATCCGAAGCAACTGGAGTTCGACATCAAACGATTGGGCATCAATGCCGGCGGCCTGCTGATCGGAGCAGTGGAAACGACCTCCCAGGCGGTCGCCCAGGTTATCCAGTACCTGATACAGCATGCCGAATGGCTGGCCAAGGCAGAAGCGGCAGCGACGAAAGAGTCGCTGGCGGAATTCGACGGAATCGTATGGGAAGCGCTACGCTTCGTGCCGATCACCCCCTATCTTTTCAGGACAACGGCGAGCGATTACACCGTAGCGAAGGGAACAGGGCATGAAACCATCCTTCGGAAGGGCACTTACGTACTGCCTGTAACGCTTTCGGCCATGTTCGACGAGAGGGCGTTCGAGTCGCCGGACGAGTTTATTCCGGGGCGAAACTGGTATAACTATTGCCACTTCGGCTTTGGAAGCCACGAATGCCTGGGGCGCTACGTTGCGGGAGTAATGATCCCGGAGATGGTCCGGCAGGTGTTGATACGGCAGAACATCACGGCGAAAGCGCCTATCGACTATAAATCGGGCCCCTTCCCGGAGCAGTATGATCTAGCCTGGACCGCCTAGCCAGGAAACACGCGTTCCGAAAATTCTGCCGGCATGGTTCGCCCGGGTTTGCGTTCAAATGGTTCGAACGCAAACCCGGGCTGCCGTTATTTCGCTCCTGCTTCCTTCAGAAGCTTGACCACATCCTGATGTCGGTACTTCGATGCCAGGATCAGCGCGGTAGCGCCATTACCCGCCTTGGCGTTCACATCGGCCCCCCATCTGAGCAACGCTTGTGCGACCTCCCTATGCCCGATCTGCGACGTCAGCATCAATGCAGTGGCGCCGTTGTCCAGGTGAGCATTCGCATCGGCTCCCGCGGCAAGCAGCATATTCACTATCTCGACCCGATCCTCCTGGGCAGCCTGCATCAGCACCGTGATACCGTCGGCTCTCCTGGCATTCACGTCGGCCCCGCGCGCAAGCAGTTCCCGCGCGATCAGGTTGTGGCCTTTCTGGGCCGAGCGCATCAATGCGGTCGTGCCGTTGCTTGTTTTTGCATTGGCATCTGCCTTGGAATCGAGCAGCAACCGCACGACCTCTTCATATCCGTTCTGGGATGCTGCTATCAGCGCAGTCACGCCATCATCTCCCCTGGCATTCACATTGACTTTCGAGATAAGCAGCGACTTGACCCGGGAAAGATTGCCTGCCGCGGCAGCCGCTACAAGCTCGCTCTCATTCCCGGCAGCGAAGGCGTATGCTGAAAGGAATAAACTTATCAGTAGACACCCACAACGCGCACCGCCATGCCATCCCCGGATTTCAGCTATTCTTCTCATGTTTTCCCCTTCGATGCGTCAAATCTATCCATTTCAAAGAATCCACCCCTGTAGTCATCCTCCGGAACCTGCTCCAGATTTCATGAAACCGCAAACTCAGGCATGAAAATCTCATATGCAACTCCCCGCGCTCCGGCACTGTCTGAACAGGTACTTTAAAGGTTCGATTTATACCGGAGACCTGATGCCAAAGCTTCTTGCGCCACTATCGCTGCTATCACTCTTCCTGCTGCCGGGAATACCGGCAGCAAGCTCCGCTGAGGCCCACATTCGGCCAGGGCTATGGGAGATCACCACCACGTCCATGCTGCTTGGCCTGGTACCTCAAATTCCGCCGGACCAGATGCTGAACTTGACGAATCTGGCGAAACAATATGGGCTGGATATTCCCCAAATCCAGGATGGTGCAGTAACTTCCAGGATCTGCATCACTAGGCAAATGGCGGAACAGGAAATTCCCTCCTACTTTCACGCACCTCAATTGGGTTGCAGTGTCAGAAACGCAATCCGGGAAAAAAACAGCTACAAAATGGATCTTGTATGCGCGGATTCCGCGTTAAAAGGCAGCGGGAGAGCAGAAGGAACCTTCGCCACCCCGGAAACCTTCTCCGGCTGGACCATATTCAATGGCAAACTCCACAATACTCCTGTAAGCGAAAATGCGGACACCAGCGGCCGCTGGATCAACGCCAGCTGCGGACGGTAAAATTCCTGCTTTGTACCTTTTTCTATGCTGCGCCATGCCCGGCCGTACGCCGCGTGGCAGTCCTGCCAGGACTGCGATTAGAAAGGGAACGCGGCAAATTCTCAGGCAACGGAAATCGGCTTCATGGATAATGACCGAAGCAGCTTTTCATGAATGCCACCGAACCCCCCATTGCTCATGATCAGCACCTGATCCCCGGCCTGCGCCGTTCCCGCAATCGCTGCAATCAGCTCTTCAAGACTTTCATGGGTCTGGACTTTTTGTCCCAGGGAAGCTAATGCTTCCCCCGCATTCCAGCCGAGATTGGCGGCATAGCAAAATACCAGGTCAGCCGCAGCAAGGCTTCCCGCCAGGCTATCTCTCCAGATGCCCATTTTCATGGTATTGGAGCGAGGTTCCAGCACGGCAATAATTCGCGACGCCCCCACGTTCCGGCGCAGGCCGTCCAGTGTCGTTCGAATCGCAGTAGGGTGATGGGCAAAGTCATCATATACGGTAATATTGCCGGCAATACCGCGGACTTCCATGCGGCGTTTGACATTTCTGAATTGCGCCAGGGCGGAAATACCGGTATCGACGGGTACTCCCGCGTGGCGGGCGGCGGCGAGCGCGGCCAGCGCATTCATCCGATTATGTTCTCCCATGAGATCCCAACGTAACTGACCCTGAAATTTCCCCATGAACCGAACCGAAATCTCCCCGTCCGGCAAAGTTTCCACCTGCCATCCCTCGTCCACGCCGAACCTTTCCACCGGTGTCCAGCATCCTTTCATGAGCACCCGCTCGAGATTCGGATCCCGGCCATTGGTTACGACAAGTCCATCGCCCGGAACCACCCGGACGAAATGGTGAAACTGCTGTTCGATCGCCGCAAGGTTGGGAAAGATATCGGCATGGTCGAACTCGAGATTGTTCAGGACAGCGGTTCTTGGGCGAAAATGGACAAACTTGGAGCGCTTGTCGAAAAAAGCGGTATCGTATTCATCCGCTTCGATCACGAAGAATGAAGAACTGCCGAGCCTCGCGGATAAGCCGAAGTTTTCGGGTATCCCGCCTATGAGAAAACCGGGGGTCATCCCTGCGTATTCAAGTATCCAAGCGAGCATGGAACTGGTCGTGGTTTTACCATGCGTACCCGCGACCGCCAGGACCCATTTCTCGCGCAAAACGTTTTCCGCCAGCCACTGCGGACCGGAAATATAAGGCAGATTACGATTGAGTATTTCCTCCATCAATGGGTTGCCGCGCGTCACCACGTTGCCGATCACAAACAAATCTGGACACAATTTCACCTGCTCCGGGGAAAAGCCTTCCATCAGCTCTATTCCCTGAGACTCCAATTGCGTGCTCATAGGCGGGTAAACCGCGGTGTCGCACCCGGTGACCTCGTGGCCGGCCTCGCGCGCTATCGCCGCAATTCCTCCCATGAAGGTACCGCAAATGCCGAGAATGTGGATATGCAAATTTTCACTCCTGATCGCTGACAAGCAACCGCAGCCATTATCTCCAGCTGAACTTGCCGTTCTTTAAAGCAATGATTAGGGAATCTCTGAACAAGTTTCCATTGACAGGGCAAAGACTTGTTCAGAAGTTTCCGTACCCCTGCGCATGGGGTAAGGTATAAAATCGCCTTATTCTCTAACGCCTGTCGTACCCATCCCGTGAAGCCGTTGAAGGCGAGGGGCAAGCCATTTTCCCCATCATATCAAGATTGTTCGAAACCGGCGTTTAGCTAGGCAGCTCTTTTTGTTACACTTACCGCCTTGTGGTTATTTTTACTCGCTCACCGGCAGCCTCGCAACCGGCTCTATGCAGCGCATCTTCCATTATCACAAACCCGACAGAAACGCGCGACATTCCGCGCCATGAAAATGTCCTGAGTTTTGGACTCATCAATCTAAAACCGGTCATTCATCCGTGTTCCCGTGTGCTTTCAGGATGAATACACCCCAATGAAATCGCGTTCGTGCCATCCTCTCCTGGCATCTGTCCTGCTGCTCAGCGTTGCCTGCGCGGCACTCGCCGATACTCCGCAGGCCGATTTGCGAAGCAACGAGCGGAAAGCGACAGGCGGACCGGTTGGGTCCAACGAGAAAAAGCCCCCAGCCACCGACACGGAACGGCTGCCCGGAGGACATGAGTATCAGCCGGATGATACGGATGAATTGGGGCTTCGGAATGCGCCCGCCGCCTCCGCCGCACCGGCCAGACCTCAACAAAAAGCCGGTACCGCAACTACCCAAGGGGAAAAACGGACACGTTCCGACAACACCGAGCACATGCCGGGACATGCTGCCGAGCAGGGCGAAGGCATGCTGCGCAGTACCCAGACTACAGTGGTCCGCAATGCCGCTCCGTCCTCGAAAAGCGGTTCGAACCTGATTGAAGGCGAACACCTCCAGGGACACTTTGCTGAACAGGGGGATGCCAGGTTGCGCCTCGGCGGCGAGATCGAACCGGAAACGGGAAATCTGGCAAAAACGGCCCCCGGCACCGAAACCACGAAAGACAAGCCGGTATTTATCGCAGCCGAGAACTTGCGGGGGCATACGGAGAAGGAGATCGAGGCAATTGGAAGGGCTGAGTTGACAAGCGAAGACCGGTTTATCTCCGCGGATCGCATGAAATACAATCAGGATACGGAAGATGCGGAAGCCGAGGGCGGTGTTCGGGTGGAGCGGCGCGGGGATATCCTGGAAGGATCGCGGCTCAAGTTCAATTTAGCGACCAAAACGGGAGAGCTGAATAACCCCCGCTATAGCCTGAAGGACGCCAGCAGCCGCGGATATGCTGGTTCCGTGCTATTCGAGGGAGAAAATCAATATCGGCTCAAGCAGGCGACCTATACGACATGTCCTGCAGGGGAGGATGACTGGCTGCTCCAGGTGGATGATATGGAAATCGACAATACGCAAAAGCTGGGCACGGCGCGTAAGGTCAAGCTCACGTTCAAGGATGTGCCGATCCTTTATACGCCATGGCTGAACTTCTCGTTCAGCGGCCAGCGCAAGACCGGTCTCCTGGCCCCCCTGTATGGCTATAACGTTCGCACCGGTATCGACATCACTTTTCCATTTTACTGGAATATTGCGCCCAATTATGACGCGACGATCTCGGCGCGAGCCATGAGCAAGCGCGGCGTGGCGCTGAACAGCGAATTTCGCTATTTGGGCAGAACCGGAGACGCCACGTTATTGGCCGATATATTGCCGCGCGATTTCCAGACGGAGGAAACGCGCTATCGGGTGTCATTCGGACATAACCAGATCCTGGGTAAAGGCTTCTATTCCCGGTTGGACTACAACCGGGTTTCGGACGATTTCTATTTTCGCGATCTGGGCAATAACCTTAACGTCACTTCGCGGGTGAACCTGTTGCAACAAGCCCTCATTGGGTATAACCGGAACCTGGGGGACAATGGCACGCTGAACGTCGTAGCGCTGGGACAGCAGTTCCAGACCATTCAGGATCCGCTTGCGCAAGTTGTCGCGCCTTACAAGCGCTTGCCCCAATTCATGGTGACGGTCAACAAGCCCGAGATTCTGGGAGCGGATCTCAATCTTGTCAGCAGCTGGACCAATTTTTCTCATCCCACTCTCATCAATGGTAATCGTATTGTGTTCTTCCCCAGCATCAGTTACCCCATGCGCAGCGCATTTGGCTACATCACGCCCAAGGTCGGGATACATCACACGCGTTATTACCTCGATGCAGGAGGAGCCGATAACCCGACCCGTACTTTGCCCATACTCAGCCTGGACAGCAGCGTCATGTTCGAAAGGCAGATGCAGCTGGGAGGCGAACGGTTCACCCAGACGCTTGAGCCGAGGCTGTTCTACGTATATGTGCCCTACCGCAACCAGGACAACCTTCCGAATTTTGACTCCGGCAAGACTGACTTCAGTTTTGCCCAGATGCTGACGGAAAACCGCTTCAGCGGCAGCGACCGGATCAATGACGCCAATCAGATCAGCTTCGCGCTCACGTCGCGCTTCATAGAGCCCGGGTCGGGCAAGGAGCGCTTCCGGGTTGCCGCTGGCCAGCAATTAAGTTTCATAGAGCGAAGGATAACCCTGGATACCCCTTCCACGGTTCCTATAAGACCGGATTTCATCGGTGCGGTCACCGGCTTTATCACGCCGACGATCAGTACCGACTCGAGCGTTCAGTTTGACCAGAAGCACTTCACCGCGGAGGTCGTCCGTTCCGGATTGAGCTACCGTCCGGAACCCGGCAGGGTACTGAATTTCGGTTATCGTTTTACCCGGGACGTGCTGCACCAGGTTGATGCCTCGTCGCAATGGCGGTGGTCCGAAAGGTGGCAAACGGTCGCGCGTTTGAACTACTCCCTGCAGGACAACCGGATTCTGGAAGGACTTGCGGGACTTGAGTATAATGCCTGCTGCTGGTCGCTGCGGTTCGTGATTCAGCATCTGACCCTTGCCACGCAGAAAACGACCACGGCTGGTTTTTTGCAACTTGAGTTGAATGGCCTCATGCAAATAGGTTCAAATCCGTTGCAGGTGCTGCAGCGAAGCATTCCTGGATACACCAAGATCGGCAGCCAGGGAAGCGGCACGGTGGATGGAGTGCAATGAGGCATACGGCCAACTGGAGTGCGATTTTTCCGGCGGGTAGCGGTATGGCATTGTGAACGCTTTTCTCAGGCTCCACCCCATGGGTGTCCAATTCATCTTACGCTTTCTTGTCCTTGTCCCGGCGCTGGCCGCGACCGGCGCTATTGGGCAGCAGACAGGGGCAACCGGAACCATTGAGGTCATAGACCGTATCGTCGCTGTCGTGAACGAGAGCGTCGTCACCCGCCAGGAACTGAACGAGTCGCTGCGCGCCACTATCAAGCAACTGCAGAAGCAAGGCGTGCAGCCTCCTCCTCCGACCGTATTGGAAAAGCAACTGTTGGAGCGCATGATATTGAACCAGGTCCAGCTGCAGCTTGCCAAGGAAACAGGCTTGAAGGTAAGTGACACGGAGCTTGACCAGACGCTGCGCCGCATTGCCCAGGAGAACCGGATGTCCTTGCCCGAATTCCATGCGGCGGTAGAGCGGGATGGCATCAGCTTCAACAAGTTTCGCGATGAAATTCGCGATGAAATCATATTGGTGCGCCTCAAGGAGCGCGAGGTGAACAATCGGGTCAATGTGACCGAGGGAGAAGTGGATAACTTTCTGCATGGCCAGGATACCTCCGGTGATCGTAACGATGAGTACCGCATTGCCCACATCCTGATATCGGTGCCGGAACAGGCGGACCCGCTGCAGCGCAACGTACGCCGGCAACGGGCCGAGACGGCATTGACCCAGTTGAAAAATGGCGCGGAATTCAGCCAGGTAGCGGCCGAGTTTTCGGATGCAGGCGACGCCATGCAGGGAGGCTTGCTTGACTGGCGCCCGGCTGCTCAGCTTACGGCAAAGTTTGCCGAGGTCCTGACTTCCATGAAACCAGGCGAATTGACACCCATCATCACCAGCGCCACAGGCTACCATATTCTCAAGCTGGTCGATCGCCGCAGCCGGGAGTCGGCAGATGCAGCACTGGTGAATCAAACTCATGCCCGGCACATCCTGGTGAAAATAAGCGAACTCACATCCGAGGCCGATGCCCGGCGCAGGATAATCGAACTTAAAGAGCGGCTGGACCATGGTGCCAAGTTTGACGAACTGGCGAAATTACACTCCGAAGACGGAAGCGCGCCGTCTGGAGGGGATCTGGGCTGGGTTTCACCTGGAGATACGGTGCCGGAATTCGAGCACGCCATGAACAGGCTCAAAGATGGGGAAATCAGCGAACCGGTGCAATCTCCTTTTGGCTGGCATTTGATCCAGGTGCTGGAACATCGCACCAAGGATATGAGCGATGAAAAAAAGCGCCAGACCGCCCGGCAGGCAATCCGGGCACGCAAGGCGGACGCGGCTTTTCAGGAATGGGTGCAAAAATTGCGCGACCGGGCTTATGTCGAATACCGGCTGGAGGAAAGCTGAGGAATCTCCGGGGTAGCCTATAATGGAAGCAGTCAAAAAATTCTTTCCCTATCGGATCGGTGACACCTCCTAAACTTTTGCCCTCCCTGACACTCGCTCTCACGGCCGGAGAGCCTGCGGGAATCGGGCCGGACCTGTGCGTACAAATTGCGCAGATTGACCTGCCGTGCCGGCTGGTCGTCATCGCCGATCGCGGCCTGCTGCAGGAGCGCGCCCATCTGTTACGGCTTCCGCTGGAAATCATTCCGGACCAGGAGCTTGAGGAGGGGGTGCAGCACAAGGCAGGCAGCTTGCAGGTATTGCATATGCCCCTCACCCGGCCAGCTGTTCCCGGCAGGCTCGACCCTTCCAATGCGGGCTATGTTCTAAAAACCCTGCAGCGGGCGATGGAAGTCTGCAATGCCGGCGAATTTGATGCGTTGGTAACCGCACCGGTTCACAAAGGCATCATCAATGACGCCGGAATCGCTTTCACCGGGCATACAGAATATCTGTCCGAGCTTGCCGGCAGTCCCGTGGTCATGATGCTCGTGGGTGGCGGAATGCGGGTAGCGCTCGCGACCACGCATCTGGCATTGAAAGATGTTGCTGCCGCCATCACGAGAGAAGTTCTGGAACTAAAACTGCGCATCATCCAGCATGACCTGGTGAGACGCTTCGCCATCCCCGTTCCGTGCATCGCAGTGGCGGGATTGAATCCTCATGCCGGAGAGTCGGGCCATCTTGGAAGAGAAGAAATAGACGTGATTATTCCTTCCCTGGAAAAGCTGCGTGCCGCAGGCATGAATCTTCTCGGCCCGCTACCGGCCGATACCCTGTTCCACCCCGACAGGATAAAAAATTATGATTGCATATTCGCCATGTATCACGATCAGGGGTTGCCGGTACTGAAATATGCGAGTTTCGGAACCGGCGTGAATATCACTCTCGGCCTTCCCTTCATCCGCACGTCGGTGGATCATGGCACTGCATTGGACCTGGCAGGGACAGGCAAGGCCGACCCCGGAAGCCTGATTACCGCAATCAGGATGGCGGCAGGTTTGGCTGCAGCTCGAAGACCGGTAACCTGAGCCGTATCTCAACTACGGACCGGGACGCGAATGCAGCCACGATTAATGCAGCACGTTCCCCGCAAGCGTTTCGGCCAGAACTTCCTCATCGATTCCGGCACCATAGCGGAAATCGTTACCGCGATTCGTCCTGATAACGGCGATCTCCTGGTGGAAATCGGTCCGGGGCTGGGTGCCTTGACCCGGCCGCTGTTGCGGTCGCTCGATCATCTGCATGTAGTGGAAATCGACCGGAATATAGTCGAGCGCCTGCGCCGCCAATTCCCTGCGGATAAGCTGACAATACATGTGGGCGATGCGCTGGAATTCGATTTTGCTTCTCTCGGCCAGAATCTCCGTGTGGTCGGCAACCTCCCCTACAACATCTCCACCCCCCTGCTGTTTCATTTAAGTCAATTCGCAGGCAACATCCGGGATATGCACTTCATGCTGCAAAAGGAGGTGGTCGAGCGCATGATAGCGTCCCCCTCGACCCCCGATTACGGCCGGCTTTCGGTCATGCTGCAATGCCGCTTCGAAATGGAACAGCTTCTGGTTGTGCCGCCGGAAAGTTTCCACCCCATTCCAAGGGTCGAGTCTGCCGTGGTCCGGCTGATCCCGCTAAAACCAGCCGCTGTCGCACCGGATAGGGAAAAGGTGTTCGCGGATATCGTCTCCACTGCATTTTCCCAGCGGCGCAAAACCTTGCGCAATACACTGCGAAGTTATCTGAACCCGCACGATTATCAGGAACTCGAAATCGATCCCGGTGCCCGGGCTGAAAATCTGTCGGTAGCACAATTTGTTGCGATTACCGAATACGTTAGCGCCCGGCCATGAGACCGCGGTGGAGCTATCGGTCGCTTCCGTAGCAATGGGATGAGCCGTATTCATTCCCTATCCTCAGCAGCGGGCTGATGCCAGCGCTCCAGCACACCAGATAGATTCCCCGATCTCCGTCTTTGCCTAAGCCGAGCGAGAATGGCACTATCATTCTCATCACATCTCCTCCGAACATTTTGGGGTATTTATGAAAACGCTCAAGAGATTGATTATTGCCATAGGAATCGGAGTCTTCGGACTCGCCGCGTTTATTTATTCCGGCGTGTTCAATATCGCCGCTGACGAGCCGCATTGGCCGGCAACCTTCAAGATCCTCAGCATGGTACGCGATCGCTCGGTCGAGGTACGTTCCGGCACGCTGGCGCCTCCCGATTTAAGTGATGAGACCCGCATCAGGTTGGGTGCCGGCAACTATGATGCGATGTGTACCGCCTGTCACCTGGGGCCAGGAATGGAAGAATCCGAGTTGAGCCTGGGCCTTTATCCCAAGCCGCCGCAGTGGCGCGAGATCGGCAACGTCGATCCTCGCGAAGCATTCTGGATTATCAAGCACGGCATCAAGATGAGCGGCATGCCGGCCTGGGGCAAGAGCATGAGTGATGAACACATCTGGAATATCGTTGCCTTCGTGCGAAAGCTGCCAGAGCTTACTCCCGATGCCTACCATGGACTCGTTGCCAGCAGCGACGGGCACAGGCATGACAACGGCAAAGCCGAACCGCATCATCAAGATGAAATGTGAAGAACGTATGATATCCGGCTGATCTGATGCTCCAGCGCTTCCCTAAACGACAATGCTATCCTCGACTGACTAAGTTTTGTATGGGGATATGAGCTGAAAAAAACTTCTTATCGATTTAATTCACTTCGATTCAAAACGCTGGCATGAGTAAATGATGGGGCTCACCACGAAGAATAATCATGATGCGCCTTTGAATACATGAGCGAAAGATCCATCCTGCAGGCTCTTGCCTTGACGGCTTGGCTGGCATGCGGTGCGGCGAAGCCAGCCTTCGCCGAAATCTACTGGTTCACCGACAGTGATGGCGTAATGCACTTTTCCAATGTGCCCACGGATAGACGTTATATTCCATTTTCCGGCTCCGATCGTGCCACAGACGGAAAAGCCAGCCCCAAGCGAAGCGCCAGGCGACCCGGATTACCCGCCAGGGCCCGGTATGAGGCCACCATAAAGGCTATCGCAGATGTTTATGCCCTTGAAAGCGCGCTGATACACGCCATCGTATCTGCGGAATCAGCCTATAACGCCTCGGCGGTTTCAAGAAAAGGTGCGGTCGGCTTGATGCAACTCATGCCGGAAACTGCGCAGCGCTATGGTGTCGCGGACCGGCTCGACCCGGTACAAAATCTTCACGGTGGCGCCCGCTACCTGCGCGACCTGCTGAAAATGTTTGATGGGAATCTAAGCCTGGCGCTGGCTGGCTACAACGCCGGGGAGAACAGTGTGGTCAGGCATGGTTATCAAATCCCGCCGTATGCGGAAACCAGGACTTATGTACCCAAAGTGCTGGAGCTGTATCGCCAGTATCGGGAAAACACCGGGATCGCCCAAACGAAACGACAAAGCTGACCCATGCATCTTTCAGGCATAGCCCCTTTCGTAAGGAATGTAGCCCCCTTAACAAACGTTCACTGCCTATCATTCAGAGCAGGATGGATATTCGTATCCAAAAACTGAATGCCGAAACTCTACTTCCTCGGCATATAAAGATCCGTAATCGACCCATCCGCGATCTCGGCGGCGAAGAAGACTGTTTCGGATAATGTCGGGTGGGGGTGGATGGTAAGGCCGATATCTTCCATATCCGCACCCATTTCCAATCCCAGCACGGTTTCGGCAATCAGCTCGCCCGCATTGACGCCAACCATGCCCGCCCCAAGGATGCGCCGCGTTTCTTTATCTAGCAGCAGCTTCGTCATGCCTTCGTCGCGCGCCATCGCGATTGCGCGGCCGCTCGCGGCCCAGGGGAACACTGCCTTTTCGAATTCGATCCCTTGCTTGCCGGCTTCCGTTTCGGTCAAGCCCATCCAGGCTATTTCGGGATCAGTATAAGCCACGGAAGGAATGGCGCGAGCATCAAACCTGGACGATTGGGCTTCTTTCCCGCCCGCGATGATTTCCGCAGCAAGCTTGCCTTCATGGGAAGCCTTGTGGGCCAGCATGGGTTCGCCGCAGATATCGCCTATGGCAAAAATGTGGGGGATATTGGTGCGCAGTTGCTTATCCACCGGGATGAATCCGCGTTGGTCGACATTGATACCCGCCTTATCCGCCCCGAGATCGCGTCCGTTCGGCTTGCGGCCCACTGCGACCAGGATGCGGTCGTATACCTGCGGTTCGGGTGCGGAAGCATCCGAAGCACTCTCGAAGGTCACTTTCAGGCCATTGCCCGAAGCCTCGACGCCCGTGACCTTGGTCTTGAGGTAAATCGCCTCGTAGCGTTTCTGTATGCGCCGATGCAAGGGCTTGATGAGGTCAGGGTCCGCGCCGGGAATCAGTTGCTCCATCAATTCCACCACGCTCACCTTGCTGCCGAGCGCATCGTATACCGTGGCCATTTCCAGGCCGATGATACCCCCGCCAATGATGAGCAACCGCTTCGGAATGTCTTCCAGCTTCAATGCGCCGGTCGAATCCATGAGGCGGGGATCGCCATAGGGGAATCCCGGTATGCGTGCCACACTTGAGCCCGCAGCTATGATGCAATGTTCGAATGATACCGTTTTTTGGCCGGTCGATGTTTCCACCTCGATCATATGGGACGAGCTGAACCGGCCCTTCCCCTGCACCACCGTCACCTTGCGCTGTTTTGCGAGAACCCCCAAACCCTTGGTAAGTTTACCTACGACGGATTCCTTCCAGCTTCGCAGCTTGTCCAACTCTATGCCAGGCTTGGCAAAGCCGATACCCTGGCGCCCGGCCTCCTCCGCATCGGTAATGACTTTGGCGATATGCAGCAAAGCCTTGGAGGGAATGCATCCCACATTCAGGCATACGCCGCCGAGCGTGGGATAGCGCTCGATCAATACCACTTTCTTGCCCAAGTCGGCCGCACGAAATGCAGCCGTGTATCCTCCCGGCCCCGCGCCCAGCACCACTACCTCCGCATGGATATCACCGCTCGGAGCAGAAGAGAATGGGGGGAGCGATGCGGCAGTGATCGCACCCCCCCGTTCCTGCATCAAATCTTTTTCTGGCGCGGCAGAAGCAGGTTTTTTGACCGGCTCAGCCGATTCCGGCACGGTGGCTTCAGCAGGCCGAGCGGCTGGTGCTTTATCCCCGGCGGGCGGCGCCTCTGCTTCCAGGGTCAATATCAGGGAACCTTCGGAGACCTTGTCGCCCACCTTGACGCTGATTTCCCTCACCACACCAGCCTGAGGCGAAGGAACCTCCATCGTCGCCTTGTCGGTTTCCAGGGTGATGAGCGACGTTTCCTTCTCGACCGTATCGCCCGGCTTCACCAGCAATTCGATAACGGGTACATCCTTGAAGTCACCAATGTCCGGTAGTTTGATTTCAGTAAGCTGTGCCATAACATCCCTGGTTCAGGAAAACGGTTTTATTTTGCTTGCTTGCAGCTCACTGCCTGATCTGCCCATCGCCCAGAACGATAAATTTCTGGCTGGTCAATCCTTCCAAGCCGACCGGTCCTCGCGCGTGGATCTTGTCGGTGGAGATGCCGATTTCCGCGCCGAGGCCATACTCGAACCCGTCGGCAAAACGCGTGGAAGCGTTCACCATCACGGAACTGGAATCCACTTCACGCAGGAAGCGGCGGGCGCGGCTGTAATCCTCGGTAACGATCGTGTCGGTATGCTGCGAGCCATATGCGGCGATATGGTCCATGGCCTGGTCCAATCCAGTTACAACACGGATGCTGAGGATCGGCGCCAGATATTCCGTGCCCCAATCTTCTTCGGTTGCAGCGTTTGCCTGCGCAAGGATGGCGCATGTGGCCGCATCTCCGCGTAACTCCACCCCCTTGTCGAGATAAATCCTGGACAGCAGCGGCAGCACTTCCCTGGCGATGCCCTCGTGCACCAGCAGGGTCTCCATCGTATTACAGGTGCCGTAGCGCTGGGTCTTGGCATTATCGGCGATACGTACGGCCTTCGCCACATCGGCACCCTCGTCGATATAAACATGGCATACCCCGTCCAGATGCTTGATGACGGGAACGCGCGCTTCATTGGCGATGCGTTCTATCAAGCCCTTGCCGCCACGCGGAACGATCACGTCGACAAATTCCCTCATGGTGATCAATTCCCCCACTGCTGCGCGATCGGCCGTTTCGATTACCTGTATGCCGGTTTCCGGCAGTCCGGCCACCCGCAATCCTTCTTTCACGCATGCCGCAATCGCCTGATTGCTGTGCATGGCTTCAGAACCGCCACGGAGAATCGCCGCGTTTCCTGATTTCAGGCACAACCCCGCAGCATCCGCGGTAACATTGGGACGCGCTTCATAAATGATGCCGATCACACCCAGCGGGACGCGCATTTTTCCAACCTGGATTCCGGAAGGGCGGTAATTCAAATCAGTAATTTCTCCAACCGGATCCGCCAGCGCCGCTATTTGCGCCAGACCCTCCGCCATTCCCGCAATACTCTTGGGCGTGAGCGTCAGACGATCTATCATTGCGGGTTCCAGCCCCCGGCTTCTCGCCTGCTCCACATCCCTGGCATTGGCATTCAGCAGCGATTCTTCATCGCGCCTGATGGCCATGGCCATGTGGACAAGCGCGCGATTCTTCGTGGCGGTGTCAGCCCTGGCGATCGTGCGCGCCGCGCTGCGAGCTTCGCGCCCTACCGACTGCATATAGGTTTTTACGTCTATCACGTCCATAACATGACTCCCATTCAGCTATTATTCGATTCCCTCGCACTGCCGCTGCGGGGCAATGCGGCTATGCCTGCGCTCCCGCTCCCGTAACAAGGGATATTTCATTCTACCGTCGGGCAAGGGAAAAGCGTAACCCCAGCTGCAGCAGCTCGTCCCAGGCATCTCCCCTGGCAGCACCCTTGCTGATCCTGTCTATTTTCGCCATGTGCAGCAATGCATCCATCAACTGCCCGAAGCCGAGGCGTGCCGCAGCGCTTTCCATCGCCTTCTGCTGGTTTCCCCAGGTTCCGATCTGCTTCATCATTTGTGTGGCAGCCTGGCCCGAATCCATTCCCCTGCGAACAGCGATGAGCGAGCGGATGCTCGTGGAAAGGGTGCCGACGATGAGCGGCAGTGCCGCTCCTTCTCCCTGCAATCCCTCCAATATGCGAGTATAGCGGCCCATATCTCCCGCCATCATTGCACCGGATAGCTTGAATACATCGTAACGCGCCACATCCAGTATGGCACGCTTCACCTGGTCGAAAGACAAAGCGCCTTCGGGGTAGAGCAACGCCAGTTTCTGTACTTCCTGATTGGCTGCAAGCAGATTTCCTTCCACTTTCTCCGCGATAAACTGTAAGGTATCCGGATCTGCGTTTTGTTTCTGCAGGCTCAGCCGCTGACCGATCCATGCCGGTAAACGGCCACGCTCGACGGAGAGAACAGGCACCATTTCCCCCGCTTCCTCGAGCGCCCTGAACCACTTGGCCGCGGAACTCTGCCTGTCCATTCTGGGCAGGGTAACCACAGTGACGGTATCCACCGGCAGCGTGCGGCAATATTCCTGTATCGCCTCGCTGCCCTGGCTCCCCGGCTTGCCTGAAGGAATGCGTATGTCCATCAGTCGCCGGGCGCCGAACAGCGACAGGCTGCTGCTGCGATACTGCAGTTCCGCCCAATTGAAGCGGTGGTCGATATTAAAAACTTCGCGCTCGACATAGCCAGCCTGGCGTGCTGCGGCACGGATCAGGTCGGCAGCTTCGATCGCCAGCAACAGCTCGTCGCCAGAGACAATATAAAGCGGAGAGAGCTGTTTCCGCAGATGCCGGGCAAGGTCATCGGAATGGATACGCATAGTATGTCATGTCATAGGCTGATCAGCCTGCATGCCGCAAATGGCACAGGATGCTGTAGAACGTGGCGATGAGCGGAGACGGATGGTTGGCCCATTCTACCGGCAGCCTGCGCGGCGGCGATGGCCGGAAAGATAAGAACTGACATGGAAAAGACTGCAACCGTAATGTATCGCGCCGCCACCGGCACGAATCAGCCCTTGAATCGGTTTGGCCTGTTCGCAGCAAACCCGACATTC
>DASZUL010000007.1:0-12560 GCA_035547595.1 Nitrosospira sp.
CTGCCAGCACCACTTCTTAAATCAGGAAAGAAAGCATAGGAGAGATGAGCGATTTCGAATTCTTAGAGATGCCCTAAAGAATGCCCTACAGAGCGTAGGCTCGCCAACTATACAGCTTTACTTCTATACTGTCCATGGCGACCGGAACCTGAAGAATGGCTTTCGGAAGAAGTCTTTCTGATAGATTCCATATACGAGAACGCGAATTTTTTTGTGGATCGCCCTGAGTATCCGGCGGTATCCAGATGCATATAGATGCATATCCCATATAGGAGGAGAAAACCGCTTTAAAACGGCCGGCTCGGAATTGGAAACGCTCCGAGGCTGAGGCATACTCTGTTTCCTTTTCCAGGATGGTTTGTTATACAATTTGTTTTTTGTAGCCTTTGAAGGAGTCCTCCTGCTAGGGAAGAGGACTTCGTGCGTCTGCAAAGCAGACTTGCAGAATTGTTATTCGGGGTTTCATCATTTACTGAGAATGATGGGCCCAAGATTAATTGCGGATGTAAACCGGAGAGATTATGAAGAGAATGTTTGACTTAATCATAGAGATGGCAGGAGTTGCGCTGGTATTATTCGTCGCATTGCCGGCACACGCGCAGCTGATGCTCGCCCACGAAGGTCATCATTCCGGAGACTGCGCAGTAAAAAACGGGGCTTTCCCCGTGGCATTCAGCGCTTATGAAAAGCCGAAGGGCGACCTTCCTCCTACCCATGCATATTGCGATCACGTTCCCGAGACCGGAGAGTTGTACTTTTCCGTGGATTTGACAGATCTCGAATCTCGAGAGATTCCCATTGCGATACGCCTTGTGATGGAAGGACATGGAGAAGGGGGACACGAGATCATGTCCATCCCGGCCAAGCAATATCCTTCCGGAAGTATCGCTTTCACCGCTAATCTGGAGGACTTGGGCCAATATGCGGTGCTGCTGGAAACCGAGAAGGGCGGCAAGATGACCACCGCCGTGCGTATTCCGGTACATGTCGGAGGAGGGGGCGGACATGGGGGGCACGGTTCAGGTATCGGTGCGACAGAAATTGCGCTGCTGGTGGGCGCAGCCGGTATTGGCGCATTCTTCTGGCTTCGGCGCCGCGCAAGCCCCAAGGCATCCTGATCGCGTTCTCTTAATGCCCTAATGCTCAACCAGGGGCTCCTCTGGTTTTAGAAGCCACTGGGAATCCCTGGAAATCTCCCAATAAGTTCTGCCGAGCACGTTCAAGGCGTACTATGGAAGGGCAACTATCGCCCTTCTGAAGCGCTACAGAAGCCAATAAGCCATTTCGGAAGCTGCGACAGGCAAAACCTGCACTGGGGAGAGCTATCCCATTGCGAAATATTATTTCGAAAGAATCCCTCGGACCTTCGCAAAAGTTTGACCGACGAAGTCCATCTGCTCTCTGGTATGGGCCGCACTGACACTGCAGCGCACCAGAGAGCTGCCTTCAGGCGCGGCAGGCGGCAGAATCAGGTTCACATAAATGCCGTTTTCAAGGAGGCCCTTCCATAAAGCCAGAGCTTGTTGCGGGCTGTCCAGTATGGTTGCGATAACAGGGCTGGGCTCTGGTCCCAGGCGATAGCCAAGCTGCTGCAGATGGGAATACAGTTGATGAACGTTATCCCAGAGTTGCCGGCGAAGCTGGGTGCCGTTCCGCAGCAGCTTTAAGGCTGCCCGTGTTGAAGCGATAGTGGCCGGGGTAGGGGATGCCGTGAATATGTATGGCCGGCTGATATATCGCAACTGGTCAAGTTGAGGGTGGTTGCTGACGCAATAACCTCCGATACCGCCCAGGCTCTTACTGAAAGTGCCGGTAATGAAATCGACCTCATCTATAAGTCCCGTCTCTTCCACCAGTCCTTGCCCGGTATGACCCAGAACGCCCAGAGAATGGGCTTCATCCAACAGAAGAATACTGTTGTGGGCATTTTTTAATTCCACAATTTCAGCAAGGGGCGCCCTATCGCCCAGCATGCTGTAAATACCTTCCGCAATGATCAGAGTGGATCGCGAACGTTCTCCCAGGCGTCGCAGACGTTTGTCCAGGTCGGATACATCATTATGGCGAAACCGGATGATCTCGGCGCCGCTTAGCCTGCACCCATCATAAATGCTTGCATGCGAGTCACCATCGATCAGGACGACATCGCCAGGTCCCGCAAGGCCGGAAATGGTTGCGAGGTTGGCTTGATAGCCAGTCGTAAAGACAATGCATGAGTGACAGTGATAAAAATCCGCAAGCTCGTGCTCGAGCGCGCGATGTCCGCTATAGCTCCCGTTTGCCATGCGTGAACCCGTGGTTCCCGTACCTTCCTCCTCTATGGCTTCATGGGCAGCCTGCTTGCATTCCGGCGCAAAGGTGAGGCCCAAGTAGTTGTTTGTACCCAGGAATAGTATGCGGTGGTCGCCTATTTTCGCTTCTGTCGAGGAATAAACCTCTTCTATGGGCGTGCCAAAAACTTCCACGCCTTCCGGTAGCAAGGCTTTTCGCGCAGCCGCAATGGCATCGAGCTTATCGAGCAGACTCATTGCTTAGCCACCTCGATCTGCTGAATCAGATTGACGAGTTCATGCACGGTTTGCACATCCGCAAGGGCGTTGATCGGCACGGAGATATCGAATTCATCTTCGATCTCCATTATCAGGTTCAGTAATTTGACAGAATCGATCGCAAGTTCATTAATGAGATCAGTCTGTGCTGTAATCTCCACATCAGGGCCGGTAAATTGCCTCAGATGGAAGCAGAGTCTCTGCAGAATATCCGTGTAAGTACTTGCCATGCTCGGTTCCAATGAATTTTCGATCGCGAGAATTATATCGCTTGAGATAACGCGTCGTTCAACCGTATACGGGGTTGCCAAGGCGGGAGTGCTTGGATCAAAGGTGTAATATCGCAGACCCAGTTTTCATGCCTCAGTTCCCGGACCTTTCCAGGCGTTAGCATGGGTGAATAGCCGAGCAACCGGGCACCCCACAAATTGATGTTAGCAATCGCAGAAACCAGAGGTGCTGGCAAAAATACGCAATGCACCTGCCGCTTCCAGACTTGCTGCGCTATAAAGGCAACGGACTGGCAATCATAGCCACCGGGTCTGCCGTCATCGAGTTCATAGATTCCCTTTATGGGAATGCCGGTCGATAGCCAACAGAGTATGGCAGCTACCAGGTCATTGACGTGCAGCAAACCAAATCGCATTGCCGCCTGGCCCACCATGGGCAATATCCCCCGACGTGTCGCCCTGAAAAGGGGGCTCATTTCCTTATCGCCCGGTCCATAGACTGCGGTTGGACGAAAAACTGCGCAAGGCAGGACATGAGAGTGATCGATCAGCAATTGTTCCGCAACGTGTTTGCTCTCTGCATACCATGAGAGTTCGGGTTGTCTGGCAGCCAGGGAAGATATGAAAAGAAAGCGCGGCGGTGAATCCCGCTCTATCGATGCACGTACAAGATTGTGCGTGCCCTCCACGTTAGTATGAGCAAAGTCCTCAAGCGATCTGCCACGGACTTGACCGGCACAGTGGACAACAGCGGAAACATCTTTGACGAGGTTACGCAGCGCCTCGGGATTATCTAAATCCCCTTCGATCCATTGAGTGGACTCATTGTCAGGCCGTGGCCGCCTGGTCAACGCCCGGACTTTCCAGCCTTCCTTGATCAGAGCCCGCACCAGCGCGCCACCGATGAACCCGGTGGCGCCGGTGACCGCTACTGATTCAGGCATGGACTTCTTATTTGTCTCGAGACTCTGCAGCAGATAACTGATCTGTCAATTGCGTCCGCTGCAAGAATCCCTGACGGGCGGCAAAGCGAGATAGCTTGCCCGATGACGTGCGGGGCAAGGTGTGAGGTGGAACCAATTCAACCAGGCAGTTTACGCCAAAGGCCATATATACGAGGCGCTGCAATCGGGTGGTAAGAGACTGCCGGTCTGTTATCGAGGTCAAGCGGCATTCTATTACCAGAACAATCGTCGTCATATCGTTGGCATCCGTTATGCCGAAGGCAGAGGCTTCCCTTGTTCTTACCTCGGGCTGCTGTTCCGCGAGCTCCTCTATATCCTGAGCGCGGATATTGCGGCCATTGACGATGATGACGTCGGTACGGCGTCCGGTGACATAAAGATCGCCTTCGAAGAGGAAACCGAGGTCGCCCGTGTCCAGCCAGTTTCCGGGCCGCAGCGTTTTACCGGTATCCTCTGGATTATTAAAGTAGCCAGTCATGATGCTGCTGCCTTGGACGAGCACGCTTCCTACCCTCAGATCCGGCAGACTTTCTCCTGCGTCGCCGACGACTTTAACGGTATGCTCAGGCAATGGCCGGCCGCAATTCACAAACTCGCTGAATTTTCTGCCCTCAGCTTGCAATCGGACCGCAATTTTTTTGTCAACCAACGTCCCGGCGTCGACACATAAGCTTTGAAAGCCTTGCCCGATCTGGGAGAAGGTTACGGCCAGCGTGGATTCGGCCAACCCATAGCATGGCAGGAAAGCCCTTGCATCAAAGCCCGCGGGAGCAAATTTTTCCGCAAAATTTCTCAAGGTGTCCGGACGTATCATCTCCGCGCCTACGCCCGCTGCGCGCCAACTGCTCAGATCGAGATCCTCCAGATCAGAGTCCCTCACTCTCAGTGTGCACAGCTTGAGGCCAAATGGCTGACTGAAGGCGACTGTGGCGCGATTGCGGCTAATCAGCCTCAACCATTGAAGAGGCCTGATGGCAAAGTCGCGAGTAGCCAGGTAATCCACCGAAACCTGGGCCACCATCGGTGCCATTACCATGCCAACCAAACCCATGTCGTGGTAAAAGGGTAGCCATGAGGCACAGCGATCCCCCGGGCGTATTTCGAGCCCGTTGCGCACGATCCCCCTCAGGTTGCTCATCAATGACCGTTCCGTGATAATCACGCCGCGCGGTCCGCGCGTGCTGCCGGAGGTAAATTGAAGATAGGCAATTTCGTCCGGATGATTCGGCTTAAGCTCCAAATCAGAAACAGGGAGCTTCCCCAGTTGATCCGGAGTACCAACCCAACGCAATCGCCGCGACCCCTCGGCAGCTTCCTGGAGGAAGTTTATATAGTCGATGTTAGCCAATGCGGCGCTTGCCTGGCCACTTTCAAGCATACCCCTCAGCTGTTGCACATATATGGCATGGCTGCCCAGGTTGACGGGGACTGGCATCGCAAAAGGAACCAGGCCCGCATAACGGCATGCAAAGAATAATTCAACGAATTCGGGGGTGGTGTCGGCAATGATTGCCACACGCTCACCATACGTCAATCCCAGTCCCGCCAACTTCTGGGCGCTGGCATAGGCATTTTTCCTCAGCGTTTGATAGGGTAGCACCGAGCGCAGGTTACCCTTGGCATCGTAAAAGTTATATCCCGCATTTCCGGCAGCCGCGTATTCCAGGGCTCCAGTCAAAGTCTCAAAGTCAGCTAATCGCTGAGGCTGGGTATTGGACGTTGGTGTGGGGGTTGTTGCCATTGGCGACTCGCTTGATAGTCGAGGATCAAACGCTTGCGTTAGCGGAGCGTTCAACTTTGCTATTGTTGAACTCAAGGCCTTCCCCTCCAAATTAATGGTACTGGTCATCTTTTTATATAAGGATACGGTCAGACATACTTCTCTTGCTTATAAAAGCTGCACTTCAAACTGCAAAAGTGCTCAAAGTAACATCCAATTCCCAATTAACCGATTGCAATGGCATGACGCTCAATAAGATTTTATTGAACGGCTAGTGCCTTAATTTAAAATAAATAATTCGCTACCCCAGGTTACGGTGAGCCTAGCGGTCGGGCAATAATGGAGCAAAACATCCAGAACTCAAGCTTGAAGGTGTTTTTTGAACCTGGATGTTATTCAAATAATTTTTAAACCCGTCCGAGCTAGCAAAAGCGATAGGTTGCATTTTGTACGAGTTGTGAACCAATATAAAGAAATTTTGGAGAATCGGAGAGGAAGGTGTGTCTTTTTTGCAACAGGAGGGGGGATGAAAAGAGTGTGACAGAATAAAATCCAGTTTTCAGCTTTCGACCCATTTCCTTGCATCGGCGTAGTTGCTGAAGACCCGGATATCCGCGGTGACGAAAAGATTGGACACCCATGCGCTCCAGGCTTGCCACTGATCCTCGGTAACGATGGCAACCCGGTTAAACTCGCTGCCGTGTTCCCGTATGAACTTGATATCTTCCCATGCGACATCGATGGTATAGCTCAGCATATCGCGCCAGTCGAACAGCACATTCATTTTGCGCAGGGAGCGGGATTTGGAGATAACCTGATTTTCGAATTGCTTGTAATCTGCCAAGGTAAACTCACCGAAAACGGCGATATTTATAAGATTATCGGTTTCTTCTATGGCAATCATGACTTGCTACTCCATTTAGTGGCATGGGACTGGTGCTCAAGAACGTCTGAACAAACCTGGGCGACTCGCTAACAAAATGCCAATCCGCCACGGTGGTGCTGGGGTGCCACAGTCCGCGGCGGATTCGCATTTTCCTCCAGGAGATACTGTTTCGTCTTCCCAGAACGGGCGCTCTCGCTCCTCACGCCATTTGCATCGCTACTCCTGGTGCATTGTGTTCCTTAAAGCCACCGCCAGCGGGAAATGTTCAGGAATCCTAAATACCTGCCTTAAAAGCGGAGCCCATGTGCGATCCAAGTTCTCGTCGTAAAAAACCGTGAAAGTGGGCCATTCCGTCTTCCATAGGTGACTGGTAAGGTCCGGTTTCATTGATACCTTGCGCATACAAGGCGCGCCGTCCGGCGGTCATGAGCCTGCAAATTTCGTCATCTTCCAGCGCGGTTTCATGGTATGCGGCCTGCTCGGCTTCGATGAATTCCCGTTCAAATAAAACCAGCTCTTCCGGATAATAAAATTCGACTACGTTTCTGCAACGCTCTGCTCCTAGCGGGAGCAAGGTACTGATTATCAATGCATGAGGGTACCACTCAAGCATTATATTCGGGTAGTAGAGCATCCAGATGGCACCCTGTGCCGGTATTTCCCCTCCAGCTTGCTGCAGTACCTGCTCCTGCCACCGGGCGTAAACGGGCGTGCCGGGACGCATAAGGCCACGGCTGACGCCCACGGTTTGCACATTGTACCAGTCACCAAATTCCCAGGTGAGTTCACCCGTATTTACGAAATTGCTCAACCCCGGGTGATACGCTTCGACATGATAGTCTTCCAGATATACTTCGATGAACGTTTTCCAGTTGCATTCATAATCCTCTATCTGCACCCGATCCAATACATGGCCCGAAAAATCGAACTGGTTCACGACCTGAAGCCTTGCTAGATCGCGAGCGATATTCCGTTTACCCGAAAAAAGGAGTCCGTTCCAGTTTTGCAACGGCGTACTGCCAAGATTCAGGCAGGGTTTTTCCGGAAAATGCGGAGCCCCCAGCAGCGTTCCGTTCATATCGTAGGTCCACCGATGTAGAGGGCAAACTATATTTCTTGCATTGCCACGACCCTTCAGCAACAAGGATTGACGATGGCGGCAGACGTTGGACAATAATTCGATTCCTTCCTTGTTGCGCACCAGAACCTGGGCCCCGCCATGCATCCATTCCAGTACATGATAGTCCCCTATATGGGGCAGCATGGTTTCGTGGCCCACATAGCCCGCCCCCTGATCGAATATGAGGCGTTTCTCCAGCTCTAGAATATAAGGATCAAAATACCAGTCTACCGGCAATTGTGAAGAAGCAATCCGCTCAACATCAACAAAGTTTGACATATCTAATGTCCTACACCTCCAGGAAATAAGAAAAGATGAGATAACACACTAAAAATAAAAATAAACACCGGACTGTAAGCGTAAAATCCGCAGTGTCGCAAAAAAGTCCTTTTCAGGGGAAGTTTTGCGTATTTAATTGACCTTACCCTGCTTGATGCGTTATTTTTATAGCATTCTCGGTACTACGTGCACCGCGCTTATCATGACAAAGCCCGTTAAACCCGTCAAATTTTCCCGCCCTGAAAGTTTTGAGAGCGCATTGACTGAACTCGAAGCCATCGTGGTTGAGATGGAAGCGGGACAGTTGCCGCTCGAGGCATCGCTCGTAGCCCATAAACGTGGGACAGAGCTACTGCAATACTGTCAGTCGAGGCTACAGGATGCGCAACAGCAGGTACGTTTATTTGAGGCCGACGCGCTGAAAAATTTCTCCCCTCACGGTATCGATGATCGCTGATTTTCAGGACTGGGCGAAAAGTCGCCAGGCAAATATAGAATCTGTCCTGCAAACCCTCCTTCCCGCCGCAGACATTGCTCCCGAGCGCCTACACGACGCCATGCGTTATGCTGTCCTGGGAGGAGGGAAGCGCGTTCGTCCGCTGCTGGCTTTCGCTGCGGGTGACTTGACCGGCGCCAGCGAAGAGAGAGTAGGCATCGCGGCTGCCGCAGTCGAACTGATACATGTTTATTCATTGGTGCATGATGACCTGCCTTGCATGGATGATGACGTGCTCCGGAGGGGAAAACCGACTTGTCATATACAGTATGACGAAGCGATCGCCCTGCTGACGGGGGACAGCCTGCAAAGCCTGGCATTTCAATTACTTGCGGAACATCGTTTGGCCGATGATTCGCAAACGCAACTTGAGATGGTCAGGCGCCTGGCCCAGGCCGCTGGTTCGCGAGGCATGGCGGGCGGGCAGGCCGTGGATCTCGACAGCGTTGGGAAAGCATTGAGTTTGCCGGAGCTGGAGTTTATGCATATCCACAAAACCGGTGCGCTCATCCGTGCAGCGGTTATGTTAGGGGCATATTGCGGCGCTTCGCTCGGCGAGAGCGAGGCGGTCAGTCTTGACCATTTTGCCAAATGCATCGGTTTGGCTTTCCAGGTAGTCGATGATGTGCTCGATGCGGAAGCTACCACGGCGACCTTGGGCAAAACTGCTGGGAAGGATGCGGAAAACAACAAGCCGACGTATATAAGCCTCCTGGGGGCAAAGCAGGCCCGTGAGCTGGCTGAGGGATTACGTCGCGATGCTTGCCAGTCGCTGGCGATTTTCGGCGCGAAGGCGGAACGGTTGCGTCAGGTAACGGATTTCATCATTCAGCGAAATTTCTGAACAGTATTTTTATCAGAAATAAAATTTTTTCTTTCAGGATTTAAATGTATCCACTGCTTGACACCATCATCACCCCTTCAAAATTACGGGCGCTGGAACGCAGGATGCTGCCACAGCTTGCCGATGAGTTGCGTCAGTTCCTGGTTGAATCGGTCGCCAAGACCGGCGGTCACCTATCTTCCAACCTGGGCACCGTAGAGCTGACGATTGCGCTGCACTATGTATTCAACACGCCTCATGATCGGCTGGTATGGGACGTGGGGCATCAGACTTATGCCCATAAGATCCTGACAGGGCGCCGCGAAGGCATGAAGAAATTGCGCATGCATGGCGGAATCGCTGGATTTCCCCGGCGCGATGAAAGTGAATACGACGCCTTCGGCACGGCGCATTCCAGTACTTCCATCAGTGCTGCCCTAGGGATGGCTGTCGCCTCGCAGCAGGAGGGAAAGAGCAGACGCGTGGTAGCCGTGATCGGCGATGGCGCGATGAGCGCGGGGATGGCGTTCGAGGCATTGAACAATGCCGGGGCGATGAGTACCGATCTGCTGGTGATCCTGAATGACAATGACATGTCCATCTCGCGCCCCGTTGGCGCGCTCAACAATTACCTTGCGAAACTCATGTCGGGGCAGTTCTACGCCACCGCACGCCGTGCCGGCGAGAAGATGCTGGGAGTCGTGCCGCCGGTGCTAGAACTGGCGAAGCGCGCTGAAGAGCATGTCAAAGGCATGGTAACGCCCAGTACACTGTTCGAGGAATTCGGCTTTAATTATATTGGACCCATCGATGGCCATGACCTCGATGTATTGGTAAGCACTCTCAACAATATCAAGCATCTGGATGGTCCGCAGTTCCTTCACGTGGTAACGCGCAAGGGTGCTGGCTACAAAGCGGCGGAGGACGATCCGATTCTTTATCACGGCGTGGCCAAGTTTAACCCCGATGCCGGCATTCTGCCCAAAGGCGGCGGCAAGCCGTCATATACGCAGATCTTTGGCGACTGGTTATGCGATATGGCGGCATTGGACCAGCGCCTGGTGGGAATCACCCCGGCAATGCGGGAGGGTTCAGGACTCGTGAAATTCTCCGAAGAATACCCTGATCGATATTTCGACGTAGGTATTGCCGAGCAGCATGCCGTAACCTTTGCCGCAGGCCTTGCATGCGACGGCATCAAGCCGGTCGTAGCTATTTATTCCACTTTCCTGCAACGGGCCTATGACCAGCTGATTCATGACGTCGCAATACAGAATCTTCCGGTCGTGTTCGCTATCGATAGGGCAGGGCTGGTGGGGGCGGACGGCCCTACCCATGCTGGCAGCTTTGATTTGACTTACCTGCGATGTATACCGAATATGACCGTTCTGGTTCCCGCCGATGAGAATGAATGCCGCCAGATGCTTTATACCGCATTCCAGCTGGATACGCCGACGGCCGTACGGTATCCGCGCGGTATGGGAACCGGTGTGGCGCCGGAAAAGCAGATGCACATGCTGCCTGTCGGGCGGGGTGAAATTCGCCGGACCGGTGAAAAAATAGCGCTCCTGGCTTTTGGCAGCATGCTCAAACCGTGCCTTGAAGCAGCGGAAGAATTAAATGCTACTGTCGTCAATATGCGTTTTGTCAAACCATTGGACGATGAGCTGGTTGCGTCCCTCGCGCAGAAATATGAATTATTGGTAACCGTGGAAGAAAATACGATCATGGGCGGAGCCGGCAGCGCAGTGCTCGAATCGCTTTCAAGCCGGGGATTTACTGTTCCCGTGCTGCAGCTTGGCCTGCCGGACATTTTCATCGACCAGGGCGATCCAGCGCAAATGCTGGCTGATTGCGGGCTGGACAAGACGGGAATTATCACATCAGTCCGGGCCAGACTCTTCGATTAGGTTAACCTGGTCTTTCCTGGCTCATTCCCGACGAATATATTTCCCTCCCGGGAAGCAAACTCATGAACGACATGCATTGCCCTATTGCGGATGTCCAGGGCGCGCCTGATACCCGGCTTATAGCCGTCAACAACGCGGGCATCAGAGCCCTTAGGCACCCGGTGAAAATAGCGGACAAGCATGGCCGTGAGCAGCATACGGTCGCTTTATTCAATATGCATGTCAACTTGAAACCTCACTTCAAGGGCGTGCACATGTCCCGCTTTGTAGAAGTGCTCAACGGTCATGATTCCGAAATTTCGGTGGAATCGTTCCAAAGCCTGTTACGGTCAATGGTATCCCGGTTGGAAACAGAATCAGGCGCCATAGAAATGAGCTTCCCTTATTTCATGGGCAAAATCGCGCCGGTATCCCGGGTGAAAAGCCTGATGGATTACCAGGTGGCTTTTATCGGTAAAATCGAGGAGGGGACCTATACGTTTACCTTGAAGGTGATCGTGCCGGTCACCGGTCTGTGCCCCTGCTCCAAGCAAATTTCTGCCTACGGCGCCCATAACCAGCGTTCCCATATAACCATATCCATCCGCGTCAATACACCTGTGTGGATCGAAGACCTCGTGAGGATGGCGGAAAGCCAGGCTTCGTGCGAGCTCTACGGATTGCTGAAACGTTCCGATGAGAAATATGTTACCGAGAAGGCTTATGAAAATCCAAAATTCGTGGAGGACGTAGTGCGTGACGTGGCAACGATATTGAATCGGGATGAGCGCATAGACGCCTACGTGGTCGAGTCGGAAAATTTCGAGTCCATCCATAACCATTCCGCTTATGCAATGATCGAGCGGGACAAGCATTCTGGTTAGTATCTGGCGTATAGGAATGGGCACGACCAAGGCGCGTGCCATAGCATGCGTTACGAATACCTCACTGATAAAACGGTCAAATTGACCTTTTTCGGCGGGACAGGTATATTGCACGGTTTTCCGGGGTGTAGCGTAGCCTGGTAGCGCGCCTGGTTTGGGACCAGGATGTCGGGAGTTCAAATCTCTCCACCCCGACCATTCACGCTGTCTGGAGTGAAGTCCGGCTTGAGAGGTGCCCGTAGCTCAACCGGATAGAGCACCAGCCTTCTAAGCTGGGGGTTACAGGTTCGATTCCTGTCGGGCACGCCACAACATCCGGTGGCGACGGGAGAGGTATAAAGTTAAAGCAAGGCAATGGTTTTCCGGCGGTGGCTGTAGCTCAGCGGTAGAGTCCCGGATTGTGATTCCGGTTGTCGTGGGTTCGATCCCCATCAGCCACCCCATCTGATCCCCATCATCAAGTTTTCACGCCCCGAGCATTCCTCTTATTATCCCCAAAACGTTAAGACGTTACGTGGAGATGAGCAGAGAATGAGTTTCACTCTAAAATTTCATCTTCCCCCGATATTGCAAACACAACCGTTGCTGGTCTTTCGGTAAAATGACGTTTCCCCCGAAACTGGACAGTTTGAAACTACAGGCGGGCCGCTTCGTTGGTTTGGACTGACCTCTTCTTGACAAACTCGCTCGGGGTCAGGTGGCCGAGTGAGCCATGGGGG
>DASZUL010000008.1:0-77471 GCA_035547595.1 Nitrosospira sp.
CATGACTGCGGCAATGAAAAGGAGATGAGCCATGCCAGCTGACACAAGGATCACCGGGATTACCCGAATTAACGGTCTTGCGAGCATTGCAAGCGGGGCAAGGAGGCTGCGCCAGAGCCTGCGCCTGATGGTGGGTGTGCCAGAGTATGGTACTTACGTCGCGCATATGCGCGACAAGCACCCCGGCCAGCCCGTCATGCCCTACCACGAATTCTTCCGCGAGCGGCAGGAGGCGCGCTACGGGAGCAAGGTGGGAAGGTGCTGTTAAAGACCGGCAGTTTATTCGCGCTTTAACGAGGATATCGAGTCTTTGGTGAGAAGGGGGCTTGAATCTGAGCACAGCAGAGGAGGCAACGATGATGAATGCGCAAGAAGATCTGTCCGAAAAACAGGAAACTCGACCAAAGCCCGTTCCGAACAAATACAAAAAGTATCCGTTTGAGGTCTCCTTTTTTCTTTGGTTGCTCCTATTCATCACGCATATTTATCTAATACATGAGGCCGCGGAGTCTTTTTTCTCCACAGGACGGATTTGGCCGTTTATATTTATTCTGGTACTTTTTCTGATTCTTTTGCGCTCCTGCCTGAGCATGAGGCAGCGCAGGCGCCGTGCCATTTTTCTTGATTCATACCAGTTTCGGCCTGCAATAACGAATGCAGTGGCAAAACATTATCCGCATCTTTCGAGTAAAGAGCTGGAACTGGTGAGCCAGGGGTTGCGGCAGTATTTCCACTTATGCAATGCGGCAGACCGGAAAACAATATCCATGCCCTCGCGGGTGGTGGATTTGGCATGGCATGAGTTCATTTTAATGACCCGATCCTACGCGCAATTCTGCGATAGGGGACTAGGCCACTTTCTTCACCACGCTCCTGCAGCCGATATTGGATCGCCTGAAGCTATTGCACAAGGGTTGAGGGTTGCATGGTTCCACGCATGCGAATGGGAGGGAATCGATCAGGCGTCTCCTTCCAGGCTGCCATTGCTCTTTGCCATCGATGATGAGCTGAATATCCCCGATGGGTTCAAGCACTCTCTAAACAATGATTATGCAGCAGAGGTGGGATGTGTTGGAGGGTGTGCCGGAGGATGCGGTGGGGGCGGCTGACGCTCACCCGCTTTCAAGGCTTATCGACTATTTGGGTATCACTTGCTTTGGCAAAAAAGCATGCTGATATCGCTGAGTCGACAGGTTTTATGCCATGCTCTCCAGCCTCAGATGCCGTTATAAAACAAAAATAAAGAAGAGAAAAAAGCAGAAAGGAATGCCTGGAGGACTAACATGCTACTGGCTGAACGGGACCGGAATCCATTTACTGAATTCCGGTATGTGATCAGAAAAGAAATTCACTTTTGCTGGCGGCGCCTCATAACCAATCCGCACATTGCCAAGCCTGCCAGCAACATTGAGTAGGTCTCAGGTTCCGGTACGGCGGACACATAACCCAAGTCCTTGAGAATCCCTATTTCTACAGGGCTATAGTCATGGGGTTGCAGGCCCGTATCGGCGGCAGGCGTCATCAACGTTCCATAAGACGGGTCAAGGTGCGAGACGCTGCTGCCCTGTTCCCACGCGGATGGGGTATAGAGGGTCACCAAATAACCGCCATTGGCAGCAATCGCGTTGGATCCATCAAAAAACACTCCTTCACCGCCATACCCCGCGGAGAAATCGCCCGTGCTGCTGACATCCCAATCCGCCTGATTGAGTGCGAATGTGGTTGGATCGATGAGCTTGACATCATGCTTGTCCACGAGATGGCTGGCGAAAGTATTCCAGCTGCCTGCCTCCCTTGTTCCCGCCAATGGTGCCCCATCTTGTTTTATATCGGCTGCAAATCCCAACGCATGCGTGAATTCATGATAAAGAGTGCCGTAGAAATCGTATTGCCCCGAGTACCAGGTGGGGGGTGAATTGATATCCAGTGCCCATGGCTCATTGAAGTTGATGGAAACACTCCCATCGGTCGCATTTCCGTTCAGGTCCACACCCGTTTGCAATTTGGTTCGAACGACCTCGCCGAGATCAAATCCTGGACTGCCGGGGTCCATTAGATAACTATTAGCGCCCGCCAGTGCTCCCGGAATATTGTTTATTCCCGCATCCAGGACGATGGTTCCGGTGGCGCTGAAATGGGTAGCGAACATACTGGAGAATGAATTGGCTGCCGTATTAAGGGCTGCTTGCCGGGCCGACCCGTGGAGAGGATCGCGGAATCCTACACCCACAGGATCGGTATAGTTGAACTGAAAGGTGATGTTCGCATGAGCCGGGTTTGCAAGGTACCCCACGAAAAATGCGCTGCTCATTATTATTCGTGTAAACCGTCCAGTACGGTTCTGTCTGCATTTCATTTTTGATTCCTCCAGATATTTGGTCGAATTCCATACCCGGATCCGTGAGTTAAAGCGGGATGCCGGGTTCAATTGAACTATCTCAGGAAGGGAATTGATGCGATATCCAATAAGGATGAGGGAGTATCAACAAAAGGTTGATATGGATGAAGAAGCGCGCTGCTACAGTGGTCGCAGGAGTTTGGCAAAAATTCTTTTGTTTAAAACCTATCCTGGAGGAACAAAAATGAAAATAGCAAAAAGTTTGGTAGGGTTGGCCATGATTGCTTTTCTGGCTGGTTGCGCGACGTCAGGAAATGAAAGATTGAAAGACCATACGCAATCATCAATCTCACATCAGATCACAGAAGGCAAGACCAACAAGAATGAAGTTACTGCCGCTTTGGGACAACCCACCACTATCAGCTTCACAGATTCGGGTGGTGAGGTATGGACCTATAGGCATGCGCGCGCAACACCACAAGCCCGAAATTTCATCCCCTTTGCTCGCCTGGTTTCGAGTGCGACTGACGTAAAAACAAAAGAACTGGTAATCATGTTCGATAAGAATGGCGTGGTTTCGAGGTACACCATGCGCGAGACAGAACAAGTGGTAAAAAGCGGACTCGCGCATTAGAGTATCGCCGCGCAGTTGGACCGCTCAAACCCATCTATGGGAAGTTGCAGGAAGAGAGTGGGCGGCTCAAGAAGCTGGTTGCCGAGCTGAGCCTGGACAAGGCGATCTTGCGGAAGTTGCCACAAATCAGATGCCCAGCTTCGCCCGCAACCTCCCTAAGTCCGGGACCTGCCAGAGCTCAGGGTTTTTTATGATCCGCACGGCCATATCGTACTCGCATTAATTAATAATGAAACACCGTCAAACGGCCCTACAGCTTGGAGGGCGTGATCGAACTGCATGCGGATAGAAGTTTGTAAGGATTATTCGTATTCGTAGGTGACATGGGATTAGTGGAGGAGCTCTGTAACAAGCAGGAACGGAGATCGGATGGCATTTCGCACCTCAGGTATGAAAAAAAGAGGAGCACCGTGACTCGAAAGCGCTAGCCGCCGCTTGAAACTTTTGATTGACGCTAAGTTCGGATTTCTGACTTCTTTCGCTTGGCTACGAATCCGACCAGGGTCAAACCTGCAAGAAAGATAGCATAAATCCCTGGCTCAGGGATGATGGGTATGAATGGAAGTTCTCCAATGGCAATAACTTGGCCCGCGTTATTGATGTCGTTGGCATAATTTAGAATCACCCCATCCGGGAGATCAACTAGGGAGTTGAGATCCATCATTTCAACGCCATTGGGGCCAGTGACGAAAGCATGCGCATCACCTTCAGACGTGAGAGACGAACCTACAACCTGGCCAGCATCGTTGATGCCATAAGCACTGCTGCGGGCACCGCCTAAAGTGCCAAGGTCTTCCATATCCGCCCCGTTGGGGCCGGTTATAAAAGCATGGGGCAGAGGAGGCCCTTCTCCGTCTTTAGCCGTGTTAGAGCTACCGACCACCTGCCCGGCATCGTTAATGCCATTAGCGTAGCTGTCAGTATAGTAGCCCGGACCTGGACCATGGTGAGTACCGCCCAAAGTGCCAAGATCTCTCATACCCATTCCGCCCGGGTCGGTGATGAAAGCGTGGGAATAGAAAGCGGGATACCCATCTTTAGCTATGTAGTCGGAAGAACCCATCACCTGCCCGGCGTTGTTGATGCCAGTAGCGCCGCTGTAAGTACCGCCCAAAGTGCCTAGATCCCTCATACCCATCCCGTTTGGGTCGGTGATGAAAGCATGGAAATCGCCTTCAGCCGTTTCAAACGCGCCCGCTACCTGCCCGCTGTCATTAATGCCAATGGGATTAAGGAAGCCTGAGCGAGCCAAAATGCCAAGGTCTCTTATGCCCGTCCCGTTGGGGCCTGTGATGAAAGCATGTTCAAAACCTCCAGCATCGCTCGTATCAGAATAACCCACTACCTGTCCAGAATTATTGATACCACTCACTTTGCTCGCATAACCGCCTAAAGTGCCAAGATCTCTTATACCCCTCCCATTGGGGCCGGTGATGAAGGCATGCCCGCCCCCTCCAGGCGCGGAAGCCCAACCCACCACTTGACCCACATCGTTTATGCTATTAGCAATGTGGCGATCACCACCCCCCAATGTGGCAAGCTCGGTTACTATCCTGCTGTTGAGGTCGATGAGGTATGAACGTTCTTGGGGGTATGCGTTGGTGCCAAAGCCCAGACCAGCAAACAATATTGCACCGAGGATAAAGCGAAGGACCTTGAAGCAATCGTTAATTATCATTTTGTGCTCCGGTAGGATAGCGTTAAGGAGCTGAGGGATTCTCCTAAGCTACCTAAACACGCTATCACGCCTGATCCTAACCCTTATTCGCATTTCTTTTCAACCATTTTGAATTCATGACTTCTTTCCAGGTCCATGAACTCCTGGCAAATAAAGGTAAAGGTGCACCTGGTACTTGATGCGCTAAAAAACGTGTTTCGCCATTACTCGCAATATTCGGCTCCAGAGAACATGGAACCAAAATTGGCAAAAAGCGTGAAAGGGGGAATCCGTGAGCACTCATGGCCTTGACGGATCAACTTAGGGCCTGAGTTCCCCTCGCTCAAGGCTGGGGGACGTTGTGGGGGAATTGGCGTGGGAAGCTCCTGACCGTGCTGGCGCAATAAAGATTTAAAGGGAGCTCAGGTGCGCCCGCGGCCAGCTTGAGATAAGAACGCTCGATGCTGACCTGCACGATATGGTTTAATACATACCCTTTCGAGAAAACCTGCAACCCATCCGGCGCATGAGTGCCGCCAGCGCACTTCCCGCCGGTTCATGGGCGTTTCTGAATGGCCGCGTGACACAACTCCCACCACCATACCCCATATCTGAACCTCATCATCGCGATATATCTTGGCCACTTTTAATCTACTAGTGGGATAGCGGAAGCGAGTTCGAAGCGAGTGATAGCCCGTATCTTGCTCTCGATTTGCAGATAACGTGCAACTTTTGCCCCCGGCAGGACTTTGCTGAGCTTGGGCACGTACGACTGTTTCAACTTGACTTCCGCCATTTCGACGCCGATCGCTTCCTCAATCAGTTTGGTTGCCGTTGAGTCGGGTACTGGGCCCTGGTTATAAGCCGCAGCATACTCGTCGATTACCTTCGCCAAGCGTTCGTCGATCACACGCATATCCTGCTGATAAGCTTCGTAGACGGGCCAAAATGCCTTTGCTTCCGACTCGGTCAGATTCATGTTATTAGCAACAACAAACTTTTTATCCGCGGTAACTTTATCCCGCAAGATACCCATATTGTTTGCTGGATCACCCTCAACCCCAGCGAATCCCGGCAATGGCAGAGACACGGCGAGGATCAACAAAATAGAGCGCAGCATGCTCGTTATATTATTCTTCATTATTTATCACTCCATGGAAAATCAAGATTGGTCGGTTGAGTTCCGCGTGAAAAGATGAGAATACTTTCAAATTTTTTCTCAGCCAATAGATATATCTAATGACGTAGGCTAGCTTGATAAACTTTCAATGAGTGTATCATCGATCACACCGGTAACTTGAATACCTTCGGAAGATTGATAAGATTTCACTGCACTTGTGGTACGTGGATTTGGGCGTGAGTGAGCTGCGTAAGCTCAAGTAGATTGAGGATTTACCCTACACAAATAAAAAACTATGTTGGTTACTTACAGGTAACTGCCGACAGAAGGATTCGAACCCTCGACCTTCTGATTACAAATCAGGTTTAAACCCATCTCTCCTTGTTTCACTCTGTATCACCATCTCCCATATCCCCATTATTTCAAAAGAGGAAGCAAAGTTATTATCGCCTAGCCCATAAATAACGAGCAGTTAACAGGCCGTAAGGTCAAGATTATCGATGGTCCGGTCAAGTATCGGACCGAGTTCGGCTGGACGCTTGGCTACGCGATAAAGGGTGGGCGAGCGACTATTTGTCGCGGTGGAGTCGGAGCTTGAAGCAGCTTGAAGGATTGGCGGGGGAAACCCCGCCTTTGCCTAATTATTGCGATGGACGGTGGTAAATGTATCGGCGTTTTAAGTTATCGGGGAGGCAAGTAACGCCCTGCCAAATTAGTTCTTTGTAAGAATCGAGTGCGCAATGTACAGTATAAAGTTTTGCCAAGATTAGGGGATCTTCAATGTTTGTTGTTAGCGAATTGCCTTGCCAAAATTATCATTGTGATAAATAATAGGGCAAACGTCAGTCGTTTTGAGGGTCAAGTTCCTTCTTGTGAAACTCAACAATGCCGAAAGATACGACGGGGGCCCATCTATGATAAAGATGAGGTCATATTGTTGTGTGAGGCGCGTAAGATTCAATTGTGGACCAAAGGCGCCATAGTTGACACCCAGAAATGGGAGTTGGATACGGACGATATTGCTGAGATGATAATTTATGCAATGCGTGGAGGAAGGTTCAGATGCTCGGAATGGTGTATTCAAAAAGCTGACGGTCCTTGGGCAGCTTGCGACGTTTACACTTTTACCTGGTCAAAATTGAGCAGATTTGGAGCTATCGGGTATTACCTGAAATTTGCCATTAGCAAAACTGGTCAAATGTTACTCACTGTATCAATCCACCCTGAGGGAACATGATATGAAAATTGAACTTAATCGCAATGGGGAATTGTGCCCTGCCTGCGGGGAAGGGCATTTAGCTTCTCATGTGACGAAGGAGCAAGTTGAGCATCAAGGCATTCACGGAGAAGTTGATTTACACTATTCCGTCTGCCAGCAATGTGGCTCCGAATTGGCCGGCCAAGCGGAAGCTCAGGCAAATAAACGCGCAATGGTTGCTTTTCGTAAAAAGGCCGAGGGACTTTTGACGGGTTCCGAAATCCGAGAGCTTCGTAAAAGCTTCGACTTGACGCAGATATTAGCTGCTGAGCTTTTTGGTGGCGGAAAGATTGGTTTCTCTAGATACGAGAATGATGATATTACGCAAAGTGCGGCAATGGATAGCCTTTTACGGCTCTGTGCCGCTAATAATTCCAATCTTTTATTGTTAGCTGTTCAGAAAAAGTTAGATTTACCAGAAACTTTTGTTGCCAAAATTAAGGCAAAGTATTTTCTCGAGCAAATTAACAATATGGGGAAAGCAATTCAGTGTCAGCTCGATCATAATCGCGCGAAAGCTAAGCTAGACAGGGATTTCTCAAGCGGTTACAGACACGATATTGTTGCAGCTAATAGTGATAAATACATGTGCGATAGCAGGCAGAGAGTTGCAAAAGTTTCCGAAATCCAAGCTTGGAAAACTGCATGAAACCGAGTCTGCTGACTTTCCTAGATCTTAAGTTTTTTCGAGTTAACGTTGAAACCGATTTCAATTCAAAAATCAAGGCGGATGAATTCGATTTTTACGGGGCGATGCTCGGCTGGAATATCAAACACGGCAGAGACGAAAGCGACGGTAGATGGTGGGTTGCTGTTGGATTTGTGATGACTAATGATAATGCTGAGGTTATTTGCCCATACACCATTGATGTACAAGCATTGGGTATTTTTTCCGTAACCGACAAATACCCGCAAGAAAAACATGAACGACTTGTTTATGAGAATGGTGCTGCGTTGGTATATGGAGCAATCCGAGAAATGGTATCCGCGGTAACCGCACGAAATTTTCCAGGGAGCTTGATGCTGCCGATACCGACGTTCTTAGGAGCTTACGACGAATACCTTGCCGACAAGGATGGGCAGAATTCTCCTGAGCCGTAAAAAATTGTGCAAACCCATTCCCACCCACACTAAATGGGTTTTTGTTATCCCAATGTCGGCCAACCTACCGATTACAAGGCGGTAGTTACAACTTCGACGCAGGATGTTGCCTTAGAAGTTGCCTAAAACCCTATCCCCACTTCGTGGTATCGCCTAAGTCATTGTTTTATCTGGTGCCGACAGAAGGATTCGAACCCTCGACCTTCTGATTACAAATCAGCTGCTCTACCAACTGAGCTATGCCGGCGCGGGTGCAATTATAGAGACTGGGAAGCGGGGGGGCAAACTTCGGGGACTGAAGCGGATGCCTACTTGATGATTTGCAGGCGAGGTTTTTCGCCCTTGGAGGATGTTCTTCGCGGCGACGTACGGTTCTCGCCCGCGCCTTCAATGCCCGGGTCCGCTTGCGGCGCAGCGGCCTGCTCTTCAGGCGGGAAAATGATTCCCTGGGAGGATTCCTTGGCGAAGATTCCCTGGATCGCGCTGACCGGAATGGAGATTTCGCGGGTAACACCGTTGAAGCGGGCGGAAAACTGGATCAGGTCGTTACCGAGAGTCAGGTGATAGGCTGCGTCCTGGCTGATATTGAGTATGATCTCGCCATCCTTCACATACTCCTCGGGCACGCGTGTCTGGTCATCGACCTTGACCGATATGTAGGGAGTATGGTCGCTATCGGAGCACCACTCGTAAATAGCGCGGATCAGATAGGGTTTGGTGGATAGCTCTCTCATTTGCGCATTGCCTTTTCGGAAGCGGTCAGGGCTTCGATGAACGCCGGCCTGCTGAACAAGCGCTCGGCGTACTTCAGCAAGGGGGCCGCCTGCTTGGGGAGTTGTATGCCGTAGTAGTCCAGCCTCCACAGCAGGGGCGCAATCGCGACATCCAGCATGGAAAATTCATCGCCCAGCATGTATTTCTGCTTCACAAATACCGGCGCGATCACAGCCAGATTATCCCGAATGGTTGAGCGGGCTTTCTCTATGGATTTCGGATTTCCTTGCTCCACGGCATCGATATGGCAGAACAACTCCTGCTCGAATCGATGCAGGAACAATCGCGCGCGGGCCCGCATGACCGGATCGGCGGGCATCAATTGCGGATGTGGAAAGCGGTCATCGATATACTCGTTGATGATATTGGACTCGTACAGGATAAGATCGCGCTCGACCAGCACGGGCACCCGGCTGTATGGCGTCATGACCGCCAGATCTTCCGGTTTATTATGCAGATCCACATCGATTATCTGGAAGTCCATCCCCTTTTCGTAGAGCACGATCCGGCAGCGATGGCTGAACGGGCAGGTGGTGGCTGAGTACAACGTCATCATAATGGATTACTTTAAGGGCCTCATGTTATCGAACGTTTCAAAAGGAAAAGAAACGGCGGAAACGGTCAATGGACATCTCTCCAGTACTCTTTCTTCAGCGCGTAGGTCAGTCCCAGCATGAGGAAAAGGAAGAGCATCACGATCGCACCCAGTTGAGTGCGCTTGGTAGCCGCCGGCTCGCCCAGGTATACGAGATAATTCACCAGGTCCGCGACGTATGCGTCATATTCCGCTTTTGAAAGCACTCCAGGGGTGGCGAGTTTCAGCTTTTTCACTTCATGGGTGCCGCCATGGCCATCATCCTCGGTACGGACGTCCAGCGTCTGCTCGCCCTGCAACTGATACAGCACATGAGGCATCGCGGCCTTGTCGAACAGAAGGTTGTTCCAGCCTGTTGCCGTCGATTCGTCGCGGTAGAAGGTGCGGAGATAGGTATAAAGCCAATCCGGGCCGCGGGAACGCGCAATTACCGACAGGTCGGGCGGCGCAACGCCGAACCATTGCTTTGCCTCTTTTTTCTTCATGGCGACGGTCATCAATTCACCCACTTTCTGTCCGGTGAATATGAGGTTCTCGCTGATCTGCTTCTCGGTAAGTTCGAGATCGCGCAGACGGTTGTAACGCATGTATTCGGCACTGTGGCAGGTCAGGCAGTAGTTGACGAAAGCCTGGGCGCCGCGCTGCAGGGAAACCTTGTCCGTCGGATGCAGCGGGGCCTTGTCCAGTTTCATTTCAGGGCCGCTCGCAAATGCCGCGAGCGGGATAAAGCAGCAGATCAGTAAAAAACCTTTCATTTTTCTCATTCTTTTACCCTTGTCGGTTCAGGCTTGGTTTTATCTATTTTGCTGTACCATGGCATGAGAATGAAGAAGGCGAAATAGATGACCGTGAATACTTGCGCAAGTATCGTGTAGAGCGGCGTCGGCGATTTTGTGCCGAGCCAGCCCAGGACCAGCACGCTTATGACAAAAAGGAACAGCGCGAACTTGAAGATCGGACCCTTGTAGCGGATGGACTTGACGGGGCTGCGGTCGAGCCAGGGCAGCAGAGCGAAGATGGCGACGGAGCCGCCCATCAGGATAATGCCCCAAAGTTTCGCGTCGATCCAGAGAAAGTTGACCGTAACCGCACGCAGCATGGAGTAGTAGGGAGTGAAATACCAGACGGGAGCGATGTGATCCGGCGTCTGCAGCGTGTTGGCAGGGATGAAATTGTTGTACTCGAGGAAATACCCGCCCATTTCCGGGGCGAAAAAGATGATGCCGCAGAAGACCATCAGGAACACGACTACCCCGAGGATATCCTTGACTGTGTAATAGGGGTGAAACGGTATGCCGTCAAGCGGGATATGCGTCACCGGATCCTTGTATGCCTTGATTTCGATTCCGTCCGGATTGTTCGATCCGACTTCGTGCAACGCCAGTATGTGCACCACCACCAATGTGACGAGCAGCACCGGCAGGGTCACGACGTGATAGGCGAAAAAGCGGTTCAGCGCCGCATCCGAAAGCATGAAGTCGCCGAGCAGCCAGTTGGAAAGGGTCTGGCCTACGACGGGAATGGCTCCTATCATGCTTACGATCACCTGGGCACCCCAGTAGGACATCTGGCCCCACGGCAGGATGTAGCCGGTGAACGCCAGCATCATCAGCACGAAGAAGATCCCCATGCCGATCAGCCACAGCAGCTCTCGCGGCTTGCGGTAGGATCCATACATCATTCCGCGGAACATGTGCAGATAGACCACGACAAAAAACATGGAAGCGCCGGTGGAATGCATGTAGCGTATCAGCCAGCCGAAATCCACATCCCGCATGATGTATTCGACCGAACCGAACGCCATGCTGGCATCCGGCTTGTAATTCATCGTGAGGAAAATCCCGGTGAGGAGCTGGTTCACCAGCACGAGCATCGCCAGGGAGCCGAAGTAATACCAGAAATTGAAGTTTTTCGGAGCATAGTATTCGGTAAGATGAGCCTTCCAGTTGGAAGTCAGCGGAAAACGCGCATCTATCCAGCCGATCATCGACTCCAGTCGCTTGCCCATTATGCGGACTCCTTGTCAGACCCGATCAGTAGCCGGGTATCGCTCAAATACATGTGGGGAGGGACTACAAGGTTGGTTGGTGCGGGTACGTGCTTGTAAACCCGTCCGGCGAGGTCGAACTTGGAGCCATGGCAAGGGCAGAAGAAGCCGCCTATCCAGTCGGGGCCAAGATCCGCGGGAGCGATGTCCTTGCGAAATACGGGAGAACATCCGAGATGGGTGCATACCCCCTCGACAACGAGAATCGCAGGTTTGATGGAGCGGGTTTCGTTCTGTGCATAAGCCGGCTGCTGCTTCTTTTCCGATTTGGGATCAGCCACTTCCCCGTCAAGCTTTTTCAGGGTGGCGAGCATTTCGGGTGTACGGTCCAGCACCCATACCACCTTGCCCCGCCATTCCACCAGCAGCAGCATTCCCGGTTCAAGCTTGGTCAGGTCGACCTCGACCGGAGCCCCGGCGGCCTTGGCGCGTTCGCTCGGCATCATGCTCATCACGAAGGGCGTGGCGATCGCCGCGCTCGCGATCCCGCCCGCTACTGAAGTAACCGTGATGAGGAAACGTCTTCTACTGTTAAGTACTTGTTTTTTCTCGATATCTGCCATGGCTTGCAGTCCGGTTTTTTAAATTGGAGACCCCTGAATAAACTTAACCATTTTAACATAGTATGTATTAGAAAATAAATAAACATCGTGAAGCCCTTTGATTGCATGGGAAAAAATCGTACCGCAGCGGTTTTGGCCGGATGAGCGGACATGTTCCCGTAGAGGCGATTATCCTTTTATACCCTGAATCTCCCTGCTTCAGTCCGCGGCGCCGCATGCCATGATTGATGATCGCGCACAGCGGTTTATCTATAATGAAATATCTGTATCGTGATGAGGGATTGCGGACGGGAAAGAGGGGCGGGACGGATCAAAGGGTTCCCCGATAAGCATGTTACCCGTGCCGCACTGGATAGCATCGTTATTATTCGAACTTTATTCCAATCTGCTGGATGAGCCATGAAGCAACCCATCGTGAACTGCCCGCAATGCGGCAAAACAGTCGTGTGGGATTCCGAAAATCCCTACCGTCCCTTTTGCTCGGAGCGTTGCAAGCTGATCGATCTGGGCCAATGGGCGGCGGAGTCTTATCGCATTCCGGATGACGGAAAACAGGAAGACGAACCGGCAGGCAAGGAAAGAGAAGAAGGCGCGAAATAGAGTGGCCTGCGGATACGTCCGCTATCCTGTGCTTCCAGGCCGAATGGAAGGAGTGCCTATGCGATTCCTCGCATCAAGGCGAGGCCATGGGCGCCTTGCTCCCAGGCGGCAGCCAGGTCGTCCTTCCGCAATCCGCCGAGCGCATAGACCGGTATGGAGCATCCCCGGATCATCGCGGCGAATTTTCGCCATCCCAGCGGCGAGCAGCCGGGATGGCTCAAGGTTGGCAGCACCGGCCCGAGCACGACGAAATCCATCTCCAATTGCTCGGCTTGAAAAAGCTCTTCCGCATTATGGCAGGATACGCCGCACCACTCGATATCGGGACGCGTCTTCAGCGCCATGAGCCGGGCCGAGGATAGGTGTATCCCATCCGCTCCGGCCTCCCGATAGAAATGCGCATCGCTGGCATCGCAGTTCACCAGCACGCGGGCGCCATGGGGCCGCGCAAGGGCGACCACAGCACGTGCAAAATCGGCCAATGTTTCTTTCGCCATGTTTTTCTCGCGCACCTGTATCAGCCGCAACCCTTTTTGCAGCGCGGTTCGCAGACGCTCCAGCGTAAGGGGTATGCCGATTTCTGCAGCGTGCGTAATACCGTAAACGGAAGGGAGGTCGAGCGCCCGCAGTACCGGAGCATTAGCCGGAAGCATGGGCTCGACTTTCGGCCGCGGTGCGAACTGCCATGATAGCGCCTGGTTTTCGCGAGGCTGAGGCTCGCCATGCCATTCCGTTATGCGGTAAAAATGCAGACGGACGGTGGCGTGGGGATAGCTGAAAATGCGGGTGATCCATGGATACGCGCTTTCGACATGTATTCCCAGTTCCTCCTGCAATTCCCGCTGGAGCGTGCGCGGCAAAGGCTCATCCGGCATTGCCTTGCCGCCGGGAAATTCCCAGTATCCTGCGTAGGGCTTGCCGTCCGGCCTGCGTGCCAGCAGGAATTTCCCGTCCGGCCGCGTGATCACTGCGGCGGCGACTTCGACGATTTCAGGATGTCCGCTCACGCTTCGTCGCTGAGTCCTGCCCGCCGCCTGCCCGCCCAATCCCGCGCAAATTGCCAGGCCACCCGGCCGTTTCTCGCGCCTCGTGCAATCGACCATCTCAGCGCGGCTTCGCGAACCGGCAGGCTAATTTCGTGGATGTCAAAATAGGCAAGCCATTGGCGAACGATATCCAGGTATTCATCCTGGTCGAATGGATAGAACGATATCCACAGGCCGAAGCGCTCCGACAGCGATGTTTTTTCCTCGACTGATTCGCTGGGGTGTATCTCTCCGTCGATATGGCGGGTATCCAGATTATCCCGCATGTACTCCGGCATGAGATGCCGGCGGTTGGACGTCGCATAAACCAGGACATTCTCGGAGGCCGTTGCGACGGAACCGTCCAGTACCACCTTCAGCGCCTTGTAGCCGGGTTCCCCGGCTTCGAATGACAGGTCATCGCAATAGAGTATGAAGCGCTCCGGGCGCCGGTATATTTTCTCGATGATATCCTGCAGGTCCGTGAGATCTTGTTTTTCCACTTCAATCAGGCGTAATCCCGCTTCCGCATACCGGTCGAGCATCGCCTTGATAAGCGAGGATTTCCCCGTGCCGCGGGCTCCGGTAAGGAGCACATTATTTGCGGGATATCCATTTACAAACTGCCGGGTGTTTTGATCCAGGCTCTTCTTCTGCGATTCGATCCCCCGCAGCAAATCCAGGCGGATGCGGTGCGGGTGCGCTACAGGTTGCAGGAAGCCTTTATGGCCGTGCTTGCGCCACCGGAATGCGACAGCACTCCAGTCTGGCTCGGCGACTCTTTGCAAAACCACTTCTTCGAGGCGGGAGAGCAGGTTTTCGGCGCGATTATATAAATCTGCGAAGTCGTTCATGGGTTCTCGTATCGTTTCCAGGCAGTGGATAAGGCGAACCGGGGAGGAATTATATTCAAGATTTCCGGCGACTGCCGGTTTTGCAGGCAGCATCCGGGTATTGCGCACGGTTTTCCTAATGTGTGTTACCGTACTGAACCTTTGACAAGAAGAGTCATGATTTCAACTGTTGCGCTTGACCGAATGGAAATCCGGTTTTTGCAGTGTGACAGATCAGAATCCCCGAACCCGGTTGCAGGCCGGTTGCATCGGCGTGACCGGACAGGCGGATCTCCGCTGTTAACCCAGCTACACTTTTGAGGAGAAAACACCATGAATAAGATGTCCAGCAAAAAAACACTTATCTCTCTCGCCCTAGGTTCAGCCTTCGCAGCCGGCACGTTCGCCACACTGCCCATCGCCTCCGCAGGCGAGAATCCGTTCTCAATGCAATCGCTGGGCAAAGGATACCAGGTGGCTCAAGGATATGGTGACAGCAAGGAATCCGACGATAAAGGGTACGGCGGAAAAAAAGATGATGGCAAATGTGGCGAGGGTCGATGTGGAATGGCCATGGCGGATACCAATAAGGACGGCATGGTAAGCAGGGAGGAAAATACCCGCCATTGCGAAAAGATGTTCGGCATGATGGATGCCAACAACGACGGGTATATCGACAAGGATGAAGCAAAAAAAACCGGGTATGGCCGGAAGCATGGAGAAGGAAAGTGCGGCATGTCCATGGCGGATACCGATAATGATGGCAGGGTAAGCAGGGACGAACATGCGCGCCATTGCGATATGATGTTCAGCAAGATGGACGCCAACAACGACGGGTATATCGACAAGGATGAAGCGAAGAAAATGAGAAGGAAGCACCACCATGGGCATGGAGATCGCTCCGGCTATGGTGGGTCGGGTTCCGGCGGATATGAAACGGATTACCGGAAATTCCCGCACATGAAGCCCATGGGCGAGTAACGGAAGATCACAGGCAGGTTTGAGAGGCAGGGGTTGCGCGAAGGGCAACCCCTTGCCTGTCCCAGGGCGGAATTTTCCAGCGAGCCCGCTTCGCTCGTGAGAGAATGGGATATAACGGTCGCTAGCTTCGGTAGTCCGCGTTTATCTTTACATAGTCGTAGGACAAATCGCAGGTCCAGACAGTAGCCGATTCGGCTCCCCGATTCAGGGCCACGCGGACCGTTATTTCCACCTGCTTCATGACCCGCTGCCCATCCTCCTCGCGGTAGCTGCTTGCCCTGCCGCCGTTTTCAGCCACCAGCACATCGTCCAGGTACAGTTTCAGTCCGCTTATATCCAGGTTTTCCAGGCCGGCATAACCGATGGCCGCCAGTATGCGCCCCAGGTTGGGATCCGATGCGAAGAAAGCGGTTTTGACCAGCGGGGAGCGGGCAATGGCGTATGCCGCTTTTTTGCACTCTTCCGCGTTTTTTCCGCCCTCGACGCGCACCGTGATGAATTTCGTGGCGCCTTCTCCATCGCGCACGATCGCTTGCGCGAGGCATATTGCGGCGTCGGTGATCGCATCGCGAAGCATGGTGAATTCGCTGCTTGCTTTATCGGTAATGGGGGGATTTCCGGCCTGCCCTGTTGCAGCCGCGATAAAGGCATCATTCGTCGAGGTATCGCCATCGACGGTAATGCAATTGAAGGAGTGTTCCGCCGCATGTCTCAGAATTTCCTGCAGCAGCGGCTGGTCGACGGCCGCATCGGTCGCGATGTAGCCCAGCATGGTTGCCATATTGGGGTGGATCATTCCCGAGCCTTTTGCGATACCGGTGATGGTCACGGTTGTACCATGCAGGGTTAGCTGCCGCGATACTGCTTTCGGAACGATATCGGTAGTCATGATCGCTTCCGCGGCAGCCAGCCAATTACCGGGCCTGAGGTCGGTCATGGCGGCCGGCAGCCCCACCACTATCCTGTCGAGCGGCAGCGGTTCCATTATCACGCCCGTAGAGAACGGCAATACCTGGGCGTCATCGCAGCCCATCAATCGGGCTACTGCCGCGCAGGTGGCGCGGGCGTGTGAAATGCCTTCTTCCCCCGTTCCTGCATTGGCGTTGCCCGTATTGATTACCAGGGCGCGAATGGATTTGCCTGTCTTCCGGTGCAAAAGGTGGTCTTTGGCAACCACGACCGGTGCGGCGCAAAAGTCATTTTGCGTGAATACGCCCGCTACTTTCGTCCCTTCATCGAGCGCAATGACGAGCAAGTCCTTGCGGTTGGGTTTCCTGATTCCGGCAGCGGCAATGCCGAGCTTCACGCCTTTTACGGGGAACAGTTGTGTGGCGTGTGGAGGGGTAAAATTGACTGGCATTGCGGCACAACTGGTAAACTGTGGAAAAGTTCGCATTCTAATCAAAACGCGGCGTGCTGCGTGGATTCCTGCATGATTTATGATGCGAGACGTTGAACGGGCCGGAGACGCCATGAATTGGAATTGGGATAAGGAACTGGATGTGCGCGGCCTCGTCTGCCCCTTGCCCATTCTGCGCACCAAGAAATCCCTTGCCGAGATGGTGACCGGGCAGGTGTTGAGAATTGTTGCCACCGATCCCGCCGCCGTGATCGATTTCCAGGTTTTTGCCGATCAGACGGGGAACCATTTACTCTTTTTGTCGGAATCGGATGAAGAGTTTTTGTTTTACCTTAAAAATAAATGACGCGCCCGGGTGGCGAACCTAGAAGGGATTACAGATGGAATCAAACCGGAAGAATGCCGGCAGGATTTTTTGAGCAGGATGCGAAACCGATATCCATAAAGCCACTGTCGCGCCAGAGGAGATTTTCAGCGCCTACCTAATAAATATCGCTCCCGAATCCCAAGGCTGCGCATGAGTCGGCCGCGCCGGCGAGTTTTCGGTAGCGGGCAAGCCACTGCAAGGGAATGGAACATCCCGCCTCCCGTTTTCCGGCGGCGCATATTGCAGCCATCGCACCCAGCATGATCGAACGGCCGCAGCTGTCTCCGCCGGCGCCGATATTGGATTCGATGGCGCTGCGATAATCCGGCGCCTGCCGGGCAATGTGAAAAATAACGGGGAGACCTTCGGCGACATGGCAGGCCGAGCCGAATCGTTGCGCCGCGGCGATGCCATCGAGCATGGTCATGGCGAGAGCCTGTTCGAGCAGCGGCCTGAGGGTGCTTCCGGCAAACGGCAGGGCATTTGCCAGCGCCTGCGCTGCCGGTTCTCCTCGCAGCATATTGAATAGAGCTGCCGCGGCACACTGCCCGGCGGCGACCGCGAGCGCATTATTGTTGGTGATACGTACCACTTCCTCCACGCGATCCATCAAGCTATCCTGCGATCCCTCATGAAACGCGACCAGAGCGGGAAGCGCCGCCAGGGCTAAATGCTGATCATCGTCGGCTCCGGATTCTGCCGGAAATGCCGCGGGCTCGAGAGGCAGCAGCGTATGCAGCGTCGCACGCATGGGTGTATCGACGTAGCCGATGTACGCTCCGCCCGGTCCGAAGTGCGATCGGAACTCTGCCTGATATGCCACTCGGTTGAAACCGCCATGCCGGGCGAGATGGGCCAGCATCAACAGGCATGTTTCGCCATAGCTGCTCGAATCTCCGGCAGTCTTGCCGCCATGCGCGAAATAGCCCTTTGCGCCCGAATAATCGTCCATATCCGGCTGCAGGAATACCAGGCCCCTGTCGGCCGCAATCCGGGAGATGCGGTCCGGATCATAAAGCCAATGCAATCCGAGCGATGCCGCATCCGCCACCAGCGCGCCAAGGATGGCAGCACTATTTTTAGCCATTTTTCTGTGCCGGCAAAAATATGAGATTCATTTTCCGCGATCTCTCAAATATCCTCTTCCGGCGGCAGTTTCCGCGCCTCATCTTCCAGCATTACGGGGATGCCGTCCCTGATAGGGAATACAAGCCGGTCCGCCTTGCAGATCAGCTCCTTTTCGTTTTTCCTATAAAGCAGCGGCCCCTTGCATAGCGGGCAAACCAGGATATCAAGCAGTTTCATGTCCATGCGCGAACCTCAATTTTACGGACCCGGCAGCACCGGGCAAAGGAGAAGAAAACGTCCGGCATTCCAACCGGGTTGTCCTGGCGCTTTTACGGGCAGAACCTACCTGGGGTTTTCAGTCGTGAAGGTAATGTGATTATAACCAGTGAGGCGTGCTGCTTCCATCACTCTGATTACAGCCTGGTGCGTGGCGTCGGCATCCGCATGGATGACAATGACCGGATCGGAATGTTCGCCCGCCGCCTTGCGCAGCGCCGAGCCCAGCTCTTCCGTGGTGGATTGCTCGACGGGTGCGCCATTTACCTTGTAGGCTCCTGCGGCGCTTACCAGAATATTGATGACATCGGAGCGTTCTGCGGGTTTGTCCGAGGTCGCTTGCGGAAGGCTGATTTCCATTTCGGAAAATTTCGAGTATGTCGTGGTGATCATCAAAAAAATGAGGATTACCAGCAGCACGTCGATCATGGGTACGAGATTGATCTCGGGTTCTTCCTTGGGTCTGCCGCGCTGAAAATTCATGGGTAAATCCTATGCTTCCGGTGGAATCAATCCTTGCGCTCTCCGTGGATCATTTCGACGAGCTTCAACGCCTGCAACTCCATCTCCACTATAAGTCCATCCACTTTGGCATGAAAATGGCGGTAAAAGATGATACTCGGAATGGCCACCAGGATACCGAAGGCCGCGTTGTACAGAGCTACCGATATGCCGTGGGCAAGCTGGGCCGGATCGGATCCGCCGGCCGTCGGCGAACTGGCGCCAAAAATTTCGATCATGCCTACCAGCGTACCGAACAGGCCCATCAGCGGGCTAAGGGAGGCGATGGTGCCCAAGGTCGTGAGATAACGCTCGAGGTTATGTGCGACGGCGCGCCCCGCTTCCTCGATGGATTCCTTCATGATCTCGCGGGTGCTGTTATCGTTTCGCAAGCCTGTTGCAAGAATCTGACCCAGGGGCGAGTGCTTTTCCAGGCGCGCAAGCATGTCCGGATTGGCGCCATTCTTCCGGTATTCCTGCAATACCCGGGGAAGCAGGTCTCGCGGTGTAACCACGTTGAGGCGCAAGGCCCACATGCGTTCGCCGATGATGGCCACAGCCACGATGGAAGCCAGGATAATCGGCCAGATGGGCCAACCCGCAGCTTGGATCAACGCGAACATGCGGCAAGCTCCTTGCTATCGCTACAAAAAGAGAGCTGTAATGTATCGCGCCCCTGTGTTTTCGGCAAGGCTAAGTAAGGCATTTAATTTCTGTCCACAATTGCTGTGGATAAGTTTGTTAGCAACTGAAAGGTAGAGTCGTTAAGTTACCCTTCTATAACGACATTTTCTGATTAGACTGTTTTTTGAACTTTTAGAAACCATTTCAAAAACAGAGCGTTATGGAGAAACCCAATATTCATGCGGTTTTGCGTGACGTAATTATGCAGATTTGTTACATATGTGGATTATTGTAGAATGTCAAGATGAATTCTCAAATGGAAATGGAAATGCCGGTCCTGCACCCGGTGCTGAGCGTTAGCGAATTGAATCGCAGCGCCAGGGAGTTGCTTGAGCAGGCGTTTCCATTATTGTGGGTAAGCGGGGAAATTTCAAACATCAAATGCTACGGTTCGGGCCATTGGTATTTTTCCTTGAAGGATGCCCAATCACAGGTGCGGTGCGTCATGTTCAGGGAAAAAAACCGGTATCTCGATTGGCAGCCAAAGGACGGAATGCAGGTCGAGGCGCGCGCGCTGGTGACGCTATACCAGGTGCGCGGGGAATTCCAGCTGTGCGTGGAAACACTCCGGCGTGCCGGGTTGGGAAGATTATACGAAGCATTCGAACAGCTCAGGGGTAGGCTTGAAAAAGAGGGTTTGTTTGCTCCCGGCCGCAAAAAGCGGTTGCCGTCTTTCCCGGCGCAGATAGGCGTCATCACCTCTCCCGCTGGAGCCGCGCTGCATGATGTGCTGTCAACGCTGAAGCGGCGCATGCCTTCCATACCGGTAGTGGTTTATCCGGTTGCGGTGCAAGGTTTTGGTGCTGCCGAAGGGATTGCTGCCGCTATTCAAAGGGCGGAAATCCATGCTCAGTGCGATGTGCTGATTCTATGCCGGGGAGGGGGAAGCATTGAGGACTTATGGGCGTTCAATGAAGAAGTCGTGGCGCGGGCAATTGCCGCCTGCGCTATTCCCCTCGTAAGCGGGGTAGGGCATGAAACAGACTTCACCATTGCCGATTTTGTGGCCGACGTCCGCGCGCCGACTCCTACCGGCGCATCTCAATTGGTCTGCCCCGACAGAGAGGAGTTGCTGCGGAACGTGGCGGTTTTGTGGAGCCGCGCTTGCCGTGGCATCCGGGGCCAGATCGGAGGCATGATGCAAAGTGCGGATCGGCTCGGATCCCGGCTGGTGCATCCGGGAAAGGCTATCCGCGACCAGCTTGCCCGCCTCCAGTATTTGCACAACCGGCTCGACACCTGTTCGGCGCAGCGTCTGGAAAATCTAAGTTGGCGCCTGCGCGAGCTTGGCCATCGGCTCGCCCTTGCGGCTCCGGATATCCATCTATTGGCCGGACGCTTGCATGAGCTGGAATTGCGTCTGCACGGTGCCGCCTTCAGGCGCATGGAGATACTAATGATGGAGTTGCAGCGTCAGCGGGAAAACCTTGCCCACCTCAATCCCCGTTCCGTGCTGGAGCGTGGCTACAGTATCACGTATGCCCCTGACGGGACGGTGGTGCGAAACAGCGGTCAGATCAGCATAGGAGAGGTCGTCCGGGTAGAGTTTGCCACTGGGTGGAGCGAAGCGCTGATCGAAAAAAAAGACCAGTAAGGGGAAAGGGGCGGTGCGAAGCAACCGCATTGATGCCCTCGGGATTTTCCTTTTTTATTCATCTTCCCTTCATTGGAAATATTTCAGGCCGTGGGTCCTATCCACGGCAAACCTGATTTTTCCTTGCTGGACATTTAGACAGCAGTGATGCACAGTACGCGCTGGCCTGCGCTTGCGGCACGAGCGCGGGCAGGAGCGGCTCCATTCCGGTACCGGCTTCGGATCGATTTTTTCAGGAAATAATTTCTAACTACTCTCCAATGGCACGTATCTTTCTCGCGCTCGGCGCGGTCAATGCATTTCTTTGCGTGGGATTGGGCGCTTTCGGTGCGCATGGACTGAAGCAGAGGTTGACGCCGGATATGCTGGCTGTGTACCAGACAGGCGTCCAGTACCATTTCTATCATGCACTGGGCCTGCTCGCGGTAGGCCTCGTACTGATGCACTTCCCGGCATCCCGGCCGATAAAATGGTCCGGCTGGTTGATGCTCGCGGGGATCATACTGTTTTCCCTCAGTCTTTATATACTGAGCTTGACGGGTATACGCGGGCTTGGGGCCATCACGCCATTTGGCGGAGTATCGTTTCTGAGTGCTTGGGCTTTGCTGGCCTATGGGGCATGGACATCGAAATAATCTAGATAATTCAGCTCGATTCTTTCAAGCCGGTCAATGGCACAGCCGCACTATTTTTTTGCCCCCTGTCCCCACGGGCTCGAGTCCGCACTGGTTATCGAATTGCAACGGCTCGGCGCATCCTCGGTGGAGGCGGCCGATGGCGGCGCGGGGTTTGAGGGCAACTGGGAAACCTGCTATCGGGCAAACCTGGAAAGCCGCATCGCCAGCCGTATCCTGTGGCGGGTCGCGCGCGAACCCTATTCAGGTGAAGCCGATGTGTATGAGGCCGCTCTCGCGCTGCCATGGCATGAATGGTTCACCGTATCCCGCACCATGCGCGTGAATGTGGCCGCCATCAGATGTCCGTTGCGCAGTCTCGATTTTGTTACATTGAGGATCAAAGACGCGGTCTGCGACAAATTCCGGCGGGTTGCGGGCAGCCGGCCCAGCATCGACACGCTTCAGCCGGACATCAGGATTCATGGCTTCCTCGATGAGCGGAATTTCTCGCTGTACCTCGACACTTCCGGGGAACCCCTTTTCAAGCGCGGGTTGAGAAAAGGCGCAGGGGAGGCGCCGATAAGGGAGAACCTGGCGGCGGGAATCCTGCATCTGGCAGGCTGGAGGCCCGGCATACCATTGCTGGATCCGATGTGTGGCAGCGGGACATTCCTTGTCGAAGCGGCGCAAATTTCGCTTGATATTGCTCCTGGATCCGGTCGTGGCTTTGCTTTCGAGAAGCTGAGCGAATTCGATGAACGGTTGTGGAAGCGGCTGAAGGCCGCTGCAACGGAGCGCCAGAAGCTGAAGAAGCCCCAGCCGATATTCGGAAGCGATCTGTACGGAGATGCGTTGTCCATAGCCCGCACCAATCTGTCCGCCGCCGGGTTCTCCGAAACCGTTACGCTGAAACAGGCGAATGTCCTGGAGATTGCGGCACCGGCGCCGTCGGGCATTATCGCAACCAATCCCCCTTATGGCCGGCGCATGGGTGAACAGCAACGGCTGGAGGATTTCTATCCCAGACTTGGCGATATGCTCAAGAAGAAATTCAGCGGATGGAATGCGTATATCATCACTGCTGATCCGCTTCTGCCAAAGCGTATCCGGCTGGCAGCGTCTCGCCGCATTCCGTTATTCAATGGATCGCTTGAATGCAGGTTATTGGAGTATAAAATGATCTCTGGCGGGATGCGGAAAGGAAGCGCCGATACCGGAACTACTTCCCTGGCGAGTCAAGGCACTCCATAAAATCGATGAGAATAATTTTTTTGTTGATATTTCTTGGTTGCGCCGGATTGCTCAGTTATGCTATTTACCTCCAGCTTATCAGGAATCTGCTGCCGTGCCCGCTCTGCGTGGTCCAGCGGGTTGCATATTGCCTGGTCGGCATAGCTGCGTTGATGGCATTTTTGCAGGGGCCACGGGCGTTCGGCCGGAAGATCTACAGTGGATGGATTCTCGCCGCCTCGGCCGTCGGGGCAGTGGTCGCGCTGCGCCAGGCCTGGCTGGTGCGTTATCCGGAAGCATTCGAATGCGGCATTAGTCCGGAGGAAGCATTTTTGAACGCGCTGCCTCTGGCGAAGTGGTGGCCCACCATGTTCGAGGCAAATGGCGACTGTGCCGATGTAACCTGGAAGTTCATGGGCCTTACCCTTCCCGACTGGTCGGCGATTTGTTTTATCCTGTTTGCGGGGCTGGCGGCATACGCCATGGCTGCACGATACGGCCGACGTTAGCGGCCGGCAATCCCCGATGGGATTAGCGGCAGCGCGGGGTCTTGAAAACTGAACTTCCAGTCCCCACTTATGCCCTACCTTTATACGTAGAAATGGAATTATCTTCATGAAACGGATTCTCCTGTTCATAGCCACCAACCTCGCGATTCTACTGGTGCTGAGCATCACGCTGCGCCTGTTGGGCGTGGACCGCATCCTGGATGCAGAGGGAACCAACATAAACCTTAATTCCCTGCTGATCATGGCGGGCGTGATCGGTTTTGGCGGCTCTTTCATTTCGCTTGCAATGTCGAAGTGGACAGCGAAGCGCCTGACGGGAGCCACCGTGATCGAGCAGCCCTCCGATCCGACGGAACGGTGGCTGGTGGAGACTGTCCGCCGCCAGGCCGAGCGGGTGGGCATCGGCATGCCGGAAGTGGCGATTTACGATGCCCCGGATGTCAACGCTTTCGCCACGGGCATGGATCGGGACAACGCATTGGTCGCCGTGAGCAGCGGCCTGCTTCACTACATGCAAAAGGATGAAATCGAGGGCGTCCTGGCACACGAGATAAGTCATGTGGCAAACGGGGATATGGTTACGCTTGCCCTGATTCAGGGCGTCGTCAATACTTTCGTGATATTCCTGTCCCGGGTGATCGGCCACTTCGTCGATCGGGTTGTATTCAAGACCGAACGAGACCATGGTCCGGCTTTTCTCGTGACCAGCCTGATAGCACAAATGGTTTTGGGTATTCTCGCCAGCATGATCGTCATGTGGTTCAGCCGCCAGCGGGAGTTTCGCGCGGATGCGGGAGGGGCTCAACTTGCCGGCCGCAACAAGATGATCGCCGCTCTGGAGCGCTTGAAGCAGCAGCATGAACCTGCGCAATTGCCGGATCGGCTGGCAGCCTTCGGGATTTCGGGCAAAAGCGATGGTATCAGGAACTTATTCATGTCCCATCCACCGCTGGAAGCGCGCATAGCCGCACTGCGCGAGATGCGGTAATCCGGGGTTTATCCTGCGGTTCAGCGCTACAGGATAACGATGGGATAACGGTGATCGGGATGAGCGTTGCGAGGTTGCGCGTTTTTCAAGCAGCAGGATAGCCTCGCGATTTCCCTGATTTGATGCCAGGGGTTCTCCTGCAAGACGTGCAGGAGATTATTCAGCCGGCTGGATTTCCGGGATCAGAAATAAAAAGCCGAGATGTTTCCGTTCGAGACATCTCGGCAGCTATTCAGCTTTTCTGGAATTGCTTTACGCTTTACTCGGCGTCGTCTTCATCCTTCTGTTTCGGCGGGTTTCCGTCATAGACCAGGTTGCGCCGCCGCTGCAGGTAGGCATCGCGCACAAACTCATATTTGTCCAGCGCGGCTTCGTCCAGCGTCTTTTCCGATTTCAGCAATCCGGCGCGCGTGTCTGCCGCTCTTGTGCTTCCCACTATCGGCCCGATAAACGGAGCGACGAAGAAGCTGCCGACAAAAACCGGGTCGGTCGCAATGTCCAGTACCCTTCCGCCAGCGTCGCGGGTTGTGCTTGGTCCGAGAAATGGGAGCACAAGATAGGGCCCGCTCGCGACACCATGGTATCCCAGCGTTTGTCCGAAATCCTCATCATGTTTTTCCAGCCCGATGTCGCTTGCCAGGTCGATTATGCCACCCAGGCCGAAGCTGGTATTTACCACGACCCGCATGCTGCTGGTTAGCGCATTGTTGAACTTGAGCTGAAGGAGATTATTGAGGGTTATCGGGATATCATTCAGGTTCGAAAAAACATTTCCTACCGCATTTTCCAGGGGGTCTGGCATGATCCACCGGTATCCCTTTGCCACGGGCCTGAGCAGATAGTCGTCCAGGGATTCGTTAAAGCCGAACACCGCACGGTTCATCGGTTCCCATGGATCTTTTTTGCTATAGGGCGGGTAGGCCGATGGCGCTGCGTTCTTGAATACGGGACCACTGACCGGCGCCTGGGCGCCGGTCTTGGCACTATCGGGAGCAGCGCTAGCGCTGGCGGGTACATTCTTCGCGGTGCCGTCATTATTGGCGGCATTCGTCCCGGATCCGGTGCCCGCGGTGCTGTTTGCCGTGGTGCCGGCAACTGCATCGCTGCCCGCTTTGGCACTGCTATCGGTCTTGGCGCCGCTGTCCGCGGCAGCGGCAGGACCATTCTCCGTATTCTTGTCGGCCTTGACGTTCTTGTCCGTCGTGGCGCAACCGTTCAGGAAAAATCCCAGAAGCAGGATTAATAAGGTTGAGTATCTGGAAGAGCGAGTCATGTTCAGAATTTAATTGGGTAATTTACCGTTAACGGGAATAAACCGCCGCCCATTATATGGCTAATCCCCTCGCCAGATAAATATTTTTTCTACTGTCAGGCCGAGGGTTTATCCTGCGATAACGGTAGTGGATTCTTGTCTCATTAAAAAGAGCATTAATCCTGCTTTGGTACAGATGAGGTGTATTTTTTTGCCTCTCACCTGTCCGTTGCCGATCCTGGCACCGATGGCCTTGCTGGGCATTAATGCCGTTTCTTAAAATGTCACAGCACGCCTTTTTGGGAAAAATTATGAAGCCTGAAACCAAGCAGCCACAGCATGACGAAATAAATGATGGCGCCCAGCGCCACGACCCACGTCAGCCGCGAGGCGCGATCGAGCGTGGAACTGATCAGCCAGGAGGAATCGGTGCCTGAGGCAAACCACAGCGTGCAACCCATTGCCGCCAGCGCCGCGAATATCTTCAGCATAAAAACCATCCATCCCGGCTGCGGCTGGTAAATGCCATGGAGGCGAAGCTTGTAATAAAGCAGGGAAGCGTTAAGGCATGCGCCCAGCCCAATGGCAAGCGCGAGGCCGGCGTGCCGCAGGGGCATGATAAGCGCGAGGTTCATCAACTGGGTGGCGACCAGCGTGATGGCCGCGATTTTTACCGGCGTTTTGATGTTTTGCCGCGCATAAAATCCGGGCGCAAGCACTTTTACCAGTATCAATCCCGATAGTCCCACGCTATAGGCGACAAGGGCGTCGCGAGTCATCAGCACATCGTCGGCGGAAAACTTTCCATGGTAGAAAAGAGTAGCGACGAGCGGGGTGGCGAGGATCGCGAGCGCCAGCGCCGCAGGCAAGGTGAGCAGCATGGTGAGCCGCAGGCCCCAGTCCAGCAGGCGGGAATATTCTTCAGCGCTCTTGTCCGCGTGATGCCGCGACAATGACGGAAGCAATATGGTTCCGAGGGCCGCTCCCAGCAGCCCTGCCGGAAATTCCATCAGCCTGTCCGCATAATAGAGCCAGGTTACGCTTCCCGTTATGAGGAACGAGGCGAAAATGGTATTGATCAGCAAACTGATCTGGCCGATCGATACGCCGAAGATGGCGGGTATCATCTGCTTGAGCACGCGCCATGCTCCATCGTCGTCGGCTTTGAAGCGAAGCCGCGGCATGAGGTTGAGGCGCATCAGAAACGGTAACTGGAATGCCAGCTGGAGCACGCCTCCGACGAACACCGCCCAGGCCAGTGCCAATACCGGTGGTTCCACCCTCGGCGCGACCCACAGCGTGAATGCGATGAAGGAAATATTCAGAAGAGCCGGAGTCAGTGCCGGTACGGTGAATTTGCCCCAGGTATTGAGTATTCCGCCTGCGAGGGCGCTAAGCGATATGAACAGGATGTACGGGAATGTGATGCGCAGCAGGTCGGCTGTCAGCGCGAATTTTTCGGGGCTGCCGCCAAACCCGGGGGCGCTGAGGTAGATGATCGCCGGTGCTGCGATGACGCCAGCCAGTGCCACGAGGAACAGGCATATCGACAGCAGGGTTGCCACACGGTCGATCAGTCCGCGTGTTTCCTCGAAGGTCCGGCGTGTCTTGTATTCCGCCAATATGGGAACAAATGCCTGGGAAAATGCGCCTTCCGCGAACAAGCGCCGCAACAGGTTGGGGATGCGAAACGCGACAAAAAAAGCGTCGGTCGCCATTCCGGCACCAAAAACGCGGGCGATCAGGATGTCGCGTACGAATCCCAGAATGCGGGATATCAGCGTCATGCCGCTGATCGTGGTGAGGGCTCTGAGCAGATTCATGGCTGAGTATGGTAACCCGAATAGGTGGAGCCGGACCGTGCAGAGACTAAATTAGTGTGCACGGGGTTGGCATTCGATATGTGGATATGCGCGGTAATTTCGCAAGCCTGAAGGAGGATCTATCGGAAATTCCGGTTTGCAAAACTGCTCCAAGCCTTGCAATATGAGGCGAATACCCGTATCATTCCAAAGATTTTCTGCATTGAATTTGAGGTTTACATGGCCAATAGCGCCCAGGCAAGAAAACGCGCGCGGCAGAACGTCAGCCGTCGCGGTCACAACATGAGCATGCGTTCCCAGCTGCGGACAGCGATCAAGCACGTGAGAAAAGCTATCCTTTCCGTGGATAAATCAGCCGCTCAGGCCGCGTTCCAGGCCTCCGTCGGCATGATAGATTCGATTGCCGACAAGGGCATCATCCACAAAAACAAGGCTGCACGCCATAAAAGCCGCCTGTCGGCCGCAATAAAGGCGATCGCCTGATCGAGCAGGAGCAGGAAGCGGCGCTCCCTAGAGCCTAGAGTTCGGCCGCTTTATTCGCGTAATCCGTTTCCGCCTCTTCCGTTTCGCTGCCTCCGAGTACGAGTTCACCGGAATTTCGGGCTTTGAGGACGTCCGTGAGCATCGACATCAGATCCATCGATACCGGGAAAATAATGGTATTGGATTTGTCGCTGGCAATGCTGGTCAAGGTTTGCAAGTAGCGTAATTGCATTGCGCCGCGCTGGCGGGAAAGCGTTTGCGCTGCCTGCATCAGCTTGTGTGATGCTTGCAATTCGCCTTCGGCATGGATCACCTTGGCGCGCCGTTCCCGTTCCGCTTCCGCCTGCCGCGCAATGGCACGTATCATGGACTCGTCGATGTCGACGTGCTTGATCTCGACGTTGGAGACCTTGATTCCCCAGGCATCGGTCTGAACATCGAGAGCCTTCTGGATATCCAGATTGAGTTTTTCCCGTTCCGCCAGCATTTCGTCAAGCTCGTGTTTGCCCAATACCGAACGCAAGGTGGTCTGCGCGAACTGGCTTGTGGCGGAGAGAAAATTTTCCACCTGAATAATGGATTTTTGCGGATCGACGACACGGAAATAAACAACTGCATTGACCTTTACCGAAACATTGTCGCGCGAAATGACATCCTGGCTGGGCACATCCATTACCACGGTGCGAAGATCGACCCGGACCATTTTCTGGATGCCGGGAATGAGAATGATCAATCCTGGTCCTTTCACCCTGTCGAAGCGGCCGAGCGTGAATACCACGCCCCGTTCATACTCGCGCAAAATGCGAAATGCGGTGAATAACACAATCACCAGAATGGTGATCAATGCGGTCAAATGGGCGAACATGTCTGCCTCCTTGTTGTATTCCTGCTGGCCAGAGCCTGTTGACAGGCCCTGGGAGCTATTTCTCCGCTGAAATCACTTGCAGGACCAGCCCTTCAATCCCGGTGACGCGCACCTTTTGCCCGCGCAATAACGGCTGGGCGCAGCGCACTTTCCACAGTTCACCCTGGACGAGCGCCATGCCTTCGACTGCAGCATCTTCCAGCATTTCTCCGGTGGCTCCCACCAGCGCTTCCCGTCCGCTGACGATGGGACTGCGATAAGCCTTGAGTGCCGCGCCCACGACGAAAACCAGGAATATGGCGCTGGCAAGCGTTACGCCGGCAACGAGGGATAAGGGAATGCCATAGCCAGGCAGGTCGGTTTCGATCATCATCAGCGACCCGGCAGCGAAGGCGACCACTCCACCGATGCCCAACGCGCCGAAACTGGGTAAAAAGGCCTCCGCGATCATGAATGCGATGCCCAGCAGGATCAGCGCAACCCCGGTGTAGCTTACCGGCAGCAATTGGAAGGAATACAGGGCGAGCAGCAGGCAGATGGCGCCGGCCACGCCGGGCAGGACAAAGCCGGGATTGGAAAGCTCGAAAAATAATCCGTAAATACCGATGAGCATCAGTATATAAGCTACACTCGGGTCGGTGATGACCGCTAGCAGTTGAGTCCGCCAGTCGGGCTCGACGATGCGGATCGTGGCGGAAGCGGTATCCAGGACCTGCTCTCGACCGAGCACCGATACCTTTCGGTTGTTTATCTGCTTCAACAGTTCAGGCACGTCCGCCGCCACATAATCGATGACTTTGAGATCCAGCGCTTCGACGGCGGAAAGGCTTACCGCTTCGCGTACTGCCCGTTCAGCCCAATCGGCATTACGTCCGCGCAGTTGGGCAAGCGAGCGGATGTATGCGGCTGCGTCGTGCACCGCTTTGCGCGACATGGCGTCCTCTGGCGGGAACTTGCCCTCATCCCCGGTTTTTACGCCATGCTGACTGGCGCTGGACTGCTGGTTTTTCTCCGGTTTGGTTTCGGGTTCGGGGTGGGGTCGAGTGGCGGGCCCAGGCTGCTCCGGCAACCCGTCTATCCTTACAGGGGTGGCGGCCCCTAGATTTGTGCCTGGCGCCATCGCGGCAATATGGCTCGCGTAGAGGATATAGGTTCCGGCGCTTGCGGCCCGTGCGCCACTGGGCGCGACAAAAGCGGCTACCGGCACCGGAGAAGCGAGAATTTCCCGGATAATCCGGCGCATCGACGAATCCAACCCACCCGGGGTATCCATCTGCAATACGATGAGGCGCGTGCCTTCGGCTGCGGCATCATGCAGACCGCGCTCGATAAAGTCGGCATTGGCGGGTGCGATCACTCCATCGACTTTCAGCACTATTACCGGCGCAGCCATGATGAGCCCGGGCAACAGCAACAGCATGGCCGAGCCATATCGCAGAAGCCGCAGGGGCAGAAAGACCGGGAAACGCAATCTCATGAGGTCACTATAGACCGTTTCGCCGGTCACCGCTTTTGCCGAAAGCAGCTTTGCGGCCGCATCCCACGCCTTCCTCGCGCATGCAATCGGTTCGCAATTGACTTGCAATCGAAATAGATTTAGCGCATAAAGCGGTTTTTGTACTGGAAGCGGCTTTCATGAAAAGACCCATCAGCCGGATTCTCATCATCAATGACGAGAAACTGATACTAAAGGAGCTTATCAAGGGGTTGAATGCTGCCGCGAAGTCTCTGGAAAATCCCCTCGGCATAACCTTTACCGGTGTCACCACGGCGCGCGAAGCACTGGAAGCGATCAAGCAGGATGGAGACATCCAGTCGGTCGTGGTGGACGATACGCTGTATACGCTCAAAAACAGCGAAAAAGGTTCCCGCAATCTTCAAATGACGGCATTGAAGCTGGTGCAGGAAATTACCCGCTTCCGTCCCGAGCTGGACATTTATGTCCTCATTGCACAGGAAAAAGAGGACGAGGTGGTGGATTCTCTTTTTTCCGAAACGGTGGATGGCTATTTTTACCGTGAAGAGCGGGACTACCGGGGGATGTATCGCATCCTCAACGCGCAGATCCAGGAAAAAGCACGTACGCCATTTTATGACCAGCTAAAAAATTATGTTCTCATGGCGAAGGATGCCTGGCATACGCCGGGGCATTCCTCCGGCGATTCGTTGCGCGATAGCCCATGGGCCAGCGATTTCTATCAATTCATAGGAGAGCATATATTCCGGGCCGATCTCTCGGTGTCGGTGCCGATGCTGGACTCCTTGATGGAACCATCCGGCGTGATCGCGGAAGCGCAGAAGATTGCCGCCAAGGCATTCGGTGCGCGGCGCACTTTTTTCGCCACCAACGGCACTTCCACCGCCAACAAGGTCATTTTCCAGACGCTGCTCGCCCCCGGGGAAAAGCTCCTGCTGGATCGAAATTGTCATAAATCCGTGCATCACGGGGTGGTATTATCGGGTGCGCATCCGATTTACCTGAACTCCTCGGTCAACAAGAAGTTCAGCGTTTACGGTCCGGTGCCGAAGCAGACCCTGTTCAATGCCATCGAAGAATATCCGGATGCCCAGGCGCTCATACTCACCAGCTGCACCTATGACGGACTGCGATACGATCTGCGCCCCATCATCGAGGCCGCCCATGCAAAAGGCATCAAGGTGATCATCGATGAAGCCTGGTACGGCTTCGCCCGCTTTCATCCCGCATTCCGTCCCACCGCCATGGAAGCGGGGGCGGATTATGCCACCCAGAGCACCCATAAGGTGCTGTCGGCCTTCTCGCAATCCAGCATGATTCATGTCAACGATCCCGATTTCAAGGAACATCTGTTCCGCGAGAATTTCAATATGCATACCTCCACCAGCCCCCAGTACAGCATGATTGCCAGCCTGGACGTGGCGCGCAAGCAGGCCAGCCTGGAAGGCTACAAGCTGCTTTCGCGCACGCTCGAGCTGGCGAAGGAAGTGCGGGAGCAGGTGAATTCCACGGGGGTGTTCCGGGTGCTGGAACTTGCCGATCTTCTGCCGGAGGAGGTGAAACACGACAACATACAACTGGATTCCACCAAGGTGACGGTGGATATATCCCGTTGCGGCTATACCGTGGAGGACCTGATCCGGGAATTATTCGAGCGGTATAATATCCAGGTGGAGAAATCCACGTTCAATACGCTCACTCTACTGCTCACCATCGGCACCACGCGGAGCAAGGTTTCGCGGCTTTACGACGCATTGATGCGCATCGCGCGGGAAGGTCGCGCGCCTCGGCGCCTGTACCAGATCCCTGAAATTCCCGGGTTTACGAGCTTGAAATACCTGCCGCGCGACGCATTCTATTGCGGCGGCGAACTGATGCCGCTGCTGGACGAGCAGGAGCGGGTAAACACCGATATCGACGGAAGGGTTTGTGCGGACCAGATTACTCCTTATCCCCCCGGAATCCCGGTACTGGTGCCAGGGCAGGTAATCACGCAGGAGGTCGTGCAATACCTCGTCAGCATGTTGCGCTCTCAAAAACGCGTCGAAATGCACGGGATCGTTTATGACGGATATTTGCCTTGCCTCAGGCTGCTCACCGCCCTGGAGGAAAAAGGCTTGAAAAAGCTGAGTAAATAGGTAAAGATAAGAGGGTGGTACACGACAGTTCATTTCTCGACGCACGGCGGCTCATGCCGCCGTGCTGCATTTCGACCCTGAAAATGGTATCGCTGATGCTACCGCTTCCAGTTCCTGCGCGGAAAAGCCAGGACTTGAGGCTGGGTTCCAGTGCGCGTGGCAGGACCGGAAATCAGCAGGACCGGACTTCGCAAGAAAACCGGAGCTTGCCGCACGACGAGATGGCAAGCGTATTGCACCGGCGGGAATGCCGGACCTGGCATCAGGGTCCCTGCTCCCTTACTTCCCCCGTATTATGGGGCTGCCATTGCCTCATTTTCTCAATGCATTCCCTATAGCATCCAAGCAAGGTTCCCGATATGTCAAATCTGATGAATACCTATCTACCCCAGCCTGTCACTTTTGCAAAAGGCGAAGGGGTGTGGTTGTGGGACGAAACGGGCAAACGCTATCTCGATGCACTGGCAGGCGTGGCGGTATGCGGGCTGGGACATTGTCATCCAAAGCTGGTGAAAGCGATCTGCAGCCAGGCCGGAACGCTCATCCATACCTCCAATCTTTACCGGATAGGAAGGCAGGAACAGCTGGCCGTCCGGCTGGCTGCCCTCTCCGGAATGGATCGGGCGTTTTTTTGCAATTCCGGTGCAGAGGCGAACGAAGCGGCAATCAAACTGGCCAGGCTATATGGCCATGGCAAAGGTATCGATCTTCCCACCATTGTCGTAATGGAAAAATCGTTCCATGGGCGCACCATGGCTACCCTGACTGCGAGCGGCAACCGGAAGGTGCAGGCAGGTTTCGAACCGTTGCTGACAGGATTCGCACGCGTCCCATACAACGATCTGGAGGCGGTGGAGCAGGTAGGGGTTCATAACAAGAACATTGTCGCCATCCTGGTTGAGCCATACCAGGGCGAAGGGGGTGTCAACGTGCCGCAGGCGACGTACCTGCAGGGGTTGCGCCATCTATGCGATCAGAATGGTTGGCTGCTGATGCTGGATGAGGTGCAATGCGGCATCGGCCGCAGCGGCAAATGGTTCGCGTTTCAGCATACCGGCATCATGCCCGACGTGATCACCCTCGCCAAGGGTTTGGGTTCGGGTGTCGCCATCGGCGCCTGCCTCGCGAAAGGCATGGCGGCGGAGGTTTTCAAGCCGGGTAATCATGCTTCAACTTTTGGCGGCAATCCTCTGGCATGCAGTGCCGCCATGACCACGCTGGAAGTGATCGAAGAAGAAGATCTGTTGCGAAATGCGATGGAAATAGGCGATTTCATGCGCAGTCTGTTGAGGACCCACCTTTCCGGTCTGCCGGATATAAAGGAGATCCGGGGACAGGGACTGATGATCGGGATCGAACTTTCCAGACCTTGCGGCGATCTTGTCGGGGAGGCCCTGAAACAAGGCCTTCTGATCAACGTGACCTCGGATAAAGTGGTTCGACTGTTGCCTCCCCTGATCATGAAGAGAAGCGAGGCTGAGCAGGTGGTGAATCTTCTGGCCGGCATTATCCGGAAGTTCCTGGCGGCGTGACGATGCGAGCGGCCAATGCGGCAGTTCGCGATCCAACTTGTATTTACCGATAATTATGCGGATCAAGCATTTCTTGCAGTTCAACGATTTCTCCAGGGAGGAATTCGAGTATCTGTTCGAGCGGACACGCTGGATCAAGCATGAGTTCAAGCAGTATCGCCGCTACTGGCCGCTGGAAGACCGAACCATGGCGATGATTTTCGACAAGCATTCCACGCGCACCCGCTTATCGTTCGAAGCCGGCATGCATCAGCTGGGAGGCGCCGCGATTTATCTTTCCACCCGCGATACGCAGTTGGGGCGGGGCGAGCCGGTGGAGGACGCTGCACGCGTCATTTCCCGGATGGTCGATATCGTCATGATACGCACTTATGAGCATAGCATCATCAGCCGCTTCGCCGCCCACTCCCGCGTGCCCGTGATCAACGGATTGACCGATGAATATCATCCATGCCAGATCATGGGGGACATCTTCACATTCATCGAGCGAAATGGAAGCATCGCCGGCAAGACGATTGCGTGGATCGGGGATTCCAATAACGTATGCAACACCTGGCTTCAAGCTGCAGAGGTTTTCGATTTCAACGTGCATGTGTCGACTCCACCGGGATACGAAGTCGAACCGGAGCGGGCGGGGCTTTATGGCACCGACCATTACGAGGAATTCGCCGATCCCCACGATGCGGTAAAAGGAGCTGATCTTGTGACCACCGATGTCTGGACCAGCATGGGATTCGAGGCGGAGACCGAGGAAAGAAAAAGGGATTTCGCCAATTTTCGCGTCGATGCGGAAATGATGGCCTGCGCCAAGCCGGACACGCTGTTCATGCACTGCCTGCCCGCACATAGAGGGGAAGAGGTGGCGGCAGAGGTTATCGATGGTCCGCAGTCGATAGTATGGGAAGAAGCGGAGAATCGGCTTCATACCCAGAAGGCGCTCATCGAGTATCTGCTGCTGGGAAAAATAGGTTCGGAGAATGATATGGCTGGCGCAAAAACACCGGCCTGATCGCGCGGTTTTGAAGTCCATCATCAATTGGGAATGAAATGAAAAAAGCAAAAAAATCCGGAGCATCCAAAACGACCGATGTCGGAAAGGTTGTGCTCGCTTTTTCGGGGGGGCTGGATACTTCCGTGATCCTCAAGTGGCTGCAGGACACGTACCGGTGCGAGGTCGTGACGTTCACCGCGGATATCGGCCAGGGGGAGGAAGTGGAACCGGCGCGGGCGAAGGCCAAGCAATTGGGTGTGAAGGAAATTTTCATCGAAGACCTTCGCGAGGAATTCGTGCGGGACTTCGTTTTTCCCATGTTTCGTGCCAATACGATATACGAGGGCGAATATCTTCTTGGAACCAGCATCGCCCGCCCGCTGATTGCCAAGCGCCAGATCGAGATCGCACAGGAAACGCAGGCGGATGCGGTTTCCCATGGCGCAACCGGGAAGGGCAACGACCAAGTGCGCTTTGAACTCGGCTATTACGCGTTGAAGCCGGATATCCGCGTGATCGCGCCGTGGCGCGAATGGGACCTGACTTCACGGGAAAAGCTGTTGGCCTATGCGGAGCAGCATGGCATTCCGGTGGAAATGAAGAAAAAAAAGGGATCGCCCTATAGCATGGATGCCAATTTGCTGCATATCTCCTATGAGGGCCGTATTCTGGAAGATCCTGCGCGGGAACCGGAAGAATCCATGTGGCGCTGGAGCGTTTCACCGGAAAAAGCGCCGGACGAGGCGGAATATCTCGACTTGGAATTCAGGCAAGGGGATATCGTGGCGTTGAATGGCAAACCGCTTTCGCCAGCGCGCGTGCTTGCGCAATTGAACCAGCTAGGCGGCAAGCATGGAATCGGGCGGCTGGATCTGGTCGAGAATCGTTATGTAGGCATGAAATCCCGCGGCTGCTACGAGACCCCTGGAGGAACGATCATGCTTCGTGCTCATAGAGCCATGGAATCGATCACCCTTGACCGGGAGGAGGCTCACCTGAAGGACGAACTGATGCCGAGGTACGCAACCATGATTTACACCGGCTACTGGTGGAGTCCCGAGCGAAGGATGATGCAAAGCCTGATCGACGCATCCCAGATCAATGTAAATGGCTGGGTGCGGGTGAAGCTCTACAAGGGCAATGTCATCGTGGTGGGACGGGATTCCAAAACCGATTCCCTGTTCGATCCCCGTATTGCCACATTCGAGGATGACCAAGGCGCCTATAATCAGACCGATGCGGCTGGATTTATCAAATTGAATGCGTTGCGGATGCGCATCGCGGCAAATTTGAGAAAGGGAAAATAAGTGCCGGGCGGCCGCAAGGAGGCCGGTAATTCAGGAGAATCGAGCATGCCCTCATTCGATATTGTTTCCGAAGTTGACAAGCAGGAAGTAAGAAACGCGGTTGACCAGGTGAACAAGGAGGTCAGCACCCGCTTCGATTTCAAAGGATCGGATGCCCGGGTGGAGCAGGCGGATTATACGCTTGCCGTCTTTGCGGATGATGAATTCAAGCTGAGCCAGGTGCTGGACATTCTCATGGCCAAGCTGGCCAAGCGCAATGTTGATGTACGATGCCTCGACAGGGGGCAGGTCGAAAAAATCAGCGGCAATAAGGTCAAGCAGCAGGTAACTGTGAAAACAGGCGTGGAAAGCGAACTGGCAAAAAAAATCATCAGGCTGATCAAGGACAGTAAGCTCAAGGTGCAAGGCAGTATCCAGGGAGACGCGGTTCGCGTCTCAGGGGCAAAGCGCGATACCCTGCAGGAAGCCATACAGCTGGTCAAGAAATCGATTACCGAATTCCCGCTTCAATTCCAGAATTTCCGCGAGTAACTACCCTTGCCTCGCAAGGCTGTTCTCTTCTCCCCCTCAGACCTGGGATTCACCGGAGTTCCGCCAAACCCGTAACCCATCTCTCATACAAACGGCAGGCGACCTGATTCAAGGCAGGTACCCGCTCATCCAAGCCGGTTTGTATCGCTTCTACCGATTGGACCGCCGGTCCGGGGCTTGCCGCAATTTCGCCGGCGCCGTTGCTGCACCAGGCCTTTACCATTTCTTCGGTCATTTCCACATGGCATTGAAGTGCCAGATGCTTGCCCAGGACGAATGCCTGGTTTTTGCAGTAGGAATCGGAAAGCGCCACGGTCGCCCCTTCGGGGACGGTAAAGGCTTCTCCATGCCAGTGGAATGCCTCAAAGGCGTGAAGTCCATCAAACCAGACCCGTGCCGTCGGAGTATCCGCAACCTGGACTTTCCCCCATCCGATTTGCTTGACAGGACTCCGGCCCACGGTGCCTCCGAGCGCCTTTGCCATCAATTGTCCGCCGAGACAGTGGCCCAGCACCGGTATGCTTTCCGCAACCGCCTGGCGTATCAATGCAAACGCTGGTCCGATCCAGGGCAGGTCGTCGTTTACGCTCATGGGCCCTCCCATGAATACCAGTCCGGCGAACTGAGCAGTTTCGGAAGGAAGAGTTTCGTTTGCGTCCACCTCGATGAGCCGCCAGGGAATGGAACGGGAATCGAGATAGGTGGCGAAATATCCCGGCCCTTCCAGCGGATGAAATCTGAATATGGCGACCGGCTTCATGCGGCGCGAATGGTTGTGGCTATCATGTTCCCTCGGCCATATGGCGGTCGGTACTGGCGGCTGCGGAAGGTGAGGGCATCATCAGGATGGAAACCTTCGGAAACGGAGTTGAATCGGAGCAGGTGTGCGGCTAGCGAACGGATTTCCAGGGTGCGATATCCGCTTCGGCTATGACTCTCTGTGCCGTTACCGTTTTGTCGCTGAAATCCGCCCTTTCCCGGGAACCTACGAGAAACTTTCCTGTTTCCACCTGGATTTCGACCTGTCCCGCCGCTACGGCGACGCTGCCCCCGTTTGAGCGCTTGCTGACGCTGAAGCGGTTGTTCATGCCTCTGACATAGGCCGTTCCCACCTTCACCTGCAGTTTTTCGGCCCCGGTATCCTTGACGTCGAAATAAGCATTTCCTCTCAGTACCTCGATACGGGGAGGTTCGGTGTTGGTGACAGTCACGCTGCTGTCACTGTCCAGGCTGATGTCGATCTGAGGCGTTGCCGTTACGGTGATACGCTGTCCGGGCACGGTTTCATGCAGCCGGGTCGCCATCGGCTTCGCAATGAGCCAGGACATGACACCGAGAAACATCGCGGCGGAGACGATGGAAAGATGGATAAGGAAACGGCGCCAGCGGCTGCCAGCCATCACGCCAGGCATGTCGCGGTACTTGTCTGGGATGAATCGTAAAGCCTTTCCTCCATCGCACTGTTCCTCGAATGGCCGTGGACAAGATGCGATTTTAACCTCATTCAAACCGGTTCGCCATGTACCGATGGCGCCGGGCAAAGGCTTATCCGGGATCCCTAATTCTGGGAAGGATCCGTTACAAAACCTATCCGCACCAGTCCGGCTTTAGCCGCGATGGACATGACACGCGCCACATGCTCGTAATGGACGTGTTTGTCAGCCCGTATATGCAGTTCCATGTTGGCGTTCTGGCTGGCGGCGGCGGCAAACCGCGGAGCCAACATATCCATGGTAACGGGTTCCCCGTTCCAGTAGAGGCTGGAATCTTCGCGCAGGGCGAACTCGATATGTTCCGGCTGAGTGATATTCGGACTGCTCGATGCCTTTGGCAGGTCGATCTTGACCGAATGCGTCAGCAAGGGAGCGGTGATAATGAAGATCACCAACAACACCAGCATGACATCCACCAGGGGGACCACGTTGATTTCAGCCATGGGTACCTGGCGGCTGCCTCCTTCCATGCTTCCGAAAGCCATTATAGCCTCCTTTCGCTCGGCGCCACGACGCGAAGGGGCCGTTCGTCCCCTGCGGAACTATTCGTTTTTGCCCCGACCGCAATCAATACGAAGAGGTCATGGGCGAAGGCATCGAGCCGGGCCAGCCAGATGCGGTTACGGCGCACGAACGTGTTGTAGGCCAGTACGGCGGGAATCGCGACTGCGAGACCCAGAGCAGTCATGATCAACGCCTCTCCCACCGGGCCGGCCACCTTGTCCAGGGTGCCTTGGCCGGAAAGTCCTATCTGGACCAGCGCATGATAAATACCCCATACCGTGCCGAACAAGCCGATATAGGGCGCAGCGGAACCTGCCGAGGCTATCACCGTCAGGCCGTTTTCGACGCGGGTGGCTTCCTGGTCGAGGCCATTCCGCAATACGCGAGTGATGAATTCGCTCGCTCCGCCCGCTGCGGCAAGTTTCTGCAAACCATGCTTTTCCGAATCGACGGCAGCGTCCATTGCAAGCTGCGCAAGCTGCGCGAAGGCGTTGTCGTTCGCCTCTGCTTTCCCTTCTTTCAGCGTCGAGTTCACTTCCTGCAGGGAACTGGCGCTCCAGAAGCGCTTGAGAAAGGCGTCGGCTCGCCTTCCCGCCAGGAAGTTGGACAGACTCTTTGTGAGGATGAGGTACCAGCTTGCTACCGAAAGACCCAGCAGCAGCACGAGCACGCTGATACCGACGCCGTCGAGCTGCGCCAGAAAATTAGAAAATCCAAGACCTGTTTGCATTAGATCAATCTCCTTGCAGTACAAAGTTGAAGGGTTGCAGAGCGATGGCTCTTACCGGCTGGCCGTCGCGCACCGGCGGCGTGCACCGCCAGGTTTTTACCGCAGCCATGGCAGCGTCGTCGAGCCGCTTGAAACCGCTGCTCGTAACCACCCGCGCGACACTCACATAGCCTTTTTCATCCAGTTCGACGCGCAGCATCAGCTTGCCTTCTTCGCCGAGGCGCCGAGAAAGGGGAGGATAGGCGGGTGCGCTGAGTTCAGGACATGCGACCGACAGCTCGGAGGAAAGCGTAACGGGACCGGCCGGCATCTGGGGTGCGCGAGGGGCGGGAGGAGCTTCCTCCACGGGCCGGGGTTCGGGTTCCGGCGCTGGCGCGACAGGCTCGCTTTCCGAGACCACAGGGGCTTCTGCGACTATCTGGCGGGACTGTTGTTTCTTGACCGGCTTCGGCTTGGGCACAGGTGGCGGAGGCTCGGGTTTGGCTTCCTCCTGCGGCCGGGTGGCAGGGATAAAATTGACAAGGAGGGTGGCCAGCTGTTCCGGCGGTGGGATCAATTGCTGCTTGAAAAGGAAATAGAGCAACGCGCCGTGGGCCGCCAGAACAATCATCAGGCTGGGCAGAAAGACGGGATTGCGCTTGAGTATCATGCCATTAATGACCGGAACCCGGGACCATGTTGCGGGAAAGCCAGTCTTCGAAAACCTTCTTGTTCACCAGGCCGCTCTTGACCTCGCGCTGGTGTTTCTGATCAAAAAAATAGGTGCGGGGAACTTCCCCATACCAGCGGCCGTCGATTTCGAGCCGCAATCGTTCCGGCACATCCTCCGCGAAGACCCACTGCTCGATCTTTTTCATGCCATAGCTTTCCGTTCGCGCCACGAGTTGCGGCCCATCGCCCACCGTATCGGTGGACACCAGAACGACATCCAGCTGCGGATGGCTGCGCCTGAGTTCGCTCAGAATCTTCAATTCTGTTGGGCAATACTGGCAATCAAGCGACCACAGAACGAGAATAAAGGGCTTGCCCTGGCGGGCTGCGAGAACCTGGGAAAAACTTCCGGCGGTAAAAGGCCGCACACTTTCCATAGCGCTGGCAGTACTGATGCAGGCCAGCGTCAGTACGAGAGCCAAGCAACGCAATACGGCTTTCAATGGAGGCACCGGAAGCGCTGCATGGAATTCGAAACCAAGCGTTTTATTCATCAGAATGTAAATCTAATTAAGAATCAATCGCAGTAATGAGATTTTACCATCTACGTTTGACTTATGTACAGAAATGAAAAACGTATGATCGAATATCTTCATTGCCGAGTGGGGTGGTTCGCACTCAACAATTCCATTAGGGCTAGTAGGGATAATAGGGGCTAACTACGGTAATCGCAATGCGGCAAATTGTCGCACCTCGAAAGTACGGCCGGGTACCGCAGAGGAGGGATCTGAGAATGGTATTCGAGATTGCAATCCGGCATCTGCTTCAAGGCAAGTAGCCGATGATTGCCGCCCCTCCGGTAAACTCTTCCGGAGACTCGAAAATATTTGATACCATTGTTCGCGAAACCATCAACATGCTTGATCCAATCCCAATAGGGCAATTGTCCTGGCTACTCAACAGGAATTTTCAAATTTTCTGGCTCAAATTGAAAGGCGGGCCTATAAGCAGGCGTTATTCGCGGTACGAGACGAGCATCTGGCGCTTGATATCGTTCAGGACTCCATGATGAAGCTCGTGGAGAAATACGGTGCGAAGCCGTCGGAAGAACTTCCTCTTCTGTTCCAGCGTATCCTGCAAAATACCATTCGGGATTTTTACCGGCGGCAAAAGACGCGGTCCCTATGGACGACGCTGTTCTCATCGTTTACCTCCGGCAAGGAGAACGAAAATGAGGATTACGATTTCCTGGAAACTTTACACGTGGAAGGTGCATCGAATCCCAGCAGTCCGCAAGAAAGTCTGGAGCAATCGGAAGTTATCCACCTAGTCGAAAAGGCGCTCGCCGATCTACCGGCACGTCAACGGGAAGCCTTCTTGCTGCGTTACTGGGAGGATATGGATGTTTCGGAAACGGCAAAGATCATGGGGTGTTCCGAAGGAAGTGTAAAGACGCATTGCTCCCGCGCAACCCATGCCCTTGCCATTGTGCTGAGTAAAAAGGGAATTACGTTATGAACGAGCCGCAAACGGGGAAGCGGATCGCGCAGATCCTGGATCAGGGGCTGGACGATATCAGCCAGGGTACGCTGGACCGGCTGCAAGCCGCGCGGAGGGCTTCTCTGGAAAACTACCGTCCGGCGGAGGTAATGGTGAATGTGGGTGGTGTGTCCGTCCGGAGTGGGCATGAGTGGCACTTGAAAAGCCGAAGGTTCGTATCCCTGGTGTCCTTGCTGCTTGCGCTCATGGGGATCGTTTATTGGCAGAGCCTGCAGAGCGACGAGAATGAAGACATCGATATCATGCTGCTCATTGATGATCTGCCGGTAAATGCCTATCTGGATAACGAGTTGGATACATGGCTCGAAGGCTCCTGATCTTAGGGCTGTGGCTGTGTTTCCTGCTTTCTGCTCATGTGTCGGCCGAATCTAGGCAACCCTCATGGAACCAGCTGATGCCGCAACAAAGGGAAATCTTGGCTCCGCTCTCGCAAGAGTGGGACCATATGGATCCGGCAAAAAAAAAGAAATGGCTGGGCATAGCAAAGCGTTATCCGGGAATGACGGCGGAAGAGCAGCAACGCATGCAGCTGCAGATGCGGGACTGGTATCTGCTTACTCCGGAGCAGCGTGAGCGTGCGCGAGAGAAGTATAAGACGATAAAAAAAATGTCACCCGACAAGCGCAATGAAATAAAGCAGAAATGGCGCCAGCACGAGCAAACCCCGGATAGTGCACAGGCAAATCAATAAGGTGGCAACGCCGGATTCATACTCTCCTTTTGCCAAAGCTGGATAGACAGCATTCCTGATGGATTCTTCGGAGTCGATTAAAATTTCAGCCCCGGGTTTCTGGCGCAGGGTGGTGAGCATGATTTACGAATCACTGCTCCTGCTGGCGGTCCTATTTATCGCCGGCGTGATTTTTCATCTCGTGTTTCGCGATACGAATTCGATTTTTTTCAGGCCGGCATTTCAACTTTACCTCCTGCTGGTAGCGGGAACGTACTTTACTTGGTTCTGGACACATGGCGGGCAAACCCTGCCGATGCAAACATGGAAATTCCGCGTGATCAGCGTCGATGGAGGGCGGCTGAATTTGAAACAGGCCCTTGCACGCTACCTGTTTGCCGTGATCGGAATTTTTTTGGGCGGCTGCGGGATACTATGGGCGCTATTTGACCGGGAAGGTCAATTCTTGCATGATAGGCTGGCAGGCACGCGCATCGTCAGGTTCGAAACGATCAGAAAGCCCTGAACCAGGAGAAAAACAATATTTTGCCCACAGGCATATGCCTGGAAGGATTTCTTATGCTGTTCCGCCTACCGTCAATCCGTCTATGCGCAATGTAGGTTGACCTACGCCCACGGGAACGCTTTGACCTTCCTTTCCGCAGGTTCCCACGCCGGGATCGAGCGCCATATCGTTGCCTATCATCGAAACCTGGGTAAGTATGTCGGGTCCGTTGCCTATCAGCGTCGCACCTTTTACCGGATAAGATATCCTGCCATTTTCGATCATATATGCTTCAGCGGCGGAAAATACAAATTTCCCGCTGGTGATGTCCACTTGGCCTCCGCCGAAGTTCACTGCGTACAAGCCATGTTTTACGGAAGCGATAATTTCTTCGGGACCCTTGTCGCCGTTCAACATGTAGGTATTGGTCATGCGCGGCATGGGAATGTGGGCAAATGATTCCCGCCGGCCATTTCCGGTGACGGCAACGTTCATCAGCCGAGCGTTCAGGTTATCCTGCAGATAGCCTTTCAGTATGCCGTTTTCGATGAGTACGGTGCATTGGCTGGGGTTACCTTCATCATCGACATTGAGTGAGCCGCGCCGTCTTGCGATGGTTCCGTCGTCAACCACCGTCACGCCCGCCGCGGCCACCCGCTCCCCGATACGGCCCGAAAACGCGGAACTCCCCTTGCGATTGAAGTCGCCTTCCAGGCCGTGGCCGATTGCTTCGTGCAACAATATTCCCGGCCAGCCGGCACCGAGCACCACGGTCATGGTCCCCGCGGGAGCGGGTTTTGCGTTGAGGTTGATCAAGGCCTGGTGTACCGCCTTGGCTGCATAGTCGCGCAGGACGTCATCGGTGAAGTAAGCGTAATCGAAGCGTCCGCCTCCTCCCGCCACGCCTTGCTCGCGCCTGCCGTTTTCCTCGGCGATGACTTGCAGCGACATGCGCACGAGAGGGCGCACGTCGGCCGCCAGAACGCCGTCGCTGCGCGCAACCAGGATCACTTCGTAATCTCCCGAGAGAGAAGCCATCACCTGGATAACCCGATTGTCGACCGCCCGCGCATAGCCCTCGAGCTTTTCCAGCAGCGAGACCTTTTCCTTATCGTTGAGCGTGGAAATGGGATCATGCGGAAGATAAAGCTCCCGGCCCTTGTTGCGGCGGACTGCTTGGACCGAATGTGAGGCACCCTGGCGTGCGATTGCACGAGTGGCCTGGGCTGCCGAGGCGAGTGCCGGCATGCTGATGTCGTCCGAATAGGCAAAAGCGGTTTTGTCGCCGCTGATCGCGCGCACGCCCACGCCTTGATCGATATCGAAGCTGCCGGATTTGACTATGCCTTCCTCCAGCGCCCAGCTCTCGCCTCGGCTGTACTGGAAGTACAGATCCGCATAGTCCACGTTGTGGGAGAGCATCTGTCCAAATACTTCCTGCAGGCCGGCCGTATCTATCTCATAAGGCGCCAGAAGACAATTGCTGGCCGTGACAAAGAGATCGCTCGTTGGGGAGATGGATTCGGTAATCATGTTATCCAGGTCAAAAATTCGATAATCAGCAATAATGCAGGATCCGGTGTTTCAAGGCGGGCAGGCTATTGCGCAGGCTGGCCTGATAGTCGGAATTGATATCTGCTATCACGACACCCGATCCTCGCGGAAGCCGGTCAAGCACTACGCCCCAGGGATCGACTATCATGGTATCGCCGTGGGTTTCCCTCCCGTTGACGTGATATCCGCCTTGGGCAGGTGCAATCACATAGGCGAGATTTTCGATGGCGCGGGCGCGAATGAGCGTTTCCCAGTGCGCCTTGCCGGTAGTCGAAGTAAAAGCCGCGGGAGCAAAAATGATATCAACCTTTCCCATGGAACGGTAAAGCTCCGGAAAACGCAGGTCATAGCAAATGGACAGTCCTATGCGGCCAAAGGGGGTTTCCAGCGCAACTACGTCGCATCCCGGTTCTATGGTTTTTTCTTCGGCATAGCTTTCGTTACCCATCTCCAGGCCAAACAGGTGTATTTTGTCGTATCGCGCGACTTGATTCCCTTTGTCATCATAGACCAGGCAGCTGTTGCGGACCTTGTCGGGCTGGGATGATACCAGGGGCACGGAACCTCCTACCAGCCAGATGCCGAGCCGTCTTGCGATGTCGCTCAGGAATTGCTGTATCGGTCCGGAATTATCCTGCTCGCGTGCGGCCACCCGGTCCGCATCGCTCATTCCCATCAAGCAAAAATATTCCGGAAGCGCCACCAGCTTTGCCCCTTGCGTCGCAGCCATCTCTATAAGGCGCCCTGCTTCTTCCAGATTGCCCACTATATTGGGTCCGGCGGCCATCTGAATGGCAGCAACACGGACAAACCTTTGACTTTCGGTTCGAGAGGAGGTTGCAGCTGGATTATCAGTTGTCATGTGCGATCTTGTTCTACTATTGCCCTGGTTGGGCAGGCTTGTCCGGAATTAGGAAGACCATGTTTTTCAGCCTGGAGAAGCCGCTAAGGAAGCACCGATCATCACCGGGTTCATTTCACCGGATCGGGCTCTGCCTATCGATGCCTCATAGCGGAAGCTTCTTGGCAAATGCAAACAGATTAACCGAAAAGCGGTTTTTTTTAAACCCTTCAAGTGGTGCTCATGGCAGGAACCCTCCAGTTTTCCCATATCGTATCGATAGCGCAGCGGTGATGGAGCGCTGATTGGGAGACAAAGATGTTTTTGGGGAGTCTTGCTTGTGGCAGTCCAGGCTATTGCTGCACAGGTTCATCGGTTTCGCGTTCCTGCGCCTGCCCCGATTTTTTTACCACTATCGGATTGGTCCAGGTTCCGGTTATGTCGTATTCGTTAGGTGCCGGGGTGCTCTGCAGCGCCTTGTTTACGATCATCTCGGTAAGTCCCACCACCGGTGTGACCAGCCCAAGCGAAGGGATAACCTTGAAATTCAGCTTCTGGGTTTCCGCCTCAAGATTTACCTCGCCATTCAGGATAATGCTGGCCGCGGGCCCTTCGATCTCGAGATCATCGGTAACCGCTACGCCATGCGCGATTTTTATATTCCCCGAGATGTCATCGAAGGCAAACCCTTCACTGAATACGTCCCGAAAATCCAGCATGACTCTCCGCGGTAGCGCGCGCAAGTCGAAGATGCCGAATAGCCTCCCGATACCGGGCTCAAACCTGGGGAATTGACCGCGTTCCGCCTGCAGTTTGAAGGTACCCGACATGGTCGGGTAATTGATGGCCAGCGGATTTCCATCCCAGGATACCTTACCTTCGAGCTTGCCAGTGCCGCGTTTCACGCGATCGGGGTGACCCAGGCGCATCAGGAATTTTCCGATATCGCTTGACTCCACGGTAATCGCGGCCTGTACACGCGGGGTGGCGGTTCGGCTTTGCCATGCCCCTTTCGCCACTATCGAGCTATCCGGGCTGCTGAGCCGCAACTTGTCGATACGCCAATTCTGCTCATGCTGAGCGCCCTTCAATTCGAGGTGGCCCAGCCGCATGTTTCCGAGTATGAGGTCGTTCACTATTACATCGAGCGCCGGCGGATTTTTTTGCTGATGCTTTGCCTGCGTCCCCGGGTCTGGCCTGGAGGAAGAAGGGGAGGAAGTCGATTGGCTGGTTGGGACGACCAGTTTGTCCAGGCGCGCCAGGATTTTTCCGTTACCCGATGGGTTCCAGTTGATGTCGCCGCTTATTTCATTGCTTGCGACAGTGGAGTGCCATATTTCGTCAATTTTTCTTGCGCCCAACTCAATATCGGTGAATCGCCTGCCGAAAACTGTGAGATTGCCCAGCTGCAAATCCACGCCGGTAATATTGGGAAAAGCTTCCGCCGCGCCGCCCGCTTGTCCCGCCTGGCCAATGATTTTCCGCCATTGATCCAGATCCAGCGTCCGTATCGTGCCACTCACGGATATTCCCGGAGTTTCCGGGCTCGGGACGGAAGCGGTACCAAACGCCACCGCGCCTCGCTCCACCTGGTACTTCCCTGATTCGTCCAGAATACGCCTGATTTTTGCTGCCGCAATATCGCCGTAGCTCAAGACCAGGCTGTCCTGATTTACGGCGGCTGCTTTTCGCTCGAAGCGCAGGGGTATCCGGTCGGACGCCGCTTTGGAGAAGGGGTCGGGCAATGCCGAGGCTATGCCCTGCAAGGATGATTCGATCGATAGGCTAGTCAGCTTATTGCGGATGTGGACCATTCCCCGCCATTCGGCGCTGCCCCGCAGGTATCTCGTCCACGGCTGGGGAGAGCGGGTTGCGTCGTGCCGCCAGTTCTCATACACATTGTCCAGGTTGATTTTGCCCAGGGCCACCATGCGGATGCTCCCGTCGCGCGTGTCGACCGAGCTGAGAGACATCGGGCCGCCAAATAGTCTGGCTGCAATATTGTTGACGCTTATTCCCGATTCGGTAAAAAAAATTTCTCCGCTGATATCGCTCAGATTGGGCAAATCCGGTCCAGGGTTGATTTCATTGCCGATGATCTGGTAGCTTCCGGCAAGCTTGACGTGGCTGGGATGTCTTGTGGAAGTCAGCGGGGTGTCAAGCTTGATTTGAAGCTTTCCGTTTCCCGCAATGCTGATTTGATCGGAAAGCGTGCCAGCCAGGCTGCCAGCGCCGTACCTCGCGGCCAGTTCGAGGAATTGCCGGGTCTCGCCGGCCGCCTCCGCCTCGCATCCGAGCATTGCGCCGGACTCACCGATATCCCTGATGCGAAGCTTTATCCTGCTCAGCTTCGTGCCATCAATACTGGCCTGTGGGCCATTGAATTCGACCCGATTGCCGTGGATCTGGATATTTCCTGAAATATTCTCGATTCGTGGCCATTCGGGCATAAGATCCACCGTCGCTCCCGATGTGTTGATAGAGAGCCGGAATATGCCCTGATCTTGAGGGAAAGGAAATTCATCAAGATTGCCCTTGAGATGGAGCCGGGCTTCCGTAATGACTCCAGCCGCCATCGATTTTTCCAGCCATACTCTAACGGGCGAATCCTTCCGCACCGGAAGGTAATGTATTGCCCGAGACACATCTGCCCGCGTCAGATGACCCTCGATGTCGATCATTCCCCGGCCGTCGCGGCCGGTACGGTAACTTCCATATGAAATCCCGGCGGCATAGGGATTGGAGAAGGAAATATTATTGAACCTGAACTCGCTGGCCTCGCTGCCTGGGACGGTGCTCCAGCTTGCCTGCCCCGTCAAGGTGTCGAGCAGGAGCGGTTCGTGGAACATGTCCGGCAGTTCTATGCTCGCTTGCCGTGAGCTGACATTGAGCGTTCCCCCCCGCTGCGTAACGTCGATGTTGCCGGTGATGCCGCCGAATGCAGGCAGGTTCTCCGATTTCTTCACGCCAACGTTCGTAAAGTGTCCCTTCGCGCGGAAGTGTGACGGGGATGGCAGATCTCCATCCCATCCTGCCTCTACGTGATCAATTTCTCCGCGTGGCGATGACTGTCTCAGGAAATTGCGCAGGGGATCCGCCATTGGCAAATACTCGGTCAGATCGCCAAGGGTCTGAAGATTCAATTTATCCGCGCTCAGCCTGCCGCTGCCTGCTGCTCCGCTCTGGCCGGGGATCATCTGAAGTGAGAAATTCAAGGGCTGCAACTGCGGTTTACCGGGAATGAAAGTGCTCAACCTGCTGGCCGATAGTTCAAAACCTTCTTTCACTCCATCGTTTATCTTCTTCCAGCCCACCCTGCCTTGCACGCGGGAGAGGACCAGTTCCGGGAGGTTTTTTGCCAGCTGGGTCTCGACGTTGCTCAACCGCATGTCCATTGTCAATTTCCGGATATCCAGTCCATCCGTCCCCATCCACATGCGCAGCGCGCCGACGCCGCGCTTTAGCTCGATTTCACGTGGAAAAGGCAGCCACGCCTGCCAGAGGGCGACGTTGGCCTGATCTATTTGCAGGAACAGCTGGCCTCGCCACTGTTCGGGATCGTCCAGCGACCTGCCCCTGAAGTCCCCCCGCATATCCAGTCGTGCCGCGAGCTCGGCGGATGGCGTGGCGCGGATTCCGAAGCGATGCCGGTTATCCTGGTTCTCGAGGAGCAGATTCACCAGCAACTCCAGTTCTGGTGCGGCTCGCAGGTCATCCTGCCACACGATGCTGGCGTTATTGATGATGACCCGTTTCTGCCGCAACAGCCAGTTGGAAAAACCATTTTCATTTTCGCCCGACTCATTCTCGAGTGCAAAACCGGCGAGATGAATGACGCCTGCGATATCGCGCCGCACAATCAGGTCGGGCTGATCGATTCTGATTTCACGAAAGTGCAGTCCGCCATAGAGAATGGAGCGCCACGATACGGTGCCTTCCAGCCGATGCAGCAACAACGAGATATTTCCCTCTCTGTCATAAACACTGATGGTGCCGAGCATCATATGGGGGCGGAGGCCGTCCCAGTTCGCGCTGATCTGTCCCACCGTTACATGCTGGCCTGATGCCCGGCTGAGCGCCGACGCGATATCTTCGCGGTATTGTTCTATATTTGGCAGTACCCAATAGCGCAGCGATAGCAGCAACAGGGAAAAAAAGGCTGCTGCCGCAATCAGGATCCAGGTCACCCCGCGCAATATAGCGGCGCATTGCCGTGCAAGAGGTAGAATTACTGAGAGGTTCAATAAGAATTTCCGGTTTTCTGCGGGGAATGATCTGTTTTATCCAATCATCCAGTAAAAAAGCGTCGAGAGGGCGACCCGATGATAAAGCAACTGGTAAAACGATCTAAATGGATTTGCTCGCGCGACGCTTTACAATTTCGCGAGAGCAGGCGCAAGCCCGTTGAAATACGGGGTTTTGACGATCGATTTATTGTAACTCTGAATCTTTGGCCATGCATCCCGATCATCCCGTCAAGACAGTGATCGACTCGATCCTGCCGTACAGCCGTTATGCGCAGCGCTTGCTGGACAGCGAACCGGAATTGCGGGTGGAACTGGAAAAAAATCTGCATCGTCCTTTTCTTGCGCCCGAGATGCAGCAATTTCTGAATGCGGATGCGATAGCGGCCAATGACGAAACCGGTCTGCAGCGCGTATTGCGGAGCTTGCGCAAGAAGGTGATACTGCGCTTGCTGGCGCGGGACCTGGGTGGATTGGGGAGCTTGGCAGAAGTCATGAGGAGCATGACCGACCTGGGTGAGACAGCCATTCGTTTCGCGCTGGAGCGGCAGCAGGCCTGGCTGACCGATCCGAGCCGATATGGACAACCGAAAAGTAGGGAGAAGAACGCTCTTCAGGAAATGCTGGTGGTGGCCATGGGTAAACTAGGAGGCGGAGAGCTCAACGTTTCCTCGGATGTGGATCTGGTTTTTGTTTATCCGGAAGATGGAGAGACCGACGGTCGCCGTTCGGTCTCCAACCAGGACTTCTTCGTCCGCCTTGGACGCAGGCTGATTGCCAGCCTCAATGATATGACCTCGGACGGCTACGTTTTTCGGGTCGATATGCGTCTGCGCCCATATGGCGAAAGTGGCCCGCTGGCGATGAGCTTTCCCATGCTGAGGGATTACTTCATAAACCAGGGGCGGGAATGGGAACGGTACGCCTGGATCAAGAGTAGGCTGGTCGCTGGCCCCCGTGCGGAAGGTTCGGTTCTGATGGAGCAGATCGTACAGCCCTTCGTGTTTCGAAAATATCCCGATTTCAGCGCGTACGAATCCATGCGCGGCTTGCATTCGCAAATCCGGCAGGAGGTCAGCCGCCGTGAGTTGCATGAAAATATCAAGCTCGGACCGGGCGGCATCCGCGAAATTGAATTCATCGCTCAGGTATTCCAGCTTATACGCGGCGGGCGGGATGCCGAGCTGCGTATTCGGCCGACCCTGGAGATACTGCACCGCCTCCGAGAGAAGCGGCAGCTATCGGAGAAAGCGGTAGCGGAACTCTCCGAAGCCTATCATTTTCTTCGCAATCTCGAGCATCGCCTGCAGTATCTCGACGATATGCAAACCCAGACATTGCCTCAGGCAGCGGCTGACCAGGTTTTGATAGGGCAAGCGATGGGTTTTTCAATCTATGAAGAGTTTCTGGAATGCCTGGACGGCCATCGAAGCAGGGTGACGGGCCATTTTGAACATATATTTGCCGCTCCCAGGAAATTTCATACTTCCGGCACGCTGACCTCCCTCTGGGAAGAGCAGGTTGAAGAAGAAGCCGGGCCGGAAGCAGCCGTCCAGCTGGCGGCCATGGGGTTTTCCGATTCCCAACACAGCCTGGGACATTTACAGGCGTTTCGCGCCAGTGCGCGCTACCGGCAATTGCCCAAGCCCAGCAAGGCGCGCATCGACGCGCTTGTGCCCGCTCTGATCGACGTGGCCGCGAAAATGCCGGGGCCGGATGTGACGCTGGAGCGCATGCTGCGGCTGCTTGAAAGCGTGAGCCGGCGCGCGGCGTATATCGCGCTGCTGCGGGAATATCCTGAAGCGCTGGAAAGGGTGGCCAAGCTCGCCAGCACCAGCCAGTGGGCCGCCGAGTATCTCAACGCACACCCTATCCTGCTGGACGAGCTGCTTAACCCCGAAGGTTTTCAAAACGCACCTGACTGGCCGTTTGCCAGGACCACTTTGGAGGGCCAGTTAAAACAGGCGGGCAGCGATACGGAGCAGCAAATGGACGTGCTGCGGCATTTTCACCATGCCCAGGTGTTTCAATTGCTGGCAAGGGATGTGGAGGGTTTGCTGCCTCTTGAAACACTGAGTGATCATTTGACGGCGCTTGCCGATTTGATACTCGACGAGGTGATGCGTCTTGCATGGTCCGGGTTGAGAAGGAAGCACCGGAAAGAGCCCGCATTTGCGATTGTCGGCTATGGCAAGTTGGGTGGAAAGGAACTGGGCTATGCGTCGGACCTGGACATCATTTTTCTTTATGACGATTCTCATCCCGATGCCCCGGAGATATATGCGAGATTGAGCCAGCGTATCAATTCCTGGTTGACCAGTTACACTTCTGCAGGCTTATTGTACGAAACCGATCTACGCTTGCGTCCCAATGGCAGCAGCGGGCTTCTTGTCAGCTCCCTCGATGCTTTCGATCAATATCAGCGTAGCCAGGCATGGGTATGGGAGCACCAGGCGTTGACCAGGGCACGTTTTGTCGCGGGCGACGCGCGGATAGGGGAGGCATTCGAGCGAACACGAAAGGATGTGCTCCGCCAGCGGCGCGACCTGGCGAAACTCAAGCGCGAAGTCCTGGCAATGCGGGAGAAGATGTTGGAAGCGCATCCCAATTCGTCCAGACTGTTTGATGTCAAGCATGACCGCGGCGGCATTATTGATGTCGAGTTCATGGTGCAATACCTGATTCTGGGCCATGCCTGCGATCACCCGCGGTTGACGGACAATATAGGCAATATCGCCTTACTGAAGCTGGTGGGAGAGCTGGGGCTGGTTTCCGCAGCGGCCGCGCAACGCGTGCTTGTTGCTTACCGGGAGTTTCGCCGTGTGCAGCACAGGCTGAGATTGAGCGGAAATACGGATGCCGCTGAGCCATCTTCCGGCCGGAATCAGAAATTTGTCCGGGTGGAAGCCGATCGTTACAGGGAAAGCATTGCCGCGGTGCTTCAGTTATGGATGGAAGTTTTCGATTGATAGCTTCATCCCCCCTTTTGGCGGCGGCAGAGGCAGAGAATGTGATTGAATTTATCCAAGGTAAAATGCGTTAGAATAAGGACTTTCGAAAATCCCGAGGAGTTTTTGATGTCGATGGCTGACCGCGACGGCGTTATCTGGAGCGACGGTAATATCATTCCGTGGCGCGAGGCTACCACGCATGTCTTGACCCATACACTGCATTATGGAATGGGAGTGTTCGAGGGCCTGCGCGCCTATAAGACGCCCAACGGTACGGCAATTTTCCGGTTGCGGGAGCATACCGACAGACTGTTCAATTCTGCGCATATTTTCATGATGAAAATGCCTTACGACGAGGCTACGCTGATGCAGGCGCAATGCGATATGGTCAAGCAGAACAAGCTGGAATCCTGCTACATTCGCCCCATCGTTTTTTACGGATCGGAAGCCATGGGAATTTCCGCCAAGACCCTTTCGGTTCACGTCGTGGTCGCTGCCTGGCCCTGGGGCGCCTATCTCGGCGCGGATGGCCTCGAAAAAGGAATCCGGGTCAAAACCTCTTCATTTTCCCGGCACCACGTCAATGTCAACATGTGCCGTGCCAAGTCCGTGACCACCTATGCCAATTCGATTCTTGCCCATCAGGAAGTGGCGCATGACGGGTACGATGAGGCCCTGCTGCTGGATGTGGATGGCTATGTTGCGGAAGGAGCCGGCGAAAACATATTCATCGTCAAGAAGGGAAAGCTCTACACTCCGGACCTGACCTCGTGCCTGGAAGGCATCACACGTGCTTCCATCATCGAGCTCGCCACGGAAATGGGAATTCCGATAATCGAAAAGCGGATCACCCGCGACGAGGTTTATTGCGCGGACGAGGCATTTTTTACCGGTACTGCCGCCGAGGTAACGCCCATCCGCGAACTGGATAACCGCCGTATAGGCGGAGGTGAGCGGGGGCCTCTTACTGCCAGGCTGCAGGCGGCCTTTTTCGATTGTGTGAGCGGCAGGACCGCCAGCCATGCGGATTGGCTCACTTACGTCTGATCGATGTTTATGCATATGGAAGGAAACGAAGGAAAATCCATGCAAAATGCCAACGCGAGAAAGCAGGGACCGATCGAGGTCACCGGTGACGATCTGCCATTGCATTGTCCCATGCCATCCATGCTGTTATGGAATTCGCATCCTCGCGTCTTTCTTCCCATAGAGAATACCGGCGAAGCGTTGTGTCCCTATTGCGGTACCCAATACACGCTCAAAAGCGGTTCGGGGACGGGGCACCATCGCTGAAAGAACCGTAGAAATACAGACAATGGGAAACAGTCCATCACCGGAAGGTCGGCGTCGGACACCCAGAAAGGAGAAGCAGTTCCCATATATCCGGATAGAAGGGGCGGGTTGCCGGATACCTACGCCGCTGGCATGAAGCCGAATTTTTCCGTCCATGGCTGCGTCGCTTGCTTGCCCGTATTTTCGGGTATCCTGAGCCGCTTGCAAACATTGCCATATCTCATGATTCCGATAATTTAGAATAATCCCCATGCTCGATTTACCGAGAGAGATTTTCAAAGCCTATGACATCCGCGGCGTCGTTGGCCAAACACTCACCCCGGAAATCGCTGAAGCTGTGGGACATGCCATCGGTTCCGAAGCAAGGGTCCGTGGTATCCAATCTCTGGCGATAGGCCGGGATGGCAGGACATCCGGTCCGGAGCTTGCGGCGGCGCTGGCAGCGGGATTACTGAAAAGTGGTGTCGGCGTGGTCGATGTCGGGATGGTGGCCACCCCCATGCTCTACTTCGCAGCGCATACCTTGTGCGGCTATTCCGGCGTAATGGTAACCGGAAGCCATAATCCTCCCCGATATAATGGCTTGAAGATGGTGCTGGGCGGCGAAACCCTCGCGGCGGAAGCCATCCAGGCATTATACCGGCGCGTGGTAGAGCAGGATCTGGTCCATGGCAATGGGGAGTATCGCAAGCAGGATATCGCTGAAGCCTACTTGCAGCGTATTACAGCAGACATAAAGCTGTCCCGCCCCATGAAAGTCGTCGTCGATTGTGGCAACGGTGTCGCCGGCGCCTATGCGCCGGAGCTATACCGCAGGCTCGGATGCCATGTAAACGAGCTTTTTTGCGACGTCGACGGAACATTTCCCAATCATCATCCGGATCCCTCCGTCCCCGAGAATTTGCGCGATCTGATACATGAGCTTGAGACGGGTGACGCGGAACTCGGACTCGCCTTTGACGGCGACGGGGACCGCGTGGGTGTGGTGACGAAAAACGGTTCGATAATTTATCCCGATCGCCAGTTGATGCTATTTGCTGCCGACGTCTTGTCGAGGAATCCCGGCGGTCGGATCATTTATGACGTGAAATGCACGCGTAACCTCGCGCCATGGATAGAGCGGCACGGTGGCCAGCCGATCATGTGGAAAACGGGACATTCGTTCATCAAGGGCAAGCTGAAAGAAACTGGAGCAGTGCTGGCGGGCGAGATGAGCGGTCACATTTTTTTCGGTGAACGCTGGTATGGATTCGATGACGGATTGTATGCGGGGGCACGGCTGCTGGAACTGCTCAGCCTGCAGGCAGACATCGATGCTGCCCTTCATGCAATTCCGGATGCTATCAGCACTCCCGAACTGCAAATCAGGTTGAAGGAAGGGGAAAATTACCAGGTGATCACCCAGTTGCAAGCAAATGCGCGCTTTGATAATCCGCTTCATGTGATTACGACGGATGGGCTGCGGGTGGAGTACGCCGATGGGTTTGGCCTGGCGCGCTCATCCAATACCATGCCCGTGATTGTTCTGCGATTTGAGGCAGATAACGAAGCGGCGCTCAGGCGGATACAGGAGGATTTTCGCAAGGTCATTTTACAAGCCAGACCCGATGCGGCGTTGCCGTTTTAGTGAGCCATGAAGCCAGAAGAGCATTTTAAAACACGCGTTCTATTTGTCTGCATGGGAAATATTTGCCGGTCTCCTACTGCGGAGGCCGTATTCCGGCAGCAGGTCAGGGCTGCTGGCTTCGAGCAAGCCTTCCACATCGACTCGGCGGGTACTCATGATTACCATGAGGGTGAGCCGCCGGATGAAAGAGCTCAGCAGGCCGCGGCCCGGCGCGGCTATGACACCCGGACCCTGCGTGCGCGGCGCGTACATGAGAGGGATTTCGAGCATTTTCATTACATCCTTGCAATGGACAAGGCCAATCTCGCCATACTGAAGCAGGAATGTCCGCCTCAATACAGTCATAAGCTCGGCTTATTGATGCAATACAGCCGCAGGTTTTCCGAAGGGTTGGAAGAGGTTCCTGATCCTTATTTCGGCGGACGCCAGGGTTTTGAACACGTGCTGAACATGGTGGAGGAAGCCGGTCAGGAGTTGCTCAACCGGATCTGCCGCGAAAAAAATATGGGGAAGAGTCCTCTGGGTAATCCCTGACGAGACTCATCGGTACTGTCCGGCTTGCGGGCGAAGTAGACAAAGACGCGTGAATGAAACGGTTTCGCGGCAGCCTGCAAACATCCTCGAAGGGGCCTGGAATCGCGAACCGCAGCGAACCCACTCCCCCTTTCGGACATATCCTCAAGCCGCGGGAATTTTACCGCTATAGACTATACAACAAACAACAACTGGTCACTTCTGCGTTTCAATTTGCACCAGTGGCTCGTCAGGAGTCACTGCGCGCGGAGGTGCAGGCTTCCTTTTCCGCCGGCCTTCCGGAATGAATTCTTCAGGCGCGTGCTCATCAGGGGCCATCCGTTTTCCGGGAATGGTTTCAATCATGATCAACCCGCTTGCTACCAGATTCAGCGGTTCCAGTGCAGGAGCGGATTTTCCGGCTGCCTGCTGAGTTGATGGTGCGGTCGCTTCCGGTATTTTGGCCGAAGCTTCGTTTTCTGCTGCAACGCCTTCAACTCCGCGAATACTCGATGCATCGGCCAGCAGTAAAGTTGGAGAGGGTGGCGTGGGTAAGGGTTCCTGCTCCTGGATGGGGTAAAGCTGGTCTGGCCTGCTTTCTCGCTCGGGCGCTACTCCAGCAGCCGCTCCAAGTGAAGCAGCAGTCTTGCTTTCCTCATCCGGCGCTTCGTCCGGTGCTTCGACTGACGCTTCCTTTTCGGGGTCGCTCGACTGTATGGTTGCCTGCCCGTCCGCCGGTTCTGGCGGAAGCGTCCCCTTTGATTCGGGAAGCGCTTCCGTCTCGAGCATTGGCAAGGCAGCGCTCACCATGGCTGGTATTTCCCGTGACTCGGCGGTAGCTTCATTCCCCGTCCTATTTTGTTGCATGGCGCTGGCCATTTGTTGATCCTGGCTTTCTCTTGGCGGGATATTTTTCGCCTCGCGGGAAGGGCGATCCTGGCGCTCGCCCCGGTCGCGTTGCCTTCCACCGCGGCGCCGTCTGCGCCCCCCTTCCTCTCCCCGTTGAGCCTGGGACAAGTCTTCCGCTACCGGTTGTTCTTCTGCAGGTAGCCGGGTATCCGCCCGGGGCTGTTTTTCATCGCGGGGGGGACGTTGAGCCTTTTTCGTGCCGAAGCGTTCCGCCTGGGGCTTGGAGTCGCTACGGTCATTGCGCTGACCCTGCGCTGCTTCGCGCGACTGGCTCGGGAAATTGACCACCTCGCCGGTTCGTTCGCCGCGCTCGCCACGCTCCCCACGGCCCGGCCGGGCCGGCCGGACGCGATCGCGCCGGCCAGGGCTGCGTTCAGGTTGTTGCGGTCCGGTGGCCGCCTGTTCCGGCAGGGTTCGTTTTTGCTCTCCTCCCGGCTGCCTGAACCATCCCAGTATTTTGTCCAGAAAGGATACCTGCCTGGGTTCGCGCTCCGGTTCGGGTTGCGGTATTTGCTCCCGTACTGGCGCTGGCTGAGAGGGCGTTATCCCTCGCACAGCAGCCTGCTGGCGGACTGGCTTGACCTCTTGCGAGGCTGACGGGAGGGCAATTTCCGCTGCCGGTTTTTCCACCAGTTGATAGCTGGTTTGAATTTCGCCGAGCTTTACATCGTCGTGCCGCAACCGGGTTATGGTGTAATTGGGGGTTTCGAGATGGATATTCGGAATCAGGACTACGTTGACTTTCAATCTGGCTTCTATGGCATGTATCTCGGAACGCTTTTCGTTGAGCAGATAGGTCGCGACATCCACCGGTACCTGAGCTTGAAGCACAGCGGTATTTTCCTTCATCGCCTCTTCCTGGATGATCCTGAGGATATGCAATGCGGAGGAATCGGTGCCGCGTATGTGGCCGGTGCCATGGCAGCGGGGACAGGAGATATAACTGCTCTCGCCCAGAGATGGGCGCAGCCGTTGCCGCGAGAGTTCCAGCAAGCCGAAACGGGAAATCTTTCCCATTTGCACGCGCGCGCGGTCGTAACGCAGTGAATCGTGCAGGCGGTTTTCCACTTCACGTTGATTGCGGGCGACCTCCATATCGATAAAATCGATTACCACCAGTCCACCCAGGTCGCGCAATCGCAGTTGCCGTGCGATCTCGTCGGCAGCTTCCAGATTGGTGTTGAGCGCTGTTTGCTCTATGTCGGAACCACGGGTCGCACGTGCGGAATTGACATCGATGGATACCAGTGCTTCGGTATGATCGATGACGATGGCGCCGCCCGACGGCAATGTCACCTGGCGGGAGTAGGCGGTCTCGATCTGGTGCTCTATTTGGAAGCGCGAGAACAGGGGCACATCGTCGCGGTAGAATTTGACGCGGCTTACGTTCGCGGGCATGACATGGCTCATGAACTGGCATGCCTGCTCATATATGTTTTCGGTGTCGATCAGGATTTCACCGATTTCCTGGTGAAAGTAATCGCGGATTGCCCGTATTACGAGACTGCTTTCCTGGTAAATAAGAAAAGCGCCGCTTTGCCCGTGCGAGGCTTCCTCGATTGCACGCCATAATTGCAGCAGATAATTGAGATCCCACTGCAACTCTTCTTCGCTGCGCCCTATTCCCGCCGTGCGGGCAATAATGCTCATGCCGGCAGGAATATCCAGCTGGGCCATGGTGTCGCGCAGCTCGGCACGGTCTTCCCCTTCGATGCGGCGGGACACTCCGCCACCTCGCGGGTTATTCGGCATCAATACCAGATGGCGGCCCGCCAGCGAGATATAGGTAGTGAGCGCCGCACCCTTGGTGCCACGCTCATCCTTGTCTACCTGGACGATAAGTTCCTGGCCTTCATGGAGGGCATCCTGCGGCTTGGCGCGGCCGTTATCGGCGCTTTCCTTGAAGTAGGAGCGGGAAATTTCCTTGAAAGGAAGGAAGCCATGCCGCTCTCCGCCATATTCGACGAAAGCGGCTTCGAGGCTGGGCTCCAGACGGGTAATGACCGCTTTGTAAATGTTGCCCTTGCGTTGTTCCTTGCCGGACGATTCAATGTCCAGGTCAATGAGTTTTTGACCATCGACAATGGCGACACGCAGTTCTTCCGGCTGTGTCGCATTGAATAACATGCGTTTCATTTTATGCCTCCCGCGCTCTGGTCACGGGCAGACAGCCTACGCTGCGGAGATTCTTCCGCGCGTATACGAGAGCATTCTAGTCAGGCAACGTTGGTCATAGGATGATTGGCTGCTGTTAAAGATGACTATTTTCTCTGGCGTGTCACTGTGGCCCTGCTTTTATCGATTAGCAGGGCCAGGAAATTAAGTTTCATTCAGGTTTCGGTTATGGTGCCGGCAGAGGGCGCAACGAAACTGAAAACTGAAATTTACGTGTGCTTTGAGCGCGCAAATCTATTACTATCACTACTTTAGTGGTGAGTGACGTTAACCAGGTTTTCGGGTTGGCACTTGTCCCTATTGAACGGGATTTTCATCAACAGCGCTGTTTTTAACGCCGGATAAAGGGATAGGCTGAAACTCCGAATTGTCAAGTATAAGTAGAATTAGGGATTTAGGCAAAGATTTTCCCCTGCTTGTCGCGGTGAATGAAGTTGTGGATGAGACTGGCGACGGACAGCGCATAGATAATTTCCTGTTCAAACGGCTTAAAGGAGTCCCTAAGACCCATATCTATCAGTTGTTGCGGAGCGGGCAGGTGCGGCTCAACAGCAAACGTGTCGACGCCGGGCGTCATTTGCAGCTGGGTGATGTGGTGCGTATTCCACCGGTTCGCACCGGGGCCAAGCCTGTGCCGGGAAAAAAGGATATCAAATGTGCACCTTTTCCATTTGAAATCCTGTTTCATGATGAAGCGCTGATCGTACTCAACAAGCCTGCCGGCATGGCCGTGCATGGCGGAAGCGGCGTGAGCCTGGGCGTGATAGAGCATTTGCGTGCCCAGCATCCAGAGTGGAAATTCCTGGAACTGGTCCATCGTCTCGACAGGGGAACATCGGGTGTCCTGTTTCTTGCCAGGTCGCGGGCAGCGCTGATCGAATTGCATCGGCAAATCCGGGCGGGGCAGATGGAGAAACGCTATCTGGCCCTGGTGAAAGGAAAGTGGCGGAATCCGAGGCAAGCTGTACGATTGCCGCTGCATAAATATGTAACCTCCACCGGAGAAAGGCGCGTGGTCGTAGCATCGGACGACACGGATGAAAAAGACGCGATGCCCGCACATACCGTTTTCATCCTCAAAAAATCATGGCGTGATTTCAGCCTCCTGGAAGCGGAACTAAAGACGGGCCGAACTCATCAAATTCGCGTGCATCTCGCCCACCTCGGATTCCCGATTGCGGGGGACGACAAGTATGGCGATTTTGACCTGAACAAGCGACTATCCAAAGGGATTCCGGCAAAAGGTTTGAAACGCATGTTTCTCCATGCTGCCGTGGCGGAGGTGGGGCATCCCATCACCGGGAGGCGTTTACGCGTGGATGCGCCTTTGACCGCCGATCTGAGCACATTCCTGGAACAACTCGACCTTTCGGAAACCAACCCGGCGGGATAAGCGCCCTGACCGGCGAACGCTCCTGCTCGAGCCAGGCCATGATTGAAATTGAGGCAAAACAATAAAGCGGTTTTATGGACCTCGTCGTTGCCGCTTTAATTTACCTGAGGGATCGGAACAATAATGGCTGACACAGAAACTCCCAACGAAGGCTCCGAAAAACGGGTGCTCGAAAAGCTGTTGCTCTCGTCATTGCGGGAACAGCGCAGAGCGCGCCAGTGGAGTATTTTTTTCAAGTCCCTGACTTTTGTCTACCTGTTTATTCTTTTGTTTGTCGGACTGGGCTGGTTTGGCGATAGCGGCATGTCGATTTCCGGCAAGCATACTGCGCTGGTCGAGTTGCGCGGTGTCATCGCGCCAGATAGCATCAGCAGTGCCGATAATGTCAATGCCGGTTTGCAGCATGCGTTCAAGGACCAGAAAACACAAGGGGTGATCCTGCGCATCAATAGTCCGGGAGGCAGTCCCGTGCAAGCTGGTTACATCAACGACGAAATCCGGCGGTTGCGCGCTGAATATCCGCGAATTCCCCTCTATGCGGTGGTGGAGGATGTATGCGCCTCCGGAGGTTATTACGTTGCCGCCGCCGCTGACAAGATTTTTGTCGACAAGGCAAGCATCATTGGTTCGATAGGCGTCTTGATGAATGGATTTGGTTTTACCCATGCAATGGACAAGCTGGGCATCGAGCGGCGGCTGCTTACGGCAGGAAAAAACAAAGCCTTTCTCGATCCTTTTTCACCCGTCAACCCGGAGCAGGCGGAATATGCTAAAAAAATGCTCGACGATATTCACAAGCAGTTTATCGAGGTCGTCCAGGAAGGCAGGGGCAAGCGCCTGAAAGATACCCCCGAGATTTTCAGCGGCATAGTCTGGACCGGGCAAAAAAGCATAGATCTGGGCCTGGCTGATGCGATGGGAAGTGCGGAGTATGTTGCGCGAGAGATCATCAAGGCCGAGCACATCGTTGACTATACGACCCGGGAAGGGTTCGCCGAGCGTTTTGCCAAGCGCTTCGGGGCCGCTGCGGCGAGTGTCCTGATGAGCATGGGATCCTATGGAGGATTGTGGTAGCGGGAAACTAGGGACCGGGACTCCTTGGGGTTACGCTACGCCCGCCCAGAAGCAAAAAAATGGAAGGTTTTTTATCGAGATCCAGGGAATAACCTTTCCATTGTTCGATTGTTCTGGTGGCGACATGCTCATCCGGCAGCGTGAGATTGCAGGCAATGCATAGGCTGGTATCCGCGCGGCATATCGAGACAAGAAGCTCCGCGAGCTTCTGGTTGCGATAGGGGGTTTCGATAAAAATCTGTGTCTGGTTGCGGATAATCGATTCTTTTTCCAATTCCGCAATTTTTTTTGCGCGCCTGCCGGCCTCGATGGGGAGATACCCCTGGAACGCAAAGCATTGCCCGTTCAATCCGGAGGCCATCAGTGCCAGTAATATCGAAGATGGTCCCACCAGGGGCACAACGCGGAAGTTTCCCTGATGTGCGAGCCGCACCAATGCCGCTCCTGGGTCGGCGACCGCCGGGCATCCCGCTTCGGATAGCAGTCCGACGTCGGCGCCTTCGAGCAGCGGGTTCAGCAGGCCCGGAAGCTGGCTGGCCGGCGTATGCTCATCCAGTATGCTCATGTGGATTTTTTGCAGCGGCTGGATGCAACCGATCTGTTTCAGGAAGCGCCGGGCGGTTTTTGGATGTTCGACGATATAATGCTCGAGCTCTGCAGCACGTTGCCGGACCGCATCGGGTATGATCCAGGCAAGCTCCCCGTTGCCCAAGGGGGTGGGAATGAGATAGAGGGTGCCTATAGCCACATTGGCCATGCTGTCACACTATCTCTATGCCTTCGCGCGATAGCATGTCCACAAGCGCCAGGAGGGGCAGCCCAATCAAGGCAGTGGGATCGTCGCTAAGGATGGATTCGAGCAGGGCGATACCCAGCCCTTCGGCCTTGGCGCTTCCCGCACAGTGATAGGGTTGTTCCTTATCCAGGTAATTTTCGATTTGCCGATCGCTCAGATTCCGGAATTTAACGCGCGACGGAACAAGTCTTGTTTGCATATTCCCGTTCCGGCCATTGAAGAGGCAGAGCGCAGTGTGAAAGGTCACTTCTTTTCCCCGGGCGGCCTGAAGCTGCTTCACTGCATTCGCGTAATTCAATGGCTTCCCTAGCTGGATGCCATCCAATACGGCAACCTGATCAGCGCCAATGACGATAGCATTACCGGAACCTGCGGCGACCGCCCGCGATTTGGCTTCAGCCAGGCGAATGGCGGTCATCTCCGCCTTCTCCTGCGGCAGGGGCGTTTCGTCTATTTGCGGGCTGCATACATCGAACGGAATTCGAAGGCGGCGCAGCAATTCTTGGCGGTATACGGAACTGGATCCCAGGATAAGTCTTTGATCGATTTGTTGTGTTTTCAAAGTCTGGCTGAGTTGATTTTTGACACTCACTGTCAAAAATTATATGATGCGCGCCGTGCGTCACGCCTGCTGGATTCTAATGCCAAATGCCGCTTCTATCAATCGAGGACGTAAATCGATGAGGAAGTGGTTGAGCCGGTGCAATGTTTGAGCATGAGTATAAAATGCAGCAGGTCTTCCTTAAGACAAGCATTTCAAGCATTCTGTTTTTGCATGAGGTTTCGATGCCATGTCGGCCCCTATCGTTATAGATCCCCTTGATTTTGCCCGTAACGCGGAGGTGCTCCGTGGTAAAATGGCGGTTTCCAGGTTCGGGCGCTTGCGGGATTATCTGGCCGATGATCGCGGTGAATTGCAATATTCCATTATGGGGGGGTCGGGAGCAAACGCTGAGCCCAGCTTGCAAATATCCATCCAGGGCCGGATAAATCTGAGGTGCCAGCGCTGCCTTGGAACGATGAGGCATGTGCTGGACCTGCGTACGGATCTTCTATTGGCAAGGGATAAAAGCGAGCTTGCCCGATTTGACGCGGATGCATCGGTTGATTGCATCCTGGCAACGCCGGAGCTGGATGTTGCCGCCCTCGTCGAGGATGAAGTAATCCTGAGTCTGCCGGCCTCTCCTCGCCATGGAGAAGAGGAGTGCGCCATCGATAAACAGGAGAGTGGTCATACGGAAGAGGGGAAATCTGTCTTTTCCGCACTGGCAGCGCTAAAAAAGCTGCATTGAAATTTATTTAACGGAGCTAAACGCTATGGCAGTCCAGCAAAACAAGAAATCTCCATCCAAGCGAGGGATGCATCGCTCACATGACTTTTTGAGCAATCCGTCGCTGACGGTGGAGCCCAGTACGGGAGAAGTCCACCTACGCCACCATATCAGCCCCAATGGCTATTATCGCGGCAAAAAAGTCATCAAGACAAAAGGGGATTGATCGCCTCGAAGTTGCGGGGATACTGAGAACCCCAGCCTAACTGTGGCCTGACTGGCCTTGCATCGAAATTGAATATTACCGTAGCAGTAGACTGCATGGGTGGTGATCATGGCCCTCATGTGACGGTTCCTGCAGTCACCCATTATCTCGATCGCAATCCCGACGTGGATATTGTTCTGGTAGGATTGCCCGATGTTATCGAATCGGAATTGCGGGCCAGGGGAACTGCGCTTGGTCCGAGGTTGAGGCTCCACCCGGCAAGCGAGGTTGTCGGGATGGATGAGTCGCCTGCCCTGGCCCTGCGTGGAAAAAAAGATTCCTCGATGCGGGTGGCGATCAACCTGGTCAAAAGCGGCGAGGCCCAGGCGTGTGTCAGCGCGGGTAATACCGGAGCTTTGATCGCCACTTCGCGCTTTGTATTGAAAATGCTCCCGGGCATCGATCGCCCGGCTCTGGCAGTGGTACTGCCCACCATGCAGGGGCACACTTATGTGCTTGATCTGGGTGCCAACGTGGATTGCACCGCGGAGCATCTTCTTCAGTTTGGGGTAATGGGCGCCACCTTGGTTTCTTCCGTTGAAAATAAGGCGAAGCCCAGCGTTGGCCTGCTCAATATAGGTGAAGAAGAAATCAAGGGTAACGAAGTGGTGAAGCAGGCTGCGGAACTGTTGCGCGATAGCGGACTCAATTTTTTCGGCAATATCGAAGGAGACGATATTTATAAAGGAACGACCGATGTCGTGGTCTGTGATGGGTTTGTCGGGAACGTGGCGCTGAAAACCTCTGAGGGCGTGGCGCAAATGCTTTCCACTTACCTGCGCGAGGAGTTCAAGCGCAACCTGCTGACGAGATTGGCGGGAGTGGTGGCCCTGCCGATAATCAAGGCATTCAAGCGGCGCGTGGACCATCGCCAATATAATGGTGCGAGCCTGCTCGGATTGCGCGGTATCGTCATCAAAAGCCACGGATCCGCCGACAGCTATGCGTTCGGGTGTGCCATCGGCCGTGCGGTGGATGAGGTCAGCGGCGGAATGCTGCGTCATATCAGCGAGCGCGTGGCGCAATTGCAGCATCATTCCAGAAAAATACCTTCGCATCCCCAGCCAGAAAGCCTTCTTCCATGACCTATTCCAGAATAAGCGGAACGGGTAGCTACCTGCCGGAAAAGATCCTCACAAACGATGAGCTCGAGCGCATGGTGGACACCAGCGACGAGTGGATACGGACCCGTACCGGTATCATGGAGCGGCATATAGCGGCGGATAACGAAGTGGCAAGCGACCTCGCGCTCAATGCCAGCCGTAACGCGCTTGCCGCTGCCGGCATTCAGGCTGCGGAGATCGACCTCATCATTCTTGCGACGACGACACCCGACGTTATTTTTCCCAGCACTGCATGCATCCTTCAGGATAAGCTTGGCATAGGAGGGTGTCCCGCATTTGACGTGCAGGCGGTATGCAGCGGCTTCGTCTATGCGCTTGCCACAGCGGACATGTTTGTTCGGGGCGGAAGGTGCCGGAATGCGCTGGTCGTGGGCACAGAGATATACTCCCGAATACTTGACTGGAACGACCGCAGTACTTGCGTGCTGTTCGGCGATGGTGCGGGAGCAGTCGTGCTGACGCGAAGCGACGAAGCGGGAATACTTTCCAGTCACCTGCATGCTGACGGCAGCCACAGGGAGACGCTTGCCGTGCCGGCAAACGTTGCCGGCGGCAAGCTGAGAGGCACGCCATTCGTCATGATGGAAGGCAACGCCGTTTTCAAATTTGCGATCCAGGTCCTGGAAGAAGCGGTAGAAGAAGCGCTGGCAGAAAATGGCTTGCAAGCATCCGATATCGACTGGCTGATCCCGCATCAGGCAAATATCCGGATCATTCAGTCCACCGCGAAAAAGCTGGGCATACCGATGGAAAAAGTGGTGGTCACGGTGGACAAGCACGGCAATACTTCCGCCGCCTCGATTCCCCTGGCGCTGGATATCGCGGTGCGCGATGGCCGTATAAAACCCGGCCAGCATGTTTTGCTGGAGGGTGTCGGCGGAGGATTCACCTGGGGATCGGCGCTTATAAGATGGTAGTTTTTACCCCCGGGTTTTTTCTGTTTCGCTTGCCGCCGCAGCGGGATAGATTTTTGACCACGGCAATCGAAGTGCGGCCGTCTGGTTTTCCGCGGAAAGCGTGCATATGGAACTTCCAACACAAGCGATATCGGTAATATGAAGTTGCTCCAACAGGTGGCATGCGTGTTTCCCGGGCAGGGTTCCCAATCCATAGGAATGATGGCGGGATATGTGGATTTTCCCGAAGTGCGCGAAACGTTCGTGGAAGCGGCGGATATACTGGGGCAGGACTTCTGGAAGATGGTTAACGAGGGCCCGGTTGATGAACTCAATTCAACCGTCAATACGCAACCGGTGATGCTGACCGCTGGCGTCGCGGTCTATCGCGCATGGCAGAGCTGCACGAATTCTGTTCCGGTATTAATGGCCGGCCATAGCCTGGGCGAATATACCGCATTGGTTGCCTCGGGCGCATTGCTTTTTGCTGACGCCTTGCCGCTGGTGCGTTTCCGCGCTGAAGCCATGCAGGAGGCGGTACCCCAAAATACCGGCGCCATGGCGGCCATTCTTGGGCTCGACGATGAGGCGGTACGATCTTTATGCCAGGCAGTTACCAGCTCTTCTGATGGGGAATCGCTGGAACCCGCGAACTTCAATTCTCCCGGACAAGTCGTCATAGCGGGGCATAAAAATGCGGTGCTGCGGGGCATGGAGCTCGCGAAATCGAATGGCGCAAAAGGCGCAATCATGTTGCCGATGAGCATTCCTTCCCATTGTTCGTTGATGAAAGGTGCAGCGGATAGAATGCGGCACAAAATGGAAATGGTGAAGCTCATGGCTCCGCAAGTTCCGTTGCTGCACAATGCGGACGTACAGGGGCATGATGATCCCGTTATCATAAAAGAAATCCTGGTGCAGCAATTGTTCAAGCCGGTACGATGGACGGAGACCATTCGCGCTTTTGCTGCTGCAGGCGTGAATTTTGTGGTGGAGTGCGGCCCGGGGAAGGTACTGTCGGGACTGAATAAACGCATCGACAAAAGTCTGCAGAGCTTGCCCCTGGCTGATGGCCAGGCTCTTCGGCATGCTGCAAGCCTATTAACATGAGCAGCCAGTCGTCGCGGACCTTATGAGCGGCGGACGACCCTGCGAATAAATTCCCTGATACGGTAATGGAGGATAATGTTACAGAATAGCGTAGCCGTCGTGACCGGCGCGAGCAGAGGTATAGGACGAGCCATCGCGCTTGAGCTGGGCAGGCAGGGGGCGATCGTGATCGGAACCGCTACTGCCGAAAATGGCTCTCAGGCCATCGACCGTTACTTGCGCGATGCAGGCATCAACGGGTTTGGGGCCATTTTAAATGTGAATGACCCCGCGCAAATCGAGAGCGTTCTTAAGATGGCAAACGATAAATTCGGCGATATCGCGATCCTGGTAAATAACGCAGGGATAACCAGGGATAATCTGCTTGCGCGGATGAAAGACGAGGAATGGGACGATATCATCGAGACCGACCTCAAATCCGTATTCCGGTTGAGCCGTGCCGTTCTGCGCCAGATGATGAGGATGCGTTATGGACGGATTATCAATATCTCTTCGATCGTCGGGATCACCGGTAATATCGGGCAGAGTAATTATGCGGCTGCCAAGGCCGGCATGTTTGGCTTCAGCAAATCCCTGGCGCGCGAGGTGGCGAGCCGCAACATCACTGTGAACTGTATTGCGCCGGGCTTCATCGAGACGGACATGACGCGCGCTCTTACGGAAAAACAACGGCAGGCCCTGTTGCAGCAGGTGCCATCGGGCAGGCTGGGAACTCCCGAGGAGATTGCCTCGGTCGCCGCCTTCGTTGCCTCGCCAGCCGCCAGCTACATTACCGGCTCGACATTTCATGTCAACGGCGGGATGTACATGGATTGACGAATCCAGGCCCGCGCAACACCTGTCGAATTGGGTCTTCCAGAAGGGCATCGGGAGCCTTGAGGTCCCCCCTGAGGTAGTAATTTTACTAATATTGAAAACTTGCTAGAATGACGGCGTTTTCTTACGGAGAAGAGGTCTTTAGATGGAAAATGTGGAACAGCGTATAAAAAAAATCGTGGCTGAGCAACTGGGAGTGAACGAGGCTGAGGTTAAAAGCGAATCTTCTTTTGTAGATGATCTCGGTGCAGATTCACTCGATACCGTGGAGCTGGTCATGGCGCTGGAAGAGGAATTTGAATGTGAAATTCCTGATGAGCAGGCGGAAAAAATAAACACTGTTCAGCAGGCCATCGATTACATCAATTCCAACAATCCCTGATCTCTTGCTTCGAGCATATCTTTTCCCGGAGTGCCATCTTGTCCAGACGTAGGGTAGTCATTACGGGATTGGGCATGATCTCGCCCGTCGGCAACTCGGTTCCGGACGCGTGGGACAATGTTCTCTCAGGCAAATCCGGCATTACCCCGATTTCCCGTTTCGATTCCTCGGCCTTTGCTTCGCAAATCGCGGGGGAAGTCAAAGATTTTGACGTTAATCACTATCTTTCTCCCAAGGAAGCGCGGCGCATGGATATTTTTATCCATTATGGAATGGCCGCGGGGATCCAGGCGGTCAAAGACGCGGGTATTGACGATATAGGCGGTTCCAGGCTGGAAGGCGAGCGCATCGGAGTCAATATCGGTTCCGGCATCGGCGGCTTGTCGATGATCGAAAACACCCATATTGCCTACCAGGAGCACGGTCCACGCAAGATATCTCCGTTTTTTATTCCGAGCACGATCATCAACATGATTGCGGGAAACCTATCGATCATGTTCGGCTTCAAAGGACCGAATCTGGCGATCGTCACCGCGTGCAGCACCGCAACCCATTGCATCGGCGATTCGGCTCGCCTGATTGAATATGGCGATGTCGATATCATGGTTGCGGGTGGTGCGGAATCCTGCGTTACGCCGCTCGCCATCGGCGGGTTTGCCTCTGCACGGGCTCTTTCGACACGCAACGATGATCCCGTTACAGCGAGCCGGCCATGGGACCGGGGCCGTGATGGCTTTGTTCTGGGTGAAGGCGCCGGGGTGCTGGTTCTGGAAGAAATGGAGCATGCGAAACGCCGCGGGGCCCGGATCTATGCAGAATTGTCGGGGTATGGCATGAGCGCCGATGCCTACCACATGACTGCGCCTTGCGAGGACGGAGAGGGCGCGGCGCGCTGCATGACCAACGCGCTGAGGAATGCCGGCATCGATGCGACCAAGGTGGACTATATCAACGCGCATGGAACATCCACCCCGCTGGGCGACATAGCGGAAACCGTTGCGGTAAAACGCTGTTTCGGTGAACATGCAGCCAGGCTCGTGGTGAATTCGACAAAATCGATGACCGGGCATCTGTTGGGAGCGGCGGGAGGCGTGGAGGCGATATTTTCCGCCCTGGCGGTACATCATCAGGTATCCCCTCCTACCATCAACATATTTGAGCAGGACCCCCAGTGCGACCTGGATTATGTTCCCAACACGGCGCGTGAAATGAAGATAGATGTGGCCATGTCGAACTCTTTTGGCTTTGGTGGAACAAACGGCACACTGATCTTCTCTAAAATTTAGGGAAGCGCTGGCGTGCGTCCGGTAGTATCGTAGTTTCGGCTGCCACCCTTTTCGCGCCTGTCATCCCGATTTTAGCGGCAACATGGGCAGCGAAGAATCCAGCGCTTTCCTAAACGTGCGCGGAATGCAATCCGCGGCCAAGCATGACGCCAGAGGGGAAGAAGATCGTTCCCTATCCGGAGTGCGCCCGCAAGCAAATCCTCTCCGGAGATCCGTCCAGATGTTTCATGGCGCATGCGTATTCTAAAACGGCTCATCTTCATTATCCTGATTGGAGTTGTCCTGTTTGCGGCCTGGTTCGCCTATAGGATAAACGCTCCCGTTCATCTTCCCGAAGTTCCATACGAATTCTCGATCCAACCCGGCAGCAGCTTGACAAGTGTTGCCAGGCAATTAACCGGCGAAGGGGTCTTGCCCGAGCCGTGGACATTTGTGCTGCTTTCGCGCGCCATGGGTCTTGCTGCGTCTCTCAAGGCCGGCGACTATGAAATCAGCGAAAGCACATCCCCTTTGGAGTTGCTGAAGCGCATCACAAAAGGGGATATCAATCAGAGCGATATCAAATTTATCGAAGGCTGGACTTTCGCCCAGGTTCGGCGGACCCTGGATGATCATCCGGCGCTGCGGCATGATACGGCCGGTTTACCCCAGGAAGAGATTCTGAAGCTGATTGGTGCTTCGCAGACCGCGGCGGAGGGATTGTTTTTCCCCGATACTTATTTTTTTGCGAAAGGCAGCAGCGATGTAGCAATATTGAAGCGTGCCTATCGGGTGATGCAGAATCATCTCGATGCGGCATGGGCTGAACGGGCAGCTGGCCTGCCTCTTTCCGATCCCTATCAAGCGCTGATCTTGGCCTCAATTGTCGAGAAGGAAACCGGCAGGGAAAGTGACCGCGCCATGGTGGCGGCCGTGTTTGTCAACCGCTTGCGGGCGAACATGCTGTTGCAAACCGATCCCTCCGTTATCTATGGCCTCGGCGAAAAATTCGATGGTAACCTGCGTAAGAAAGACCTCCTGGCCGATCATGCGTACAATACTTATACCCGCCCGGGCTTGCCGCCCACGCCTATTGCGATGCCGGGCCTTGCCTCGATCCGGGCTGCGCTCAATCCTGCAAAAACCAATTCGCTCTATTTTGTCTCGAAGGGAAATGGCGAATCCCATTTCTCCAACAATCTGACGGAACATAACCAGGCGGTCTTCAAGTATCAGAAGCGAGGGGCGCGATAACGATCCTGCCGCCTTTATAGCCTGAAATAGTTTTCCAGGTAATCTTCAAAAGGGATTTTTTCCTCTGACTCCAGATGGCTCTGGTCTGTCCGGGATTTCGCGATACTCGACTCCAGCTCCTGCCTGATGGGTGCGCTCAACGGCAAATTCCTGAAGTATTGCGTATATTCGCCCGATTTCTGTAGCGAGAAATCGTCCACTGACAATTTCTGCTCCCGCATCTCTGAAAGCATTCGGGCCGAGGAAGTCATATCGGGATGCCGGATCAGCTCCCTCTGCTTTTGCAGTACCTGGGAATAGGGCTTCTCGCGATCGCCTCCATCCAAAACTTCGCAGACCTCCTCCATTCGCTCGCACAGTATCAATGCCCAATGCCGAAGCGAAATTCGGCTGTCTCCGTTTGATAGTTCAAGCCCGGGCTTACGGCCGTTATTCGCCACCGCCAGAGCGTTGCGATTGATTTCCGCACATTTGTCCAGGTCGTGTTTCGGACTTTTCTCAAACAGGCAAAAAAGGATGAAAGCTTCGAGAAACCGCGTGGTTTCGAGCGAGATTCCGAGCGGTTCAAAGACATTGACATCCAGGGACCGCATTTCGATATATTGAATGCCCCTGCCTCTCAATGCCCGGAGCGGCCGCTCGTTCGGCGCGGTAGGCTGCTTCGGCCGCACCGAAGTGTAGTACTCATTCTCGATCTGGAGGAGGTGCGTGTTGAGTTGCTTATACCGGCCGTTTTGATCCTTTACACCGATTCTTTCATAGCCCGCACAGGATAGCGACGTAGCCTCGGTCAACCCCCTGACATATTCATCCAGACTGTTGAAGGAAACATGAAAGGTTGCCTGAACCGGATTCACATAGCCTATCTCGCTCATCCTCAGGGAAGTCGCGTATGGCCGGTAGAAAGACGTTTCATCCAGTTTTTCCAGAGTATCGCATAAAGTCGAGTTTCGGCTGTCGACGAAGCTTTTGCTTACCACGGGCGAGGAACCGAGCAGGTATAGGATGAGCCACCCGTAGCGCTGCAAATTCCTGATCAGGCCCATATACGCGTCCGCCGTGAATGCTTGCAGGTCGCCCTCGTATGCCATGAAATCCCGGTATCGGGGCCAGAACTCCGCAGGAAGCGAATAATTGAAATGAATTCCTGCAATTACCTGCATGCAGCTGCCATAACGGTGTTCCAGCCCTTGCCGGTAGATATGCTTCATGGATCCGGGATTGGATGAGCCATAGCGCGCTATCGGCACCGCGCCGTTGCGCAGATCCCCTACAGGCATGCTCGTTGCGAGCAGCAATTCATCCGCTATGTTTCTACAAACGTATTGATGCAAGCCGCCCAGGAAATCCAGCATTTGCTGCCCATCCGATAACGCCGGCGTAATGAGCTCCAGCAGCGCTTCGGAATAATCGGTGGTGATATACGGATGAGTCAGGGCCGATCCCAAGCGAGCCGGATGCGGGCGTCGCGATATCGATCCGTCAATGGCTATTCGGAGGCTTTCTTTTTCGATACCTTTCAATGTGCCGGTCAATGCGGGCCGAAGCATCTCGCCGATGCCCGGCCTCAGCCGATCTCCAGGTAGATCATTGGGCATTCCAGTTGCTCCTTATCGTCGGTTGATGCGCTTCTACACCGTTTCAGCCCGGGCTTGGCGCGATATCATGCCCATTATTGCTGTTTTCCTGCTGCGCAGTCCGTTAAGGCCATCATGCGCTGAACGGATAGGAAGCGGTGGCCATGGTTGGTTTCTGGCGATGCGCTATCAAAACGCTCAGGTACCAGAGTTGCTGCCAAGCCCCGTACTTTTTGGGTTATCTCTTCATCGGTAAATATTTCTGCGCGAGTCAGCTTGCAAATTATGAGAACTTTTGTGGCCATGGGGTTGGAATTTCCCGTGCCGCAGCATCCCTGGAAGGCCGCAAAGGGAAGTTGGAGCGGGAACCCGTGAATCTGATCGCACTGCCGTCGCGCCAGCAGAGATTTGTTCAGGGCTTCCTTAATGTCATATTGGGGCGGTTGGAGGTTTTTCGAGAGCGGATTCGAGCTCATGTAAAATTTGAACATTCCGGTCTTCAAACGTAAAATGGCGGGCTATCCAAGGAAGCCCCCGGCGCATGCCGGTTCAATGATTTTCAACAGGAAAAGAAAAATGAGCCATACGTTATATGAAGCTTCCGTTGTCCGTGTGCAGCGCTGCGAACTGGCAGTTCCCGGTTCCAATCCCGGAATGTTTGAAAAAGCCTTGAAAAGTGGGGCCGATTTTATTTTTCTGGATCTCGAGGACGCGGTCGCGCCGGATGACAAGCTGCGGGCGCGCAAGAATGTCATCGAGGCGTTGAACGATCTCGACTGGAAGGGCAATGGCATAACCGTTTCGGTACGCATAAACGGGCTTGATACGCAATTCATGGTGAGGGATGTGGTCGATGTGGTGGAACAGGCAGGCAGCCGGCTGGATACCATCCTGATTCCCAAAGTAGGCGTTTACTCCGATGTCTATATGGTGGAAGCCATGATCAGCCAGCTTGAGATGCAGGAAGGCCTGAAAAACAGGATTGGCATCGAAGCATTGATCGAGACAGCGCTTGGCATGGCGAATGTGGAAGATATCGCCCGTAACGGCGCGCCGGGACGCCTCGAGGCACTGCATTTCGGCGTGGCCGATTACGCAGCCAGCAATCGTGCGAGGACGACCAATATCGGCGGGCTAAATCCAGATTATCCCGGAGACCAGTGGCACGCAGCCATCAGCCGCATGACTGTTGCTTGCCGCGCCTATGGCTTGCGGCCTATAGATGGCCCGTTTGGCGATATCAAGGATCCCGAAGGCTATAAGATGGCGGCAAGAAGGGCGGCTGCTCTGGGCTGCGAGGGCAAATGGGCCATACATCCCTCTCAAATTGCCTTGGCCAATGAGATTTTTACCCCTCCCGACGCGGAGCTCGAAAAAGCCAAACGCATTCTGGCCGCCCTGGAGGAGGCGGCAGCGCAGGGGAAGGGCGCGGCTGCGCTGGATGGCAGGCTGATTGACGCGGCCTCGGCAAGGATGGCCAATAATGTGGTGAAAATGGCGGAAGCGATTAGCGCAAGAAGCGTATAGCAGACAGGAAGCGAACGGACGCTGCATGCCGATGGCACATGCCAGCCATTCACATGATTTGTTCTCTTCGCCCGCGGGTTCCCATGACGTTGTCCCCCGAAAATGAAATTCCATTATGACGCAGAGCTATTCGCGATACGGTGGAGCTTCCTGCCGAGGCTGAGAATCTGGATAAAATGATTGTTTTTCCTTCCCAGCGAGCTTCATTCCGGTGCCGCTGCGAAGTGGTTCACATAGTGCGGAAGCATGTTTTTCACATCTAATTAAAATAAGGTGACGTATTGGATATTCACGAGTATCAGGCGAAAGAGATTCTTGCGAGATGCGGTGTCAAGATAGCTGAAGGAGGATTGGCTTACAGCCCGGAAGAGAGCGTGCAGCGTGCCAGGGAAATAGACGGCAGTGTATGGGTCGTGAAAGCGCAGATCCACTCGGGGGCACGCGGCAAAGCGGGCGGCATCAAGATTTGCGGGACGCATGACGAAGTGGAATCGGCGGCGGAGGAGTTGCTGGGAAAGAATCTGGTGACTCGCCAGACCGGACCGGAAGGCAAGATCTGTTCAAGAGTCTATATCGAAGCCGGCACGCTCATTTCCAAGGAGATGTATCTCTGCTTCCTGATCGACCGCAGTTCGGAACGTATCGTGATGGTCGGCTCGGCCGAAGGCGGCATGGAGATCGAGGAATTGGCGGAAACCAATCCCGACGCCATCAAAAGAATTTTCGTCGAGCCCGCCGTAGGCCTGCAAGACTTCCAGGCGCGTGAAATGGCGTTTGCATTACAGCTGGAGGCTTCGCAGCTCACGCAGGCCGTAAAAACCATCAAGGGCTGTTACCGTGCGTTCAGGGATCTCGACGCGAGCATGCTGGAAATCAATCCGCTTGTCGTGACGGGCAGTGGCGATTTGATCGCACTGGATGCGAAGATGAGCTTTGATGAGAACGCATTATTTCGGCGTCATGAGGTTGCCGAATTGCGGGACCAAACCCAGGGAGATCCGCGCGAGGTGGCTGCGGCGGAGCATGGCTTGAGCTATATCGGGCTTGACGGCGACATCGGATGCATGATCAACGGCGCCGGTCTGGCGATGGCAACGATGGACATGATCAAGCTGGCGGGCGGGGAGCCGGCAAACTTTCTGGATGTGGGCGGCGGTGCCTCCGCGGAGCGCACGGAGAAGGCGTTTCGACTGGTATTGGCGGACAAAGGGGTAAAGGCGATGCTTGTAAACATATTCGCGGGAATCAATCGTTGCGACTGGATCGCCGAAGGCGTGGTGCATGCGGTAAAAAATATCGACATGCGCGTTCCTCTGGTGGTTCGCTTGTCCGGCACCAATGTGGAAGAGGGCCGGAGAATCATCGAAGAAAGCGGCTTGCCGATCGTTAATGCGAATACGCTTGCCGAAGCCGCTTATAAGGTTGTCCAGGCACGGAACGAAGTCGTTGCGGCGGAAAGCGAAGGAAAATAATGGCTATTCTAATCAACGAAAAAACGCGCATCATCGTCCAGGGCTTTACCGGCAAGATCGGCACATTCCATGCGCAGGACATGATCAACTACGGGTCCAATATCGTGGGTGGCGTGACACCGGGGAAGGGGGGGTTGCAACACCTGGGTCTGCCTGTTTTCAATACGGTAAAGGAGGCCATGGAAAAAGTGGAGGCCGATGCAAGTATCATATTCGTGCCTCCGGCTTCCGCGGCGGATTCAATCATGGAAGCGGCTGATGCCGGGATTAAATATTGTGTCGCCATTACCGACGGTATTCCGACGCAGGATATGATGACCGTCAAAAATTTTCTGCGCCGTTTCCCGAAAGAAAAAAGAATGGTGCTGACCGGTCCCAACTGCGCCGGTACCATCAGTCCGGGACGCGCAATGCTGGGAATCATGCCGGGGCATATCTATTCTCGGGGAGATGTGGGAATCGTAGGCCGCTCCGGCACGTTGGGATACGAAGCCGCGGATCAGATGCGAATATTGGGTATCGGTATATCGACGTCGGTGGGAATCGGCGGCGATCCCATCATCGGAAGCTCGCATCGTGATATTCTGGAACGCTTCGAAGAGGATACGGAAACGAAGATGGTGGTGATGATCGGCGAAATCGGAGGACCGCAGGAGATCGAAGCAGGTATTTTTGCCAAAGAGAACATGAGTAAACCGGTTATTGCCTACATAGCAGGCTTGACTGCTCCGGAAGGCCGTCGCATGGGCCATGCCGGCGCGATTATTTCATCCGCCGGAGAGAGCGCCGCAGAAAAAGTGGCGGCACTGAAAGATCTGGGAGTTACGATTTGCCCGACGCCTTCCGCAATAGGCGAAACGGTGGCAGCCGTGCTGGCGGGGAAATAGATCGACCGGATTGCATTCGGGTTTTGCCCAACTGGCAAACTTGTATGGGGAACCAGGGCTTCAGGAATTCAAGGGGGTGCTTACAGGGGATTTATTCGGAGATTCTTTAGGAGGTTCTTTAGTATGGCTTTCAGCTGGATGACAGCATTAAAGATCATTCCTTGGGGAAATGTCCTGGAATCCGCGCCGCATATCGTAAAAGCGGCAAAACATCTGTTTTCCGCGACCAAGGCCGCTGAGGATGATTATGTATCAGGCTCGGATCCGGGGCGGCGCGAAGGCCTTGCCAACCTGGACAGCCGGATCAGGCTGATGGAAGAGAGAATTGCCGAGTTGCGCCAGGAACAGCAATCCTCCGCCGAGCTGATCAAATCGCTGGCTGAACAAAATGCGCTGATCGTGGAGGCGGTCGAGATATTCCGCATGCGGCTGAGGATTGTCCTCGTTACCTCCATCATATTGCTGGGCATATTGGCCGGATTGGTTTTCTGGCTGATAACACGCACGTGACAGGAGTCGTTTTTATTTGGAGCGCAGCATTCCCGGCCAGGCCGTATTTGCGGTGAAAGGTGCTGAAGAAATAGCTTTGGCGGATTTTAAGGTGTTATGCAAAGGGATTGCCGGGGGTTTCCCTAGTTGTAGTATGGATACAATCGCTGAGTAACATTCTTGACAGTGGGAGATGGAGAGGATAGGCTAGGCGGCGTTTTCAGGGTGGCCCTTGGAGCATTGGGGGTATAATTTAAGGAAGCGATTGAAAGAAGCGGAAAAAGGCGGACCGGATGACAGGAGAGGGAAGATAGCGAAGCGGGCATGGAGACATGTTTAGCGGCGGGGTGCGGTCGGACCTGATCATTCGAGTACAAAAAAATTTCATGGAACAAAGGAGAGAGCGATGGTAGCCGAGTATTGGCTGGGGATATGTAAGAGAGCGCTGGGGGTGGGGGTTGGGATGCTGCTTGCGGCAGGCGCGCAGGCGAATTTTCCGAGCGTGCCGAAGGAGACGTACAAAGCGCTGAATCT
>DASZUL010000009.1:0-32820 GCA_035547595.1 Nitrosospira sp.
GCCACAGAATGCGTTTTTGCATCATAGCTCTGCTTTTTTTTCTATCTGCGCCCGTCAGGGGGGACATGCCTGTTCGCCAGATCGAGGTCGACGGCAACCGTGTCATTGTCGAAGTCGCGCACACCGATGCCACGCGCGAAAGGGGGCTGATGCATCGTCGGTCGCTGGCTGAAGATCATGGAATGCTGTTCGTATTCACCGAGCCGGAACGCCATAGCATGTGGATGATGAATACCAATATCCCGCTAAGCGTGGCGTTCCTGGATAAGGATGGGATCATCCTCAACATTTCCGATATGATGCCCAACACCGTGACACCCCATCGGTCCGCCGGTGATGCCAAATACGCGCTCGAGGTGAATCTGGGATGGTTCAAGAAGAGGAAGGTGGAAGCGGGAAGCCGGGTTACAGGATTGAAAAAGCTACCTGCGGCGGAATAGCCTGCTGTATGCGGAGAACGCCGCATTCATCTCATTCCCGGCAACATTCCCTTCATTCCCCGCAGCATTTTTGCCATTCCACCCCCCTTGCTCATCATTTTCATCATTTTTTGCGCTTGCTCGAATTGGGCCAGTAGGCGGTTCACTTCCTGCACAGTGACTCCCGCGCCCGCCGCAACCCGGCGTTTCCGGGAAGCTTTCAGCAGTTCCGGACGGCTCCGCTCCTGGGGAGTCATCGAATTGATGATCGCTTCAGTGCGCCCGATGGTCTTGTCGTCGATTTTCACGTTCTGGGCGGCCTGGCTCAACTGGGCGGGGAGCTTGTCCAGCATGGCACTCATCCCCCCCATGTTTTTCATCTGCTGAAACTGCATCTTGAAATCGTTCAGATCGAAGCCTTTGCCCGATTTCATCTTTTTCGCCAGCTTCTCGGCCTCACGCTGATCCACGCCGCGCTGGGCTTCCTCGATCAGGCCAAGCACATCGCCCATGCCGAGGATGCGCGAGGCCATGCGATCAGGATGGAAGGCGTCAAGGCCATTCAATTTTTCCCCTACCCCGGCAAACTTGATCGGCTTGCCGGTGACATGGAGGACCGACAAGGCAGCGCCGCCGCGGGCATCTCCATCCAGCTTGGTCAGGATCACGCCGGTCAGCGGCAGGGCTTCGGCAAATGCCTTGGCCGTATTGACGGCATCCTGCCCTTGCATGGCGTCCACTACGAACAGGGTTTCGATAGGCTTCAACAGCCCTTCCAGCTCACCGATTTCGGCCATCATCGGCTCATCGATAGCCAGCCGCCCGGCAGTGTCTACTATCATGACGTCGTGGAAATGCCGTCGAGCGAAATTCAGGGCGTCCAGCGCGATGTCTTTTGGCTGCTGGCCCGGCATGACCGGAAAAAAGCCGGCACCGGTTTGCTTGGCCAGCATTTCGAGCTGTTTTATGGCGGCGGGACGATAGATATCGCAGGAAACCAGCAATACCTTCTTCTTTTTTTGCTCCATCAGCCACTTGGCCAGTTTTCCGCTGCTGGTGGTCTTGCCCGCCCCCTGCAGGCCGGCCATGAGTACCACGGCGGGCGGAGTGGTTGCCAGGTTGAGATCGGTTTTTTCGCCGCCTAAAAGTGCGATGAGTTCCTGGTGCACCACGCCAACCAGCGCCTGCCCCGGTGTAAGGCTGCCCACCACCTCCTTGCCGACGGCTTTTTCCTTGACCCGGGCGATGAATTCCTTCACCACAGGCAGAGCGACGTCGGCTTCCAGCAGAGCCATGCGAACTTCGCGCAAGGCGTCCTGTATGTTGGCTTCGGTCAGGCGGGCCTCACCCCTGAGGGTCTTGATTACCCCTGAAAGCCGGCTGGTAAGGTTGTCAAACATGCAAAATGCCTCTCAAGAAAAATTGGTGTAGACTAACCAGACATTCCGCTTTATCAGCAATCCTCAATGACCGGTATTCTAGCCTATCTCGTTGCCTCTTTGCTGTACGGACTGATTGGTTGGCATTTCTGGCGTACCAGATGGAAGGCATCCACGCGATTCCCGCGTACTGATATCACGACTGCAGGCTGGGAGCGCTATGCCATTCTTGCGCCGTTGGTATTGCACGGCTATACGCTTTATCAATCCGTGTTTTCCGGTGTGGGATTGAATTTCGGGGTAGGTAGCGCGGTTTCCTCGATAGTATGGCTCACGGCCACGATCTACTGGCTGTCCGGCTTCTTCTACCGGCTGGAAAGCCTGCAGACCCTGGTCGCGCCGGTGGCCGCCGTGGCGGTACTGCTTCCGCTGGCATTCCCTTCACTGCGTCCCCTGGCCAACACGGAATTTCCCGCCTTCAAGGCCCATATATCGATTGCCATGCTGGCGTACAGCCTTCTTACCATTGCCGCGCTTCACGCCTTGTTGATGGCGGTGGTCGAGCGCCGCCTGCACCATCCGGCCATGCCTTCAGTCCTGACCAGTCTTCCGCCGCTTCTGGCGATGGAAAAATTATTGTTCCGCGTCATCTGGGTAGGATTCATACTCCTGACGCTGACGCTCATCAGCGGGATAGTTTTTTCGGAAGAGGTGTTCGGCCAGCCGCTGAAATTCACCCACAAGACGCTATTTGGCATTGTTTCATGGTGTGTCTTCGCCGGGTTGCTGGCGGGCAGGCAATTCTACGGGTGGCGCGGGCGCATTGCCATCCGCTGGACACTCGCCGGATTTATCATCCTTATACTGGCCTATCTGGGCAGCAAATTTGTGCTGGAAGTGATACTGCGGCGCTGAAACCTCCTATGCAAGGACCAGGGTGGCCCGGTTTGTAACGTCCCGTTACCATGCCCATTCCTTCGAAGACCTGTATTCCAGTTCCTTTCGATGGCTTGCCAACGGAGGCTTGTTCAGAGGTTCCCCAATGCATCCGGGCAGCGGAAGAAATTTCCCCTAGTCCCGGTGAAAGCCACGGAGCTTCGCGGATTTCGAATTTTTCTTACTTGCCTGTTCACATTATTTAAATTTACATAAGGGTATTTTCTTGGAAGACATGCCGCTGTATGTGCTGCTACTGGCACTGGCTGTTCTGTTGATCGTATCCGCATTTTTTTCCCTTTCCGAAACGAGCATGATGGCGATCAACCGTTATCGCCTGAAGCATCTTGTGAAGCAGGGGAGCCGTGGCGCCCACCTGACGACCCAATTATTATTGAATACCGACAGGCTTCTGGGTGTGATTCTGCTGGGAAACAATCTCTTGAACGCCGCCGCGGCAACGCTTGTCGCGGTCATCGTTTCCCTCTTTTTCAGTCATAACGATCTGGCCCTTCTCATCGGGACGATCGGCGTGACCTTTGCCATCCTGGTGTTCAGCGAGATAACCCCGAAGGTCATTGCCGCCGCTTATCCCGAGAGGATCGCTTTGGCGTCGAGCTATGTATTGACCCCATTGCTGAAGATCTTTTATCCCGTGGTATGGTTCGTCAACCTGTTCGTTCGGGCCCTGCTTGCCCTCCTGCACCTTAATCCGCGCGCCGACGATGCAACCAAGAAAATGAGCCTGGAAGAGCTCAAAACCCTGGTGCTGGAAGCGGGCCATTTCATCCGAAAAAAGCATCAAAGCGTGCTGCTCAATCTATTCGATCTCGAAAGCATTACCGTGGATGACGTCATGGTTCCCCGCAACCGGATAGAGGCCATTGATCTCGAGGCTGATGACGACAGCATCCAGAACCAATTGCTCACCTGCTACCATACGCGGTTGCCGGTATACCGGAACACGCTCGACAATGTGGTAGGGGTGATTCACGTGCGCAAGGTGCTCAACCAGATGAGAAGTGGTGAAATCACCACGGCGATACTCGAGAAAATCATGCGCGAGCCTTATTTCATTCCATCGGGCACTCCACTGTTTTCCCAGCTGCAACTTTTCCAGGAGAACCGGGAGCGGGTCGGACTTATCGTGGACGAGTATGGCGAATGGATGGGACTGGTGGCACTGGAGGATATCATTGAAGAGATCATCGGAGAATTCACTACGCATTCGCCATCACAGTCGAGCAGCTTCTTGAGGCAGGGTGACGGGAGCGTCATGGTGGAGGGCAGCGCTCTCCTGCGCGACCTTAATCGCAAGCTTGGCCTCGAACTTCCCCTTGGAGGACCAAAAACTCTCAACGGCCTGGTGCTCGAATATTTTCAGGATATCCCCGAAGCAGGCACGAGCCTGAAGATCGCGGGTTATCCCATGGAAATCGTTCAGACCCAGGACCGGGTGGTCAAGGTAGTGCGGATCTTTCCCATGCTCGGCCCGGTTGATTCGCAATAGGTATTGCAGCAGGTATCCGTCGATGGCATTCATTGATCTGCTACAGACTTCCTCGTCGTTTTTAATTTTCTTTTGCACGGTCATCGGCCTGGCTGTCGGCAGTTTTTTGAACGTCGTCATCCATCGTCTTCCGAAAATGCTCGAGGCGGAATGGGGCCAGCAACGCGCCGAGCCGGAAAATGAAGCAGTTGCCGCGTTGCCGCCGCCCAATCTCGTTGCGCCCCGGTCTTGCTGCCCGCATTGCGGACATACGCTTGCGGCATGGGAAAATATTCCGGTCGCGAGTTATATCATGCTGCGGGGAAAGTGTTCGCATTGCCGTGTCGCCATTTCGCCGCGTTACCCGGCCATTGAGCTGCTAACGGGCATGCTCAGCGCACTGGTGGCATGGCATTTCGGCTATGGCATTGCCGGTTTCGCGGGATTGGTTTTTACCTGGGCCATGGTTGCGCTGGTTTTCATCGATATCGATGTGCAATTGCTTCCCGACCGCATCACGTTGCCATTGTTGTGGACCGGCTTGCTGGTCAATCTGAGCGATGTTTTTACCGATATCCATTCCGCAGTTATCGGGGCCGTTGCGGGATACCTCCTGCTATGGACAATTTATTGGTGCTACAAGCTCATCTCCGGCAAGGAGGGACTGGGCCGGGGGGATTTCAAGCTGCTGGCAGCAATTGGTGCGTGGCTTGGATGGGAAATGCTTCCGCTAGTCATCCTGCTTTCCTCATTGACCGGCGCCATGGCTGGGACCGTGCTTGTTTTGCTCGGGAAACAGGAACGGAATAGCCCCATTCCCTTTGGTCCCTATCTGGCCGGTGGAAGCTTCGTTGCTTTTTTTTGGGGAGACCTGATCAATCGCGCCTATTTTGGAATGCTTGGATAATGCCGCTCATCATAGGCTTGACAGGGGGAATTGCGAGTGGCAAAACCACGGCCGCAACATTTTTTGCCCAGCTGGGCGCTGAGATCCTCGATACCGATGTCATTGCTCGCGAGCTCACCGGGTCGCATGGCGCGGCAATGGCTGCCATCCGAAAAATTTTTGGGGATGAGTTCGTCGCGGGGGATGGCGCGTTGCGGAGAAGCGAAATGCGGACGCTGGTGTTCGCGGACGGCGAGGCCAGAAAAAAGCTCGAAGCCATCCTTCATCCTCTCATACGAAGTGAAGTGGCGCGGAGGATCGGATCCTTTGCCGCGCCTTATGCCATGCTGGTCGTGCCGCTGCTGCTCGAAACAAATGGCTACCGCGGGCTGATCCGGCGCATACTGGTGGTCGATTGCGATGAACGGGATCAGATAGCCCGTGCTATCGATCGTACCGGCCTGGATGAGCGAATGGTGCGTGCCATCATGGGTACGCAACTTTCCCGCCGTGAACGGCTGAGGCAGGCGGACGACATCATCAGGAACGATGGGGATATGGACCGCCTGCAGGGGCAAGTCCGCTGCCTGCATGAAAAATATCTCGCCCTGGCGCTGCAGGAATGAATCTATTTCGGCCGGTTCGCCTCCGGAGCAATTTAGTTTGTTAAAATCTCCATCATAAGGCAATATCGCAATATCCCGTCCCGTTTTCGGTCTCGCCTCGAGTTTCTATCGTGATTTGTTACGAACATCCTTTGAACGAGCGCATTCGTACCATGCTGCGGCTGGAGGATCTTTTCGAGAAGGTATCCTTTTTTACGGCAGGAGGGGGTGCGTTCGAGCATCACTGCGCCCTCACCACGCTGTTTGAAATTCTCGATGTAACGAGTCGGGCGGATATGAAATCCGAGTTGCTGCAGGAGCTGGAACGTCAAAAGCATGCGCTGGAAACGATGCGCAGAAGCCCGGATATTTCCGAAGACGCATTGAATCAGGTACTGAATGATATACAGGCCGCCTCCCTGAACATGCTGAATATGACAGGAAAAATCGGAGAGCATATGCGGGAGAACGAATGGCTCATGAGCATAAGGCAGCGGGCCGGCATACCCGGAGGAGTATGCGAATTCGATTTGCCGTCCTATCACTACTGGTTGCACGCTGATCCTGCGCTTCGGCGGGTTGACCTCGAAGAGTGGTTTGCGCCATTTTTGCCGTTGCGGGAAACATTCGCTATCGTTTTGAATCTCCTTAGAAAGAGCGGTAAAACCCGCCGCTACAGGGCAACTGGCGGCTTATTCCAGAAAATGGGACCGGGACGCGCGGCGCATATGCTGTGCCTTAAGCTGGATGAAGGTTTGCCATGCGTACCGGAGATCAGCGCCAACAAATATGCGTTGAACATCCGATTCGTCATTTCCGGATTCAGGCAAAAAACCAGGATATATGAAGACGATGTGGATTTTGAGTTGGCTTTCTGCAATTTGTGAATTTCCATTTGCATGCTATCCGGAGTTGCGCCCTGCCGAAATGCCCAGGTTGCTTCTTCGGGTTCAAGAGACTGCTGTCCTGAACGATTGTTGATCCATGCCGAATTTTTATGCGCTGATTCCCGCTGCTGGCTCCGGCTCGCGCATGCAAGACCAGCTTCCCAAGCAATATCTCCCGCTGGCTGGCAAGCCGATGATTTTTCATACTCTCCATACCCTTTGCAATTCGCCGCGGCTTTCCGGGGTTTTTGTCGTGCTGGCCCCGCACGACTCGGAATGGCAGAAGCATGACTGGTCCGAGTTTTCGGGTAAGCTGACATGCCTTCCATGCGGCGGCGCGACGCGCGCGCAAAGTGTGCTCAACGGCCTGAAAGCCGCACGTGACGAGGCTTGGGTGGATGATGAGGATTGGGTGCTGGTGCATGATGCGGCAAGGCCTTGCCTGACCCAGCCGCAACTCGACAGGTTGCTGGATGAACTGGGCGACGACGAGGTAGGGGGATTGCTCGCGATTCCCGTCGCGGATACGTTAAAGCGAAACAACGGGTCCGGGCGCGTGGCATGCACCGAATCCCGCGAGAATCTGTGGCAGGCCCAGACTCCCCAGATGTTCCGCTGCAAACTTCTGGTAGAGGCATTGAGCATGGCAGGAGGGGCGGGCATGACCGACGATGCCGGAGCCATCGAGGCCCTGGGTTACCGGCCCAAGCTGGTCCTCGGCGACGCGCGCAATCTCAAAATCACCTATCCCCAGGACCTGGTGCTGGCGGAGCTGATGTTGAAAAACCCGTACTGACCGCTTGCGCTTGCCCGTTGTCCGTCGCGGGTGCGCTCGTGCGCAAATTTTATGGAAGGAAGCATGAGGGGCCGCGGTTTATTTCATGAAACGGCTGTCTCGTCCATGGGGACCGTTTGCGGTATCGAGGACCAAGGAGAAAAAAGGAAGAAATGATCAAAATGAGAATCGGGCAAGGTTTTGATGTGCATCCCTTGGTTGAGGGGCGCGATCTCATCATCGGGGGTGTGACCATACCCTACGAGAAGGGTCTGCTCGGGCATTCCGATGCCGATGTTTTATTGCACGCGCTATGCGATGCGCTCCTGGGCGCAGCAGCGTTGGGTGATATCGGAAGACATTTTTCGGATACGGACTCCCGCTACAAGAATATCGATAGCCGCGAGTTGCTGAAGAGCGTTTGCGCCTTGCTCAGGAAAAATGGCTACGAGGTAGTCAACGTTGATGCAACCATCATAGCCCAGGCGCCCAAGCTCGCCGCCCATATTCCCGCCATGGTTGCCAATATCGCACAGGGCCTCGGAATAAAGGCAACTGATGTCAACGTCAAGGCCAAGACAGCGGAACGTCTTGGTCCCGTAGGGAGGGGGGAAGGCATCGAAGCGGAGGCAGTATGCCTGATTACATCCCATTCGTGACTCCACCCTGGCGGACAACAGGGAAACGGCTCTTCTGATCTTCAGGCATGGCAATGGGATCCCATGAGCAGGCTAGGCAAGCTGGACATGCAGGCAAGAATACCGTCCGGGTCTTTTTTGCAATATGGCCGGACACCGCCGTCAGGGAACAATTGCTGGAAATGGCAAACGGTTTACAGCGAAATCCCGGCTGTAGCGGCAGGAAAATAAAAGCGGAGAACATTCATCTCACCCTGGTTTTCGTGGGAAACGTCGACCATGACGGGCTCGAGGCGCTGCGCCATGCAGCGGAAGGAATCGCGAGAACAGGCAGGAAATCTTTTGAATTGGTCATCCAGGGGGTAGGCTACTGGAAGCGCAATCGCATTGTTTTTGCTGCGCTGAACGAGATTCCTCAGGCGCTGAAAGAGCTGGTGAGTCAGCTAGGGAAGGCGATCGAACTTATCGGATTTTCAACGGAAGAGCGCGCATACAAGCCGCATGTCACCCTGATGCGCGACGCGGTCTGTCCGATGCTGCTGCACCGGAGGATAGAGCCAGTTGTCTGGAAAGTGCGGGAGTGGTTGCTGGTCAAGTCGGAACAGACTGGAGAGGGCGTTGCCTATAGTCCCGTTGACCGGTGGACGCTTGGAACCCCTGAATAGGCCTGTCTCTCATGCGGCGGCGTTTTCAGGGGTTCCTATTTCTCGAGGTTGCTAACCCTATCAGAGAAAAATGCAGCTTTCGAGGTGTCGCGAAAGATTCTTTTCGCTTGCTTTGGTGTAATCCTTTTCAAAGGTATCGCTAACGAGATTTCTCACGTGGGTGCCCAGGCTGCTGTTGATCAGTCCGATAAAAGGAGCGGAAGCAACCAGGATGAGCCGCTGGTAGCTATTGGCTGTCCGGCCGTTTTCCAGTTCCCTTGCCAGTTGCAGCGCGAAATTCTGAGCCTGGTGCTGTTTTGGGTCCGTGGCAGGAATATAAGAACCTCGGCCATTGCCAAGGCCTCTATTATGCCCGGGACGGTCGGAAACAAGTTCCTGTACTTTTTCCCTGCTGGCGTAGTGTTTGAATTCTTTGAGTTTTTGTAATCCTTTTTTGGGTCCGTAATTTACATACAGGTAGGCCGCGCTAGCGTTTGCTACAAGAATCCACGTGATACTCATGACTCCTCCCTGAGATGATGATAAAGTGACACGCGCGTTAAAGATGGTACTCCAAATTGATCAATAATTCTCAGCAATAGTGTTTTTTAGCTGGCGGAGAACAGCGGTAGTGGATCAAGCAGCCGATTTCCCGTCTTTCAATTTGTTCCGCTACCCGTTCCGATAGCCTTGAGGATTCTCGCCCTCGATACTTCCACCGAGCATTGTTCGGTTGCGCTTCTACTGGATGGCCAGATGCTGGGCCGCGAAACTCTTGCGAAGCAGAGTCATTCCGAATTGCTGCTGCCGATGATCCAGCAGGTTCTGCAGGAAGCCGCGGTGAAGCTGCCGCAATTGCAGGGAATAGCATTTGGCGCAGGACCAGGCTCTTTCACGGGCTTGCGTATCGCATGCGGTGTGGCCCAGGGCTTGGCATTCGGCGCGGACCTTCCGGTAGCGGGTATTTGCACTCTCGAGGCCATGGCCGAGGAAGCGGGTTGCAGCCGTGTCGTTGCGGCTATCGACGCGCGCATGGGCGAGATTTACCAGGCTGCCTATATGAAGTCAGGTGACGAATGGGTGGCGGAGAGCCAGTCCGTACTGTGTTCGCCGCGCCACGCGCCCTTATTGCCCGGGGTCGATTGGACCGGTTGCGGCAGCGGATTTGACGTATATGGGGAAGCACTGCGCCTTCGCTACGACGGCTGCGTCAGCCATGTCGTTCCCGGCATCAGGCCCCAGGCAAGCGCAATCGCGCGGCTGGCGATGCGACGATTCATGAATGGGATGGGGATCGATCCAGCGGAAGCCGCGCCGATTTATATCCGTAATAAGGTAGCGTTGAAGGAGAATGAAAGATGAGCGCGCAATTACAGGAGTTGCCGCGAATCAGGCGCATGGGCCACGCCGACCTGGACGAAGTGGTTGCCATCGAACGGGAAGTCTTTTTGTTTCCCTGGACTCGTGGCAATTTCAGCGATTCGGTCGATTCCGGCTATCATTGCCTGGTGCTGGAACAGGATGGCCACCTGTTCGGCTATGGCGTGATGATCATCGGTCCGGAAGAGGCCCATTTGCTGACGCTCAGCATCGCCGCCGCGGCGCAGCGGAAGGGCTGGGGCGAGAAGCTGCTGCGGCATTTTATCCACGTTGCCAAGGAGCAGCACGCGCGATCGATGTTCCTCGATGTACGCGAATCCAATCATGTCGCGGCGCGGCTGTATGAACGGATCGGCTTCAAGCAGATCGCCAAACGCAGGGACTATTATCCAGCAATGGGTGGGCGCGAGGATTCTTTGGTCATGGAACTGGTGTTTTGACTAACGCAGATAACTCGAGGCAGGGCAGGCGCAACACCATACTCAGGGAGTTGGGGTTATTGCCGCTGTGGCATGCCAGGATAACGGGACCGGAACCGGCCCGGATCGCGCCTGCTGTGGAGCTTGGTCAGGCATCGGGGAAAGCTCTTGCCGCTACCAGCGACGCCGGCAGTTCCGGTAATCCCGATGGCCCGCCGGACGACAGGCGCTCGCGCATTCTGCGGATGCCTTGGGATGAACTGGAGCGGAGCGTGGAAGCTTGCGTCGCCTGCCCGTTATGCAAGTCCCGCACCCGCACGGTTTTCGGAATAGGCGACAGGAATGCGGACTGGCTCTGGGTGGGGGAAGGCCCGGGGGCGCAAGAGGACGCGACAGGGGAACCGTTTGTCGGGCAGGCGGGGAAGCTGCTGGACAACATGCTGGCGGCAATCAGCCTCAGGCGTGGGCTGAATGTTTATATTGCGAATGTCGTCAAATGCCGGCCTCCCGCCAACAGAAACCCGACTCTCGAGGAAGCGCATCAATGCGAACCATATCTAATGCGACAAATCGAACTGATCAAGCCCAAGCTTATCGTTGCTCTGGGAAAAGTGGCTGCCCAAAACCTGCTGCACACCGACGCGAGCATAGGCAGCCTTCGCGGCAGGCTGCACCGGTATTCCGGCATTCCTGTCATCGTGACTTACCATCCCGCTTATCTTCTGCGCACGCTGCCTGCCAAGGCGAAGGCTTGGGAAGATCTGTGTTTCGCTCGCAGGACGATGGAATCTTTTTCCGGGCAAAGCCCATCGTAGGAGCCCACCAGGGGCTCCTGCCATCCGGGGCTTCTCTTGCAATTGGTGAATGAATCCCCATCTAATCCTCAACAGTTCTTTCGAGGAAGACGCCATGCGTAAATTGACATTGCCCCTGGTTCTGCTGTTTGCTGTCACGTTGAGCGGTTGCGGCTACAACACCCTCCAGTCCACGGATGAGCAAATCAAGGCGAGCTGGGGCGAGGTCGTGAATCAGTATCAGCGTCGTGCGGATCTGGTCCCTAATCTGGTGAATGTGGTAAAGGGGTTTGCCGCGCAGGAGAAGGACGTGCTGCTGGGCGTGACCAATGCCCGCTCAAAGGTGGGGAGTGTGCAAGCTACGCCCGAGCTCATCAATAATCCTGATGCCTTTGCAAAGTTCCAGAGCGCGCAGGGAGAGCTATCCAATGCGCTGTCGCGCTTGCTCGTAGTGGCGGAAAATTATCCGCAGCTCAAGTCGGACGCGAATTTCCGCGAATTGCAGGCACAGCTGGAGGGGACTGAAAATCGAATTACGGTGGCGCGCAACCGCTATATCAAGGCTGTCCAGGATTATAACGTCGTGGTTCGGTCGTTTCCGACCAATCTTACTGCCATGGTCATGGGTTACAAGGTGAAGCCCAGTTTTGCGGTTGAGAACGAAAAGGAAATTTCCGTAGCGCCCAAAGTGGATTTCGATGCGCCCGCAGTGAAGAAGTAGTGGCCGCTTCACTCATCTCACGATGATCATCGGGAAAAAAAACATCCCAGTTGCCGCACTGGCGGCTTTGCTCTTTATTGCTTCCGTTCCGCTGGCGAGCCCTGCGGAAGTGGCCGTTCCGCCCCTTCGATCCCATGTCACCGATCTGACCAACACACTGTCCGCGGCCGACAATGCCCGGTTGGAACAGGAGCTGGGCAGTTTTGAGGCCAGGAAAGGCAGCCAGATTGCCGTCCTGATCGTCCCTACCACTCAACCGGAAACAATAGAACAATATTCGATCCGCGTTACCGACGTATGGAAGCTGGGAAGAAAAGGCATCGATGACGGTATCCTCCTGCTCATTGCCAAGCGCGATAGAACGGTGCGGATAGAAGTGGGTTACGGCCTCGAGGGGATATTGCCCGATGCCCTGGCGAAGCGGATAGTCAACCAGGTCATTGTTCCCCGGTTCAGGCAGGAAGATTTTGCGGGAGGAATCGAGGCAGGCATAGCGAGCATTATGGGAGTGATCCAGGGCGAGGCGTTGCCGCCAGCGGCTGCCCACGGCCGCGGTGCCTCGACGGACAGGGGCACGGGCATGTCATTGGATCTCATTTTTCCCCTTTTTATCGCATTCCTGGTGTTCGGGAGGCTTTTGCAATCCATGCTTGGCCGTGTTGCCGGCGCAAGCGTAATGAGCATGGGGGCAGGGTTGATCGGGTGGATCCTGTTTTCTTCGGTCATCCTTGGCGTGATGCTCGCGGCGGCCACGTTTTTCCTGAGCCTGTTCGGAAGAGTGGGGCCAGGCATCTACACCGGAAGAGGCGGTTGGCCCGGGCCCGGAGGTATGGGTGGCGGAGAGTTTGGCGGAGGAGGCGGGGGATTCAGCGGCGGCGGTGGCGGCTTTGGCGGCGGCGGTGCATCGGGGAGATGGTAGTGGACTTCGCGCGCTTATCGCGGCATCTTTTTACCGGCCATCTTGCTGTAAACCGGATATTTACCCACGCCTCTCTTGATGCGGTAAAGCGGGCCATCCAGCAGGCTGAAGCCGGTCATGAAGGTGAAATCCGCTTCGCGGTGGAGGCCTCGTTGAATACTCTGCCTCTCCTCCGGAATCAGTCCGCGCGCGAGCGGGGGGTGGAAGTTTTTTCGCAACTGCGCGTATGGGACACAGAGCACAACAACGGTGTTCTGATCTATTTGCTGCTTGCGGACCGTGATATGGAGATCATTGCCGATCGGGGCATCCATAGGCGGGTGGGCGACGAGAAATGGGAAACGATCTGCCGTGAAATGGAAACGGCATTTCGCGAGGGACAGTTTGAAGCAGGCATCGTCGCCGGAATCCATGCCGTGGGCAACCTGCTGCGGGAATATTTTCCGGTATCGTCGGAGAACAGGGCAAATGAACTGAGCGATAGTCCTGTCATCCTTTGATGCCTTTCACCCATTCCATCCCGTAAAACCGCCGTCGCGCCCACGAGGATTTGTTCAGGACTTCCTTAGTGTCCTTTATGCGCGCCGATCAGGTGGAGCGAATCTTCAATGCTCTGGTTGCGTAGGTGCCATTGGCGTATCAGCGCCATGATCACGGCCACGAACAAGCCGAACAGCACGATAACGGTGTATACGTGCACTTCGAAACTTACCAGAATGGCATACATCCCGAGCATGGTCAGTATGCTCAGGTTCTCGTTGAAGTTCTGCACGGCGATGGAATGACCCGCACCCATGAGGATGTGGCCGCGGTGCTGCAATAGCGCATTCATAGGGACCACAAAAAAACCGGCTAGTCCGCCGATCACCATGAGAAGCACAATCGCGATCCAGAGGTCGCGTGCGAGAATCATGGCCATCACCACGATACCCATGGCAATGCCCAGCGGAATCACCTTGACCGATTGCCGCAGCGACACCATGCGAGCGGCTATCACCGCGCCGATCGCGATGCCGACGGCTACCACGCCCTGCAGCTGGGCAGCTTTGTTCAGAGGGTATCCGAGTGCCGCATCGGCCCACTTCAGCACGATAAATTGCAGGGTTGCACCCGCCCCCCAGAACAGCGTGGTGACAGCCAGCGAAATCTGGCCCAGCTTGTCCGTCCACAGGAGTTTCATGCAGTGCTTGAACTCATGTGCGAGGAATACCGGATTCTTCTTCAGGATACGGTGATCCACGCCGGTGTCGGGGATGTACAGGTTGAAGATCGCGGCCGTGGTATAGAAAATGGCTATAAAAAGAATGCCCGCTTCCGGTATGGTGTCCACCCCGGTGTCCAGAAAGGGGAAATCAAACCCGAGAAATACCGCAGAGACCGCCGGCGTGATCAGCAGGCCACCCAGTACCGTGCCGAGCACAATAGATGCGACGGTCAGGCCTTCTATCCAGCCATTCGCAATGACCAGCTTTTCGGGAGGCAGCAACTCGGTGAGGATGCCGTATTTTGCCGGCGAATAAGCAGCCGCCCCCAGCCCAACTATGGCATAGGCAGCAAGCGCGAAATACTGATGGGAAGCGAGGAAAAGAAGGCTGCAGCCGATGATCTTGATCGTGTTGCTGATAAACATCACCCGTCCTTTTGCCATGCTGTCCGCAAAAGCCCCGACGAAAGGCGCAAGAATCACATAGAACAGTACGAAGACGAATTTAAGCATCGGAGTGAGATAGGCGGGAGCATGCAGATCCAGCAGAAGCGCGATGGCGACGACCAGCAGCGCATTGTCCGCCAGTGATGAGAAAAACTGAGCCGCCATGATGGTGTAGAATCCGCGCTTCAACCTACTGTCCTCCCAAAAGTTTGCTCATCCCGCGATGCGAAATACAATGAGCGTTCAAATGCCGCATTTTAAAGAGGAAGTTTTATACCATGAAACCATCGATGCTACCAATCCAAACCTCCTGAATTCCATGCTTTCCATCCGATCCTTCTTCTTCCACCTATGTCGCGTCCCATCCAGGCACTCATCGATCTTTCCGCACTCGAACACAATCTAGGCGTGGTTCACCGCCACGCGCCCCGATCCCGGGTATTGGCGGTGATCAAAGCGGACGGATACGGTCATGGCGTGCTGCGCGTGGCCCAGGCGTTGCGGAAAGCGGATGGGTTTGCCCTGCTCGAACTGGATGCGGCGATACGCCTGCGCGAGGCGGGTTTTCAACAGGTAATTTTACTGTTGGAAGGTTTTTTTTCCATGGACGAGCTGGGATGGATCGAAACACACCGCCTGACCACCGTCATCCACCATCACGAACAGCTGGCAATGCTGGCCGAATACAGGCCAAGGCATAAAATGGATGTATTCCTGAAACTGAATACCGGCATGAACCGGCTGGGTTTTACACCCGAACAATTTCCCGCCGCGCTGAAAACGCTCCAGGAAAATCCCGGTGTAGGCCAGATCTGCCTCATGACGCATTTTGCGCGAGCCGACGAGGGGAGCGCCGATGAGAGCACCGGCGTTCAGCTGGCAGAGTTCAACAAACTGGCGGGAGGGCGATATCTGCCACGATCCCTGGCCAATTCGGCGGCGACCCTTCGTTATCCTGAAACTCACGCAGAGTGGGTTCGCCCCGGCCTCATGCTTTATGGCGCTTCGCCGCTTCCCGATATGACTGCAGCCCAGCTCGATTTATGTCCCGCGATGACCGTGACCAGCAAAATTATCGCCATGCAGACGCTGAAAGCGGGAGAAGGAGTGGGATACGGCCATGTTTTCCGCGCCGAGCGGCCCATGCGGGTGGGTATTGTCGCAGGGGGCTATGCTGACGGATATCCTCGACATGCGCCCTCCGGCACGCCGGTCCTGGTCAACGGCAAGCGCACGCGGCTCATCGGGCGGGTTTCCATGGATATGCTGCATGTTGATTTGAGCGAGATCGACGGCGCGAGGGTTGGCACGCCGGTGACACTGTGGGGCAAGGGAATGCCTGTGGATGAGGTGGCGCGAGCCGCTGGAACGGTGGCTTATGAATTGTTGTGCGCCCTGGCTCCGCGAATGCCGATCGTTACTTGAATTATTCGCGAGTGGCCCGAAGCCGGTACTGACCTGGGAATATGGCGCAACAACAGTGCGCCATGTTCACTACCGGAACGAAAGGGTGGACAGTGATGTGATGAGAATCCGGATTATTCCACTCTTGCCTTGGTACGCAGCTCATTGACATACGCGGCAAATTGACGCTGCAGGACACGTTGGGCCAGATTCTGCTTGATTTCCTCAAAAGGCGGAATCTTGAGCGGACGGACGTCATCCAGTCGAATGACATGCCAACCGAATGGCGTCTTGACCGGTTGTTCGGTGAGTTGTCCTTTACTCAGCTTTGTCAAAGCTTCAGCAAAAGGCTGAACATAGCTGGCCGGGGGGCTCCATTCGAGTTCTCCCCCCTTGTTTTTGCTTCCCGAATCCAGGGATTTCTCCTGCGCGATCTTGTCGAACTTCCCGCCCTTCTTGATGCGCGCAATGATATCCTTCGCCTCCGCCTCGGTAGCCACCAGAATATGGTGCGCCTTGTATTCCTTGTCGCCCATCTGGTTCTTCAGCGTTTCATATTCCTTTTTCAATTCTTCATCATTGACGGGATGAGTTTTCACGAAATCTATCTGATATGCCCTGACCAAGGCCGACAGCCGCGCGATGTCAAGCTGGGTTATGAAATCGGGATCCTTGTCCAATCCCTTTTTCGTTGCTTCCTGCGCTATTATCTCCTCCGCTATGAGATCTTCACGCAATGCTTTTCTTGTTTCCGGACTATCCGCCTGTCCTTGGGATTCGCGTGCTTTTACGATAAATTCCAGCCTGGACTGGGGAATCGAAACGCCATTCACCTTTGCCATGCTTGCTGAGGACTGCGCCTGGACAGGCGATGCGATAATCAGGCAAGAGGCAGCGAGCACCGCCAGCCGAGATGGTTTTATGAAAAGCATAAAAATATCCTTGTCAGTATGTCGAATTTAATTCTTCCGGAGTATACGCCTTTATGCTTAGCGCGTGAATACGCTTATACATCATATCATCCAGAATCGAATAGACGAGCCTATGCCGGGCCAAAGCGGACTTCCCTGAAAATTTGCGTGAGACGATGGTCAGGAAGTAGTGTCCGCCTCCCGCTTTTGCTCCTTCATGGCCTGCGTGCCTGGCGCTTTCATCCGTGATTTCGATCTGTTCCGGTTCAAGCTCGCGAAGCCTCTGCCGGATCAATTCGGCTGTATCCATGCCTTGCATCTATTTAGTGTTTATTTGCGTTCAGGGCGGCAATACCTTCTTGAAGGGCTTGACCGTCACTTTGGCATAGGCGCCGCTGGCGACATACGGATCAGCCTCAGCCCAATTTCGCGCTGCCTCAAGGGATTCGAATTCGGCTACGATCAGGCTTCCGGAAAACCCCGCGGGACCAGGATCCGGGCTATCGATCGCCGGATAAGGTCCGGCCAGAACAAGGCGACCTTCCTTTTGCAGGGCATCGATGCGTTCCAGATGCGCGGAACGCGCCACCTTGCGTTTTTCCAGGCTGTCGGGGACGTCTTCCCCGTTGATGGCATAGAGCATCATGTTTCCTTATCTTCCTTATCTTCCATGTATTTCGCGAGCATCAGCCCCTGAAGCACCACGAATGCCAGCATCAACCCCATGAAGCCGAACAGCTTGAAGTTGACCCACGTCTCTGTGGAATAGTTGAAAGCCACGTAGAGATTGGCTGCCCCCATCAGGGCAAAAAACATTGCCCAGCTGGCATTGACGCGTCCCCATATCTGCTCGGGCAGAGTTATCTGTTCCTGCATCATGGCACGGATCAGGTTTTTCTTGAAAACCGCATGGGCTATGAGAAGGGACGCGGCGAAAAGCCAATACAGTACCGATGGCTTCCATTTGATGAATGTTTCATCTTGGAGGATGAGCGTGGCGCTGCCAAAAATGACGATGATGACAAGGCTCACCCACAGCATCTTGTCCACCTTTCGATGACGGTACCACACCCACCCGATCTGTCCGAAGGTGGCGGCAATGGCCACGGCAGTGGCTGCGAAAATACCGTAGATCTTGAAAGTGATGAAAAACAGGATCACGGGAAAAAGATCAAAAAGAAACTTCATGAATTCGCGTGTCGTCAGACCTCTGCTATGATCAATTATGGCTATTATTTCTCGATAAATACCAGGCCGTCGGCATTGCCTGTTGCCGTTCAGGCGAAACGGGGCATGAACGGCTGCATCCGGACACGAACCGGCCCGACCAGATCCTCGCCATATAGGGAAGGGCATAATTCCCGAACAGGGCGGTTCCCCAGCCCCGGGCTTGCTCAGTGCAGATGTATCGGCACCATTTCGCCTTCTTCCGGAAATTCCGCGTGCACCACTTCGCCGTCGGGATTCGGAAACAGCGGTGCGCCACACTCCTCGCAATACTCCAGAAGGAAGCGGTTATCCAGCAACGTGGTAAGCTCGACGCCGCATTCGCGCAATGTGGTTTCGATTTGCGATACGGTATCACTGTTTTCGTCTTCATCGCCTACCAGCGACCAGACTATGCCGTAGAGCACATTATCCTGGTCCTTGAGCATGAAGCTGACGCGGTATTCTTCCAGCCATTGGTCGTAAAAAGGCGCGATGACCGCACGCAACCGGTCCGGGGTGATGTTCAAGGTGGATTGCAGGAAATCGACGGTTGCGTGCATGGAATAGGATCGGGCGTGGCGATCGGTCATCCGCCATGCGGAAAAAAAACCGTCCGGGATGAGTAGCTCGAATGCGCAACCCTGAAACAGCGGCCGGAGCGCTTCCGCGCCGTGAACTTGCCATTCGCGCAATATGTCTTCCCGGGATGCCTCCAATCCCGCCGGTTTGCTCCCTGCTTTATCGCCGGAGGGACTCCCTGTTTCCTGCCAGCGGAACATCGGCTTGCCCTGAGGCACGGCTATCGCTCCGAGAAGGAAGCGCGTGTCGGACAAAAAGCGGCTGGTTTCGGCAAGCTGGCCGGGATTGATATGGACGTCGCGTTCTCCCGCAACGGCGGCGGTCCACAGCCTGCTGGCCAACTCATGGGTAAAATGATAGCCGCGCGGAAGCTGATCGGGGCTGAACAGGCAATCCGCCAGCACAAACCGGGCTTCCGATGCCAACACGTGCGTCTGGAGCGGGACGCGGACATTGGTAAGAACCTCTTCGGTCACTGCCCCGGAAGGGATCGAAAAGCGCGACCAGCTCAATACCGGGGCTGCGAACATCAGCACGTCGTAGTGGCGGTCCTCCCGGCTCAATATGCAGCACTCGATCGCGGCTTCTATGGCATAAATAAATTCGCCGTAGGCTGCGGTATCGGTATCGTAGAGCTGATCCAGGGCCGCTTCGAGATTCTGGTCATCGCCACTGCGCAACTGGGAATGTATTTTCGTTGCCAGCCGATTCTCCCAGAAGGTGTCTTCAATCCGGCTGCCGGAGGCGGCAAGCCCTGCTGCCAGACGGCAGAGTTCCTTTACTAGGCGGGGAGATTTGGTGCGATGAGGGACGCGAGGTTTTTTCATGACGCAGCGCGTAAAGATCAGTCGGGCATTTTAACCCAAAGTGGCGCGAAGGCATAAAGTTTCCATCACGGGTGTACATCTTCCGCTGCTCCTGCAAGCAGGGCCTTCGTTCGTGGCGGATGATACGGGAATGGAGCTGGGGAAGGGACGGCTGGAAGCAAAAGCCGGTCGCAGAGGGTGCAGGGCGGGGTATGGACGATCCACCCCTGCCATGGCCCGGCCTTATCGCTGGCGTGCCGTCTGCCTGACATGTTCCTGTCCGTGCATAGATTTATGGCGGCACGTTTTCCTCGATGTTCCCCAACGTCAGGGAGGGGCGATTACCCTGACGGGACGGGGAATTGAGCGGATTTCCTGGTTTCAGTGAGGAAGTTTCGCGCCGATCACGTCCACATGCTCGATCTGCGGCGGTTCGGCAAGCAATTCGGCGGCATTCTGCATCAACGCGGCGGCGATCGGACCGCTGAGATGCGCAGATCTCCCAGACTCGTCCGCGAACGCGTCGAATATACCGAAGGTTGAAGGTCCCAGCCGAAGGGCGAACCAGACCGGCGTAGTCGCTTCCTGGTTGGCCAGGGTAAGCCCTTTCTCGAGAAAACTCTCCACATCGGCTTCTTTTCCCGGTTTTGCCTGTAACCGCACGAGCAGCGCAACTTTTACCATATGATTTCTCCTGTGAAGTTGACAACGTGACTATGGATCACAGACTGTAGAGATGGATCGAGATTTTGGGAAGTGGCAAGGTAGACAAATTTGATATAATTCTCGCCATGCGTATACACATACTCGCTCTCGAGAATCTTTTCGACACCGGCTTGTCCACGCTGCTCGACACCTTCAGCGTGGCAAATGACCTCGTGCGTTCCGGCCCGGCGGATCTCTCCCCGGCAGGCTTCGAAGTGACCGTTATCGGCGTACGCCGCGTCGTGCGCACCAGCCAGGGATTATCGGTACCAGTCGTTCCTGCAGCGCACGGCGGAGATCCGGATGTAGTGATAATCCCTGCGCTTGGGTCGAAAATGCCCGATGCGCTGCAGGAGGCGCTTGAGCGTCCCGACGTGGTCGATGCGGGAAAGCTGCTGCGTCAATGGGCTGAGCGCGGTGTTCTGCTGGGCGCTGCCTGCACCGGAACGTTTGTTCTGGCCGACAGTTCTCTTCTCGATGGGCGAAGCGCTACCACTTCATGGTGGCTTGCGCCGCTATTCCGGAAGCGTTTTCCCCTGGTTGCGCTCGAGGATTCGCGCATGGTGATCAATTCCGGGGGAGTTGTCACTGCGGGAGCAGCGCTTGCGCATATCGACCTCGCTCTATGGTTTATTCGGCAGAGCAGCCCCGCCCTTGCTGCTTTGGCAGCCCGTTTCCTGCTGATGGAATCTCGTTCATCACAGTCCGTTTTTTCCGTTCCGGCCTATCTCGCCCATGCCGATCCGCTGGTGGAACGGTTTGAGCAATGGGCGCGCCTGAATCTGGCGCAGGGCTTTTCGCTCGCCGATGCGGCCAAGGCGGCGGGAACGAGCGAGAGAACGCTCTCCCGGCGTATACGGGGCATAATGGGGAAAACTCCCTTGGCATACTTCCAGGACATCCGTATCGAACGCGCGGTCCACTTCCTGAGGACGAGCGGCGAGAGTGTCGATGCGATTGCCGCCAGGGTCGGATACTCGGATGGAACGACACTGCGCACGCTGCTTCGCCATAAGATTGGCAGGACGGTGAGGCAACTGCGCATTTCACCCTGACCATCACCCGGTAAGCCCGGTCTCGGTCTTCTTGTCAAAATCGTCCCCGGCATGAACCAGGCGGTACAGTACCGGCAAGACGAGCAGCGTCAGCGCCGTGGACGATAGAATTCCTCCGATTACCACTGTTGCCAGCGGTCTTTGCACCTCCGCCCCGGTGCTCGTGGCCAGCGCCATCGGTATGAAGCCGATCGCCGCCACGAGTGCGGTCATCAGCACCGGCCGCAGCCGTGTGAGCGTGCCGGTTTGAATGGCGTCATCGAGGGCAAGACCCTTCTTCCGAAGATCGCGGATAAAGGCCAGCATGACCAGCCCGTTTAGCACCGCGACGCCCGACAGTGCGATGAACCCTACGCCTGCGGAAATGGAAAGGGGGATGTCGCGCAGCCATAATGCCCAGACTCCACCGCTGAGGGCGAACGGGACGCCGGTAAACATGAGCAATCCGTCCCGGAAATTTCCAAACATGGTGTAGAGCAGCACCAGGATCAGCCCGAAGGCGATGGGGACGATGATGCGGAGACGCTCGGCGGCCGAAATGAGCTGTTCGAACTGGCCTCCCCACGTCATCCAGTATCCCGAGGGAATCTGCACTTTTTCGGCGATCCGCGCTTCGGCTTCGCTCACGAAGGAGCCGAGATCCCGTCCGCGCACGTTGGCAGTGATTACCACCCTGCGCTTGCCGTTTTCCCGGCTCACCTGGTTGGGACCTTGAACCACTTGCAGGTTGGCTACCTCCCCCAGCATGATGTAACCGAAGGCGCCAGCAGAACCGGCGGCAGTGCCCGCAGCGGAGTCGGGCAGCCTGATCGGCAATCGCTTGAGCACTTCGATATCGCTGCGCAGGGACTCCGGCAGCCGTACCTGCAAGTCGAAGCGGCGATCGCCGTCATAGACGATGCCGGTACTTCTCCCCCCGACACTGATGGTCACGGCATCCTGGACATCGACCGCGTTCAAGCCATACCGCGCCATTTTTGCGCGATCCATCTGAACCGACAAAACGGGCAATCCGCTGATCTGCTCGGTTCTTACATCCGCCGCTCCCGGTATCGTGTCCAGCACTTTTTCGATCTGCTCTCCCACATCGAGCAAGGTATCCATGTCGTCGCCGAATACTTTTACCGCGACGTCCGCGCGCACGCCGGAAAGCAGTTCATTAAAGCGCATCTGTATCGGCTGGGTGAACTCGTAGTTGTTGCCCGGTATTTCCCGCACCGCCTTTTCCATCGCGGATACCAGGTCCGCCTTGGCATGATGCGGCCCCGGCCATTCCGATTCCGGTTTGAGGATGACGAAGATATCCGAGAGGCTGGGGGGCATCGGGTCGGTTGCAATCTGCGCCACGCCGATCTTGGAAAATGTCCTGTCCACCTCGGGAAACGCCTTGATCTTTTTCTCCACCTCGTTTTGCATTTCGATGGACGTGGTGAGGCTGGTGCCGACAATGCGTATGGCATGGAGCGCAATATCTCCCTCGTTGAGGCTGGGGATGAATTCACTGCCCATCCGGGTAGCCAGCAGGGCGGACAGGGACATGATCACCATGGCGAGCGTGACCGTCAGGGCCTTGTTGCGCATGGCGGCATCGAAAGCGGGTGCATAGGCTTCCCTCGCCCATATCATCGCCGTGTTCTCCTTTTCCGCCACCTTGCCGGAAAGAAAGAGTGCGATCGCCGCCGGGACGAAGGTTACGGAAAGAATCATTGCGCCCAGTAGGGCAATGACGACCGTGAATGCCATGGGGTGGAACATTTTTCCTTCCACTCCCGAAAGCGCGAAGATCGGCAGGTAGACGACCATGATGATGAGCTCGCCGTAGATGAGCACCCTGCGCGCTTCGCGGGAGGCATCGAAAACCGTCTGGAAGCGCTCCGCGGCGGTGAGGGCTCGGCCCAGCCTTTTCTGCTCGTGGGCCAATCGCCGGATACTGTTTTCGATGATCACGATGGCGCCATCCACAATGATGCCGAAATCCAGCGCACCCAGGCTCATCAGGTTGGCGCTGACGTGGTTCGCAACCATGCCGGTAAAAGTGAACAGCATCGACAGCGGAATGACGAGCGCGGCGATAAATGCCGCACGCATATTTCCCAGGAATAGGAACAACACCGCGATTACCAGGATGGCGCCTTCGAGCAGGTTGGTGGCGACCGTTCGGATGGACCTGTCCACCAGGACGGTGCGGTCATAGACGGGCATCGCGACCACGCCCTCGGGCAGGCTTCGGTTGATATCCTTCAACTTTTCGATTATTGCGCGCGAGACGACACGGCTGTTCTCGCCAATGAGCATATGCGCCGTAGCCACCACCACTTCCCTGCCGTTTTCGGTCGCGGCGCCATTGCGCAATTCCTTGCCGATAATCACATCGGCAACGTCCCGGATGCGTATCGGTACGCCCTGGCGGCTGCCCAGGATGATGTCGGCAATTTCATCCAGCGTTGCCACCTGGCCGGGAACGCGCACCAGGTATTGTTCTCCGCTTTTCTCGATATAGCCTGCGCCTACATTGAGGTTGTTCCGCTCCAGGGCAAGTACGACATCCTGCAGCGTCAGGCCGAAAGAGAGCAGCTTCTCCGGATAGGGGGCGACGTGGAATTGCTTGATGAAGCCGCCGATGGCATTGACCTCGGTGACCCCCTTCACCATGCGCAATTGCGGCCTGATGATCCAGTCCTGGATTTCGCGCAGATCGGTCGTGGTATAGGCCGTGCCGTCCGGCTTCAGCACATCCTCGCCCGCCTCGACCGTCCACATCACAATTTCCCCCAGACCGGTGGAAATGGGACCCATCACCGGCACGATTCCCGGCGGCAGGCTGGCTCTCGCCTCCTGAATCCGCTGGTTCACCAGTTCGCGCGCGAAGTAAATATCGGTATCGTCCTCGAAAATGATCGTTACCTGCGACAGTCCATACCGCGAAAGGGAACGGGTATGGTGGAGATTGGGGAGTCCCGCCATGACCGTCTCTATGGGAAAAGTAATGCGCTGTTCCGCCTCGACCGGTGAGTACCCGGGCGCCTGGGTGTTGATCTGCACCTGGACGTTGGTAATGTCCGGCACGGCATCAATAGGCAGCTTCTGGTAGTTGTATACGCCAAGCGCCGCCATCGCCAGCACGGCGCCCAGGACAAAGCCGCTTCGGTGTATGGATAAGCGCAGGAGACGTTCAATCATGGTGCAGTCCGTTCAATGGTCATGGGATGCGCCGGTTTTACCCAGTTCGGCCTTGACGGCGAAACTATTGCCGGCAGCATATTGCGCTCCCGCGGCGAGTCCGCCGAGCACCTCGACCATCCGTCCGTCGCTGCGGCCCAATTTGAGCGGGCGTGCTTCGAAGTGTTCTCCATATCGGCCGAATACCACCGAATGGTCGTTCAGGGTCTGGATGGCGTCCGCGGTGACGGCGACCGGCACTTCGATTTCTTCCGTCACCAGCTCGGCTGTGACGAACATGCCCGGAAGCCAATTGCCTTCCCTGTTATCCAGCACTACCCGGGCGGTGGCAGTGCGGGTCTGTGCGCCAATCAGCGCGCTGATATAGGAAATGACGCCTTTGCCTTCGGCTCCGGTTGCGGTGGATCTGATAGTGGCGGTTTCCCCGATCCTGACCACTTCCAGGTCTTTCGCATAAACCGTGATTTGCGCCCATACTTCCGATACGTCGGCTATGGTGAAAATGGCCGCGTCTTCCTTGAGCGTCTGGCCCTGGGCTATGGCTTTCGCCGTGATGAGTCCGGAAATAGGGGCCCGGATATCGTATCGGGCGAGATCAGCCCTCTGGTTGATCGCTTCGGACGGCACGCCCAGCGTATGCAGTTTGGCTAACGCGAGATCCGAGGCGATCTCGGCTTCGGCCAGGGCCTGCTGCGCCGCAAGATAGTCCTGTTTGGCCGAGATCTTCTCTTCCCATAATTGCTTCTCGCGTTCGAAGGTGATCCGCGCCAGGCTTACCCGTTTTCGCGCTGTCAGGAATTGCGCGCGCAGGTCGGCCAGCGCCTGGCTTTCAATGACCGCAAGCACCTCGCCTTTCTTTACCTGCTGCCCATGGTGGCGATACACTGCGGTGACGATGCCTGGCAGGCGGGGGACGACCTGCACGATGGTATGCTCGTCGAATACGATTTCGCCAGGCACCTTGAGCGTGGGCCGGATGATGCCCGGTCCCGCGGTGTGCAGTTCGATTCCGGCGCGCTCGAGCAGCTCGTCCTGCATGGTGACCCGCGCTTCGACCTGGTTGTGGCCCCAGCGGTAAGTCTTGCCGCCGTACTCGGCCGCAATGGCCATATCGAATGAATGCGGTTCTTCCACGATCTGATCGCCAAGCAGGAAGTCGGCCTGGGGCTTGAAATTAAAAACTTGTGCGGGTGCGCCGAGCCGTGACAGGGTAACGGTCACGCCGGCAGCCGAGGGGGGCAGCGGCCTCCCGTCTTTGTAAAGGTAAAGGCGCAACTCCGGCGGTACGCCTTTTTCAAAGATGGTGACTTCCACCCCGAACCCATCTCCGGTAAAAAGCTTTCCGCCCTTCGGGCCTCTGCGCGGCTCATTCCCCGCGTTTTCCCCCGGAACCGCCACTTCCTTCTCATGGCCATGATGGTCGTGCTCATCGGAACGTGCTTGCGATGATTCCGCGTGGTTTTCACGGGGTGCCGCGGGTTTTTCCCAGGCGAGGATCAGTCCGCCCAATATGGCCCCCGCAGCGATAACGATGCCAATCGGGATGATTTGCTTCCTATTCATGATCGCTCCTCGAAGCCATGCCCGGGTCGCCGTTATTAAAAGCTGTCGCGCCTGGGGCGCCGCTGATCGGTCCCGCGATCAGGCGCTCGATTTCATTGACCAAGCGCTGGTAGTTGGCAAGGGCGCGTACGTACAAGACCCGGTTCTGGAACAGGGTGCGTTGCGTGTCGAGCATTTCCAGAAATCCGAACCGTCCCAGTTCGTAGCCCCTGGTAGTGACCTCGAACGCGCTGGTTGCGCCCGGCAGGATTTCATCGCGCAGCATGGCGATTTCATTCATTGCAGCCGAAAGCGCTTCGTAAGCCTGGGTAAGCTCCGTTTTAAGCCGCAACTCAGTGGCTGCCTGCTCGTCGACGGCTTTGTCCACGCGCTGATGGGCCTGCAGGATATTGCCCTGGTTGCGGTCGAACAATGGCAGCGGCACTATTACGGCAGCGACGGGGGTCGTGCCGCCGAGTTGCGCGTGGTGAACGGCGCCCGCCTGAACGGTGAGGTTGGGGATGCGCTTCGTTTGCTCCACGTCTAACAGCGCTTTCCGCTGTTCTATGTTCTTCATGGAGCGCAGCGCCATGGGGCTGGCGAGCGCGCGTTCCACCAGTTCCTCGAAGCGTGGCAGGGTAACGGATGATTCGAGATCGCCTAATGCCCTGCCGAATTTGGGCGAAGCGTTGCCCCATAGCAATGTCAGGCGCTTGCGCGCGGATTCCAAGTCGCGTTGCGCCTGTACCAGCGCAATCCTCGTGGTGGAAAGCGCTACGCCGACCCGCGTCTCCTCGATGGGAGGAACTTTTCCTGCCTGGACGCGCTTTGCAACGGAATTCACTACCCTTTGTGCCAAGTCCTGGCTTTCTTCGGCGAGGCGCAGCTGTTCCTGTCCGGCAAGCACCTCCGTAAAAACATTGGCCACCCGGGCGATAAGCTCAACGCGCCTGATTTCGTAATCACGGGCAGCCAGCTCCTCGCCCAGGGACGCCGCGGCGACCCGCGCGGCACGTTTTCCGCCGAGTTCGATCAACTGATAGATACGGATAGTGCTGATTTGCTGGACCACTTCCTGCGCAACCGACTTTTGAGAGTTGATATCGCCTGTGAGCGGTTGAACATTTCCTATATTTTCCACGTTCATCGATAACTCGGGGTTTGGCAGCAGGCCTGCCTGCAAGGTTGCACCCTTGAGCGCGCGCTTTTCCTTTTCGAAAGCGGCCAGTTCGGGGTTGCGTTCCAGCGCCAGGAGGGCCGCATCCCGCAAGGTGAGGTCTTTCCGCTCCTGAAGCAGGGGGGGAGCTGAATAGTCCGGGCGGCTGCCATATGCATCGGTTACCGCTCCCGAAAAACTGTTTTCCGCAAATGCCGAAGGCATGCAACCGGGCGCGAGGGCGAGTAATCCCATCGGCACCAAGAGCCGCAATACCGTGAACAATGCGCTAAAGCTCATGAAATCCTCCGCGAGGGTAGTGCGTCATCCCAACCGCAGCCGGGCCGCCGCGATTGCGCGATTCGCCGGGAGCAGGGCAGGGATGGCGCTGCACGTCAGTACAACGTGGCAGGTTGGCGCAAGGGATGAAGCCTGCTAGATCAGGCGAAGCTCAGGCGAACAGGATGATCCGGTGCTGCCGGCTGTTTCCAGCGCAACCTGCCGATCGATTCACGAGGATGCTTTAGGGGGATGAAGAGGCGAATCCGGAATGGATTCGGGAACGATGACGGAAAGAAAGATGATCGGCGATTCCATACCTACCGCCGCCGGGACGAGCGGAGGAGGAATGAAGAAAAAGGGCTGATACTGTCCCGCCGCATGGAGGCAAAGGTGCGTTGCTGCATCCATATGCCCTTCGTCATTGATGGCGGCGCGCTGATGCGCCTCGAGATGGGCTGTGGGATCCAGGGAAAGCAGATGGTGCTCATGATCGAGCTCATGAGCAAATACCTCGCCATTGAACCCCCAAGCAAATGCATTTGTCAGCAGGGTGACAAATAACATAAGCAAAATCGGATAGGTGCGGCGCTTTTTCATGGGACTTCAATTGAATCTGAATTGTATACCGCTATAAAGGATAGCTGTCAATTCTTTCTGTTGAAGCTTCCCCTGCGGGTTCCATAGCCAGTCCCGTCTTTGCGAGGGGAGAAAAAGATGGCCGCAATGAATTGAAGTGATTGGACGGTTTACTGCTGCTGACAATCAGGGCTGCAACGCAATCTTCAGGTCTGCGCAAGCAATCAAGCATGCGCTCCGGCAATCCACTGACGAGCAAGGTGCCCACCACAATTGGGCACGTCATCGTGTCACCGAGGATTATTCGCCTTCTGCGCATCCAGTGCTTTTTTGATGGTTTTTGCCAATTCCTTCACCTCGCCCTTGCCCCAGTAGTGCATGAAAAAATAATGCGGGTTGTCATGCGCCATATGTTGATGAAGCGCCACGATGTTCATGCCGCCCGCCCGCATCGTCCTCAGGACAGGCTGCATTTCATCGGCCAACATGGCGAAATCGCCATCGACCACTGCTTCGCTGTCCGTACCCGCAAACGCCGCCCATGTATTGATACCCATTTCCTTTCCGATCGAGATGCCGTGGACGGTGGCAGTGCGGCCTATCGTGACCTTGAACATGCCATCCTTTGAAGTTCCTTTCATGCCGAGGATTTGCTCCAGAGGCTGAGCGGAAATCCTGCTCTCCCGCGGAATAGCCTTGGGAAACCGGGATGAGGGCATGGGCTGTGCAGCGCGAATCTCAGCCACCTTGTCATAAATCTTCCTGACCCCCGTTGCAAGTTCTGCGGCACTCCCCGTGGCACCGATGTGCATGAAGTACACTTTGGGCTCGTCGTAGAAAAAATGATTATGCAAGGCTGTGATTTCCAATCCCGCTTCAAAAGCTGCGCTCATGGCCGGGTTCACCTCATCCTCGAACAGCACGGTATCGCCCATCATCATCATCCGCCCGTTCGTGGCAGATGCAGTGAAAGCAGCCCATGAAGTCAGGCCCATGAAAGGCGGCATCGGCCATTTATCCACTTGCATATTTACGTCAGTACGCGGCTGCGACACTTTGAGAACATTTTCTTCTTTGGAATAAGTTCCCTTCAGCCCCGTCAATCTTTCGATCTCTGCCGTATCGAATGTGGCTGAAGTATCTGCTGCATGAGCGATCACGATGATAAATCCCCATGCAGCGGCAACAAGAGAGTGCTTAACAACTGAAGAACAGGACATGGTAATTCCTCCTCTGGCTAAACCAGGTTGGAAATAATCATGGAAGGAGCAAACTGCATCAGCACCATACCGATGATGCCGCAGCCCAGGATAACTGGAATGACTCCAGCCTTGAAGCGAAATAAAGCCATCATCGCGATAGCGGCAAGCAGGACGGATAGCCAGTCCACACCGGCGGCCCCGGATGGCCAGAAAACATGGTAGGCGAAAAACAGGGCGAGGTTGGCGATAATCCCTACTACTGCGGCGGTAATACCGGTAAGCGGGGATGTCAATTTCAGATTGCCGTGGGTGGTTTCGATAAAAGGACCGCCGAGAAGAATGAAAATAAAACTCGGCAAGAATGTAAAAAAAGTGGCTATGGCGGAGGCGATAAAAGCCGATGCGAATAACGCGTCTGGACCGAATAGTGCTTTGACCCAGCCGCTTACAAAACCGACGAATGTAACCACCATGATAAGAGGGCCGGGCGTCGTTTCGCCCAAGGCGAGCCCATCGATCATCTGGATGGGCGTGAGCCACTGGTAATGCTCTACCGCGCCTTGGTAAATATAGGGTAGAACAGCGTAGGCTCCACCGATGGTAAGCAAGGCAGCTTTGGTGAAGAACCAGCCAATCTGGGTAAACGTGCTATCCCAGCCAAAGCCGAGGAAAAGGCTGCCCATGACGATTCCCCAGATGGCAAGGCCGGTAGCTGCTATGCGAATAAACTTTGCCTTGCTGAATAAAGCATGTGGCGGTATCGGCGTATGGTCCCCAATCCAGGCACCCCCCGGTTCTTTTTCGGCAGCGCCCGGTGCCCTCGCTGTTTTGAAATGGTGCGGGGCGATGCGTCCGGCTAAATAGCTAACCAGGCCCGCGGCCAGTACGATAATGGGAAACGGTAATTCGAAAACAAAGATTGCCAGGAATGCCATCCCGGCAATGCCCCAGGTGACGGCATTTTTCAGGACACGAGACCCTATCCGGTAAGCGGCGAATAGAACAATGGCTACTACCGCGGGCTTGAAGCCATACAGCATGCCGGCGATCGCAGGAACCGAGCCGTAGGCCATGTAAATCCACGTAAGCCCTATTAGGATAAAAAAAGACGGCAATACGAAGAGCGTGCCTGCGAGAAGGCCGCCGGCAGTGCGGTGCATGAGCCAGCCAATATAGGTGGCAAGCTGCTGTGCTTCAGGGCCGGGCAGGACCATGCAATAATTCAAGGCGTGCAGAAAGCGGTTTTCGGAAATCCAGCGCTTTTTTTCGACCAGATCTTGATGCATGATCGCAATCTGACCCGCTGGACCGCCAAAACTTATGAATCCGAGCTTCAGCCAATAGGAGGTGGCTTGTGCAAGCGTAACGGGAGGGGGAATATCTGAATTGGGTACGGTAGCACCTTTACTTAGTACGTCCACATGCTCTCCTCCAGGTTCAAACCAAGATGGAGCAGGCCTTGGACGCTAAGCGTCTTGAATGGGGAGGCTGCTAGATCCCCGATGACAACCAATGCTAATTATGTCTGTCAAAAAAGGCAAGTGCAACTTCACGCCTTTCCGCTATTCTCCTCTCCACCTTTCGGTCCCCAGAAGACCACCCATGTACCGAAGTCGCCGGAGAAATTCTCGAAGCGATGCACGACGTTGGCCGCAACGAACAGGCAATCGCCCGCCTTGAAGGGATAATGGTCACCATCGATTACGAGCTCGCCGGTTCCTCGATGGATGAAATAGATCTCATCCTGTTCATGGGGCGTTTGCGGATCGTGGTCCGTGGGAGCGTAATATTCGACCGACATGCTCCCGTGCGCCAATGCGACGGCAAAGGGTTCGCCCATGGGCCACTCCGCGGTCGCGGGACCGGGAATGCGGGAAAGGACTTCTTCGACTGTTGCCTTCATCTTCACAGGAAAATCCTCCGGGGGAACCAACCGCTATTCGTCACCAGCCGCATGCTCCGCTTCGCGCGGCACCTCCTTGAATCTGCCGGAAAGTGCTGCAAGAAACAGGCTGCGCGTGGTCAGGAACGTATAAAGAGGAAATGCGAGCACGCCGAAGAACACGCCCAGCAGCAGGCCGGCAAACGGAGCCAGGAGAAGCGCGAGAAGCGCCTTGCCCATGCCGCCGCTCTGGAACGTATAGAAGGCGTTCAAGGGGGAAAATAATGTGTTGGCACAACAGAACGACAGCGAACTGAACTTGATGAAGGAAATGAAGTCGAGTTGTACCAGGTATCTGCTCACTTGACTCTCTGCAAGAAACTTGCCGCGAAAGTGGCATCGGGAATGGTTACGTGAATTCATTGTAGTCAATCCATACGCCGCGCACAATGCCGGTGTATTTCCCGGTCGAAGGCAGGGTGAATCGGCCTGGACGGAAGCGGGAACGGATTGCGGCGGCATGAAGTCGATTGAACTTCGGACTGCTCGTGCTAGACTGAGAAGGAAGCACCTTTCTACACGGCCCGTCTCGCGCCCCATTCGCAAGTAGCGGTACTGGCGCAATGCGCAACGCCATGCAACCAGGTTGAGCAACCAGAAGCTTCCGGCTGATCGGTCAAACGGGTTCGGCACCGGAATTTATCTAGAGGAATGGCATGGAACAATCTAGCCAACTCGTCGTAGCCAAGCCCGAATTGCCCCCAGATGTGATCGCCCTCGTTCCCATGCGCAATGTGGTGCTGTTTCCGCATGTGCTGATGCCCATCACGGTGGGCCGTGCGAAATCCATTGCAGCGGTGGAGTACGCACTGGATTCGAGCGCCCAGATCGGCATTGTCCTGCAAAAGGACCCTGCTGTCGACGATCCGGATCACGACGCATTGTTCGGCATGGGTACTGTGGTCAACATAGTCCGGCACCTCAGTTCCGCGGATGGCCTGCGCCACGCAGTTTGCCAGGGCGTGGAAAGGTTTAGTATCGAAGAGCCGGTTGGGGGTTATCCGTTCCTTGCGGCTCGCATCCGGCGTATCGGCGACCCGGCCGAAATATCCACCCAAGCCGAGGCGCTCGGAATGCAATTGCGCGAGCGTACAGTGGAGATCTTGTCATTGCTGCCGGGTGTACCAGCAGAGCTTGCGCATGCGTTGCAGGCAACCAGGGCGCCCTCGCAACTGGCGGACATCGTGGCCAGTCTGCTGGACACGGAAGTGAGCGAGAAGCAGGTGCTGCTTGAAACCGTCGATGCGGAAGAGCGGTTGAGAAAAGTGCTGGAGATCCTTTCGCGCCGCATCGAAGTGCTCCGGTTGTCGCAGGAGATCGGGGCGCGCACCAAGGAGAATCTGGAAGACCGCGAACGCAAGTTTTTGCTGCGTGAGCAACTCAAGACGATACAGAAGGAACTGGGCGAGTCCGATAGCAATGATCAGGAAATCGAGCAGTTGAGCGAAGCGATCGGCAAGGCCAGCATGCCTGACGAAATCGAAGCCCAGGCGCGCAAGGAATTACAGCGGCTGCAGCGCATGCCGCCTGCTTCGAGCGAATATTCGATGCTCCACACTTACCTGGAGTGGATGGCGGAGCTGCCCTGGCGGCTGCCGGAAGACGTGCCGATAGACCTGAAGGCGGCACGGGCGATCCTCGACGCCGATCACTTCGGGCTTGAGCGCGTCAAGCAGCGTATTGTCGAGTTTCTCGCGGTACAAAAACTCAGACCGCAGGGGAAGGCGCC
>DASZUL010000010.1:0-98175 GCA_035547595.1 Nitrosospira sp.
CGTCTTGCCATGACGGGTGCGATTCGGCGCCATCTGGCAAAAAACAAGAGCGAATTCGATCCTCGCAAGTTTCTGAAGGATGCTACTGCCGCAGCCAAGGATATTTGCAAGGCACGCTTCGAGGCGTTCGGATGCGCCGGCCAGGCGGGCAAGATCAAGCCCGTCATGCTGGAAACCATGGCGAACAAATATGCCAAGGGCGAGCTGAAAGCGGTAATCAAGTAACGGGAACGTACCTTAGCTCGTATCTACGCTGATTGCAGCGTAAGAAAAAAAAGGCGGCCACCCTGGCCGCCTTTTTTTCATATATGAACAGGGAATCAGGGTGCTGCAAGTTCGATAGATTTCCGGGGAACCTCCTACCAGAATGGCTCGGCTTCCATGAAACCGTTCCAGACGCCCGTGAAGCGTTCTTTATCGTAAAGCATGGGTCTTGCACCCCAGCCCAGCATAATGCCGATTGCTTCGCGCAGATCTTTTCCATCGTTTTCCAGAGACACCTCGCCCAGCAGCCGTTTCGCGTTAACCGCATCGTTCATCGCGCCTAGAATGTCCTGGAGCACCGATAATGACTGAATGTATCGCCTCGTCTTCTTATGAGGATAGATACAGGCAAAGAACTCGGCCGCATATCGATGCTTCTTGATTACAATCCGTAGCACATGGAGTCCAGCCTCGTCGATGCCGGCAAGTTTCTTGCCATATTTTGTTAATTGCCGCCGGCGGCGTTCCAGCAGCGCCGCGGCAAATTCCTTGACCGGTGCTTCTGGTTTCAAGTTCACTGAATGGCCCGGTCCTGATGGAAATGGCTCACTCCAGCCTTCGGTGCATGCGTACCTGCTTAGGCTCAGCATCAGCTTCGTATAGCGTTGCGATTCCATGGCATGGCGCGCCTCCTGGTTAAAATACCGGCGTCGCCTTTCGCATCTGTCTTGCAGTTCCTCCAGACCTGGATGACCGGGGAAATTGGCGTTGACCGGAGTCAGCACTTCTGCGACGAATACATCCCAGTCACGCGCGGAACTTAACGTGCCTGACAGCCATTTCAATTCGTGGACAAACGGCCCGGATGAAATGTCGGGATAAACCCGCGAAAATATGTTCATGGAGGAACGCAGCCGTCGCAATCCCACCCGCATCTGATGCAAATATTCAATATCATGCCCTTGCAGCATGCCTGCTTCATTGCCATGTAACTGACCCAGGCAATTCCACACTATGGCCGAGAATGCTTCACCCGTACCCATTCCAGCACGAAGTTGAACCGGCACAGCCTTCGCCGGCGGAGACCAACTGCCTGTCGCAAGGGCATAGCCTCGCTCGGCCTTGCTTACGTTCTCAAGCCTGAAAGGCATGCTATGCAGCAGGTCCAGCGCAAACTGAAACAAAGCCGAAATGCTGCCGGATCGCAGCTCCAGTTCGAGCTCGCACACCGGCGTATCGCTGCCACCAGCTATGATTTTCCCGCGGTCGAGGCAAAACTCTACCTCACTGCCATCGGGGAACCTGAGCAAGCGAGCAGCACGGTTGAAATCCGTAACAAACAGGGGCCGCAGCTGCTCGCGCAGCACACTCGGGGCGAACAGCCGGGCTAAGGATGGGTCGGTGATTTTCGTGAAATCGGGTTGTGCTTTTAGCACTTGCGCTTCCAACTCGCTCCTCTGGTGCAGGCCCGCTGCTGCGGCGCCGCCTCCCTTTATGGTTTGAAACCAGCGCCTGCCGACACGGCGCAGCCGGAGCGCCAACCCGCTATGCCTGAGATCCATGTCTGGCGTGTCATAGTAAATGCTGTAGAACCTGCGGGTTACGGAATGGGAAGCACTGAAGGACTTTAGCAAAGGCTGGCGCAGCAGGCAGGGAACACTGTCTGGCGATAATTGCAGTTTCAGTTCTGTCTCGGTAAACACAGTATGTTCTTACGTTGCCTCCATGATTCAACTTTGCTTGGCGGCAGCCAATTCCGTCAGCAGCGCCTCTTGCGCGCAGAGTTTCCTATTTCCCCTTGCGGACCTCATGTGATAATTACCCTCGCCGTCCATTTCCCATGCTTGCTGGTTGTCCTTGAGATAGACATTCAGACCCTCGGTAAGCACGCGTTTTTTCAGCTTTGCTTCCAGGACGGGGAAACAAATCTCGATGCGGCGGAAAAAGTTTCGGTCCATCCAGTCCGCGCTGGAGAGATATATCGAGTGCTCCCCGCCGTTATGAAAATAGAAAATCCGGCTATGCTCGAGGAAACGTCCCACTATCGATCGCACCCCGATGTTCTCCGACAACCCAGCAATTCCCGGACGCAAGGCGCATACCCCACGGACGATCAGATCGATTTTTACTCCAGCCCCCGAAGCCACGTATAGCGCCTTGATAATTTCCGGCTCAAGGAGCGCGTTCATCTTGGCGATGACGCGCGCCGGTTTTCCCGCTTTGGCGTTTTGAACCTCACGATCGATAGCGGCCAGCATCTGAGCATGGAAGCTGAAAGGGGACTGCCATAGATGCTTCAATTTCCCGGCCTTGCCCAGGCCGGTCAGCTGCATGAATACCTCATTCACATCCGCGCACACTTCTTCATTGCAGGTAAACAAACCAAAATCCGTGTACAGCCGGGCGGTATTTGCGTGGTAGTTACCCGTCCCTAAATGGACATAGCGGCGCAGCTTCGCTTCCTCCCGGCGTACCACCATAGCCATTTTTGCATGTGTCTTATGGCCCACCACACCGTAGACCACATGCGCCCCGACCTCTTCCAGGCGGCCGGCCCAGTTGATGTTGGCTTCCTCGTCGAACCGCGCCAGCAATTCCACCACCACGGTGACTTCCTTGCCGCTGCTGGCAGCCGCGATAAGGGCCGCCATAACCTGGGAGTCCGTTCCGGTGCGATAGACCGTCTGCTTGATCGCGACGACGTCGGGATCGGTAGCGGCCTGCTGGAGAAAGTGAATCACCGGCTGAAAGGACTCATAGGGATGATGCAGCAGGATGTCGTTCTTTTGTATCAACTGGAAGATATCCGTCGCTTTTTTCTTTTGCAGCGTTTGCGGCAATCCAGGCATGAAGGACGGATACTTCAGATCCGGCCGTTCGATACGATCGGGAACCTGCATGAGCCGCACCAGATTCACCGGCCCTTCCACCTGATAAAAATCGTCACGCGACAGGCCCAGTTGTTCCAGCAGAAAATCCGCCATGTGCCGCGGGCAATTGTCCGCCACTTCCAGCCGCACCGCATTGCCTAAATGCCGTTGAGGCAACTCCCCCTGCAAGGCAATGCGCAAATTTTTGACTTCTTCCTCATCCACAAACAACTCACTGTTGCGGGTGGCACGAAACTGATAGCACCCCAGCACATTCATCCCGGAAAACAACTCACCCACGTGAGCGTGGAGAATGGAGGATAGAAACACGAAGCTGTATGCGCCGCCTCCAATTTCTTCCGGCAACAGGATTACCCGGGGCACCACTCGCGGTGCCTGTACGATTGCCGTTCCCGAACTTCGGCCAAACGCATCCTTGCCTTCCAGCTCCACCGCAAAATTCAAGCTCTTGTTGAGCACACGAGGGAAAGGATGCGATATATCGAGCCCTATCGGCGTCAGCACCGGCATCAGTTCACGAAAATAGTATTCCCTGATCCATTCACGTTGAACGTCATTCCAGGTGGCCCGGCGCAGGAAGCGAATTCCCTGCTGTGCAAGTCCGGGCAGTATTTCCCCATTCAGCAACTGATACTGTCGTGCGACCAAAGCATGCGTCTCCTCGGAAACCTGCTTGAATACCTGGCGCGGCAATATCCCGTCCGGGCCAAGGCCGGGCGTATCGACCTTGATCTGCTCTTTCAGTCCAGCCACTCGAACCTCGAAAAATTCATCGAGATTGCTGCTGACTATGCAAAGAAACTTCAATCGCTCCAACAGGGGAATGGTTCGATCTTCGGCCTGAGCAAGTACGCGCCGATTGAACGCAATTTGCCCAAGTTCCCGGTTAAGAAACGGGTTCCCCGGCTGCAAGTCTGTCACGGTATCAGGTTCGGGTTTGATCATGGTATCCAAGGTGTTGGCAAACTGGGAAAGCGGCCCATTCATGCCAGCAGCGGCCTATTTCACCGGAGGCACGTAACCGGCGGGCTGCTCCGCTCCACTCCCGAAGAAATAGGCTTCGAGTTGTCCGGCCAGATATTTGCGGGCCTTGATGTCGGCCAGATTCAAGCGATTTTCATTGACCAGCATGGTTTGATGCCTGATCCATCCAGCCCAGGCGTCTTTCGATACGTTGTCAAAAATACGTCTTCCCAGCTCGCCGGGATAGGGCGGAAAATCCAGTCCTTCCGCTTCACGACCCAGCTTGACACACTTGACCATTCTTCCCATCGACTCATCCCCTGACAGACAAATGAAGCCGCATTCCCATGCTCGTGCACCAAAGCCTGGAACAGCGGGACCGACCGTTACCGTGGTTCGTTAGTCGACACATAAAAACCACGTTGAAGTTACAGGCGTTTTACAAATACCTTGGAACGCCGCTGGTAATTGTATAATCCCCGCTTGACCTTCGGTAATTCCTCCACCCCTGTTTCGTAAAACCCCCGTTCGACAAACCAGTGGGCAGTCCGGGTAGTCAGAACGAACAGTCTTTTACTGCCCTGGGATCTTGCCCTGTTCTCGATATTCTTGAGCAGCGCGTCGCCGCAACCCGTGCTTCGGTATTCTGGATGCACGGTAAGGCAGGCAAGCTCGGCTGCGCTGTCATCGGGAAATGGATAAAGAGCCGCACAGCCTATTATCATGCGATCGTGCTCAACAACGACAAATCTCTCTATCTCCATTTCCAGCAGTTCACGGTTGCGCCTCACCAGGGTTCCGTCGGTTTCCAGCGGTCCTATCAATTGCAAAATAGCACCCACATCCTCTATCCGCGCCTCTCGCAGGTTCTGCAACGGCCCTTCCGATATCATGCTTCCAATGCCGCTATGGGTGAACAGTTCCTGTAACACAGCGCCATCCACATGCCGGCTGACGAGATGAACCCGTGATACTCCTCTTCGACATGCATGAATTGCAAACGGGAGATATAACTGGGCATCGTCCGAGAGCGTGCCATCATCATCGGATGGTTTCGCAAGCAAAACCTTGCCCTCTTCCACTGTCAGTTCGCGCAGCAGCACAGGTTCGGAATCGCTGCTATCCGCCTGCTGTATGCCCCAGCTATCCATCAGGAAAATCAGTTTTTCTGCCTTCAGCACGATCGCCGCTTCAGCGGCGACGTTTTCCAGGGTGAGATTGAATATTTCGCCGGTAGGAGAATAGCCTAGCGGTGAAAGCAGCACCAGCTCGCCCTGCTCCAGGCGTGAACGAATTCCCGCCGCGTCGATCTTCCGTACTTCGCCCGTGTGCATCAAGTCGATACCTTCAATTACGCCCACAGGGCGCGCAACGACGAAATTCCCGCTGGCCACCCTGATGGCGGCATTGGCCATGGGCGAATTCGGCAGTCCCATTGAAAGCAATGCCTCGATCTCCACGCGGACGCGCCCGATGGATTCCTTGGCACATTGCAGGGTAGCGGTATCGGTTACACGCATGCCCCTTACATATGTCGTTTGCAAGTTGTGTTCGGCGAGGCGAGCCTCGATCTGCGGCCGCGCCCCATGCACGAGCACGAGACGGACCCCCAGGCTGGCCAGGATGTTAAAATCATGAACCAGCTCGATAAATTTTCCATCAGCCACCACCTCGCCACCGAATGCCACAACGAAAACCTTGTTGCGAAAAGCATTGATATAAGGAGCAACCGAGCGGAACCAGTTTACGAAATCACCGTTGAGTTCCATACCGGTATATGACACTCTATGCAAACTCCATTTTTTGTCGACAAATCCACAACCTGGTCTTCACCCATTGTGCAGGCCTCTGTCCCATCAAATCAGTAATCTCCCCATGTCGTCTGCATGGCAGCCAATGCTGCCAACCCTGCGCTCTCGGTGCGAAGCAGCCGCTGGCCCAGACGCAACGGAATATATCCTGCCATGACGGCCGCAGCCTCCTCGTCGGCGTCGAAACCGCCTTCAGGCCCTACGAGAAGATTTATCCGGCCCAGGCTCGACAGTTCGGGAAAATCACGCAAACCCCTCGCGGCATAGGGTGAAAGCATAAAACTTTTTTGCGAATCCAGGTTATTCGGGTCCTTGCATCCTTCCGACACTTCTTCCAGCCAGTTTGACAATGGCATCAATGGTAATACAGGCGGAATATAGTTTCTACCGCACTGCTCGCAAGCAGAAATGACGATATCCTGCCAGTGCCTCGTTCTTTTCTCGGCTCTGTCATTCGAAAGCCGGACTATGCCGAAGCGGGTCGTGACAGGTTGAAAACGGGAAACCCCCAGCTCCACGCTCTTTTGCAGGATCCACCCCATTTTTTCGCTGCTGCACAGCGCCTGAACGAGCGTTACGGCAAGCTGCGATTCACGCTCGACATCCAGATGCGCTTCCGGAATCACGATAACGCTCTTCGGCCCAGCATCCAGAATTTCTGCCGGATACTCTCCTCCCTCGCCATTGAACAACGTCAATTTATCCCCTTGCCTAAGCCTTAGAACATGGAATACATGGTGCGCGACGGTCTTAGGCAGCGCAAGGGCTTGTCCTGCAACAATGGCTCCGGGACGATAAAATCGGGGGTATGTTTCCATTTTCGCAGATGAATCGGAGGGTAAGAAATAGTTATCTCCCCCATGTTAGTATATTTTGGGCTTTTCCCGCCTTGAGATAAAAGGATGGGAGCTTGATAACATGATAATCTGCTGCTTCGATTATATCGGTCTTGCATTTTTGCTGCTTGTTTCGCCCGATATCTTCTGGCGTACGGCATCACATCTAAACTAACGATCATGGGGAAAGAGTATGGCGAGCCTGGAAACGCCGGTTTGTGACTTTGGCTGGAAAGCTGTGGATTTCGATTTGCCGGGAGTAGATGGCAAGCGCTACAACCTCGCTTCCGCGAGAGGGGAAAAAGGATTGCTGGTCATGTTCATCTGCAATCACTGCCCTTATGTAAAGGCGGTACGGGATCGCATCATCCGCGATGTGAAGGAACTGCGCACGCACGGCATTCGTGCCGTCGCCAGCATGTCGAATGATCCCGCCGATTATCCCGAGGACTCGTTCGAAAACATGGTGAAAATCGCAAGGGAATACGATTTTCCCTTCCCCTATGTCTGGGATGAGGACCAGCAGATTGCAAAAGCCTATGGTGCTGTATGCACTCCCGATTTTTTTGGATTTAATGACAAGCTGGAGCTGCAATACAGGGGACGGCTGGATGCATCCCGCAAGGAAGCCGCGCCGCCGGATGCCCGCCGCGATCTTTTTGAAGCCATGGTGCAGATCGCTGAGTCCGGAAGGGGGCCGGAAAACCAGATTCCCAGTATCGGTTGTTCGATCAAATGGCGGGTGGAATAACACGTGCTCCATGACGTCATTTCGACGGTCAAGGCAGTAGCGCAACAGGAAATCATACCGCGCTATCTGAAGGTTGCCCGCCAGCGTAAAGCGGACGGAAGCCTGTTTACCGAAGCCGACCTTGCCGCCCAGGAAACGCTATCGCGCGAGTTGCAAAAGATCCAGGCCGGTGCCGTAGTAGGAGAAGAAATGCCGGAACAGGAACAAATCAGTCAATGGTTGGCAGGCGAAACCGGGCTGTGGTGCATGGATCCCATAGACGGCACATCGAATTTCGTAAATGGGTTGCCTTATTTTGCCGTATCGGTAGCGTTGATGCGGAAAGGAAAAAGCGTGCTTGGCGTAGTTTACAATCCGGTAGCGGATGAAATGTTTTATGCCGAGCAAGGCGGTGGCGCATACCTGAACGGGGAAAAATTGCCGCTCAAGGAACATGTGCCGCCTTTTCGCAGCGCCATCGCCAACATCGACTTGAAGCGACTGGGACCCAAACTCGCACAGAGCATCTGCTTGCAGCGACCCTTTTCGTCTCAACGAAATTATGGGTCTTGCGCGCTGGAATGGTGCTATACCGCTGCCGGCCGTTTTGACCTCTACCTTCACGGAGGGCAAAAGCTGTGGGATTACGCCGCTGGCTGCCTCATCCTGAAAGAAGCAGGAGGACATATGTGTGGCTTCGATGAGGATGATTTCTGGGCGGAGCCACTCTGGCAACGCTCTGCCATTGCCGCCCTTGACAGGGGGTTGTTCGAACAATGGCGCGACTGGATTCGCGCTCATCGGTAAGATTCACTTCTCCAAAACCCACTTCTGTAAACAGATCACGTCCTGCTCCGGCCGATCCAAACGCAGGCCCCTCATTCCCTAGGCCGCACCAATTTCTCTTGTCGCTGAATGGCGACAAGAGAATCAATTAATAAACAGCAGCTTGCTCTCATGCACAGCACGAATTGCAGAGTTTGGCGACACATTAAAAACACCGCCGGAGTAATTAACTGATAATCAATAAGAAAAAATAGGCATGAATCATGCTTGTCGAAGCTGGCAAGTTCAAGCTGACGCGTCCTGTTGTTGATAACTTTGGCGCATCTGGAGTTAACGGGTGGCTCGTGGAGTTCGAGTAAGGTATTTCGCCCTTTTCTTCAAAGAGAAGCAGCAACTCTTACCCCAATCAAAACTACCTGGACCCCATTCCATGCAATTACGCCATAACGAGCCTCTTCGTTCCGAGAAGATTTACTCTCCCTCGGCCGGCGAAGCGGCGGGCCAGTATTCCTTGCCCAATTCCGGTTCACGCCATGATTTCCATAGGAAAACCACCCAGTCTCCCCGTGTGCTGAGGCGCGACGGCTACAGCATTCAATTGGCGGATTCTCCCGGGCTTCGCAGCAGCGCCCGGGACCTGGTGCAGCGGATGTATTCATGGCGCGGCTATCAGCTCGAAAGCAATGGCGCAGCGTCGCATAACCCCAACAGATTGACCTTGGTGGCATCGAACGGAAACACCCTGATCGGCACCGTGACGTTGGGCCTGGATTCGGAAGATGGGCTGCTTGCCGATCAGCTTTACGGTGATGAAATCAATTCCTTTCGCAGGCGGGGCGCCAAGGTCTGCGAGCTATCGAAATTTGCGCTGGATCCACAGTACAGTTCAAAAGAAATTCTTGCGGCATTATTTCACCTTGCGTATATCTACGCTCATAACGTCTATGGCGCGACGGATCTTTTTGGCGAGGTTCATCCGCGGCATGCCGGATCCCATAAACGGATGTTCGGCTTTCGGCAGATCAGCGAAATGCGTACCTGCGCCCGGGTAGGCGCTCCCGCCGTTCTTTTGCATTTGAAACTGGATTATGTCGGCGAAAAAATCTCTTTCCTTGCCGGCTCGCGCGATTCGCACGATCGGTCGCTTTATCGGTACTGTTTTTCCCAGAAGGAAAGATCGCCGGAAAACTCGACCCACTAGGCAGGGCTATATTGCGTTGTCATAGGTTCCGCCATTGATCCAGCTTGGTCTTTTAAGGAAGCTCAGGACGCAATCCCTCTTATAGCCGCAGCCTCCACCTCGGCTGCGGCTGCTTTCGCAACATTCCGTTGACATCCCGTCCCAACAAGCTCACCATATATCGGCGCCTGAACTCTGGCGCCTTCGTTATTCCCCCTGTTGCAAGTCAGCTCTTCCGCTTGTCCAATTAACAGTTTCAGGAAAAACAGCATCAAGCAGTCTTTCGTTTCCGAGGCAGCTCGCTTTTCTTTGTGATGCGTAGAAACAAGATCATTCCAAGGTTAAATGCTTAACGCTTTTTCTTATCACGAGGCCTTTTCCCGGAATATTGGCTGGGTAACCGTCCAGGAACAGAATATTCTTCGGCATAAAAGAATTGCGATTGCAGGTCTGGGCGGTGTAGGCGGCGCACATTTTTTGACCCTGGCGCGGCTAGGTGTGGGGTTTTTTCGCGTAGCGGATTTCGACGAATTCAGCCTTGCCAACTTCAATCGGCAGGTTGGCGCGAACATTTCCAGCCTGGGAAAGCCCAAGACCGACGTGCTTGTAGCCATGGCCAAAGATATCAATCCGGATATCGATATCGAAATTTTTCCGGAAGGGATCAACAAGGACAATCTTCGAGAATTTCTTGCCGATATCGATGTGTATGTCGATGGTCTGGATTTTTTTGTTTTTTCGGATCGCCAGGCGACTTTTTCCGCTTGCGCAGAACTCGGTATTCCGGCGATTACCGCCGCGCCACTGGGGATGGGAGCGGCACTGCTGAATTTCATGCCGGGAAAAATGACCTTCGAAGAGTATTTTCAATGGGGTGATCTACCGGAGGAAGAAAAGGCGCTCCGTTTTCTGGTTGGCCTTGCGCCCAATGGCCTGCATGCGAAATACCTGGTTGACCCGGCCACCATCAACTTCAGAGAACATCGTGGCCCATCCACCATGATGGGATGCCAGCTTTGCGCCGGTATTGTGGCTACCGAGGCCCTCAAGATATTACTCAACCGTGGTCGGGTATTCGCAGCTCCCCATGTCATCCACTTCGATGCCTATCGCAATAAATTAAAGCACAGCTGGCGTCCGGGAGGAAACAGCAATCCGCTGCAGCGCATGATCCTCGCCATCGCCAGGCGCAGGCTTGATACGAAAAGCGCGGCGGATAACAAATCCAGCCAGCAACCTGGTACAGGCAACGAGGTATTATCCGATCCTCTTCCCGATCGAATCACCAGCAAGCCGGTTATTGATCAAATCCTGGATCTTGCGCGGTGGGCCCCGAGCGGAGATAACACTCAGCCATGGCGTTTTGAAGTCGTCGACGAACATCATGTCGTGGTGCATGGTTTCGATACGCGGGATGACTGCGTATATGACCTGGATGGGCATGCCAGCCAAATCGCGATTGGTGCATTGCTGGAAACCATGGATATAGCGGCAACCGCGCATGGATTGCGCATGAACGCGTTACGCCGCATGGAGGCCCCGGAAAGCAGGCCGATCATTGATGTTCATTTTCAACCGGATCCCGACCTGCGCCCCAGCAAACTGATCCCGTATATAACGTACCGCAGCGTCCAGCGCCGATCGATGAGCAGCCGGCCACTATCCCCGCGGGAAAAAGACCGCCTTGAGAAAGCATTGGATAGTTCGTCGGATAGTTCATACCGCATTCTGTGGCTGGAGGGCTTCGATGCCCGGATGAAGGCAGCACGGCTGATGTTCAACAACGCAAAATTGCGGCTTACCATGCCGGAAGCTTATGAGGTGCACCGCAGGATCATACAGTGGAACTCACGTTTCAGTGAGGACAAGGTCCCCGACCAATCGTTGGGAATCGACCCCGTTACCGCAAGGTTGATGCACTGGGTATTGGGTAGCTGGGAACGCGTGAGATTTTTCAACAGGTTTCTCGCAGGCACTCTAGCACCTCGAATTCAGATGGATTTCATACCCGGCCTCGCCTGCGGCGCGCATTTTGTCATATTGGGCGAGCGTCCTGCGGAAAGCATCGACGATTACATCGATGCCGGCCGCGCCGTGCAGCGATTCTGGCTGACGGCAACCCGCTTAGGGCTGCAGCTGCAACCCGAAATAACTCCCCTGATTTTCTCCCGCTATGTTCGCAGCGGACTGGAATTTACTAAGGTAAAAAAGCTTGACCAATTCGCGCGGACTCTCTCAGGCCAGACCGAGCGGCTGATCGGAAAGGAAGAAACAACGCAGGCAGTATTCATGGGACGGATAGGAGCGGGACCGGCTTCATGGTCCCGCTCTCTGCGCTTGCCGCTCGGCCGGCTGAACTCCTCATGGAATAATTCCCGGGAACCGGAAAATAGCTAAAAAGCTATTGAAAACATGGGGATTGAAGATCCTGCAGCTTTGGCTTATCTCCGATCTTTTCCAGAGCGATGGGCCTCAAGAATTGACCAGGTATCGATGCGAACTAAAGGAACGGATAGCTCATGCGTAAAATTGGCGCTGGCGAAATATCGCTTTTTTTGACGCTTTTACTGCTGATACTGGGATTGACCTGGTTAACGGCTGCATGGCTGTTCCATCGACTGCCTCCGGGCGATTTTCGCGGGATACTCTCAGTCGCAGCGGGAATATTTCTGGTTTACGCCTATGCGCTCCTCGTGTATCGCGGATTCCTGCGGGTCATGCCCCTTCGTGAGGGGGAAATTGCGCCAAGCTCAAAAGATGAAATCGGCTATCACGTATATCTGCTCTTCTACCTGATATTGTTCTATCCCCTGATGCGCAGCGGATTTGTTCCCGTACCGATCATGCGCCTCGTCTATCTTGCCCTAGGGGCAAGCCTGGGAGAAAATACTTACAGCTCCGGTATTATTCTCGATCCTCCCTTGGTGGATATTGGCGCCAACACCATCGTCGGGCAGTATGCCCTCCTGGTGCCGCATGTGATTGAAGGCGAGCGCCTTGCCCACTACAGGATACGGATCGGAAGCAACGTCACGATCGGCGCGCACGCCGTAGTACTGTCAGGGGTAACGATTGGAGATAACGCCATAGTCGCGACAGGGGCAATCGTTTCAAAAAATAGCCGGATAGGGGCGAATGAGGTCTGGGGCGGAGTTCCCGCCAAGCGGCTTCGCGCAGGGAATCCGGGAGAGGAGGTCTCTTCCGGGACAGTGCAATAAAAAAGCCGCGATCGAATCGCGGCTTTTAATGTTGAGGCTAGTTTTTTTATATGTTACCGGAACAGCCTATCCGGCGCGTCTGCGGGACCTGCCGAAGAAGCCCATGAAGGAAAGTCCCAGGCCAATCAAAGCCAGTGATGCAGGCTCCGGTACGGCGAAAGACTGGTTGCCATCGGCCTGGAAGATAACGTCAGGTCCTGAGGTATTGGCTCCATTCACCGCACCCAGCGTACCCAGTACGTTGATGCCTCCGCCTCCGCCGCAAACGGAGCCATCCGTGTTAAAGCACTGCGAAGGATCGACCTGCTTGAAGGGATCGACCTGCGAGTTGTTGAAGAAGGAGATGGTGATGGTGCTGGTTGGAGTCAGGGACGGAAAATAGCCAGAGTCGACAGAGTCGATCACCAGTGTGATATCCGACGATCCGCCGCCGGTAACCGTTTGCTGCCCCCCCCACTGATCGCCATTGGGCGACTGGTCGAGATTCGAGGATGTACCAACTGGGCTGGTAACCTGAAAATTGCTTGTGGGAACGGCTACGACATGGGCCGTCAGGATAGGTGCACCGTTAACGAATCCCGCGCCGGTCAGGTTATTTCCAATCGTATTGGATGCATACATGTTGAAGAAGTTGACCGGGTTGGCCGCATCAAATGCAAAGGTAGCCGTTCCGGGAAAAGGGCTGGCGCCAATCACGGTTTCACCAAAACCGGCCACGAAAGTGAAGAAATTACCCCCGGTTCCGTTGGAGAAGCCGATGCTGGTATCGGCGAACTGAATCGCGGATAGATTTGCCTGGTAGTGCAGGGTAAAGTTGGTGCTGCCCGCTCCGGCCAAAAAATTATTGATGGCGGTCACACCACCCTGTGCCAGGGCACTGCCGGGAGCCTGATCGATAAGCGCCAGGTTGGTGATTCCTGCTCCCCCGCCAGTCGGATCGAACGTAAAGAGTTCCGCCTGGGCTGCCAGCGGCACGGCCAGCGCTGCGGAAAGCGTCCCAATTGTAAGATGCCTAAATTTTGAATTCATTTATTCCCCCCAAAGTCTATAAAGTAAAAATGGTTCTTTCCCGGACACTTTTCTTCAAGCATGATTCATGCCATCCTTTTTATTTACTTAAAAACCAAGTATTTATCATTTAACATCGTTATTTTTACAGGCTGACCGGCAGCACATCTGTAAAATTTACCGACATCAAGTCATCAAATCGGTTACGGGATTACCGGGAAGTTTTCTAGGGCGAGGGCAATCCTCTGCTGGGAAGCCCGTCCGTCAATTCTTCCATAAAATCGCTAAACTGCTTGAAAGCATTATAATTTTTTATCTTCTCCGCCACGGCCCAGGCGTTGGCGCTGAATTCAGCACCGAAAAGCAGTGTTTTCACCGCGGCTTCAATTGCATTGCCATCCAGGCGGTCGGCGCGCAATACCCTGCCCACTCCTGCCCTTGCCAGCGCTTCCATGTTCAAAAACTGATCCGCATTGCTCGCTATTCCCAATACCGGAACACCTGCCGCAAGCGCCTGGGAACTCGTCGGGCTGCCCCCATTGCAGATTACCAGCCGTGAAAGCCTCGCAGCTTCGGTACCCGGGAGATAGCTGGCCGAATAGACGTTCCTGGGCATCGGGCGGGCATAGTCCTCCACCGTAGCCGCGATGACCGTAACCGGCAATTTGCTCAGTACATCAAGAATCGCGGGTAAAATCCCGGCCTGCCCAGAACTGCCCAAAGTCAAATAAATTATAGGCTTGTCGGTGGGCAGATGGTCCCACCACAATGGTTTTGGCACCGGGGGAGACCACAGGATCGGACCCAGATATTGATGCCCGGCGGGACGGCCGGCAGTTGGGAAAAGCTCCGGCATGTCGGCAAAAAGCACGTAGTCCGCGTCAGTGTATATACGCTGCAGGTCGGAGCCGAGGGAGGCCAGTCCATTTTCCTGCCGTACACGATTCATGGGTGCGCAATGCAATATGAGCGCCAAAGGAAGCGTAAACCGGAAAATTGCCTCGGCAAGCCCCAACGGCAAGGCTTTTGTCATCGGCAAAACTGGAAGTGGAAATTCGCTCCCCGTATAATATGGGCTCCAATAGGCGTTGGTTATCGTAATGTAAGGAATTCCGACAATCCGCGCGCTTACGGAGAGTGAAAGGCGAAAATCTCCCACAATTACATCGGGGTTAATTTTCCTGATGATCTCAATGTCGTCTTTTACGTATTGCCGTAGAGTTTGCGTGTCGTAGACGGGACTACCGCGCGAAAGCGCGCGAAGGAACTGCTGGCTGCCGATACTTTGAAGCGGAGTGAGCTGCCAGGACTTGTCTTTGAAAAAATGATGGTAGCGGGATGAACAGGCCATCGCAATGTCGTAGCGGCCAGCATCCAGGCCTTCCGCCAGCGCCAACGGCCTGGCTACATGCGCCAACGTCACCGCTTCAGCAAAAAGTAATACGCGCTTTCGATCGCAATTCATTTTTTCCTGCTGTCCAGCACACATTCGGAGAGTTCATCCGGCGTTGATTTTGACTTGGAAACATTCCCTGCCATGCAGATTCACCGCTATCCTATACTAAAAACAACATGATCCAGTTCTCGGCATATCAGCAAAAATGCGGCTAGCCTGGCCCGATTTATCGTTGGCCTTTCGCAACATTTTGCGGCAAAGGCGCCGTAGCGCTATAGCCTTGGCTGCAATTTCCTTCAGCGTCATCGCACTTATACTGGTAAGCGGCTTCATAGAATGGATTTTCTGGGCCATGCGCGAAGCCACCATAAAAACTCAACTGGGGCATATCCAGATTGTACGGCCAGGCTATCACGATGCGGGTAAAGCCGACCCTTACGCCTTCCTGCTGCCTGATACCGTACCAGAACTGGAGCCGCCGGATAAACATCGAATCAAGGCAGTAGCCCCACGTCTTTCCTTTGGCGGGCTCATCAGCCATGGAGATGCGACACTGTCGTTCATCGGCGACGGTGTAGATCCCCGAGAACAGGCAGCGTTCGAGCTGAATGCGCAACTCTCGGCCGGCCGGAATCTTTCCGCCGATGATCCGAACGGCATCGTCATGGGGAAAGGACTCGCCCGCAATCTCGGCGTCAGTATTGGCGACCGGGTCGTGCTGCTGACGAATACCGTAACGGGCGGTGTCAATGCAATCGAAGTTACCGTGCGCGGATTGTTTACCACGGCAACCAAGGCATATGACGACGCTGCCTTGCGGCTGCCCATCCAGACTGCACGGCAATTGCTTCGCACGAAAGGCTCTCATGCCTGGGTAATCCTGCTGAACGACACGGCCCAAACCGATACGGTGCTGAAAGAACTGCAAACCAAATTGGGCGGCGAAAACCTTGAAGTCGTGCCGTGGTATGTGCTGGCCGACTTCTACAATAAAACCAAAGTTCTTTTTACGAAGCAGATACAGGGTATCAAGGTCATAATCGTACTGATCATTCTCCTGAGTATTTCAAACACGATGACGATGAGCGTCATGGAAAGAATAGGGGAAATCGGCACGGCCATGGCGCTTGGCGTGAGGCGTGCCGGAATTACCCGCCTATTCCTGACTGAAGGCATACTCCTGGGTTGCGCCGGCGGTCTCCTGGGGCTGGCCGTAGGAGCACCTCTGGCCACACTGATCTCCAGTATCGGCATACCCATGCCGCCGCCTCCCGGGATGGATAGCGGTTATACGGGTGAAATCCTGCTTACCTGGAACATAGCCATCGAAGCAGCAGCACTGGCAGCCTGCACGACCCTGGTTGCCAGCATACTTCCTTCCTGGAAAGCTTCGAGAATGCAGATCGTCGACGCGTTACGCCATAACCGGTAGAAATATCGCAAATGTTCAAGCTCGCCTTGCGCAATGTTTTCCGGCAAAAACTGCATACCGCAATGACGCTTGTCGCGATCATGGGCGGCGTGGCCGGCCTTACGGTTGCGGGAGGCTGGATAAACGATATTTTCGTACAGCTCTCCGAAGCGCTGATTCATTCCCAATCCGGGCATTTGCAGGTGCATAAGGCCGGTTTTTTTTCCGCGGGATCGCATGCGCCGGAAAAATATCTCATCCCTTCCCCTGAGGCGGTCAAGCGGCGCATAGCCAATGAGAAAGAAGTTTCGATGGTCATGGCCCGGCTTAACTTCTCCGGGCTGCTCAACAATGGCCGCACGGACCTGCCGATCATGGGAGAAGGGGTGGAGGCAAAGCAGGAGGCTGCGCTGGGCAGTTCCATTTCCATAACGCAGGGGCGTCAGCTGAGCGATTCCGATACCTTCGGCATCCTGATCGGGCATGGCGTTGCCCAAGCATTGAATCTGAAACCCGGCAGCCACGTTACCTTGCTGGTGAACACGCTCGAAGGCGCCCTGAACAGTATGGAGTTTGAAGTCACCGGCGTATTCCAGAGCTTTTCCAAGGACTACGATGCAAGGGCGATAAGAATCCCTCTTGCCGCGGCACAGGAATTGCTGGGCACGGATAGCGTAAATGCGATTGTCGTGCTGCTGCAACAGACCAGTGAAACGGATCGGGTGGCAACCAGCTTGAACGGGGAATTGCGCAGTTCGGGGCTGGAGATCAAGACCTGGGTCGAGCTGAACGATTTCTATGAAAAAACCGTGGAACTGTACAAAGGCCAGTTCGGGGTTCTTCAGCTCATCATTCTCATCATGGTGCTCTTAAGCGTCGCAAACAGTGTCAACATGAGCATTTTTAATCGCATCGGAGAATTCGGCACGATGATGGCCCTGGGCAACCGCAGCAGCCTGGTCTTTCGCCTAGTCATCGTGGAAAACTCACTGCTGGGCCTGATCGGTAGCGCGCTGGGGCTGGCCCTGGGTATCGTGCTGGCAGCCGTCATCTCGGCCGTGGGAATCGAGATGCCCCCGCCCCCCAACGCCAATGTCGGCTATAACGCGCAAATCCTGGTGGTCCCCTCAGTTCTGGTGATATCGTCCACCATCGGTATTCTCGCCACCATCGCAGCAGCGATTCTTCCGGCGAGGCATGTTTCCCGTATACCCATCGCCGAGGCCCTGAGGCAGAATTTCTAGAAGACAGCGGTGCTTCGGGAGACAATCCCCCGCATGTCGACATGCTGCTGGTCAAAAGGAATATCTCAGCTCCGTATAGACGCGGTCACTTTGATCAAACCGCCCAAAAAGTCCTGAGGGCGGTCCGCCGAAAATATCCGCTCCCAGTGCCCAACGCCAATTCCTCTGGAAATTCCAGGAAAGACGAGGCCGGAGCATCCAGTCACTGCGATTCAAACTGTGGATCAGTAAAGCCTGTGCTTCCATTTTTTGCCAAACCTTGCCGGCCAGCAGGATACTGGCGCCGCTTTCCAATCTGCGGGGAATGATATCCGGATCATGGTTGAAGTAAACACGCTGAAAGAATTGCAGGTTCAGGCGCGCTTCCGCTGGAAGGCTGACATCCACGCCAAGCACGTAATCGAGCGTATTCTGCTTGACGAGGCCATTTATTGCCGTGGGCTGGATGGTGTTGAACTGCCGTCCATCCGTATAGACCGTCTCGCCCTTCAATACGATGGAGCCAAAATCCTTGGCGAGTGTTGCGCCGAACTGATCGATGCGATCATGCCTTGGCTGGAAAACAGGCGGTTCGGTGAATGCGCTGACGCGATAAAATGTGGGCGATGCGTCGAGACTGTGATAATAGAAAGCCGAAACATCCCATCCGTTTTTTAACTGCGACAAACGCAGGCCATAATTCGAATGGGCGACATTTCTTCCCGAACGATCCTCGGGCAGGTAATTGGCGACTCCGCGCAGCGGACCGGGATAAAAATCTGACCCGGGCTTGCCGCTCTCATCGAGGGTCGGCACCGGTATCCATAATACTTCCGCGTGCAGATCATTCTTGGAATACTCTGCACGCAGCGCCCACTGAGGTATCCGTATGATATCGAACGAGGGAAGAACGAATTCACGCATATCCTTTGCTGAAACCACGTCGGCAAAAAACAGCCCAACCATTTCGCCCCATATGACATGCTGGCGCCCCAGCCGGAAATCGAAATTACCGGCGGAAATATCCAGATAATTTTCGCGAATGAAAAATTGCTGACGCTGGTCCCGCCGAACGGCGCCAGGGTAGAAATCGGATAAATCATAAGCTGCGTCGTAATCGAAGCGGCCGCTGATTTTCCATCTGAGGTATTCGTTGAACTGGCCGGTACGGCTCAGCTCGGTCCGCAGCTTCGCTTTCGAGAGGTGTTCCGGGCTGGCATAGGTATCTGCGATTTCAAGTTGCGAGAACCCTTTCCATCCGGTAACCAGCTGCTTCCATGCAGGCTGGGGAGGTTTCTTTACCTTTACAGGTCCGGGCTCGCCGAACAACGATTCCCGGGAGTCTGCGCCGCTTTCGCTTTCGCCTCGTCCGGCCGGAGGTGGATTTTCCCCGTTGTCCAAGGCCGCCCACCGTGTCACGGAAGCAAGCATCAAGGGCAACGGATTGCCTGGAGCCTCTTCTGTTTTTTCTTCGGATGCCCTATTGCGGGGCATTACGTAAACATGAGCAGGCACATCGTTGCCGGATTCCGGTAAAGGCGACGGCAGCGCGGGCGTGCGGGACAACGATAAAGACAAGGATAGGGGCAATGAATCCTCTGTTTTTATCGAGGCCGCCGATTGAGGCGCCGCACTTGACGATAAAGCCGGAGCGGCCCCCGTGAAGTAGCACGGCGATGCCATGATGACGGCGACCCATCCCAAAAATTCGAATTTGTGCCTGGAGTTCATCCGATTCGCAGCCTTAGCGGTATCCGATTCCGGTCATGCTCGATCTCGCCGCGATGCCGCCTTTTTATGGGTTGATGCCTTCACCGGGCTGCGATCTGGCCGTCTTCGATCCGTACCAGGTACTCCGCCATGTCCATGACACGTCTATCATGCGTGGAAAAAATAAAGGTTGTCTTGAAGCTGCCGTTAATATTTTTCATCAACTGGAGTATTCCCTCACCCGTTTTATGATCGAGGTTGGCAGTCGGCTCGTCCGCGAGCACCATCTTTGATTGGGTCGCCAAGGCGCGCGCAATGGCGACCCGCTGACGCTGTCCACCGCTGAGCTGGTTTGGCCGATGCTGGGCAAATCTGGACAGATCGACGACTTCCAGATATCGGGAAACACGGCGGCGGCGCTCTGCTGTATCCAGTTCCTTGAATTGCAGCAGGGGATACTCTACATTCTCCTCGGCGGACAGGACGGGGAAAAGATTGAAGGTCTGAAATACGAAGCCAACTGTCCGGGCTCGAAGTTCCGAAAGCTCGTCAGGCGTCTGGCCGCTTACATCCTGCCCATTAATGAATATTTTTCCGCTGGAAGGGGTATCGATACAGCCGATAAGATTGAGCAAAGTGGACTTGCCACTTCCGGATGGGCCTGCTATCGCCACGAAGGCACCCTCCTCGATGCTCAGCGTGACCTGTTTCAGCGCCTGAACCTGCTGCTCGCCAAGCAAGTAATACTTGGAAACATTCTCAAGACGGACTATGCTCATAGAATCGATCCACGACACAACTCGGGAGTGAATTACCTCAAAAGAGGCACTGAATGAAAATAAATCGTTTGAAACAACTCGTAGCGGTTATCTGTCTTTTAAGCGGGGCGGTATGTGGCGCAGCGGATAATATGGAGTCTGCTCAAAGCATCCTGGAGAAGGCAGACCAGATACGCTTCCCGCGCGAAAGCTTCCAGGTCGATGTCAACATCACCACCACCTCGCCCGGGCAGTCGGAAGACCTCCACCACTATCGTGTTCTATCCAAAGGCAATGAGAATAGCGTGGTGATGACGCTGGAACCAGCTTCGGAACGCGGACAGATTCTTCTTATGAAAGGACGCGATCTCTGGATATTCATGCCAGAGATTACACAACCCATACGCTTGTCGATGTCGCAACGGCTGACGGGCCAGGTGGCGAACGGTGACCTGGCTCGTGCCAATTTCGCCGGCGACTATAATGCAACGCTTGTACGCACCGACGTCATCGACGGCGAAAAGTACCACGTGCTCGAACTCATCGGCGTCGACAAGGGTGTAACATATCATAAGGTCTTATACTGGGTACAGCAATCAAATTTCTGGCCATACCGCGCGGAATTTTACTCCGTATCCGGCCGATTGCTCAAAACCAGCCGTTACGAAAATTTCCGGATGCTGCTCGGCAAGCAACGGCCCACGCGTCTGGTGATGGAAGACGCATTGCGCAAGGATGAAAAATCCGTGCTTGACTATGCGGACATGAAACTGCGGGACCTTCCGGACAAGGTTTTCACCAAGGATTATCTCAAGAAACTCGAATAGCGGCATAACTACTTCATGGGAGACTCAGGCCATGTTCCTACCCGAAGAATTTAATCTTGGTACTGCCTTCAAGCAGTATTTCGAAATCGTGCCCGCCCACTCGGAAGCACTCAAGGATGAGGTCTATCGCGTGCGATACCAGGTCTACTGCGAGGACCTGAAATTCGAACCCGAGCGATCGGACAAGCGAGAAACCGATGAGTACGACCGCGATTCGCTGCATCTCCTCATACGCAGCATGAAAACGAACGAATTCGTTGGCTGCACGCGCCTGATTCGTCCTCCGCCCGAAAATCCGCATTCCCCGTTGCCCTTCGAGCAGGCCTGTGCCGATACGCTCGACCGTTCCATTATCGATCCTGCGCGGTTACCCCGGCAGAGTATCGCGGAGGTTTCCCGCCTGGCGGTTGTCGCGGGCTACAGGAGGCGTAAAGGCGAATCAAGCAGCGCGATAACCATATCCACGGAGGATTTCGGCACTCAGCAGATGCCGCGTTTCCCTTATATTCCCATCGGGCTCTATCTCGGCACCACCGAATTGGCACGATTATCCGGAATAGAGACGCTATTCGTCCTGACGGAGAATCGGCTGGCCGCACATTTCAATAAATTGGGTTTTCAGCTTCAGTTTATCGGCGAACCCATAGAGCACCACGGTACCCGCCTGCCATCGGTGATGAGCGTAAGCGCAATCATCGGTAACATGCGCGGCAACCTCCGCCCTCTCTACCAGACAATTGCTTCGGATATCGAAAAAGCATTTCGCTCCGACGCAAACCCTGCCGAAACTATTTGATCGCCCTGGCGCTGGACGAGATTCCGGTCTTTTTCAGGGCGAAATTTACAAAGTAACAATCGGATACCCTGAAAAACCCGATACCGGCGCGGAGACCCACCGAGAGTTTCATTCGCGTTTAAACCCTATTGTATTCATGGCCTTTCAGGTTCACACTCACGCGTGGTGCAATCCGAATAACCGCGAAACATGGGGAGAGTCAAATGAAAAAGAATCTCTGCTTGACGCTGTCTGGTGCAGCTAGTCTGTTTCTGCTGTTTTCAAGTCTTGCTGCGTGGGGAAGCGAGGGACCGGAACTCAACGAAGCCCGACAGGTGGCGCAATACAATTATGTCATTCATATCCTGGCCATGCTGCTGGTAGGTTTCGGCTTTCTCATGGTGTTTGTGAAAAGATACGGCTTTGGGGCTACGACCGGGACCTATCTGGTCGTGGCGGTTGGCCTTCCGCTTTACATGCTGCTGCGCGCCAACGGCGTATTTGCCCATGAGATCGCTCCCAATACCGTGAAGGCGCTGCTTTTCGCGGAATTCGCGGTGGCTTCCGCACTGATTGCCATGGGGGCTGTGCTTGGACGCCTGCGCGTGTTCCAGTATGCTCTGCTGGCGCTTTTTCTCGTTCCCACCTACCTGCTGAACGAATGGCTGGTGCTGGACAACGGCATGGGCATGACGCAAGGATTTCAGGATACAGCCGGATCGATCATCATTCATGCGTTCGGCGCCTACTTTGGCCTTGGATTATCCCTGATGTTGACTACCGCAAGCCAGCGAAGCCAGCCGATCGAGTCGGACGCCACGTCGGATCGCTTCGCCATGCTGGGCTCGATGGTCCTATGGCTCTTCTGGCCCAGCTTTGCTACCGCCATCGTCCCTTTCGAGGAGATGCCGCAGACGGTGGTCAACACGGTGCTTGCACTGTGCGGGGCAACTCTCAGTACCTATTTCCTGAGCACATATTTCCATAAGGGAAAGACGTCCATGGTGGATATGGCCAATGCTGCACTGGCCGGGGGAGTCGCTATCGGATCGACGTGCAATATCATTTCCCCCACCGGCGCTTTCATGGTCGGGCTGGTGGCGGGCGCGGTCAGCGTCATCGGCTACGTATTCATCCAGCCCGCGTTGGAGTCGCGCATCAAGCTCGTGGATACCTGCGGAGTGCACAATCTCCACGGCATGCCGGGCTTGCTGGGAGCGCTCGTTGCCATGATGGTCGTGCCCGGCATTGCCGCCGCTCAATTTATCGGCATCATCTTCAGCGTGGCTCTTGCCCTCCTGGCCGGCTTCGCCGCGGGCGCAATCATCAAGGCGACAGGTACAACCCACCTCGCATATGAGGACAGCGACGAGTTTACCCACGTCGAAGCGCCCGAGGAAGCGACCGCGGAGCTGCAAGTCAAGCTGCATACCTAGGGCGCTGGCAAGCCCTACATCAGGATAACGTCGTATTGTTCCTGGGTATAACTTGCTTCCACCTGCAGACTGATGGGCTTGGCGATAAAATCGCCAAGCTGGGCCAAGCTTTGCGACTCTTCATCCAGAAATAGATCGATTACTTGCTGGGAGGCGAGAATACGAAATTCGCGGGCGTCGAATTGACGCGATTCCCGCAGGATTTCCCGAAGAATTTCATAGCACATGGTCTGGGCGGTCCGTATCTTGCTCCTGCCCTGGCAGGTGGGACAGGTCTCGCAAAGAATATGGGCGAGGCTCTCGCGCGTGCGCTTCCGCGTCATTTCGACCAGCCCGAGCGCCGTAAAGCCATTTACCGTCATATGGGTGCGATCCCGGGTGAGGGACTTCTTGAATTCGACCAATACGGCGTTTTTATGCTCCTCGTTCTCCATATCGATGAAATCGATGATGATGATGCCACCCAGATTGCGGAGACGCAGTTGGCGTGCGATGACCTGCGCCGCCTCCAGGTTGGTCTTGAAAATCGTATCGTCGAAGCTGCGTACACCTATAAACCCGCCGGTATTCACGTCCACGGTCGTCAGTGCCTCGGTCTGATCGATGATCAGGTAGCCTCCGGATTTCAGCTCCACGCGCCGCGCGAGCGATTTTTCTATCTCGTCCTCTACCCCATATAAATCGAATAGCGGCCGCTCTCCGGCATAGTGATGTATGCGTCCGATTACATTAGCCATGTACACCCGTGCAAAACCGTTCATTTTCTGGAAAGTCTCGCGGGAATCCACCAGGACACGCGCTGTGTCGTCATCGACGAAGTCGCGCAACACGCGATAGCTCAGGGTCAAGTCCTGATATAGCAGTCCGGGTGCGCCACCCGCGGATTTTTCCTTGATATGGTCCCACAACTTGTGCAGGTATTTGATATCCGACTGCAGATCCTGCTCACTCGCCGCCTCAGCCATCGTTCGAACGATGAAGCCGCCTTTTTCACCCTGCGGCAGGAGATGCTTCAATTTTTCGCGCAACAGCTTGCGCCCGGCTTCATCCTCGATGCGCTGCGAAATCCCGATATGGGACACCTGCGGCAGATAAACCAGCATTCTCCCGGCAATGCTGACCTGTGTGGATAATCGCGCCCCCTTCGTGCCGATGGTATCCTTGATGACCTGGACGAGAACGCTCTTCCCTTCGTGCAACAGTTTCTCAATGGGTTTTTCCGTATCCTCGCTCTGGCGCGATCTCCAGATATCGGCAAGATGGAGAAAGGCGGCACGCTCCAGCCCGATATCCACGAATGCGGATTGCATGCCGGGCAGTACCCGCGTGACGCGGCCATTGTATATATTTCCTACAATCCCGCGACTGCTGTTGCGCTCTATATGCAGTTCCTGGACCGCGCCGTGCTCGACCACGGCTACGCGGGTTTCCTGCGGGGTAACGTTGACAAGGATTTCGCAATTCATAAGGATGTGCTGGTATGGATGTGCCGGAATGAAACGCGCGCTTACGGAAAAATGTCTATGCCGCAGTCCTGAAGCAACCGTGCCGTCTCGTATAAGGGCAGGCCCATTATGCCGCTATAGCTGCCGGCGATCTCGGCGATGAAGACGGCCGCCACTCCTTGAATCGCATAGCCGCCTGCCTTGTCTTGCGCTTCGCCCAGCGCAAGGTAGCGCAGGATCTCGCGCTCGCTGATATCGCGAAACCGCACCATGGAGGTAGAAATTCGCGTCCGGGTTTCCTTTTCGTCAGCCACCGCTATCGCGGTCAGCACCTGATGGGTTTGTCCAGAAAGCGCCGCCAGCATCTCGCCGGCATGCGCCGGGCTTACCGGCTTGCCGAAAATACGTCCCCTTGAAACGACTGCGGTGTCTGCTCCCAATACCGGCCGAAGCGGGCCGCCGCGCTCGATCAGCCACTTTTGGGACAACTCTGCTTTGATGCGGGCAATTCGCGATACATAGTCGGCCGGCGCTTCGCCGGAAAATGCTGTTTCATCGATATCCGCGCCACGCGGCGGCGCTTCGCGCAAAAGCAGCGTTTCGAAGCTCACTCCGATCTGCATCAGCAATTCCCGGCGGCGAGAACTACGGGATGCCAGATAGATGCTGTTTCCCGGAGATGTTACGGCGGACGCCAACGCTACCCCCGATGATACGGATGGCCTTTGATAAGCGATACCGCCCGGTACAATTGCTCCGCAAGCAGGATCCTCACCAGGGCATGCGGCATGGTCAATGCGGATAAAGCCACTACTTCGTCAGCCGAATTCTTTATGGCCGCTGCCAGCCCATCCGCTCCCCCGATGACAAAAACGGTATCTCCACCTTCCCTCATCCAGTTCGTCACGGATGCGGCGAGCTTGGCGGTAGACCATTGCCTGCCGCGCTCGTCCATTGCCACCAGGCGGCGCCTGGACGGTATCGCCGCCAGGATGCGATCCGCCTCGGCATCAAGCAACTGCTCCACTTTCAAACCGGTTCTCTTCTCCGGCTTTATTTCCACCAATTCAATGACGGCCTCATGCGGCATGCGTTTGGTATATCCCCGAAAGCCTGCCGTCACCCAGTCCGGCATTTTATTGCCCACCGCACAAATGATGAATTTCATGCGGCTAATCCATTCCCCGGCGTTTGGGGGGCTTCCTTTTTTGATCCGAACCATTCGAACCGTTGGGAATCTCACTGGACCCAATGGGCGAAGCGGAATCAACGGAAGGGGTAACACCGGTTTTTATCCGGGCGGAAGCGGTTTTCCGGCTTATTTTTGCGGTATCGGCCCACAACTCTTCCAGATTGTAGTGGGCTCGCACGGCTGTTTGCATGACATGCACGAGCACGTCGCCCAGATCGACCAGGACCCATTCTCCGGTCTGCTCTCCTTCCACGCCATATACCGTCCCCCCTGCGGCTTTTACCTTTTCAGCCACATTGTTTGCGATAGCCAGAGTCTGGCGGGAAGAGTCGCCACTGGCGATAATCATCCGATCGCACAGGGTGGTCAATTTGGCGACATTGAAAACCTCGATGTCATGCGCCTTTATTTCCTCGAGCGCGGCAATGACTGTTTTTACCAGCTTGGCAAGTGTCATACTTTATCCAGATACAGATGGTGGGCCGCGATATATTCCAGCGTGGCATCGGGAAGGAGATAACGCACGCTTTTGCCTGCAGCGAGATGCGCGCGAATGGCGGTTGCGGAAATATCCAGCAGGATTGTCGGCGCAGGAAAAATCAGGCCGCTGCGTGCTTTTCTGAGATCATCCGGGCTGGCGACCCATCGCTGCGCGCAGGCTTCCCACAGTTCGGGTGGTAAATTGTCCCGATTCATGTTCAGCTCGACGCCTGGACGGCGCACGATTATCAGGTGGCATAAGTCGAAAATCTCCAGCCAATCATGCCACTGCGCAAACCTTGTGAAGGCATCGGCGCCAACGATAAAGCAGAGTACCGCATCGGCTCCCAGGTCCCGTTTGAGTTCACGCAACGTTTCGACACTATAGCTGACGCCTGAACTGAGGGTTTCCCGCCCATCGAGAATAAAAGTTGGATTGCTCTCGATGGCTATGCGCACCATGGCTTCCCGATGGCCGCAAGGGGCGACCGGGGCCTCGCGCAAACGGGGCCTGCCGGCGGGAATGAAGCGCATTTCCTGCAAGCCGATCATCTCGGCTATTTCTTCAGCTACCCTCAGATGGCCATAATGGATGGGATCGAACGTACCTCCAAAAACCCCTGTGAGGCGAAACGCGGGATTACTCATCAACCAGAAAAGTTTGAAGGGCAGGCATGAAGGCATGCGGGGAACCCGTTGCCCCGAGATAGGCTATTTTACGTTTTCGCAATGTGATGAACGCACTCACAGCAATACCCGGCGCATGTCCGCCAGCACCTCACCCAGCATGGAAGTGAAACGCGCCGCAGTCGCGCCGTCGATAACGCGATGATCATAGGACAGGGACAGTGGAAGCATCAGACGCGGGACAAATTTGCCATCGTGATAGACTGGTTTCATGCTCGCGCGGGATATGCCCAGGATGGCGACTTCCGGCGCGTTGATGATAGGCGTGAATGCCGTGCCGCCGATGCCTCCCAGGCTGGATATCGTAAAGCTGGCGCCTTGCATGTCGGCCGCTTTCAGCTTGCCTTCGCGTGCCTGCACCGCAAGCGCCGCCATTTCGTGCCCAATGGCGAGCACCCCTTTTTGATCGACGTCCCGAATGACCGGCACTACCAGCCCGTTTGGCGTATCCACGGCAAAACCCAGGTGATAATACTTCTTCATCACCAGATTCATTTCCCCGCTTTCGCCGTCGAGCGATGCGTTGAATTCAGGAAATTTTTTCAGCGCGGCGATGGAGGCCCTCATCAAAAAAGCCAGTATCGTCACCTTGACGCCTCCTTTTTCAACCGACTCATTGGATTCCTTGCGCAAGGATTCGAGTTCGGTGATATCGGCCTCATCGAATTGGGTAACATGCGGGATCATCACCCAGTTGCGATGCAGGTTTGCCCCGGACAATTTCTGTATGCGTGATAACGGCTTCGACTCCACAGGTCCAAATTTGGCGAAATCGACGCGCGGCCATGGCAGCAGATCCAGTTCCGCTCCGGCACGATTTCGCGATGTCGACAGCTGGGCCCTAACATAAGCCAGGAGATCTTCCCTCAGTATCCGTTGCTTGGGGCCGGTGCCTTTTACCGCGCCAAGATTCACGCCGAGCTCACGCGCAAATCGGCGCACCGACGGGCTGGCATGTGCTTTGGCAAAAGCTGCTTCGTCTATGGCGCGCCCAGCTTCGGCGGGCCCGCCTCCGCACAGGGAAGAGGGAAGGGATGGACGGGCGGTGGAAGCCGATATCGAGTCCATTTTCGCCCGGGCGGCCGGCTGGCCTGGTGATGGGGAAGATTCGGCCGCGGATGGCGCAGCCGGGGCAGCGGAGGCCGCCTCTGGAGCGGGTCCATCAGGCACTCCTGGCTGTGGAATTTCCGGCGCCTTCCCTGCCTCTGAAACTTCCATCGCGAGAAGGCGTGTGCCTTGGGAAACCTTATCGCCGGCTTTTACGGATATTTCCCGAATCGTCCCTCCAAACGGCGACGGCACCTCGATGGTTGCCTTGTCGGATTCGAGCACAACCAGAGGATCTTCCGCGTTGATGGAATCGCCGGTTTTCACCAGCACTTCTATTACCGGGACATCCTTGAAGTCCCCGATATCCGGGACGAGTACCTGTTTGGTTTCTGGCACGCTTTCCTTCCTTATTCCTCTGGTTCCTTCATTCAAGAAATTGCCGCGGCATTCAGGCAATCATGCCGCAAAACAGACCACCGCCCGATGACAGGCATCCCGCATTTCGAACTTCCCTTCTATACTGTCGCAGGGTTCGGCTTGTCGGGATCGATGCCGAACCTGCCTATCGCCTCCGTGATCCTTTCCGGCGCCATATCACCCTCTTCAACCAGCGCCGTCAGCGCCGCGATGACGACATAATGGCGGTCCACCTCGAAGAAATGGCGCAGCTGTTCACGCGTATCCGAACGCCCGAAACCATCCGTTCCCAGAACCTTGTAACGTGCCGGCACAAATTCACGGATCTGATCCGCGAAAACCTTCATATAGTCCGTAGCTGCCACAACCGGCCCCTTCCGGTCCTTGAGACATGCGCTCACGTACGGCAGCCGTCCGGGCTCAGCGGGATGGAGCATGTTCCATCGGGATACACCAAGCGCCTCGCGCCGTAGCTCATTAAAGCTGGTCACGCTCCAGATATCGGCGGCGATGCCGTATTCCTGTTCGAGTATCTCCCCCGCCGCGATCACTTCCCGCAGGATCGTGCCGGAGCCAAGCAGCTGCACACGCAATCCACGATGCTCTTCTCCCGCAACCTTCCCCTCGCGAAACAAATACATGCCCTTCAATATGCCGCTTGCCGCATCCGGGGGCATTTCCGGATGCGGATAATTTTCGTTCATGACGGTGATGTAGTAAGAAATATCTTCCTGCGCCTCAACCATGCGGCGCAGGCCATCCTGAATGATCACCGCGAGCTCATAGGCAAATGTCGGGTCATACGATAGGCAATTGGGAATGGTGGAAGCGGCAAGATGGCTGTGCCCATCCTCATGCTGCAATCCTTCCCCGTTAAGCGTGGTGCGCCCCGCGGTGCCGCCGAGCAGGAATCCGCGGCACCGCATGTCTCCCGCCGCCCACGCCAGATCGCCGACCCGCTGGAAGCCAAACATGGAGTAAAAAATGTAGAAGGGAATCATCTGGAGGCCATGGGTGCTGTAGGATGTGGCTGCCGCCATCCAGGAGGACATGGCGCCGGCTTCATTGATGCCCTCCTGCAGGATTTGCCCGTTTTTATCCTCCTTGTAATACATCAGCTGCTCAGCGTCCTGGGGGGTATAGAGTTGCCCGCTCAATGACCAGATGCCCAACTGGCGGAACATGCCTTCCATGCCGAAAGTGCGCGACTCGTCCGCGACGATCGGAACCACGCGCTTGCCGATATTCTTGTCCTTTACAAGAATATTGAGAATACGGACGAATGCCATGGTGGTGGAAGATTCCCTTCCTTCGCCGCTGGCCTTGAGTAAAGTATCGAAAGCGGATAGCGCCGGTACCTGCAGCGTGTCGGCCTGGCGCTGGCGCCGATGAAGGAATCCGCCGAGCGCCTCGCGCCGCTTATGCATATAGATGGATTCGGGAGAGTCCTTATCGAACTGGAGATACGGTATTCCGTCTATCGTGTCATCCGGGATCGGCAGTCCGAAGCGATCACGAAACGCTTTCAGCGACGTGGTTCCCATCTTTTTTTGCTGGTGCGTGATGTTCTGCGCCTCGCCCGCTTCCCCCATGCCATAACCTTTTATGGTTTTGGCAAGTATCACCGTGGGCTGCCCGGCATGCGCAACCGCCGCAGAGTATGCCGCATAGACTTTATGGGGATCATGACCACCCCGGTTCAGGCGCCAGATGTCGTCATCGGACATGTTGGTCACCATTTCCAGCAGTTCCGGGTATTTGCCGAAAAAATGTTCCCGAACATACGCCCCATCTCGCGACTTGAAGGTCTGGTATTCACCGTCGACGCATTCCATCATGCGTTGCTTCAACAATCCTTTCGTATCCTTGGCAAGCAGGTGGTCCCAATACGATCCCCAGATCACCTTGATGACGTTCCAGCCGGCACCGCGAAAGGCCGCTTCCAGTTCTTGGATGATCTTGCCATTCCCGCGGACGGGGCCGTCGAGGCGCTGAAGATTGCAATTGACAACAAAAATCAGGTTATCCAGGTTTTCGCGGGAAGCCAGTGAAATTGCACCCATGGATTCGGGCTCGTCCATTTCACCATCGCCCATGAAAGCCCAGACTTTCCGCCCCTCGGTCTTTACCAGGCCGCGGCTCCCCAGGTATTTCATGAAGCGCGCCTGGTAGATAGCCATCAGTGGCCCGAGCCCCATCGATACGGTAGGGAACTGCCAGAAATCGGGCATCAGCCAGGGATGAGGATAGGACGATAACCCCTTTCCGCCCACCTCCCGCCGAAAATTATCGAGCTGCTCCTGCGTCAACTCACCCAGCAGAAAGGCATAGGCATAAAGACCGGGCGAGGAGTGGCCTTGCGCAAATATGAGGTCGCCTCCATGCGCGGGGGAGCGCGCGTGCCAGAAATGGTTGTAGCCGACGTCATAAAGTGTGGCTGCGGATGCGAAGCTGGCGATATGTCCCCCGACATTGGAATTCTTGTTGGCGCGCAGCACCATCGCCATGGAATTCCATCGGACATAGGACCGGATGCGATGCTCCAGCGCGTGGTTGCCAGGAGACCGCGCTTCCTTGCCCGGGGGAATGGTGTTGATATAGGCTGTCGTTGCGCTATAAGGAAGATAGGCCCCGGACCGGCGGGCTTTTTCCACCAGCCTTTCCAGCAGGTAGTGCGCCCGCTCCGTTCCCTCATGGACGAGCACGGACTCCAGCGCCTCAAGCCATTCCTGTGTTTCAGTCGGATCGACGTCGGGTAAGGGTTCCATGTTTGATCTCGCAAGTTGTGAATGTAGCCGGGGTACCCGCGGCTAAGGCTGTGTCCGCGCGGCGTGTTGCCGTTCAGCAGCCTCGATGGTATTGCATAGCAGCATGGTGATGGTCATCGGTCCCACCCCCCCTGGCACAGGCGTAATGTAACCCGCTCTTTCCTTCACCGACTCGAAATCCACGTCGCCGGCAAGCCGCCCGTCGGGCAAGCGGTTGATCCCCACGTCTATTACCGTTGCCCCCGGCTTTACCATATTCGCGGTGATCATATGGGGTTTGCCGACCGCCACCACCAGAATGTCCGCCCTCGCCGTGTGTTCCGCCAGTTCGCGCGTCCTGGACGTGCAGATGGTGATGGTTGCGCCCTTTTGCAACAGCATGAGCGCCATCGGCTTGCCTACGATATTGCTCCGCCCCACCACTACGGCATGCTGACCTTCCACCTTAATGGCGTACTTCTCCAGCATTTTCATCACCCCGTACGGCGTGCACGGGGGAAATACGGTATTGCCGGCGACCAGCGCGCCGACATTGTAGAGATGGAACCCATCGGCATCCTTTTCAACCGCGATGGACTCGATGACCTTGGCGCTCTCGAAGCGAGGCGGCAGCGGGAGCTGCACCAGAATACCGTGTATGGCGGGATTGCCGTTCAGCTCCCGGATACGCTGTATCACTTCCTCCTGGCTTGAGTTTTCCCCGAACTCGTGAATTTCGGAATAAATCCCGATTTCACGGGAAGCCTTGGCCTTGTTGCGCACATATATGCTCGACGCAGGATTGCTTCCGACGATGATTACCGCGAGTCCCGGTTGTACGCCGGCTTTTGCCAGGCGTTCTGCACGAACCTTCCATTCGGCCCTGACTTCCTGCGCCAATGCCTTGCCATCGATGACTGTCGCACTCATTCTTCGCGGCTGGATCAGGATGGGGCGGACGGCGATGGCTTCGATTTCTTTATCTTAAGCCGGTATATCAATAATCCGATCAGGAATGTCGGAACCACAACCAGGGCTGCGGCCGCAAGCCCGGCCGCAAGCACATCAATGCCTTCGGTTTTGGGAAGGAAAATCGTTACCGCCCAGATTGTAACAAAGGCAGCCATTCCCCCGCCAATAAACATGATCTTTTTCCCCCGGTCATAAAGGCGCCAGAACGCGCCCGAGACTCTCGCCTCGTCCCGGTATTCGTCAAAAACCCCGGTGAGGCTGTCGTCGCCCGCTTCCGCCTTATACCCGACCACTACTGCGTCGGCATCATGAAGATCCGTACCCTCCTGGACGCGCGACATGTTCCTGAGAAAAGCGATGCGCTGCTGAGCCTGCTTTTTTTTCATGCCATCGCTGATCAGCATTGATTGAAGCGCCGCAAAAGCATGCTCCCGGGGATCTTCGGACAGACCCTGGTTTTCGCCACAGCGCCACATCACTCCCAGCAGATAGAGCTGGATGGTCATCTGCCTGAACTCGGGAGCAAAGTCGTATTTTTTTTCCTTGATTTTGGGGAGTTGCAACGCAAGCATATCCCGGGCCCGTTGTATGCAGATATCGGCCGCGGTTGCCGGCGCATCAGTTTTTGTTTCGCTCATGGTCTTGATCAGGAGGCTGGTTCAGCCCAGACTTTGAATTTATAGAGGAACCCATTATATACTGGCTGTATCTAGGGAAGCGCTGAACAAATCCCCGCTGGGCGCGTTGCTGGTAAAATCGGCATGATCATAAGGCGCACGGTGAAGGTCGTAGCGTACTGCGCACCACCGCACGCATCTGCCTCCGGCATCCGTAACCCCGAAGATCAAAGAATGTTAGAGTTTCTTCGGCATTTTTGTTCCGTTGGGCAAGAAAAATTTGCGGCTTTTTTGCGTCTCGTCAATTTTCGGGTTCAGGCATGCATGGGCATTAACGATGTTTAAAGATGCCTGCAGGATAGGCATCGCATCCAAAAAAGGGGGAAGATATGAAACACCACAAGTATCTCATCGTCGGCGGCGGCATGGCCGCAGATTCCGCTGTCCGTGGCATTCGCAAGATTGATCAGGATGGGGCCATCGCGATGATCTGCGAGGAACTCCATCCGCCGTATGACAGACCGCCTCTTTCGAAGGCATTGTGGAAGGATGCTCCGCTGGATTCGATCTGGCGCAATGAACACGGCCTCAATGTCGCCATCCATCTGGGCAAGAAAATCGTGTCGCTGGATCCCCAGAAGAAAACCGCGACCGACGACGCAGGGAATGTCTATACCTATGAGAAGCTCCTGCTGGCGACCGGTGGCGTGGTGCGCCGTATTCCCGATTTTGGGAACGATATCGTCTATTTCAGGACGGTGGACGATTTTCGGAAGCTGCATAAGGCGAGCGAGAATGCGTCGGATTTCGTCGTTATCGGAGGCGGCTTCATCGGTTCGGAAATCGCCGCCGCGCTCGCAATGAACGGCAAACGGGTAACCATGATATTTCCCGAAAACGGTATCGGCGCGCGCGTTTATCCCAAACTCCTGTCAGAGTTCCTGAATTCGTATTACCGGGAAAAGGGCGTCACGGTGATTGCGGGAGAAACGATCAGGTCGGTGCAGCCGGCCGGAGCAAAAACTGCGGTGACGACTTCGAATGGAACTGAGATACCGGCGGATGGCGTGATAGCCGGACTGGGTATTCTGCCGAACACCGAACTGGCCTTGGAGTCGGGACTCGCCGTGGATAATGGCATCGTGGTCGATGGGCAATTGCGCACAAGCAATCCAGACATCTATGCGGCAGGGGACGTGGCAAATTTCCACAATGTCCTGCTGGCGAAGCGGACCCGCGTGGAACATGAAGACAACGCGAATGTCATGGGTGAGACGGCTGGTCGCAACATGGCCGGGCAATCTGAAGAGTATCGCCACCTTCCATTCTTTTATTCCGACCTGTTCGATCTGGGATACGAAGCGGTAGGGGAGCTGGATGCGAGCCTCGATATCGTCGAGGACTGGAAAGAGCCTTTCCGCAAGGGCGTTGTTTATTATCTGCGGAATGGCCAGGTGCGCGGCGTTCTGCTGTGGAATACCTGGGGCCAGGTTCCCGCCGCTACCGATCTGATCGCGGAAAAGGCAACCCACTCGCGCGAAACCCTGGCGGGAAGAATAACCGATTAGCCTCATCCCCGTGGAAACGCTGTCGATCACCCGTCCGGACGATTGGCATCTTCATCTACGCGATGACGGTCAAATGCGGGCAGTGCTGGTTCATAGCGCCCGCCGCTTTGCCCGGGCTATCGTCATGCCCAATCTCAAGCCGGCGGTAGCGACAACCCGCATGGCTTTGGATTACCGTGACCGCATTCTCGCTTCCCTCCCGCCGGGCATGCGCTTCGAGCCGCTCATGACGCTGTATCTTACCGACGCCACTTCACCGGCGGAAATCCGCAAAGCCAGGAAAGGCGGCGTACATGGCGTGAAATATTATCCCGCCGGTGCCACCACCCACTCCGCTGCGGGCGTAACCGACATCGCCAGATGCTATGGCGCCATCGAGACGATGGAGGAGGTGGATCTGCCTCTTCTGGTGCATAGCGAGGTGACCGATCCCGAAGTGGATGTGTTCGACAAGGAACGTGTTTTTATAGATCGGGTGCTCAACCCGATTTCGCATCGCTTCCCTCGATTGCGGATAGTGCTCGAGCACATCACTACCAGGGAAGCGGTGGATTTCGTCAAGGACGCGCCAGGCAACATTGCCGCCACGATCACCGTCCATCATATGCTGCTTAACCGCAACGCCCTGTTTCGAGGAGGGATAAGGCCGCATCACTATTGCCTTCCCATACTGAAGCGTGAAATCCACCGCTCCGCTGTAGTTGAGGCTGCTACCAGCGGCAACCCTAGGTTTTTCCTGGGCACCGACAGCGCGCCTCATTCCCGGCCAGACAAGGAAACCGCCTGCGGTTGCGCTGGCATTTTCACCGCACATGCCGCAATCGAACTTTATGCGGAAGCTTTCGAGCGTGCGGGCGCGCTGGATAAACTGGAGGCGTTTGCGAGCTTTAATGGGCCGGATTTTTACCGACTCCCGCGCAACAAGGACAGGATTACCTTAAAAAAAGAGAGCTGGACGGCGCCCGCAACGCTTCCATTCGCCGATGATGTATTGGTCCCGCTGCGAGCGGGGGAGAATATCAGCTGGAGAATGATGAACGGATAGTCCCACACCCAAGCCCTGTAACAACCAGGGCCTGTTAACAGGCATCGGACAAACCTTGCGGAAAGGCCATCCCTCACCAATTCCCACGGGAGCGGTTCCAGCAGTATAGTCGGCGCGCGAACGCATCATATGCTCGACGTATCAACCGCTTCAGTATCGGCATCCGCAATATTCCTGCAAGCCATCGCTGTCCCGGTGTTTGCGACCAGAGCCGTATGAACGCATCCGCACCCACCTTGATCCCGCCATCGGAATCCCTCACATGCAGCCGCTCCCTCACCGCCTCCAGCGGAGCATCCACTTCCGCTGCCGCGTCAGGATGCGTATGCACGTCTATCCACTCGACGTCCTTGATGCCGCACGCTTCCATGCGCCTGCGCTGATCCCTGATTCCCGCATTGCATACCGGGCAGGCGCTGTTATAGTAGACCTTGCTGGGCATATTCCCGTTTGAACTGCGACCCGGTATTCACGTCGACACCCGCGAATCGCAGGAGCGATATATGCGGATATTGGACGCGGACCGGTAATCCTTACTCGCAGCGATATACCACGCCAAGAACAGTGGTGTTCGTGGTTCCGCGGCTTTCCCATGCGTTGGTGTTGGCCGAATTCTGCACCCAAACGTAGTTTCCACCCATTTTGGCGGCTTTGTTGCGCAAGTTGTTTCTGGCGCCGATGAGCAGATTTTTGTTTGACGTGTAATCGCCGGTCAACCAGTTGCCCTGGGAACCGACCGCATCTCCCAGCGGCTTGCAGTTTCCTGTCGGTTTTTCGGTCAGAAGCTCAACGGAGCTGCCTTCGGGCGTCACCGGTGTCGCGGAACAGCCAATGACGAGAGACATCGATACCACAACTGACAAATTGATGCCTGGTCTGGAAAACATCTGTTTCATCCTTTTCTGTTTTACCTGTTGGTAGAAGAACCGTTCGGTTCCGTTCACTTTATTTATTCCATTTATTCCAAGAAACGTTTTATCAGCACCGGCAACCATCGCCCCGTTCTATCGCCTGAAGATGAAAATGGGCCGAAAGCAGTAAAAGGCCCCTCTTCGTCATGCCTCTCTCGGGGCAAACATAATGATGCCCATTCCCACGAGCGCAATGCACGCGCCTGCCATATCCCACGCAGTCGGCCGGATATCTTCCACGAGCCAGAGCCAGAACAATGCGACGAAAATGTACACGCCGCCGTATGCGGCATAGGTACGTCCTGCAGCCGTGGGATGAAGCGTAAGAAGCCAGGCGAACAATGCGAGGCTCATGGCCCCCGGTAGCAGCAGCCATGCACTCTGACCCTGCCTGAGCCATAGGTAGGGTAAATAACATCCGGCGATCTCGGCAACAGCGGTTGCTACGAAAAGCGCAAAGGTTTTCAGCTCAGGCATATGGAAATCTCTTCCGCCAAAGGGGGATATGCGAAGCTATTTGACCTGGCTGACGGCGAGGTGCCTTCTGATGTCGAAGCCCTAAGCAGGTGCGTCACGTTTGAAAAAGCGGCCTGCATATGCGCCATATCTCCCTCGGGCAAAAATTTATGGCCATGTAGTCCGGAATTATCTTCAGCCGGGCCTCGTGACTCATCCTTTCCGAACCTTCCAGGAGAGTATTCGGCATCCGCGCTCTCGTCAACTCTACCCGGAGGAATAAAAGCGGAACCTGATCGCTATATCCAATAAACGATCATTTCCCCATCCCCATCTCCTCCATCGAGCGTTTCCTCACCGAATCGAAAAGTTTGGGAATGGCAATGGTGTTCGATAAGCCGAGGACGAAATCCGGTATCAGTCCTCCCGGGTTCGTAAGCAACGTATAGGTGAGCCTCGTGCGCTTTCCGCCATCCAGGGGTTCCCCCCGCCAGGAGCCTTCATTGAGCCTGACCCGCACCACACCGTCAACTTCCGGCTTGAAATCGGGAGCCGCGACCCACTCGATCTTGAATACGCCGCCATTCGAGGTGCCTCCGCCGGTTATCCGCACGGAGAGCGGATAATCCCGTTCGCTTATGAAGGGCGGCGCGATACGCGCATAGGTAATTGTCTCGCCCGTGCTTTTGCGCTCGAGGATACGTGATTCCGTCACATAGGGCATGAAATCCTGGTAGCGCCCGAAATCGCTGAGAACTTTGAAAACAATTGCAGGCGGTGCTTCCATGTCCGATACCGCCAGGATCTTGCGGCCCTCTTCCACGTCCTTGGTAAAAATGACCAGCTCGGCGCTGCGATAGGCTTCGGTCCAGTCAGCTCCCGGGCTTTCCACTTCACGCGCCCAGGCACATGTAAGAGTGGCCGGGATGAATGACGAAGCGGCGAAAACAAATGCGGAAACCAGCATAACGAGAGCTCTCATGATGACCTTCGACGGAACGTTGTTCAAGATGGCGAATATATTCCGGCTGCAAGTTCAGACGTAATGCCAGCACATGGAATGGATGTAATGGCATTAGGATACCCTTCAGCCTATCCGGCCTTTATCAATCGGATGCGGCGAAACCAGCCCCCTGCCAGTATGGGAACGTCCTCTTCCAGGCGCAATCCCTGGACGCCGTCCAGCACATCCTCGAATATCACGTCCAGCCGTGTAACGATGTGCTGCGTAATCCTGTTCAGCATGCGCCGAAACCCGGCCGGTTCGCCCCGCTTGAGAAACTTGTCCAGAACCAGCATTTTTCCTCCCGGTCTCAGCACTCTCGCAGATTCGCGCAAACAGGCATGCGCATCCGGAACGATGGCGAGAATCAGGTGCAATACCACGTAGTCGAAACTTTCATCCGGGAACGGCAGGGACATGCTATCGCCCCGTACTAGCTCCAGCCGAAGGTTGCCGGCGCGGGATTTTGCGCGATCGAGCATCGCGGCTGTGAGATCCAGGCCCAAGTATTGGTGACAGGACGGAAGATAGGGCAGATCCAGTCCGGTGCCGATACCGCTGATGAGGATGCGCAGGTCGCCCTCCTGGGGCAGTTGGGCAAGACTCGCCGTGCGCAGGCCAGTGCCCGCGCCGGACAGCACCGCGTCGTAAAGCGGCGCAATAAGGGTGTAGGAGCGGCGCAAGGATATCAGGGACATCAGGCCTTCCAGGTCACGGCCGCCGGGATTTATGCTTGCCCGGTTTTTTCTCCGGAGCGGCGGGAACCTGTTGCCGCTTCACCGTGTAATCCATCCCCCCGGATGGGGGAAGCGGGTGGCGGCGATAGGCCCACAGGAGCATTATCACGCCTGCTGCCACCATGGGCAGCGAAAGCCATTGGCCCATGCTGATACCGAGGGTCATGAAACCCATGAAACCATCCTCCGGTTCCCGAAAAAATTCGGCGAGCGAGCGAAATACGCCGTAACCGATGAGAAACACGGCCGAAACCGCTCCTACCGGCCGCGGCTTGGCCGAATAAATCCACAACACCAGGAAAAACGCCAACCCTTCCAGGGCGAATTCATATAACTGCGAGGGATGCCTGGGAACATTGTCCACATCGGGGAAAATCATGCCCCAGGACACGTCGGCGGGACGGCCCCATAACTCGCCATTGATGAAATTGCCGATACGTCCCGCGCCCAGCCCCAGCGGAACCAGCGGCGCGATAAAGTCGGTCACCACCAGCCACGGCAATGTGTATTTTCGGGCCAGGAACGCCATGGCCGTTATCACCCCCAGAAAACCTCCGTGAAAAGACATGCCGCCTTGCCAGACCGCGAATATCTCCAGGGGATGCTGAAGATAATATCCGAACTGATAAAATAGTATATGACCCAGGCGTCCGCCCAGTATTACCCCCAGCACGCCATAGAACAGCATGTCATCGAGCATGGCGTTGGTGAAGGCCCCGGAAGGATTGCGCTTGATGCGAAGACGGCCCAGCAGTATGAATAGCGCAAAACCCAGAAGATACATGAGTCCATACCACCGCACCGCAAGCGGCCCGAGGTGGATGGCAATAGGATCGAACTGCGGATGAACGAGCATGGGTTTCAGCTTTTTTGCGGTAAAATAGGAGATTATACGTTAAGGAATAACCGAGAACCCCGCAGGCGCGATAGAGGCTTGCAGGATAGGACGTGCAAAATGCGTCGCTTCACGGCATTGTTGATAATTGTCATATAAGACGACAGTGCGAAAGAGACGATGGCAAAACTCCATACAACATCAAGAACAACCTGACAACCTTGCGGCCATTGGCGCAGTCCGCTATTCCCGCTTTTCGGTTGCCCGTCCATTTACTCATCAGTCATTTACGAGAGGAAACACCATGCCAGATAACCAGCGCAGCCGAGCCATTACTCAAGGCGCGGAACGTACACCCAACCGTGCCATGCTGCGTGCCGTGGGGTTCAGGGATGGGGATTTTGATAAGCCCATCATCGGTGTAGCCAACGGCTTTTCGACTATCACGCCTTGCAACAAGGGGTTGAACGAGCTGGCCACGGATGCCGAGCGTGCTCTGCGCGAGGCCGGCGCCATGCCCCAGATGTTCGGAACCATTACGGTTTCCGATGGGATCTCCATGGGAACGGAAGGCATGAAATACTCCCTCGTATCCCGGGAGGTGATCGCGGATTCGATCGAGACCGCGGTCCAGGCCGAAAGCATGGACGGCGTCATCGCGATAGGCGGGTGCGATAAAAATATGCCGGGTGCGATGATCGCCATGGCGCGAATGAATGTTCCGGCGATCTTCGTCTATGGCGGCACCATCAAACCGGGGCATTACAATGGCCGGAACCTCACCGTGGTCAGCGCGTTCGAAGCGGTGGGGCAATTCACCTCGCATAAAATAGATGAAAAGGAACTGCTCGAGGTGGAACGCCATGCATGCCCCGGGGCGGGTTCCTGCGGCGGCATGTTTACCGCAAATACGATGTCATCGGCATTCGAAGCGATGGGAATGAGCTTGCCCTACTCCTCGACCATGGCCGCAGAGGATGAGGAGAAGCGGGCAAGCGCGACGCGCTCGGCTGAAGTCCTTGTCGATGCGGTAAGGAAGCAGATCCGTCCCCGCGACATCATCACGCGCAAATCGATAGAAAACGCGATCGCGGTCATCATGGCGGTGGGAGGATCCACCAATGCGGTGCTGCATTTTCTCGCCATTGCCCATGCGGCGGATGTCGAGCTCGATATCGACGATTTTGAACGCATGCGGGCGCGGGTTCCGGTGCTATGCGATCTCAAGCCGTCCGGACGGTACGTAGCGACCGATCTGCATAAAGCGGGGGGAATACCGCAAGTGATGAGGATGCTGCTCGACCATGGCCTGCTGCATGGCGATTGCGTGACGATTACCGGCGAGACGATCGCCGAGACACTCGATGATATCCCATCCGTTCCCCGTCCCGACCAGGACGTCATCCGTCAGTGGGACAACCCCATGTATTCCCAGGGGCATCTCGCGATACTCAAAGGCAATCTTGCGACCGAAGGCTGCGTGGCGAAGATTACCGGCATCAAGACGCCGAAGATCACGGGGCCGGCAAGAGTATTCGAATCGGAAGAAATATGCATGGCCGCCATCCTTGCGCGCCAAATCCGGCCGGGCGATATCGTGGTGATCCGCTATGAAGGGCCCAAAGGCGGGCCGGGCATGCGGGAAATGCTTTCGCCCACGTCCGCCCTTATCGGGGAAGGGCTGGGAGATTCCGTCGGGCTTATCACGGATGGACGATTCTCGGGCGGGACTTACGGAATGGTCGTGGGTCACGTGGCGCCCGAAGCGTATGTCGGGGGAACGATCGCACTGGTGCATGAAGGCGATTCCATCACCATCGATGCGGAACAGCGGCTATTGCGCTTGAATGTCTCCGAGGAGGAGTTGGCTCGGCGCCGTGCCGCTTGGAAGTCGCCTCAGGCGCGCTATACGCGCGGAGTCCTCGCAAAATACGCCCGGCTGGTTTCCAGCGCCAGTCTCGGCGCCATAACCGATCCATCGCAGTAGCAGTATTCGTATACCGAATCCTGACGAATGCCCAATCACCTCGCGAGCGAAACCAGCCCATACCTGCTTCAGCACCGCGACAATCCCGTGGACTGGTATCCCTGGGGCGAAGAAGCGCTCGCGCTGGCGCGCAAGCAGGATAAGCCCATCCTGCTTTCAGTCGGCTATTCGGCCTGTCACTGGTGTCATGTCATGGCCCATGAATCCTTTGAAGACACGGAGATTGCCGCGCTGATGAACCGTTTTTTCATCAATATCAAAGTGGATCGGGAAGAGCGGCCGGACATAGACCAGATTTACCAGACCGCTCTCTATATGCTGACCCAGCGCAATGGCGGATGGCCGCTGACCCTGTTCCTGACGCCGGAACAAAAACCATTCTTCGGCGGCACTTATTATCCCAAGACGCCACGCCACGGCCTCCCGGGTTTTCTCGACCTGTTGCCCAGGGTGGCGGAGGCATACCATGCTCGCGGCGAAGAGATCGAACGGCAGAGCGCTTCATTGCTGGAGGCGTTCAAGCGGACGCTTCCTTCGAAAAATCCCGCTGCCGAGGATGCGCCGGCATCCCTCATCGAACAAGCACTGGCGGAGCTGCAAAACCGTTTCGACACCGTCAACGGCGGTTTTGGCGGTGCACCCAAATTTCTCCACCCCGCGGAACTGGAATTCTGCCTGCGCCGTCATTGGGCCGGCAAAAGCGGGGAAGGACTGAGAATGGCAGAGTTTACCCTGCAGAAAATGGCCGAGGGCGGCATCTACGATCAGCTCGGCGGCGGTTTCTGCCGCTACAGCACCGACCCGCATTGGAGCATTCCACACTTCGAAAAAATGCTCTATGACAACGGGCCTCTGCTATTCCTCTATGCCGATGCCTGGCAGGCGACGGGAAATATGCAATTTGCGCACGTAGTGGAAGAAACTGCAGGGTGGGTGATGCGCGAGATGCAGGCGGGTGAAACCACAGCTGGAGAAGATCACGAGACGGAAGGCGGGGGATACTATTCTTCGCTCGACGCGGATTCCGAAAACGTGGAGGGAAAATTCTACGTATGGGATCGCGACGAGATAGCGAAAATTCTGACAGGTGAAGAATACGCAGTGGCTGCGCCACATTATGGCCTGACACGCAATCCGAATTTCGAAGGGAAGCACTGGAATCTCGAAGTTGCCGCATCGCTGGCGGACGTTTCAGCGGCATGCGGCATCGACCGTGAAGAAGCCGAACGAAGGCTTGCTTCGGCCCGCAGGAAAATGCTGAGCGAGCGCGAGCGGCGCATACGCCCGGGCCGCGATGAAAAAATCCTCACCAGCTGGAATGGATTGATGATCAGGGGGATGGCGCGCGCAGGGCGCATTTTCGGTCGAGCGGAATGGATACGATCAGCCGAGCAGGCGGCGGATTTCATCCGTCGCGCGCTATGGAAAGAAGGCCGTCTCCTGGCGACCTGCAAGGACGGCAAGGCGCACCTCAACGCGTATCTCGACGATTATGTGTTCATGCTGGATGCCCTCATGGAACTGATGCAGGCCGATTTCCGTCAGTCGGACCTCGAATTCGCGGTTGCGCTCGCGGATGTATTGCTGGAGCAATTCGAAGACAAGCAGGATGGAGGCTTTTTCTTTACCAGCCACGATCACGAAAAACTGATACACCGACCCAAATCGCCTTATGACAATGCGATTCCGTCGGGAAACGGCGTGGCGGCCTACTCGCTGCAGCGGCTGGGGCATCTGCTAGGCCAGTTCAAGTACCTGCAGTCCGCGGAACGCGCCCTGGATTTGTTCCGGCCGGCCATATCTCGCCAGGCCAGCTCCTGCTGCAGCTTGCTGGCAGCATTCGAGCAATCCCTCACGCCGCCGCAAATAGTCATACTTCGCGGCCCGGCGCATTCGCTGGCGGAATGGGAAAAAGCGTTGCGGCACCGTACGGGAAGCAGCCTCGTATTTTCACTGCCGGCGGAACTTGCAGACCTCCCGCCGAGTCTGAGTAAACCGTTGGCAGCGGATAATACTGTCAACGCCTGGGTTTGCCAGGGCGTTAACTGCCTGCCGGCGATCACTGACATGCAGGAATTGCTGCGCGTCTGCAAAATTCAAGGTAAGATAGAATCCCCTTTCTATAATTAACGGATAAAGGAGCAAGAATGAAAGCTGTCTGGATGGGAATGGTTGCAGCATCAGCCCTGTTAATGGTAGGTACCGCGCAAGCGAACGCAGATTTGGCGAAAGCCAAGGGTTGCACGAACTGTCATACGGTTGACAAAAAATTGGTCGGACCCGCGCTGAAAGACATCGCGGCCAAGTACAAGGATGACGCAGGCGCCCAGGCTCGTCTGGAAGACAAAGTGAAGAAGGGAAGCCAAGGCGTTTGGGGCCCGGTTCCGATGCCGCCGAATACAAACGTGAATGACGCGGAGGCAAAAACACTGGTGCAGTGGGTTCTCTCGCTCAAGTAACCAGGTTTTAGCCGATAAAAGCCGGCGCATGAAGCGTCGGCTTTTTTATTTGCCATCATAAATCCAGAGAATATGGTCTAATTAAAACCCATGGCAAACGGCCGCGCCGCGCCGAATTCGCCTCTGTGCCCAATCCCCCATAAGCCGGCTCATGAGAAATCTGCTCAGCGCGCTTCTGCTTCCTCCATCGAATCTTATCCTGCTGGGCATCGCGGGAATTTTGCTTTTCAAGCACCGCCCCTTGCTCGGCAAGGCATTGGTGACCTTGTCGTTGACCCTGCTTTATCTGCTGTCCACTCCCATCGTAGCGGAAGGTCTGCTGCACAGCCTGGAAATATTGCCCCAGCGCCATCCCTTCGATACCGGCGTACAGGCCATCGTGGTGCTGGGCGCCGACACCTATTTCAGCCCTCCCGAATATGATGCGCACACGGTCGGCCGCCTCGGGCTGGAGCGTGTCCGCTATGCCGCGCGCCTTTACCGGCGGACAGGCAAACCCGTAATGGCGACAGGCGGAACGGCGCTGGGCAACGGTTTCTCCGAAGCTGCACAGATGAAAACGGTATTGGAGGAAGAGTTTCTGGTTCCGGTCAGATGGGTGGAAAAGACTTCCCGGAACACGCGGGAAAACGCGTACAAGAGCTTCGCGATATTGAAAAAAGACGGCATTGACCACATCGCGCTCGTCACCCACGCCTGGCATATGCCAAGAGCCATGCGCGAATTCGAGCAGGCGGGATTCAATGTTACACCCGCCCCGACGGCATTTACGACCCGTTACAGGACGGGACTCATGTCGTTTATTCCCGTGGCAAATGCGTTGCAAAAAAGCTGGCTGTATTTCCATGAGATCGTGGGAATGCTGTGGTACCGGCTGATACCCGTTTCCAGGGATCTCAAGCGCCTTCATGAATATTCCGAGCATGCCCCGAGCCCGACCTCATGATCCACTGCCAGCTAAATTCTATTTTTGCGGGAACAAGGCTAAAATGACTGCTGGCCAGACTCAGGGATAGACATGAAAGCGCGCATCAAATGGCAGGACGGAGTGAATTTCATGGCCGAATCCGGCAGCGGACACGAGATCCTGATGGATGGGCCTCCGGAAGCGGGCGGCCAGAACCTCGGCCCCAGGCCCATGGAAATGCTCCTGATGGGAACCGGCGGCTGCACGGCGGTGGACGTGCTATTGATCCTGAAAAAAAGCCGGCAGGAGGTCTCCGATTGCGTCGTGGAAATCGAAGCCGAACGGGCCTCCGAAGATCCCAAGGTGTTCACGCGCATCCATTTTCACTTCATCCTGAGCGGAAAAAAGATGAAGCCGGAACAGATCGAGCGCGCAATAAATCTGTCCGAAAAAAAATACTGCTCGGCTTCGATCATGCTGAGCAAGACCGCGGAATTGACGCATGACTTCGAAATTATCGAGACCGGAAATTCCGGCAGTGACTCCCCAGGATATTGATCAGACCCAATAAGCGGTTTTGGTCATGACTTTCGAACCCAGCTTCATCGCCAGTTTCACGGGCCCCGGCAACTCCACTCCGCCATGCGATATCGCCGACGTGGCGTGCCCGGCCTCATCGATCTGCATCTGGGAAACGATGGCACGGCTTTTCCGGTCATGAGGCGGCAAGCGCTTCAAATGACCGGCCAGGTGGACTTCGACCTGGCGTTCCGTCTCGGCGAGAAAGCCGAGATTCCATTTATCGCCCAGCATGCCGGCAAACGCACCGATGGCGAACGAACCGGTATACCACAAGGGATTCAGCAGGCTCTTGCGCCCGCTCAACTCGGCGATGCGCCGCTCGGTCCAAGCAAGATGCTCCGTTTCCTCGCGCGCCGCTTGCGTCAGCGTATGCTGGACTTCGGTATGGCGCGCAGTCAGCGCCTGCCCCTGATATAACGCCTGCGCGCAAATCTCCCCTACATGGTTGACGCGCATCAGGGCGGTCGCCTCGCGCTTTTCCCAATCGTTCAGCTCGGCTTCCGGCAACTCGGCGCCCGGCACCGGCCTCAATGTTGGCGCCGGGGTCAGCAACGTTCGCAAAGCGTGATCGAAACCGATGATGAATTTGTCCAGATTTGGCATGGAAAACTCCAGTAACACAATCGCAATCAGATTATACCCATCTGCCGCGCCAATAACGTAATCGGGTGCAGCACTTCAACATTCGTAGCCTCGCCAGGAAGCGCAGCGCGCAACCCGGCGGCTATATGCATCGAGCATCCAATATTGGATGTAGCGAGATACCGCGCGCCGCTTGCCTCCACCGCAGCCAGCTTGTCACGGAGCAATGCCTGCGCCATTTCGGGCTGGTCGAGAAAGTAGGTCCCGGCAGCCCCGCAGCATTGGTCATTGCCACCTAACGGCACGATCCGGGCTTCCGGGATGCGCGCCAGCAACGCATAGGCATGGCGGGAAGCCCGAAGCACATTGCGCAAGCTGCATGGCTCATGCACCGCGATGGTATGCGGTAATGGCGCGAACCCGACCTCATCCCATCCACCGGCGCCGGCAAGGAATTCGCCGATATCGAATACTTTTGCGTCGAAATACCCGGTCTGCCGGCCTTCTGGCGCTTCCCGGGAGAGCTTGCCATCCATCCGCAGCGCATGCGTTTGCACGGAAGACGATGTGGCGGCACTCTCCGACAACTGCGCGCCACAACCGGAAGCCATGCTGATAACCGCGTCCAGGTTCAGCTCATTGAAGGTTTTCATGTTTTGATATGCCAGCTGCTCCGCCATACGCGGGTCGCCACCATGCCGATGCAGTGCGCCACAACAGGTTTGCGCGCGGGGCACATGCACCGTGTAGCCCAGCCTGTTGAGCACGAATATTCCGGCATTGATCGTTTCGACATCGACCAACCGGGCGACACAACCGAGGAATAGGCCAACTTCCCCCCGATGCCTGCCTATGGAGGGATAAACTACTCCCCATGAACCGGCTCCGCCAGCCGGGACCCCGATACGGGGCAATTGCGCCTCCAGCAGCGCAAGCCGAACTTTTTCCAGCAGGCCGGATCTGCGCAACCATTTCTGCAATCCGCTTTGCTGGTAAAAGCGGGCAAGCGATCGCAGCGCGTCGATGCGTGCAGGCCGCGCAATCAATTCCCTCTCCATCCACCTCCTGAATCCTGATTTTTCCCTTGTCGGCCGCACCCCTGCGGGATCAGGAGGCAAGGATTCCATCATCGCGCGCGCACCGTCCATCAATTGTCCAAACCTTACCTTGTTGGGGCAAACCGCTTCGCATGCACGGCAGGTAAGGCAACTGTCGATATGCGATGCGAAACGGGCATTCATGGGGATTCTCTCCTCGACGGCGCCGCTTATCAGTGCAATGCGGCCGCGAGGCGAATCGGCTTCGGATAGCGTCAGCCGATAGGTGGGGCAATGCGGAAGGCAAAGGCCACATGAAACACAGCGGTTGGTCTCCGCAAGCAGGAACTCCGCGGAAAAATCCCGAAGCGGATCAGGCAACATGACGATACGCCGGCTGAAAGAAGAAGTCGCTGGCGCCGCTGGTATCGCTAGCACCTATCGACGCCTTTCGCGAAGGCTTCAAATATGGAAAGGTGAGCATCATGCCCCTGGTTGACATACAGCTTGCCTCGATCATTTAGTCACATGCCCGGTAGCGAAGGAAGGTATCAGACAGGCGATCCGCGCTACAATTCCTTCTTCCATTCATCGGCATCCCTCTTGGAAGCTTTCCTGACCTCGGCCGCGCTGGTCGCATTGGCTGAAATCGGCGACAAGACGCAGCTTCTTTCGTTTGCGCTCGCTGCAAAACTGCGGCGGCCCTATCCCATCATGGCGGGCATTTTTGCGGCAACCCTGCTCAATCATGCATTGGCAGCCTGGATCGGGGCCTGGGCAGCAACCCTGATTATGCCGGAATCCCTCAACTGGATCGTCGGACTGTCATTCGTCGCCTGCGGCCTATGGGCATTGAAGCCGGACACGCTGGATACGCCGCCCCGCATTTTCAGCGCCGGTGTTTTTGTCACGACGCTCGTCGCATTTTTCCTGGCTGAAATGGGGGACAAGACGCAATTCGCGACCGTGGCGCTGGCCGCGCGCTACGATGCGCTGATGTGGGTCATACTTGGAACGACCCTCGGCATGATGCTTGCCAATGCACCTGCGGTCTGGATTGGAAAAGTGCTGGCGGAGCGGATCAACATGAAAATGGTGCGGTGGCTGGCGGCAGCCTCGTTTCTGCTGATGGGGGCATGGTCATTGGCCGGGGGCATGGCCCCGCTTTGATTCGCGTGCTCCAGGGCCGCTGTGCCATCGCCGTGCGGGGCGAACATGGAATCGCATGCCATGCGCCACGCACGGCATCGGGTCAGCGGACCCCCTGGATGTAGCGCTCGAGCTGATCGATGATGAACTCCCGGCCCGAGATCGCATCCTTTACCAGATCGCCAATGGAAATGATGCCGACAACTTTATTTTCTTCCAGTACCGGCAGGTGGCGTACCCGCATTTCCGTCACGAGAGCCATGCAATCCTCGCTGGTATAGTCGGGATCGACGTATGCTACCTGCGCGGTCATGATTTCTTTCACCCGAATGTCTTTCGCATGCCTGTCCAGCAGGTACGCTTTGCGCGAAAAATCCCTTTCGGTAAAGATCCCCACCAGTTTTTCCGCCTCCAGCACCAGCAGCGCGCCAATATTTTTAGCAGCCATCAACGCCATGGCGTCATACACGGTATCGTCCGGTCCGATGCCGACGGCATCAAACCCTTTTCCTTGCAGCAGCTGCTTCACGGTCGCCATCGCACGCCTCCTTCCCGTCTAACCTTTTTGAAGATCGATGATTAATGATAGCACGCCATTGGAAACCCAATATCACCGCCCCGCAACTTCGCTTTTATCTATTTGATAGCCTCATGATCTATAGTAAGCGGCTCTTGTCGCCGCTGGTAAACCCGAGGAGCGGAGTGGATATGTTTCTGCCGAAGGCGATGGCCTTGAATAACTCTCCCATTTCGGCCGGGCTCACCAGTTTTTGCAATTGATTCACCAGCGGGAGGTAATCCCGGGGATGTTCTGGAGAAACCTGTGCCAGAATTCCGGTTATACCGCAATTGATGAGGAAATGCGCCTGAGTGCTATAACCGAGCAAGGCGAGGCCGAGACTCGCTGCTCCATCCGCAATGGCGCTGAAATCGACATGGCTGGTGATGTCCTGCAGGCCGGGAAGATAAAACGGATCATCATGGGCGTGATGGCGATAATGGCACATCAGCGTCCCGCGGCTGCGCTGGGGGTGGTAGTACTCGCTCCTTCCAAAACCGTAATCGACGAGCAATACCACGCCCTTTTGTAAAATAGGCCCTAAACTCTGGATGAAACGGCGCGCGGAAAGACTGATCTCGCTGATATAGCCGGCACCGGCACCAGCCTCGACCAGAGGCTCCAGCTCCCTTGCGGCGGCTGATAGCTCCCCCCCTTCGAGAGGATGCTCCATCCACCGGAACTCGCCGTCCCGGAATATGACGCCGCGCTCTAACAAGCCGGTTTCGCGCCAGGCGACCAGATGCACGGGCATGGCGTCGAGCACTTCATTGGCAAGCATCAATCCCGTGAATTCGGCCGGAAGGCGTTCCAGCCAGACAACGCGAGGCAACAGGTGCGCCGCATGTTCTTCCAGCAAACGCCGCTGCCGTTGCCGCAGGTCGGCGCTCAGCTCAAGAATGCAATAGCGGCCGGGCAGGCTTCCCAGGTTTTCCAGCTCAAGCAGCAAATCGAGCGCAAGTTTGGCCGTACCTGACCCGAACTCCAGAATATCCGCCTCTCCATCGATAAGGCCCAGCACCTGGGCAGCCTGCCTGGCCATGGCCTTGCCAAACAGCGGGGAAATTTCCGGGGCGGTGACAAAATCTCCGGCTTGTCCGAATTTTGCCGCACCGCCGCTGTAGTATCCCATTCCACTCGCATATAATGCCAGCTGCATGTAATGCGCGAAGGAAATCCAGCCGCCCGCGGCGGCAATCTCCGCTTGGATCAGCCTTTTGAGGGCGCGGCTATGGTCGAGAGCCGCTTGACCCGGCTCAGGTAGTGGCGGGAGTTTCCGCATGGCGCTATGCTACCCGTGAATGATGAAGGACGCGCAAGTGTAGAGGAGATAACCATGCAAGGAAAAGCAATACTCGTTACGGGCGGCGCCAGGCGCGTAGGTGCGGCCATCTGCCGCGAATTGCACGCGCACGGAGCCAGCCTGATTGTGCATTACCGAAGCTCCGGCGTGGACGCGCAAGCCCTGCAGGAAGAGCTCAACCGGCTTCGTCCCGGTTCGGTCGCGTTGATCCGGGCCGATCTGCTCGACATCGACCGGCTGCCCAACCTGATCGAAGAGTCGACAAGCCATTTCGGAAGACTCGATGCGCTTGTCAATAATGCATCCAGCTTTTTCCCCACGCCCCTGGGGGAAATTACCGAAACAATGTGGAATGACCTTATAGGCAGCAACCTGAAGGCACCCCTGTTCCTTTCCCAGGCGGCTGCGCCGCTACTGAGGAAACAGCAGGGCTGCATCGTGAATATCGTCGACATCCACTCTGAATGGCCATTAAAAGGATATGCCGTATATACCGCCGGCAAGGGAGGTCTCGCAGCGCTGACGAGATCGCTGGCGCTGGAACTGGGGCCGGACATCCGCGTGAATGGCGTCTCTCCAGGCCCGATCCTATGGCCGGAGGACGGCGAGTGGAAGGAGGAAGCGGCACGCCGGCATATCATCGAGAGGACCGTCCTGAAACGCACGGGCGAACCCGAAGATATAGCCAAAACCGTGCTATTCCTTATCGCCCAGGCTCCCTATGTCACCGGACAGATCATCAACGTGGATGGCGGACGCAGCGTTAATTTATCCTAAATCCGCCTTTGTAGCGAACTCACCATGAAGGTGAAGGTAAAGTACACCCAAACTCTGTGATCATGCGAGTAAGCTAAAAAAGGCCGGCCGACTACCGGATTTAGAATTGGGCAGGGTCAATTATGCAAATACCTTTCTTTTGAGACTATATCGACTGTGAATTGCTGTCCTCATACCCCCAGTAAATCATGCCCTTATGTATGTTAACGAACAGATATTAAAGAGGATGGCGGATAAGCTGATAACGAGTCTGCGCAATTGCTCGTTGGTAATAGGTAGGTCATTCAAGAGCTCTGGCCAGACTTGGCAGATTTTTATGATGAGCCATAATGGATAACGGAGGAGTTATGAAACGACGGCTTTTATCCTTTACAGCAATAGCTTCCCTCGTAACACTGTATTCATGTGGGGGTACACCGCTCAGAGTTCCGTCGCTCTCGGCATCTCCGGCCAGACCAGCGCTGCAAACCGACGGGGCGATTATGCTGAACGGCGGCAATCTCCTCACGAACCACCAGTATGGCGTAGGAATCTTTACAGGCGGCTCACCGGTCAAAATTGGTGAGGTTACGACGGACAGCACGGGAGCTATCAATAACGTGAAGCTCGAATACACCTGCCGGACACTTTTCGTTGGCAGGGTAAACGTGGAAGTCTACGAACTGCAACCCGACAGAAGTCTTGGTGCGGGGATCGTGCAAGCACAGACTAATGGCGATACGTGCTTCTGATCTTTAAATCGGGGATAGAATCGTCATCTGACGTTCTTGCAGTACCCATGTTGAGTAAGGAAAAACTCCAACATTTATCTTTAATGCTCGTCAATATGCGAGGAGTCATGCCTGAGCCCGACCTACCACTTACTCTACCAGTTTTTTCTTCAAGATGTCGTTTACCTGCGCCGGGTTAGCCTTGCCCCTGGCCGCCTTCATTACCTGCCCTACCAGGGCATTGAACGCTTTTTCCTTGCCAGCCCTGAACTCCTCCACCGATCTGGTATTTTCGGCAATAACATGGGCCACCAGCTTTTCCAGCTCGCCCGAATCCGAGATCTGCTTCAGTCCCTGGGATTCGATGATTTCATCGGCCAGATTTTCGGCGCCCCGTTGGCTTGCGCTGCCCGATCCTGACGCGGGTTCGCTCGCCTTTGTCCACATTTGCCTGAACACTTCCTTGGCAATTTTTCCCGATATGGTTCCATCCTTGATACGGGCCAGGAGTTGGGCAAGCTGTGCCGGCGAAAGCGGGCACTCGCCGAAAGTTTTTCCTTCCTCGTTGAGATAGCCAAAGATTTCGCCGGTCACCCAGTTGGCGCAAAGCTTCGGATCGGAAGGAAGCTGGCTCACAACCATTTCGTAATACTCGGCGGTCTCCCGATCGGCAGTCAGGTTCGCCGCGTCATAGCCGGAAAGCCCATAGTCCCGCTCGAGCCGCACCCGCATGTCCTGCGGCAGCTCGGGCATCGCACTCTTCAACTCGGCAACCCAGCTCTGCGGGATTTCGAGCGGCAGCAAATCGGGGTCGGGAAAGTAGCGGTAATCCTGCGCGTCTTCCTTGCTGCGCATGACGCGGGTTTCATCCCTTTCGGAATCGTAGAGGCGGGTTTGCTGCTGAACGGTTCCTCCGTCCTCGAGAAGCTCGATCTGCCGCCTTGCTTCATAATCGATGGCCTTCTCGAGAAAGCGGAATGAATTCAGGTTTTTTATTTCGCAGCGCGTGCCGAGCTTGTCGGAGCCGCGGGGCCGCACGGAAACGTTGGCGTCGCAACGGAACGAGCCCTCCTGCATGTTTCCGTCGCAAATGCCGATCCAGCGCACCAGCGAGTGCAATGTTTTTGCGTAGGCCACAGCCTCCGTGCTGCTGCGCATGTCCGGTTCCGAAACGATCTCGAGCAAAGGTGTACCCGCCCGGTTCAAGTCGATGCCGGTCATCCCATGAAAATCTTCGTGCAGCGATTTTCCCGCATCTTCCTCCAGATGCGCCCGCACAAGGCGCACCACCTTTTCGGTGGCGCCGGGCCCATCGGTTCCCGGGATTCGAATCCTGATGCTGCCGCCTTCGACCACCGGCGTTTCATACTGGCTGATCTGATAGCCCTTGGGCAAATCGGGATAAAAATAATTTTTGCGGGCAAAGATCGAGGGGGAATTGATCTTTCCGCCTACCGCTAGGCCCAGCTTGACCGCCCGCTCCACCGCGCCACGGTTCAATACCGGCAATACGCCGGGCAGGGCAAGATCCACCGTGCAAGCCTGCGCGTTTGGGGAAGCGCCATAGGCGGTCGACGCGCCGGAGAATATTTTCGATCGCGTCGAGAGCTGGGTGTGCACCTCAAGCCCGATTACCGTTTCCCATTGCATTTGAATTCCCTTCAAACCTTATCCGGCACCCCGGATGAAAAAACATGCATCGATACCCGCAAAACCCGGAGACGCGCGGGAGTGCGGCGCAAACTCCGGGTCAAGCCGGAATCGGCGTCCGCATATGCCAGTCCGTTACCAGCTGGTACTGGTGCGCCGCATTCAGCATCCGGGCTTCCGCAAAATAGTTTCCGACGAGATGCAGTCCGACCGGCCTGTTCTTGTTTCCAAACCCGACAGGGATGGACATGCCGGGCAATCCGGCAAGGTTGACGGCAATCGTGTAGGCGTCCGACAGGTACATCTGAACCGGATCGCTGCTTTTTTCGCCGAGATCGAAAGCCACCGTGGGAGAGGTCGGCCCCATGATGATATCGCACTGGGCGAACGCTTCGGCAAAATCCTGCGCGATGAGGCGGCGCAGTTTCTGCGCCTGGATGTAATATGCGTCGTAGTAGCCGTGCGACAGCACGTAAGTGCCGATGAGTATGCGGCGCTTCACCTCCGCGCCAAACCCCTGGGCGCGGCTTTTCCGGTACATGTCATTGAGATCGGCATAATCCGGAGCGCGATGGCCATACCGGACCCCGTCGAAGCGGGAAAGATTGCTCGATGCCTCCGCCGGAGCCAATACGTAGTAAACCGGAACGGACAGCTTCGTGGTGGGAAGGGAGACTTCCACCGTCGTTGCCCCCAGCTTGCGATATTCCGCCAGCGCGTCATCCACGGCACGCGCCACGTCGTCATTTATTTCCTTGACGAAATATTCCTTCGGCAGGCCGATGCGCAAACCCTCCAGCGGCTTTTCGAGGATACGTGTGTAGTCTTCCGGCTCATGCTGCAAGCTGGTCGAGTCACGCGCATCGTACCCAGTCATGACGTTGAGCATCAATGCCAGATCTTCCGCCGACTTCGCCATCGGCCCTCCCTGGTCAAGGCTGGAAGCAAAGGCTATCATGCCGTAACGCGAAACCCGGCCGTAGGTGGGCTTGAGTCCAGAAATGCCGCATAGCGCGGCAGGCTGGCGAATGGAGCCCCCGGTATCGGTGCCCGTCGCCCCGGGGGCCATGCGCGCGGCGACCGCACAGGCTGAGCCGCCCGAGCTCCCGCCGGGCACGGCTGCAATATCCCACGGATTTTTTACGGGGCCATAAAAAGACGTCTCATTACTTGAACCCATGGCAAATTCATCCATGTTGGTCTTGCCGATGGTTACCGCACCCGCCGCGTTGAACCGTTCGATCACGTCGGCGTCATAAGGAGAAACGAAGTTTGCCAGCATCCTCGATCCGCAGGTGGTGCGCCATCCCTTGGCGCAGAAGATGTCCTTCTGCGCGACAGGAATGCCCGTAAGCGGAGTCGCCCGACCGGATGCGATGATGGCATCGGCGGCCTGGGCCTGAACCAGGCTCGCCTCCTCGTGGAAGGTAATAAAAGCGTTGTATTCGGAATTCAGCGAGCGCGCACGCTGGAGAAATTCGCCCGTCAATTCGGCGCTGGAAATTTTTTTTGAGGCGAGCAGCGCAGAAAGCTGCCTGAGGCTGAAATTCAACATGGGATTTGCGGGACAGGAAACTCGCGAAGGAATGGAGGGTATTCGAGGACTGCGCGTGCGGTTACTCGATAACTTTCGGCACCAGATAAAGTCCCATTTCCACCTGCGGAGCAATCGACTGAAACAATTCATGCTGATCCGTCTCGGTTACCGCATCTTCCCGCAGGCGCTGCCTGACATCCTGCGAATGGGACATGGGTGCTACCGCCGAGGCATCCACCGCCTGCATCTGTTCGATCAGGCTGAAGATGTCCGTCAACTGAACGAGAATGGCGCTTCCCTCCTCCTCGGCAATTTCAATGCGAGCAAGATTTGCAATGCGTTTCACCTCGTCCAGGGACAGCGACATTCACCCTCCAAAGGCTTATAACCCTTATATTCAAATAGCTAATAGAGTATCATAGCCGGCCTGAATGACGCATTTCTTTTCGCGCGCCCTTATCGTCGTCTCCAACGGATCCCGTAACCATGCTTAATTTCATCAACAATAACATATTGAAGGGCTATTTCTCGACCGATATGGCCATCGACCTGGGGACCGCCAATACCTTGATCTATGTGCGCGGGCAAGGCATCGTGCTGAACGAGCCCTCGGTTGTGGCGATTCGCCAGGATGGCGGACCCAACGGCAAGAAGCTGATCCAGCAGGTAGGCCTGGCCGCAAAGCAGATGCTGGGACGCACCCCCGGTAACATTACCGCCATCCGTCCCATGAAGGATGGCGTCATCGCCGACTTCACCGTTACCGAGCAAATGCTCAAGCACTTCATCAAAAAGGTGAATCCACCGCGATTGTTTTCCGCCAATCCGCGAATCGTGATCTGCGTTCCCTACGGCTCCACCCAGGTCGAGCGCCGTGCTATTCGCGAAGCAGCCTACGGCGCCGGGGCCCGCAAGGTGGAATTGATCGAGGAGCCAATGGCCGCGGCTATCGGCGCAAACCTTCCCGTGGAAGAGGCTACCGGCTCCATGGTGGTGGATATCGGCGGAGGCACGACGGAAGTTGGCGTGATATCGCTGGGAGGCATCGTTTACTCGAACTCCGTACGGGTCGGAGGAGACAAGTTCGACGAAGCAATCATCAATTACATACGCCGCAACTACGGCATGCTGATCGGCGAGGTTACCGCCGAATTGATCAAGAAGGAAATCGGCTCTGCATTTCCAGGATCGGAGGTCCGCGAGATGGAAGTCAAGGGACGCAATCTGGCCGAAGGGATCCCGAGAAGTTTCACCATTTCCAGCAATGAGATTCTTGAAGCCTTGACTGATCCGCTCAACAGTATCGTCAGTGCCGTCAAATCCGCCCTTGAGCATACTTTGCCCGAGCTGGGCGCGGACATTGCGGAAAAAGGCATGGTGCTGACCGGCGGAGGCGCGTTGTTGCGCGACATCGACCGCCTGCTGATGGAAGAGACCGGGCTGTCCGTGATAATCGCGGAGGATCCGCTAACCTGCGTCGTTCGCGGGTCGGGGGTAGCACTTGAAAATATGGATCAGCTGGTAGGCATATTTGCAAGTGACTAGACTGTCCGCCTGACGGGCGTCATCCGGCCGGCCTTCCTTGTATTAAATTCCGGATAGGGTACATTCAAACACCCAAATTTGATGGAAATGGCCCCGCAGTTTTTCAGACAAGGCCCCAGCTTGCTGGCACGGCTGTTTTTCTTCGTGCTCCTGTCGTTGATACTCATGGCCGCTGATACCCATTTCAGATATCTGGTGGAAATCCGGCAGGTGTTCGCCACCGCACTCTATCCCCTGCAAAAGCTTGCCAATGTTCCTACGACCATCTCCGACGCTATAGGTACGGTTTTTGTTACCCATCATCTGGCGGACGAAAATGCCTATCTGAAGCAGCAGTATCTGGCCGATCAGGGACAACTCCAGCAGTTGCAGGCATTGCGGGCTGAAAACGAGCAATTGCGCAAGCTGCTGCAAGCAGCGCAGCGCGTGGAGAACAAGGCGGTCATCGCGGAGATCCTTCGCGTGCCCGGCGACCCGTTCAACCGCAAGATCATGCTGGACAAAGGCAGCCAGAACGGTATCCAGACAGGGCAGGTGGTGGTGGACGACGTGGGCGTAGTGGGACAGGTCACCCGCAATTATCCCTGGGTATCGGAAGTGACGCTGATTACGGACAAGGACCATTCTGTCCCGGTGCAGGTTGTGCGAAACGGATTGCGTTCGGTCGTTTCCGGTACCGGCAAGGATGGGCTGCTGGAATTGCGTTATGTCGCTGTCAGCACGGATATCCAGGAAGGGGACGTGCTGGTGACTTCGGGGATAGATGGGGTTTACCCGCCGGGACTTCCGGTAGCAACCGTATCCAAGATCGAGCGCAGCCCGGCCTATGTTTTCGCCCGCATCACCTGCATACCTGCCGCTGGAGTAGGCCACCACCGGCAGTTGCTGATATTATCCCTGATGAACCCGCCTGCCGAAACCCCGGCCGATGCGTTCGAAATCAAGCCTGAGACAAGGAAGCGAGAAAAAGTTGGCATTCGCTGATCATCCTAAACAGGAAATACTGCTCCCTGTAAAAAGCTCGTTCATCGTTCTAAGCCTGGCGGCGGCCTTGCTGCTCAACCTGTTGCCGCTGCCGCCCGTCGTTCTGGTCGCGCGCCCGGATTTCGTTGCCCTGGTATTGCTTTACTGGTGCATCCACCAACCTCAGCGGATCGGCATGAGCGTCGCCTTCATCCTGGGTCTGTTCATGGATATCGGCGACGCCAGTACACTGGGCGAGCACGCCCTCGCCTATAGCATCATGGCGTTTTCCGCCCTGGTATTTCATCGCCGCCTCCATTTTTTTGGCCCATACACGCAAGCCCCCCAGGTAGGCTTGATACTGCTCCTCGGTCAATCCGTCATGCTTCTTGCCGGGCTGCTCGGTGGCTCCCATTTTCCGGGATGGGATTTTTTCCTTTCAAGCGTAACAGGCATCATATTGTGGCCGCTGCTTTTTTCGTTGCTCAGGATGTCGCAAAAACCCGGCAGGTCAGACTCTGATGCCCTATGAATCGTAGGGTAGAGCTTCGCAATCACCTGCGCGAACTGCATCATTTCCGGCTAAGGCTCGCTGTCAGCGCCGGATTCGTGCTGCTGCTGTTCCTCCTGCTGTTTGCCCGTTTCTTCTACCTCCAGGTATCGCAGCGCGAGCACTACCATACTCTAGCCGAAGCCAACCGGATATCCATCGCGCCGATAGTGCCCAACCGCGGCCTGATCTTTGATCGCAACGGAGAAGTCCTGGCGCACAACTACTCCGCCTACACCCTGGAAATCGTACCGAGCAAGGTGTCGAATCTCGAGACGCTTATCAATGAGCTCTCCACCATCGTTGAAGTTGCGCCGAGGGACCGCAAGCGATTCAAAAAACTGATGGATGAGAGCAAGCGGTTCGAGAGCTTGCCTATACGTACCCGCTTGACCGATGTGGAAGTCGCACGGTTCGCTGCAAATCGCTATCGCTTTCCGGGGGTGGAGATCAAGGCCCGCCTGTTCCGGCAATACCCGCGGGGAGAAAGCGCCTCGCACGTGGTGGGCTACATCGGACGCATCAACGACAAGGATCTCGAGCAGCTCGAGGCCCGCCACGACCTGGCGAATTACCGGGGCTCGCAGTATATGGGGAAAATCGGCCTTGAGCAGAGTTACGAAAAGGAACTGCATGGCATCACCGGCTTCGAGGAAATGGAGACAGACGCCGCGGGCCGGGTCATACGCATCATATCCCGTACTCCACCCGTTTCCGGAAACAACCTGACATTATCGCTCGATGCCAAATTGCAGGAGGTGGCGGAAAAAGCATTCGGGGATCGCCGGGGCGCCCTGGTGGCGATCGAGCCGGCCACGGGAGACATACTTGCATTCGTGAGCAAGCCGGGCTTCGATCCCAACCTGTTTGTCGATGGCATCGATTCCGAAAACTGGGATTTGCTGAACAACTCCATTGACCGCCCGCTCAATAACCGCGCACTGCGCGGAATGTACCCCCCGGGCTCCACATTCAAGCCATTCATGGCGCTGGCGGGTCTGGAGCTCAAGAAGCGCAGCGCTCAGCAAGGCATCAGCGATCCCGGATACTTCAGCCTTCCCGGAAGCACGCACCGATTTAGGGACTGGAAAGCGGGAGGCCACGGTTACGTAGACCTGCACCGGTCGCTTGTGGTCTCCTGCGATACGTATTATTACGCACTGGCCAATGATCTTGGCATCGACAGTATTGCCAGCTTTACCGGGAAGTTCGGGCTTGGAAGGAAAACCGGGATCGATATCGAAGGCGAGGTCATGGGTTTGATGCCTACCCAGGAATGGAAGATGAAACGGCATAAACAGAAATGGTATGCCGGCGATACCATCTCGGTGGGCATCGGGCAGGGCTATAATCTTGCCACGCCCCTGCAACTGGCCTTCGCTACCGCGATTCTCGCGGGAAAGGGCACGGCCTTCCGTCCGCACCTGGTAAAACAGGTAAAGAATAACAACAACGAGGTAATACGCGAGATTGCGACGGAGCCCCTGTATACGCTCGATCTCAATCCGGATCATCTCGAATCGGTAAGAAATGCGCTCATCGATGTCACCCGCCCCGGCGGCACCGCAGCCGTTGCGGGGACGGGGGCAGCCTATGTATTCGCCGGCAAGACGGGGACATCCCAGGTGGTGGGCATGAAGCAAGGCGAAAAATACGTGGAGAGCAAAATCCGGGAACGCCATCGCGACCACGCGCTGTTCATTGCCTATGCTCCGGCGGATAATCCCAAAATTGCCCTATCGGTGCTGGTGGAAAATGGCGGCCATGGCGGCGCCACCGCCGCTCCTATCGCCAGGCTGGTGATGGACTACTTTTTGCTGGGCACCTTGCCCGAGGAAAGCGAAGCCAAGACCGCCGACCAGGCGGGAGACGAAGAAGAGGCCGCTCATGACTGAACCCATGCGGGTGTGGCACTACCTGACGCGCTATATCGATGGTTTCCTGCTGGTCGGGCTGTTGATGCTGATGACAACGGGTCTGACCACGCTTTATAGCGCCACCGACGCCAACCTCAGCCGTGTCACCAACCAGGGTATCAACATGCTGGTCGCGCTCGGCATCATGTGGCTCGTCGCCAATATCCCGTTGCAGCACATCATGCGCATTGCTTTTCCGATATACCTGACCGGACTCCTGTTGCTGGTCGGCGTGATGCTCTTCGGGGAGATCAACAATGGAGCACGGCGCTGGCTGAACATCGGTGTGACGCGCATCCAGCCGTCCGAGCTGATGAAAATAGCGGTGCCGTTGATGCTGGCATGGTATTTCGACAAGCATGAAGCAACATTAAGACTGAGGGATTACGGAGTTGCGACGCTGCTGCTGATGGCTCCGGTCGTATTGATCCTGCGCCAGCCGGACCTTGGCACGGCGCTGCTGATCGCTGCCAGCGGTTTCTATGTGCTTTTCCTCAGCGGGTTGTCATGGCGCATCATGGCCGGCCTGGGGATAGCGGGAGCGGGCAGCCTGCCATTCCTGTGGTCGATGATGCACGACTATCAGCGGCGGCGTGTCATGACCCTGCTCGATCCGACACAGGATGCACTCGGCGCAGGCTACCACACGATACAATCCACTATTGCCATCGGATCCGGCGGCGTGCTCGGCAAGGGCTGGCAGCATGGAACGCAGACCCATCTCGATTTTCTTCCCGAGAAAAGCACCGACTTTATCTTTGCCGTGTTTTCCGAGGAATTCGGCTTGGTGGGAAATTCGTTGCTGCTGGTGCTATATCTGGTAGTGATAGGCCGCGGCATGGTCATCGCCGCCAATGCCTCGACCCAGTTCACACGCCTGATCGCGGGGTCGATCACATTGACGTTTTTCACCTATATCTTTGTCAACATCGGCATGGTGATCGGTATCCTGCCGGTGGTCGGTGTGCCGTTGCCGCTGATCAGCTACGGCGGCACATCCATGGTGACAATGCTGTTGGGATTTGGTATTTTGATGAGCATTCAAATGCATCCCAAACTGGTAAAGACGTGAAATCCCTCCCGGCCCGCTCATCCCGTTCGCTGCCAGCCCGCGTGGCGGCATTATCGCTCTTGGTCCTGGTCGCCGGATGCGGCACTTTCATGAAACAGGACAAACCGGGAAAGTCTTCCTCCGGCAAAGCCACGAAATCCAGCATTTTTTCAAAAAAAGGGGGGTACTATCTGGACGATGGTCCCGGAGGCAATCCCCCGGTGGACCTTGCGTCCATTCCGGACGCCATTCCCCGCTACGAGCCCCTGCGTGAAGCCAATATGCGGCCGTATGTCGCACTCGGGAAATCCTATACACCCATGACCGGCCTGGGATCGTACCGGGAACGCGGGATAGCATCCTGGTACGGCCGCCGCTACCATGGGCAAAAAACCGCATCCGGTGAAATCTACGATATGTACGGCATGACGGGCGCCCATCCCATACTGCCGCTGCCCAGCTACGTCCGCGTAACCAATCTCCGGAATGGCAAATCGGTGGTGATTCGTCTCAATGATCGAGGACCGTTTCTTTCCGATCGGCTGATCGATCTCTCCTATACTGCGGCATACAAGCTCGATCTGCTGGATGGGGGAAGTTCGCTGGTGGAAGTGGAAACGATTCTCATGGATGCCGAGCCTTCCCTGAAAGTGGCCTCCGTACCTGCGGGCGCCGCCGCCACCTCGACAGAGGACACGAATGGTCCCGTTTTGTTCGCCGTAGCTGCGCCTGCCAAAGGAACCGGTGCGAGTGCTCCTAAGCCCGCGAGCTCGGATCCAGCACCTTTCACGCCCACGGCCAGCATCCAAGCCGGCGAAGCCCGGCAAACGGATCGAGCGGCCTTTACTGCCGACGCAAATGGAATCTATCTTCAGCTCGGCGCCTTCAGCGCTTACGATAACGCGGATAATTTCCTGACGCGCATTCGCGCGGAATTGCCCCTGATGACTAATAATCTCGGAATCGTGGCGAAGGACGGCTTGTTCAAGGTGCACGTCGGTCCCTATCCAGATCATGCAATGGCACGTCAGGCTGCGGATAAGATCGCGCAGACCCTGTACATCAGGCCCATGCTGCTTGTGCGATAGATCCCTCCGATAAGGCGAGCAATTCGCCTTCGCTGTTCCGCTCATAGCAAAATCTGCGTTCACTTGGTAGAATCGGCGTTGCTACGCTATTCCGCTATTCCACACAAAACACTTCTCAGGATCCGTCATGACCATCAAAAACTATGGCCCCACCAGGCAAATCGACACGTTTTATCCTCCGCAACGCGTCCTGATGGGACCGGGACCATCCGATACGCACCCTCGCGTACTGGCGGCTATGGCGCGGCCCACGCTGGGTCACCTCGACCCGGTGTTCACCGATATGATGGAAGAGCTGAAAAGCCTGCTGCGGTATGCTTTCCAGACGTCGAACCTGCTGACTTTTCCGGTATCGGGGCCGGGCTCGGTGGGCATGGAAATGTGCTTCGTCAACATGGTCAACCACGGCGACAAGGTCATCATCTGCCGAAACGGCGTGTTCGGCGGCCGCATGATCGAGAACGTGCAACGCTGCGGAGGTACGGCAGTGGTCGTTGAAGACAAATGGGGCGCGCCGGTCGATCCCCAGAAAGTGGAAGATGCCTTGAAGCAGAATCCGGACGCGAAGGTTGTCGCCTTTGTCCATGCTGAAACCTCCACCGGCGCGCTGTCGGATGCGAAGCTGCTGTGCGAGATTGCTCATCGCCACAATTGCCTGACCATCGTCGATACCGTCACCTCGCTGGGCGGTTCTCCGCTCAAGGTGGACGAATGGAAGATCGATGCGATTTATTCCGGAAGCCAGAAATGCCTGTCCTGCCCGCCTGGCCTCTCGCCGATCAGCTTTTCGGAACGCGTGGTGGAACTCGTCAAGAATCGCAAGGAAAAAGTGCAAAGCTGGTTCATGGACTTGAACCTGCTGCTGGGGTACTGGGGAACCACCCGGACTTATCACCATACCGCTCCGACCAATGCGCTTTATGCCCTGCATGAGGCGCTGTTCATGCTGTACGAGGAGGGACTGGAGCACTCGTGGGCGCGCCATCAGCGCAACCATGAAGCCCTTAAGGCGGGACTGGAAACCCTGGGCATCGAATACCTGGTGGAAGAAAAATCGCGCTTGCCGCAGCTCAACTCGGTTTACGTGCCTGAAGGCGTCGATGAAAAGGAGGTACGGCGCAGGCTGCTCGCCGATTACAACCTTGAAATCGGCGCGGGGCTGGGAGACCTCGCCGGCAAGATCTGGCGCTTCGGCCTGATGGGTTATTCCAGCAAAATCGAAAACGTCATGCTGTGCCTGGGCGCGCTGGAAACCGTGCTGGCCGATATGGGCAAGAAGATCAAACCGGGGACGGCGGAAGCAGCGGCGCATTACGCCTATGCGGCCAATCCTCTGCCCCTGGAGAGCAAGAGCGCGGCAAAGGCGGCGTAATCCAGAAGAAAGTTGCCGAGAGAGCATACCGCGCATTGCGTGGTACGCTCTCTCTTTTCAAGGCTGCACCATTGCGGCAAGCAAAACGAGGCAGAGATTGTAATCCCCCATCTTGCGCAATAGATTCCAACGCCGATGATGGTCGGCTAAACGATGCGATGCCCTGAAAGGTAATGGAGTTACAGCCCTAATCTCTGCCAGATGGTCGCCGTCAATCCTGCAGAGTTGAGCGTGTAAAAATGCAAGCCCGGTGCGCCGGCGCGAAGCAACCGGTCGCACAGCTCAGTCACGATATCCAGTCCAAAAGCGCGGATCGATGCGCTGTCGTCTCCATATCCTTCCAGCCTCTTCCTGATCCAGCGCGGGACTTCGGCCCCACAGGCGTCGGAAAATCTCGCCAGCTGCGAAAACTTGTTGATCGGCATGATGCCCGGCACGATGGGAATATCGATGCCTATCGCTTCGCAACTGTCGATAAAATTGAAATAGGCGTCCGCATTGTAGAAATACTGCGTAATGACGGAATCCGCGCCGGCATCCACCTTGCGTTTGAAATTCCGCAGATCCTCCTCGGGGGAGATAGCCTGCGGATGGTATTCCGGATACGCGGCCACCTCGATGTGGAAGGTATCGCCGAATTCTTCGTGGATGAAGGTTACGAGTTCGTTGGCATAGCGGAATTCGCCTGCCTGGGCCATGCCGGAAGGCAGATCGCCCCTCAGCGCGACGATATGCCGGATGCCTGCATCATAATACTTTTGCAGCATGCTGCGGATGCTTTCGCCGGTTGAACCGATACAGGAAAGATGAGGAGCAACAACATGGCCTTCCGCCTGAATTTCGAGTACAGTCTCGAGAGTGCGGTCGCGTGTGGATCCACCGGCGCCAAAGGTGACGGAGAAAAATTTCGGATCGAGCTGGGCCAACTGCCGGCGGGTAGCCCGCAGCTTTTCCATACCCTCGGGGGTCTGCGGCGGAAAGAATTCGAAACTGAAAGTGGGCGCGAACTTTTTTTGGGATTCCATCTTCTGGGCATCTGGAAACTGCGGAAATGGCGCGGCCGGGGAAGGAAGAACCGGATCGGCGGTTCTCCCGTCCTCTTATTCTCCGTGAGGGCTTCTTGGCTGCCCGCTGCGAAGCGCCTCCCGGAGGGTTATCCCCATCCTCAGGGGGATCGTTGTATCAGTAGCGATACAACTCCGGTTTATAGGGACCGTCCTTATCCAGATTCAGATATTGCGCCTGCTCGTCGGTCAGTTCCGTGAGTTTGACGCCCAGCTTCTTGATGTGCAACCGGGCCACTTTTTCATCGAGCTGCTTGGGAAGCACATAGACGTTTTTCTGGTAGTTCGCGCCGTTTTGCCAAAGCTCCATCTGCGCCAGCACCTGGTTGGTAAAGGAACTGGACATCACAAACGATGGATGGCCCGTGGCACAGCCCAGGTTTACCAGGCGTCCCTTGGCAAGCACGATAATGCGGCGGCCGGTCGGGAAAATGACATGGTCCACCTGCGGCTTAATATTCTCCCATTGGTATTTCTGGACCGAGGCGATGTCGATCTCGGAATCGAAATGCCCGATATTGCAAACGATCGCCTGGTCTTTCATTTTGAGCATATGGTCATGGGTGATGACGCGCAGGTTGCCGGTGGCGGTAACGAAGATGTCGGCCTGATCGCAGACGTCGTCCATCGTGACGACACGATACCCTTCCATTGCTGCCTGCAGCGCGCAGATCGGATCGATCTCCGTGATCCATACGGTTGCCCCGAGGCCACGCAGGGACTGTGCGCAGCCTTTGCCCACGTCTCCGTATCCGCATACAAGTGCGATCTTTCCGGCGATCATGACATCCGTCGCCCGCTTGATTCCATCGACCAGCGATTCGCGACAGCCGTAAAGGTTATCGAACTTCGACTTGGTGACCGAGTCATTGACGTTGAATGCCGGAAATGGCAGCTCTCCTTTCTTCTGCATTTCATACAACCGGTGGACACCCGTGGTGGTTTCTTCAGTCACGCCGCGAATGCCGGCGCGTCTGGCGGAATACCAGCCGGGTTGCTTGCTCAACCGCTTGCGGATGGCCGCGAACAAGGCCTGTTCTTCCTCATTGGTCGGGTTCGCCACGATTGAGGGATCGGCTTCCGCCTTGCTGCCGAGGATGATCAGCAGGGTGGCATCGCCGCCATCGTCCAGTATCATGTTCGGACCGCTGCCCGCACCCGCGGCTCCGTCACCGCCTTCCCACTCGAAAATGCGATGGGTATACTCCCAATAATCATCCAGCGACTCCCCCTTGTAAGCGAAGACGGGGATGCCTGCCGCCGCGATGGCTGCAGCGGCGTGGTCCTGCGTCGAAAAAATATTGCAGGATGCCCAGCGCACTTCAGCCCCTAACTTGGTGAGGGTTTCGATCAACACTGCGGTCTGGATGGTCATGTGCAGGGAGCCGGCGATACGCGCCCCCGCCAAAGGCTTGGTATCACCATATTCCTCCCGGAGTGCCATCAGTCCCGGCATTTCGGTCTCGGCGATCGCGATTTCCTTGCGTCCCCATTCAGCCAGGGACATGTCGGCAACCTTGAAGTCGGTGAATTGCCTGCTCCCCGATTGGGGTGCAGGATTGAGCACAGCGTTCATGAACAATCTCCTGAAAATGAACGAGCGCCGTTAATACGATACTCTCCCTGCCGAGCCTCGCGGGACGTGCCCGTTGCAGCGCTCCTCGGCGGGAGAGTGGTTGAAGCGAGGTAATCCAGTCTGCGGCTTATGCCTCTACCGCCATTTCTTCGATTCCGGCGTCAGCACGAAGCCGTGCCGCCTTGTCGGTCACTTCCCAGGTGAATTCCGGTTCGTCCCTTCCAAAGTGGCCATAGGCGGCAGTCTTCTGGTATATGGGACGAAGCAGATTAAGAGCATGAATGATGGCGCGCGGGCGCAGATCGAAATGACGCTCGATCAGTCTGGCGATCTTTTCATCAGAAATTTTACCCGTGCCAAAGGTGTCGACCATCAGGGAAACCGGCCGCGCCACCCCTATTGCGTATGCTACCTGCACTTCGCACCGGGTTGCCAAACCCGCCGCGACGACGTTCTTCGCCACATATCGCCCGGCGTAAGCGGCGGAACGGTCCACCTTGGAGGGATCCTTGCCCGAGAATGCGCCGCCGCCATGATGGGCGGTCCCCCCATAGCTATCCACGATAATTTTTCGACCCGTCAAGCCGCAATCGCCCATGGGCCCGCCCACCACGAAACGACCGGTGGGATTGACCAGGTAACGTGTTTCACTGCCAAGCATGTTCCTGGGCAGTACCGGTTTGATGATTTCCTCGATAACCGCTTCGCTCAAATCGGAATGCGAAATGTCCGGATCATGCTGGGTGGATATCACAACGGTTTCCACCCGCTGCGGCTTGCCGTTCATGTAGCGGATCGAAACCTGGGACTTGGCATCCGGACGCAGCCAGGGCAGGCGGCCATCCTTTCTCAGTTCCGCTTGCCGCTCCATCAGGCGGTGCGCGTAGTAGATCGGTGCTGGCATCAATTGCGGCGTTTCATCGCAAGCATAGCCGAACATGAGACCCTGGTCTCCCGCTCCCTGATCCATTTCCTCTTCCTTGGAACGATTGACGCCTTGCGCAATGTCGGGAGACTGCTTGTTGAACGCAGTAAGCACTGCGCAAGTATGGTAATCAAAACCGATTTCCGAGCTGTTGTATCCTATTCGCTTGACGGCTGCCCGGGCTACCTGAATATAGTCGACGTTTGCTTCAGTGGTGATCTCCCCCGACATGACGATCAGGCCGGTGCTGCACAAGGTTTCGCAGGCAACCCGCGCGTTGGCGTCCTGTTCCAGGATGGCATCCAGGATCGAGTCGGAAATCTGGTCGGCCACTTTGTCCGGATGGCCTTCAGATACGGATTCTGAGGTAAAAAGATAGTCGCTCATGTCGTCCAGTCGCCTATAGGGGAGTCAAAAAGTGGCTAGGATACCAAATTACGCCGCTATTAAGAAGCTGAATAATTTATCACTTGCACTTTCCCCCGGTCTCCCGGTTGGAATAGGCGCCAGCGCGGAACAATGCACGTGCTCCCGCATCCGCATCGCCTGAATGTAAAGATTCATGGAAACGCGAGCCGGGCAGGCGGCCGTAAGTTGACAATGGCATCTTTCTGTAACAAACTCACGCTGGACAATCACAGTCCTCAGCGTCCGCAGACTTGCCGATGCCGGAATGATGCCTGGATGGCCTGATGACAACATGAGCTGGGCGTCATGAAACTGAAATTTACGAAGATGCATGGGCTGGGAAACGACTTCGTCGTTATTGATGGCGTCAATCAGCCTGTTTTGCTCGATCCGGAAAAAATACGGCGGCTCGCCGATCGCCATTTCGGGGTGGGCTGCGACCAGGTCCTGCTGATAGAAGCGGCAAGCGGGGATGCAGATTTTAGCTACCGTATCTTCAATGCAGACGGCGGGGAAGTGGAGCAGTGCGGTAATGGTGCCCGTTGCTTCGTGCGCTATGTGCACGATTATGGGATGACGGACAAGGATGAAATCCGCGTGGAGACGCTTGGCGGCCCCATCATTCCCAGACTGGAGCCCGGCGGCGAAGTAACGGTCGACATGGGCGAACCGAGATTCGAACCGGAGGATATTCCTTTCCTTGCCGCGAAGCGCGCCATCACTTATCCGCTCGACATCAATGGCGGAGAGGTTGAAATCAGCGTCATATCGATGGGAAATCCTCACGCGGTCCAGGTGGTGGAAGATGTGGACCATGCGCCGGTGTCGACCGAAGGTCCGCTGATCGAACGCCATCCGCGCTTCCCTCGCCGGGTGAATGCCGGCTATATGCAGATCCTGGATCGGCGGCACATACGGCTGCGAGTATATGAGCGCGGCGCAGGAGAAACGCTTGCATGCGGCACCGGCGCGTGCGCCGCGGTGGTTGCCGGAATCCGGCGCGGCTTGCTGGACTCTTCGGTTGAAGTCAGCCTGCGAGGCGGCAAGCTGCTCGTGCGCTGGGCAGGCGAAACCCAGCCGGTCTGGATGACCGGCCCGGCCGTAACCGTGTTCGATGGAGAGATCGAGTTATGAAATTCAGCGACGAGGAAGTTGCGCTATATCTGAAGGATCACCCGCAGTTTTTTACGGAATACGCGAGTGTGCTGGCAGATATACAAATTCCCCATCCTCATGGCGACAGAGCGATTCCGATCAGTGAACGTCAAATCATGGACTTGAGGGAGAAGAATCGCGTTCTGCAGGACAAGCTGAGCGAACTGGTCAGATTCGCCGAAGAAAACGGCGCTCTTTCCGAAAAGATGCATCGGCTGGCGGTCGTGCTGCTCCAGTTTACCGGCTTGAACGACGTCCTGCATGGTTTGAATTACAACTTGCGCGAAGATTTCCTTGTTCCCCACATGGCGTTGCGAATTTGGGGAATAGCTCTCGAGGGGCAGCAGGTACCGGAGCTGGATAAGACCGGGCCCGATATTCCCGGCCTGGCCGAAAACCTGCAGCACCCATATTGCGGTCCGCATGTACCGGAAGAAATCCGGGGCTGGTTCGGAGAAGAAGGCGTACGCTTGAAGTCGTTTGCCATGGTGCCCCTGCGAACCGACAGGACAATCGGCTTGCTGGTGCTGGCCAGCGAGGAACCGCAACGGTTCTATCCGGAAATGGGAACGATCTACCTGGCGCAGCTGGGGGAGCTGGCAAGCGCCGCATTACGCCGGTTTGCATCGGCTTGAGAAATAGTGGAACCTCTGAGGATGGGTTTGGGAAACGGAAAGGCAAAGCTTTTAAACCATATCAACAGGTGAAAGCAGCAAGTGCCAGGATATGAATCCAGCATAACTAGGAATGCCAACGGGAAGATGGCGTCTTCCTATATTGCCCATCTCTCCCAGGAGCGGCGCCTGTCCCCCTTGACCTGCGAAGGCTACCGCCGGGATCTTGACATATTGCTCGGCTTCGCGGACGAAACGCCGCTGGAGCAATTGCAACCCCACCACATCCGCCGCTTCGTGTCACAGCGCCACAGCAAGCAATGTTCCGGAAAAACCATCGCGAGAATGCTTTCGGCCTGGCGCGGTTTTTATCGATATCTGGCAAAAAAGCATGGATACGAAGGCAATCCCTGTGCCGGAATAAGGGCGCCAAAGTCGCCCAAGTCGCTGCCCCACGCGCTTTCGCCGGACGAGGCCGCGAAGCTGCTGGATTTCTCCGCCGAAGACGACGCGATGGCCTTGCGGGACAAGGCGCTCTTCGAACTTTGCTACTCATCGGGATTACGGCTGGCGGAACTTGCAAGCGTCAAGCCCGAGAGTCTGGACCTCGCGGACGGCATGGCGCGCATCACGGGCAAAGGCGGCAAGACCCGCATTGTTCCCGTCGGCAGCAAAGCGGTGCGCGCTTTGCGTGAATGGATCAGGCATCGGGAAAACCTGATCCGGCCGGGGGCAAGCGCTCTCTTCATATCGCGGCACGGTAAAAACATGAGTCGGCGCTCCATCAGCCAGCGTCTCAAGATATGGGCCGCCCGCCAGGGAATCTCGGCCAATGTGCACCCGCACATGCTACGGCATTCATTCGCCTCCCATGTGCTGCAATCAAGCGGGGACCTGCGCTCTGTGCAGGAAATGCTGGGACATTCGAGCATAAGCACGACGCAGATCTATACGCACCTGGATTTTCAGCACTTGTCAAAAACTTACGACGCTGCCCATCCCAGGGCAAAGAAGAAGACAGCGGAAACCTGATCCTGGCCGCCCGGCTCTCCGTGAAGGAAAGAACCCGCTGCAAGAGCTTTGCTTTTACATGTAATCCGCCAATCGGCGTTATAATCTCCGCTGCTCGATAAACTCATGGGCTCGCAATGCAAGAATTTCGTGGCACTACGATACTTTCCGCGCGCCGCGGCGCACAGGTGGCGCTCGGCGGAGATGGCCAGGTCACCTTAGGTGCGGTAGTGGCGAAGGCAAGCGCTCGAAAAGTGCGCCGGCTCTATCATGAAAAGATCCTCGCAGGGTTTGCGGGCGGCACGGCCGATGCTTTCACTCTGTTCGAGCGGTTTGAAGGCAAGCTCGAGAAACATCAGGGCCATCTCATGCGTTCTGCAGTGGAACTGGCAAAGGACTGGCGTACCGACCGCATCCTGCGCCGGCTCGAAGCCATGCTGGTGGTCGCCGACCCTAGCGTCACCCTCATCGTTACGGGAGCGGGAGACGTGATCGAACCGGAGTTTGGTCTGGCCGCCATTGGGAGCGGCGGCTCCTACGCGCATTCCGCCGCCCGGGCACTCCTCGAGAATACGGATCTTGCGCCGCAGGAAATCGTCAAGAAATCGCTCGCGATAGCGGGAGACTTGTGCATCTATACGAACCAGAATCACGTAATCGAAGTGCTGTAATACACAAGGCGGAGCAGCGCCGGATCCCGGTAGCCGCTGCACCGGCCTAGCGGCTGCCGATGGTGGCACCTTTACGCCTTTTGAACTGGTATACGCCTCAGGCTGATTCCCGAAATCACTGGTTATGTGCTTCATCGTTTAATCCTCAATGGAAATCATGTCCCAACTGACCCCTCAGGAAATTGTCCGCGAATTGGATAAGCACATCATCGGGCAAGATGCCGCTAAACGCTCCGTTGCCATTGCGCTTCGAAACCGCTGGAGAAGGCAGCAGGTTCAAGACCCCCTTCGCCAGGAGATTACGCCAAAAAATATCTTGATGATCGGCCCGACGGGAGTCGGCAAGACAGAGATCGCCCGCAGGCTGGCAAAGCTTGCGGATGCGCCATTCGTCAAGGTTGAGGCCACGAAATTCACCGAGGTGGGATATGTCGGACGCGACGTGGATTCCATTATCCGCGACCTGGTGGAATCCGCGGTGAAACAATCCAGGGAACAGGAAACCGAAAAAATGCGCGCCCGGGCGGAAGACCACGCCGAAGAGCGCATCCTGGACGTCCTGCTCCCGCCGGCGCGAGAAATGGGATCCCATTTCGAGGTTAGTGAAACCGAGAACGCTACCCGTCAAAAATTCCGCAAGAAACTGCGTGAAGGCGAACTCAACGACAAGGAGATTGAAATCGAGGTGGCGGCCTCGCACGCCCATATGGAAATTTTCGCTCCTCCGGGCATGGAAGAGTTGACCACGCAGATACAAGGCATGTTCCACAACCTGGGAATGGAAAGAAAAAAGACGCGGAAGCTGCGGATACGCGAGGCTATGAAGATCATCACGGATGAAGAAGCGGCCAAGCTTATCAATGACGAGGAGCTGAAACTGCGCGCGGTCCAGAATGTGGAGCAGAACGGCATCGTGTTCCTGGATGAAATCGACAAGATTACCAGCCGTTCCGAAACCTCAGGCGCGGATGTTTCGCGCCAGGGCGTTCAGCGCGACCTGCTTCCGCTGGTGGAGGGTACGACTGTCTCAACCAAGTACGGCATGATCAAGACAGACCACATTCTGTTCATTGCAAGTGGCGCCTTTCACCTTGCCAAACCCTCCGACCTGATTCCGGAATTGCAGGGGCGATTCCCCCTGCGGGTCGAGTTGACCAGCTTGAGCGCCGAGGATTTCGTGCAAATTCTCACGAATACGGATGCGTGCCTGACCCGGCAGTACGAAGCGTTGCTGGGTACCGAGGGAATCGAGCTGGAATTCAGGCCGGATGCGGTCAAGCGCTTGGCGGAAATCACCTTTGCGGTGAATGAAAAAACCGAAAATATCGGCGCCCGTCGCCTTTATACCGCCATGGAGAAGCTTCTGGAAGAGGTGTCATTTTCTGCAGAGAAGCATCACGGCGAAAAAATTGTCATCGATTCCGCCTACGTCAATTCAAAACTTGGCGGCCTGTCTCAAAGCGAAGATCTGGCGCGATATGTACTTTGATATCCCGTACGTTGCCCTTTGACTGCAAAGCAATCAGGAATCCCAAAAAAACAGCCGATGCACTATACGAATAGTCCCGCCGCGTGCCCGGACGCCCATGCCCACTGGAAATTGAATCCGCCGAGATGTCCCGTCACATCCACGACTTCACCTATGAAGTAAAGCCCGGGAACCTTTTTTGCCTCCATCGTCCTGGAAGATAATTCACGGGTATCGACGCCGCCAAGGGTCACTTCCGCCTTCCTGTATCCCGCGGTACCGCTGGGGGTGACCGACCATTTGTGCAGGCATGAGGCAATGCGCTTGAGTTCCGCCACGCTGTACTCGCCCAGCGGCGTGGCTGGCTTCTCGCTCACCATTGCGTCGCACCAGGCCTGCGCCAGCCGCTTGGGAAGCCGGTCGGCCAGCACGCTCGACAGTGTTGCGCTTCCACGCCTCTGATCGAGCAGCCACGCGATCGCATCGATATCCGGAAGCAGGTCGATATCGATCGCCATGCCGGGATGCCAGTATGACGAAATCTGCAATATTGCCGGGCCGCTCAGCCCGCGGTGGGTCAACAATACGCCATCGCGGAAGCGGGCCCCGTTGCAGCAAACTTCGGCGTCGACCGCAACTCCCGTCAGTTGAGAAAAACTCGCGACCTGTTCCGGCGCAAACATCAAGGGAACAAGAGCCGGCCTCAGCGGTGTAACCGCCAGGCCAAATTGTTCGGCGATCCGGTATCCGAAAGGGCTTGCGCCAATTTGGGGAATGGACAACCCACCGGTCGCAATTACCAGGGAATCCGCGACAAACCTGCCTTTATCGGTTTCCAGCACAAAACCGTCATGGCCGGTGGCACTGACACGATTTACCCCGTTTATCTTGCAGGGCATTTGCCATTCCACGCCGGCCGCTGCGCATTCCTGCCTCAGCAGCTCGATAATTTGCCGCGAGCTATCGTTGCAAAACAATTGTCCGGCTTTCTTCTCGTGGTAGTGTATTCCGTGCTTCTCGATGAGAGAGATGAAATCTGCCGGGGTAAAGCGCGCCAATGCGGACCGGCAAAAATCGGGGTTGCGGGATAGAAAATTTTCCGGCTTGGCATACAGGTTGGTGAAGTTGCAACGTCCGCCGCCCGAGATCCGAATTTTTTCTCCGAGCTTCGCCGCATGGTCGAGCAACAGTACGGACCGCCCTCGTTTGCCTGCCTCCATGGCACACATCATCCCGGCCGCACCCGCACCTATGATGGCGACGTCTTTCCCGAATCTGGCCATTCAGTATCTGCGGGAAAGCAGCAGCAACAGCAAGGGAACTCCCAAAAGAGCGGTCAGCACTCCTACCGGTAATTGCTGGGGGGCCCATAAAGTACGCGCCATGGTATCGGCGCAAACCAGAAAGCTCCCGCCCGCAAGTATGGACAAGGGCAATAGCCAGCGAAAATCGTTGACACCGAGCAGGCGCACGGCGTGCGGCACGATCAGGCCGACAAAACCGATCGCGCCCACAAGCATAAGGGCGGCTACCGTCGCCGCCGAGGCGCAAAAATAAAGCCCGACCTGTAACGGCAGGACGGCAATACCCAGCGTTCTCGCTTTCATTTGCCCAAGGCTCAGCACATTGAGGCTTCGCGAAAACAGCATGCTTGCGGTCGATAGAAGAATGAGCGCGATCCATGCAGACGCCTGCTCCTCCGCACGGGAGACATCACCCATCAGCCAGAACAACATGCCTTTTAAATCGCTGGCCGGCGCCAAGGTAAGAATTAGAGTGGTGAGCGCGCCAAACCCCGCGGACAGCACTACGCCGGTCAGGAGCAAGCGGTATAGATTCCAGTCCCCGGCGCGGAAACTCAAGCTGAATACAATGGCGACCGCAGCCAGGGCACCCGCGAGCGAGGCGGCATCGGCCAGCATATGGCCCCACCCGAGCAGCATGGCGAGCAGCGCTCCCACACTGGCACCGCCCGAGACGCCAAGAATATAGGGATCGGCCAGGGGATTGCGCAACAAAACCTGTAGCAGCAGCCCGGCCAGCGCGAGCAGCCCGCCGCAGGCGAAGGCAGCCAGCACACGCGGCAGTCGCAAATCCCGGATGATCTGGTGCGCCACCCGGTCACTTCCATCATCCATGGATAGCAAGGCTCGGGCGACCGTGGAAACCGGAATATCCACACTTCCGAACGACAGCCCGGCAAACATGCTGGCGGCGACGAGAATCATGAAGATGATCAGAAGCACCGGGCCTCTTCCAGCCATCCTCATCGTCTTTCAGGCAAGGAATACTCTGGTGCGGGTTCGCGTGTCAGGAATGGGGCGAGGGCACCGGCAGGCCAGGCGGCCTCCCTCCGCGGAGCTGCGCAGAGGAGCTGGCATGCGTGCCAGCCAGGCGATTACCGCAGGCTGATGATGGGCCATCCATTTTCCTCTGCGTGAGCCTTCAGCGTTGCGTCGGGATCCACCGCGACGGGATGCGTCACCTTGTTGAGCAGCGGCAGGTCGTTCAGCGAATCGCTATAAAACCAGCTTTCAAGAAAAGACATCCATGTCAAATTGTGTTCGTCCAGCCAGCCTTCCAACCGGGCAATCTTGCCCTCCCTGAAACAGGGCAGGCCGCACACCTGGCCGGTAAACTCTCCGTTCATCTGCTCCGGCTCGGTGGCAATGAGATGGCTTATTCCCAGAGCCCGTGCAATGGGGCCGGTCACGAACCGGTTGGTGGCGGTAATGATGACGCACAAATTATTGCCGAGCATATGCCGCTTGACCAACTCCCGCGCCTGGGGTGTTATCAGTGGCAGGATCTTCTGCTGCATGAATTCCTGGTGCCATGCGTCGAGCTGGCTTCTGGGATGCCGAGACAGCGGCTTCAACTGAAAATCCAGAAACTCATGTATATCGAGCGTTCCCTCCTTGTACTGCTCGTAGAATTCGATATTGCGCGCTTCGTAGACTTCGCGGTCCAGCACGCGTTGCTCGATGAGGAATTGCGCCCACTGGAAATCGCTGTCGCCTGCTAAAAGCGTATTGTCGAGATCGAACAGAACCAGGTTCATGGGAGCTCCTGCAATAATTCGCGAGCCAGGGGGATGGTGACCTTGCGGCGATTGGACATCGAATAGCTATCGAGAGCGTCTATGGTGGACATCAAGGTGGTCAAATCCCGTCGTTCGTGGGTGAGCAGGTAGTCGCATACATCACGGGACAGCTCGAGTCCCCGGCTCAGGGCATGGTGTTGCATCGCCTCTATTTTTTCCGGATCAGTAAGTTCATGAACACGATATACCAAACCCCATCCCAGGCGCGTCATGAGGTCTTCACGCAACTTCAGCTGAGCGGGCGCGGACGAGCCGCTTACGAGAAGAACAGCATCATCTCTTTCGCGTATGCGGTTATAGAGGTTGAACAATCCAATTTGAGCGCTGTCATCGAGACGATCCACGTCATCCACCAGTGTGCAGTCCGCCTCGCTGCGCTCGCGAAAACAGGTTCTGGAATTGCAGGCGAAGTAGGCGGTATTTACCTGGTTACGCATGGATAGCGCAGCCATTGCCCGGAGCAGATGGCTTTTTCCGCTTCCCGGAACACCCCATATATAGATGAAGCGCTCCTTGACCGGTCTTGCAAGCATGGCATTCAGGGCCTGCAGCAGCTCGGTGTTGCGTCCGGGCACGAATCTGGAGAGCGCAGGTAATGGAGATGGCGTAATATCCAACGCCAGTTGCTTCATCGGAGCTCCCTTATCGTTATCCTCGTTATCCTCAGCTTTACCGAAAATCCGTACTCCGTCGTTTGAACGTCGGCCGGCACGCATTTACGGTAGAATTGCCGTTTTTTGAAAACCCGCACTCTATCCGCTACAAGGCGAAAATTCAACTTGACTTCATCTAATCCAGAGAATACAGGATCGATTTCTTACCGGGATGCGGGCGTCGATATCGATGCGGGTGATCGCCTGGTTCAAAACATCAAGCCTTTTGCCAGGCGCACGATGCGCCCCGAGGTACTCGGGGGCATAGGCGGTTTCGGAGCATTATTCGACATACCGCGAAACTATCGCAACCCTGTGCTGGTATCCGGCACCGATGGCGTGGGAACCAAGCTGAAGCTTGCATTCCAGTACGAAAAACATGATACCGTCGGAGTGGATCTCGTAGCCATGAGCGTCAACGATATTCTGGTTCAAGGTGCGGAACCTCTGTTTTTCCTGGATTATTTCGCCTGCGGAAAGCTGGATGTCGATACGGCGACACGGGTCATCAAAGGGATTGCGGAGGGCTGCGAACAGGCGGGATGCGCGCTCATCGGCGGGGAAACGGCCGAGATGCCGGGTATGTATCCGAACGGCGAGTATGACCTGGCAGGCTTCGCGGTAGGCGTGGTCGAGAAAGACCGGATCATAGACGGATCAACGATCACGGAGGGAGACGTCGTGCTGGGATTGGCTTCCAGCGGCCCGCATTCGAATGGCTATTCCCTGATTCGTAAAATAGTGGAAAAAAATAACGTGGACCTGTCGTCGGACTTCAATGGAAGAGCGTTGATCGATGAAATCATGGCGCCTACCCGAATTTATGTAAAGCCGGTGCTCGAACTGATGAAACATATGCCGGTGAAGGGCATCGCCCACATCACCGGAGGCGGATTGACGGAAAATATTCCCCGGGTCCTGCCCCGAGGGATGTCTGCGGTACTGCAAAGGAACAAATGGAGCCTTCCTGAAATTTTTGGCTGGCTGCAGCGCCAGGGCAATGTGCCGGATGGGGAAATGCATCGCGTATTCAACTGCGGCGTTGGAATGGTGCTCATCGTGGCGCCGGAGGTTGCCGGCACAGCCATGGAAGTACTTCATTCGATGGGCGAAACGGCATGGGCTATAGGGGATGTCAGGCGCAGCGCAACCGCATCGCCGAAAACCATTGTCGGGTAAGTGCGGCTGAAAGCCGTGTCCAAGAAATGATGAATTCCCTTGTTATCCTAGTTTCCGGGCGCGGCAGCAATTTGCAGGCGCTGATCGACGCCAGGCTGCCGGTCAGGGCAATCACCATCATCAGCAATCGGCCCGGCGCACCGGCGCTGGATGTGGCAAAAAAAAACGGACTTGAAACCAGGGTGGTCGATCAGCGGTCCTACCCAGATCGAAAGACGTTCGACGCCGCGTTGGCGGAAACAGTAAGCACCTGCGAACCCGACCTGGTGGTCCTTGCCGGTTTCATGCATCTTTTGGAGGAGGACTTTGTCCAGCGCTATGCAGGCCGGCTGATGAATGTCCATCCATCGCTGCTGCCCGCTTTCCCTGGACTGCATCCCCACCGGAAGGCATTGCTGGAGGGCGTAAAAATACATGGGTGCACCGTGCATTTCGTTACTCCGCGGATGGACCATGGCCCCATAATCGTCCAGGCGGCGGTGGCGGTAATGCCGGACGATACGGAGGACTCCCTTGCAGCACGGGTACTCCGGCAGGAACACCGCATTTACCCCCAGGCCGTTCGCTGGTTCATGGAAGGACGCCTGACACTTTCGGATAACCATGTCTGCGTGGCTCATGCGGCGCTTGACGACACAGCTTTATATTCACCCGGGCTCTGCAAATGAAATTTCCACTCATGGCGCTATTATCGGGATCGGTCTTTTTTGCCGCATCCTTGTTCCCGGCTTACGCGGCGGATATTCCCTCCCGAGTCGATATCAATTATTCGATCAGGTCAGGCAGCCTGGAAGGCGACGTCAATGATACGGTCGAAATAAAAAAGACCAATCATGCCCAAAGCTATTCCATTAGCAGCGAAGGACGCGCAAAAGGGCTGCTGGCCTTGACCCAGCCCGATAGCGTGGTGCGGGATAGCGAGGGAATCATTACGGCCCAAGGGTTGTTTCGTCCCAGCCGGTTTTCGGATCAGCATGGAAACAGGCAACCCAAGGTGGCAATTTTCGATTGGAACAACAAGCTCCTGACGCTTCAGCATAAGCGGGGAGAAGAACAAAAACCTCTGCCGGCTGACACGCAGGATAAACTAAGCCTGCCCTACAGCTTCATGTTTTCCCCCGTTCCGGGCAAGATGGTCACCTTGCATGAAACCGACGGCCGCCGCCTCGAACCGGTCCGTTATGCGGTCGGAAAGGAAACGCTGGATACGCCCATGGGCAAACTTGAAACTATCGTATTGACCAAGCAGCTGGAAAATAACGAGGGCCGCGACAAGAAAATCTGGCTGGCGGTCGACCACCATATGCTCCCGGTGCGGATAGTCTCGACCGAGAAACTCGGAATCGTCACGGACCAGATTGTCACCCGAATAACTTACGGCGAGCCACCGGAAAGGCTCCAGCAGGGGCGCCTGCAATAAGTAGCGGGATGGATCTGAATCCCTTCCTTGGGCGTTGCACCGTAAACCCTGAAACACCGCGCTTGCTGCGCCCGCTTCTCTTACGCGCGCGATACCCAGGATAATGCGCCTCACCCCTGACCGCCTGGACATCGCAACTGCCGCGCTTCGTGCCGTGCTTCCACTCCAGCATCCCGCCGATTCCGCGCTGGGTCTTTTTTTTCGGCGGAACCCGCAATTGGGGGCTCAAGACCGGGCATTCATAGGCGAAAATGTATTTGGCATCCTGCGCCACCGCTTATTCCTCGAATCCGCCGTAGAGATTCCCACGCCCCGTTCCCTGCTGCTTGCCCATCTGGCCAGGTTTCAAGGCGTCAATTTACGCGAACTGGCGCCATTAGTCAGCGAAGCGGAAGCAAAATGGCTGGGATACGTCAAGGGATTGTCCGTGGAGGCGTTATCTCCAGAGGTACGGGCTGAATTTCCGGAATGGCTGATAAAAAAGCTCCAGGGCTTCATGGGAGAGGACGAGATACTTGAGCTGGGACTATCCCTGCAACGGGCTGCCCCTCTTGATCTTCGCGTCAACTCCCTCCTCGCCGACCGCGATGAAATCATCGCTACGCTAGCCGGAGATGGGATCGAGGCTGCACCTACGCCTTATTCGCCCTTGGGCATACGGCTTGCAGGCAAGCCGGCGATAAACCGGCATCCGCTGTTTCTCGCGGGGAAAGTGGAGGTTCAGGATGAAGGCAGTCAACTGCTGGGTTACCTGCTCTCGCCCAGACGCCGCGATATGGTGGTCGATTTCTGTGCTGGAGCAGGTGGCAAAACTCTCATGCTGGGAGCGCTGATGCACTCCCATGGGCGCATCTATGCCTTCGACACGTCGGACAAGCGCCTGAAGAACCTCGGTCCCCGGCTTAAGCGCTCCGGCCTTTCCAACCTGTATCCCCAGCACATCGTCAATGAAAATGATATCAAGGTCAAACGGCTGGCTGGAAAAATAGATCGGGTGCTGGTGGATGCACCCTGCAGCGGCATGGGAACGCTGCGCCGCAATCCCGATTTGAAATGGCGGCAGTCGCCCCAAAGCATCGAGGAACTCAAGCACAAACAAATGGCGATTCTGTCATCCGCGGCAAACCTTCTCAAACCCGGCGGCAGGCTGGTCTATGCCACCTGCAGCTTCTTTCCGGAAGAAAACCAGGATGTCGTGGAGCATTTCTTGAATGACCATCCCGCATTTACGCTGGTGAATTGCGCGGATGTTTTGCGGCAGCAAAAAATCACACTGGACACCGGCCTATTTCTGGAGCTATCGCCTCGACTTCATGGAACGGACGGCTTTTTTGCCGCCGCTATGGAATTGAAGAAAAGCTAGGCTTTTTTCTGGATGAATTCGATCTTGTAGCCATCCGGATCCTCCACGAAGGCTATGACGGTCGAACCGTGTTTCATCGGTCCCGCTTCCCGGACGACTTTGCCGCCGCGCGTCTTGACGTCCTCGCAAGCACGGTAGGCGTCTTCGACTTCTATGGCGATGTGTCCGTAGCCGGAACCCAGGTCATATCGTCCGGTATCCCAATTATGCGTCAACTCCAGCACCGGTCCGCTCGCCTCATCCTGGTAGCCAACAAATGCGAGGGTAAATCTGCCGTCGGGATAGTCTTTCCGGCGCAACTCCTTCATTCCCAGCACACCCGTATAGAAAGCCAGGGACTTTTCCAGATTTCCCACTCTCAGCATGGTATGGAGAATACGCATCTAGATTTCCACCATCTCGAAATCTTCCTTGCGGGCCGCGCACTCAGGGCAGGTCCAGTTCATCGGCACATCCTCCCACCGCGTTCCGGGAGGAATTCCCTCGGCCGGCGAGCCTTCCGCTTCGTCGTATATGAAACCGCAAATAAGACACATGTAGCAACGGTAAACCCGCGTTTCGGTAGTGGGCATGATAAAGGCGAATTAGGTTAAAATATTATTTTACGGTATAGCTCATGCCCCAGTCACCCCCAATAGTACTTTCTTTCGCTGGCAGCGATTCCAGCGGTGGTGCTGGTATCCAGGCCGATATCCTTACCCTTGCCAGCATGGGCTGCCATGCACTGCCGGTGGTTACGGCCATCGTGGTCCAGGATACTGCCGGGGTGGAAGAAATACTCCCGCTGGAACCGGAATGGGTTGCCGATCAGGCAAGAGCAGTTCTGGAAGACATGCCGGTCCACGTCTTCAAGCTGGGGATGCTGGGCAGTGTCGAGATCATCACCGCAATTGCCGAGGTTATCTCAGACTATCCCGACATTCCGCTCGTGCTGGACCCGGTGCTGGCCTCCGGCCGCGGGGATGAACTGGCCAGCGATGAAATGGTCGTGGCGATGCGTGAATTGCTGCTTCCGCAAACCACCATCATTACCCCCAACAGCATGGAAGCGCGCCGTCTCGCACGGGATGACGACGAGGAGGAAGATGATATCCAGCTCCTGAACCGCTGCGCCGATCGGCTTCTGCATATGGGATGCGAATACGTGCTTATCACCGGCACTCATGAGAACACTTCCCAGGTGATCAACAAGCTGTATGGAAGCGGAGGCGAAATGCGATCCGATTCCTGGGATCGCCTGGCAGGCTCCTACCATGGATCGGGCTGCACGCTTGCCGCGGCCATTGCTGCAGCTCTTGCCAACGGCTTACCCATAATCGAGGGCGTATACGAAGCCCAGGAATACACCTGGCAATCGCTGAAGGCGGGGTTCCGCCCAGGAATGGGCCAGTATTTGCCGGATCGGCTATTTTGGGCTCGTGACGAGTCCGAGATGGCAAATGCGGATGAGGCCAAATGACGCGCCCGGCCATAGGGGGTTTATATGCGGTTACGCCGGATATGGTGGATACGGCGGCGCTTCTCCGCATGACCCGGCAGGCGCTGGAAGGCGGCACGCGGCTGGTCCAGTACCGTAACAAGACGGCTGATCCGGCGCTGCGCGCCGAGCAGGCCGCGCTTCTGGCGGATCTATGCCGCGAGGCAACCGTGCCATTCATTATCAATGATGATCCCCGCCTGGCCGCTGCACTTGATGCCGATGGAGTGCATTTGGGAAAGCAGGATGTTTCCCTATCCGAAGCCCGGCAGCAGCTGGGAGAAGGGAAAATAATCGGGGTTTCCTGCTACAACGAATTGGAACGGGCGCTTGAGGCCGAGCGGCAAGGCGCCGACTACATCGCATTCGGTGCTTTTTTCGTATCCGGCACGAAGCCACGGGCAGTGAGGGCACACCTCGATCTGCTGCAGCGCGCCAGGCAAAAATTGCGTATCCCTATTGTCGCAATTGGTGGCATCGATTTGACCAATGCCGCCGAACTGATACGGCATGGTGCCGATGCGCTGGCCGTGGTCAACGGCGTGTTTGCTGCGCAGAGCATTCGATATGCCGCCGAACAAATTTCCCGATTATTCCAGGTGAAACACTCACATCATGAGTTCTCAAGTGACCTCGCGTAACCAGCAACTATTCGAGCTTTCTCAAAAATATATTCCCGGCGGAGTGAATTCCCCTGTTCGCGCTTTCAGATCGGTTGGCGGTACGCCTGTTTTTTTTCGCCGCGGGCAAGGAGCCTACGTATGGGATGCGGATGATAGAACATATATCGATTATGTCGGCTCATGGGGCCCCCTCATCCTGGGCCATGCCCATCCCGAAGTGATTGCCGCCGTGGTGGCGGCGGCTCATAACGGCCTGACTTTCGGTGCGCCCACGGAGGCAGAGCTGGAGATAGCCAAATTGCTGTGCGGGCTGCTGCCGTCGATCGAACAGGTGAGGCTGGTCAGTTCGGGAACGGAAGCGACGATGAGCGCCATCCGGGTGGCGAGAGGTTATACCGGGAGAAATCGCATCATCAAATTCGAAGGTTGCTATCACGGACATGACGATGCCCTGCTGGTCAAGGCCGGATCTGGCGCGCTGACTTTTGGCCATCCCAGCTCTGCCGGCGTCCCCGACGGAACCACCTCGGCCACCCTGGTCCTGGATTACAATAATATTGACGGTCTGGAGCAGGCCTTCAGCCGTTTTGGGCAGGAAATCGCAGCGGTAATCGTTGAACCGGTAGCAGGCAACATGAATCTGATAACGCCCAAGCCTGATTTCCTGTCGACGTTGCGCAACCTGTGTACCCGGCACGGCGCGGTGTTGATTTTCGATGAGGTGATGTCGGGCTTTCGCGTGGGCTTGGAGTGTGCGCAGGGACTTTATGGCATCAAGCCCGATCTGACCACCTTGGGAAAGGTGATCGGGGGCGGAATGCCAATGGCGGCATTCGGCGGCAGGCGGGATATCATGCAGTGCCTGGCCCCGATCGGACCTGTGTATCAGGCCGGCACACTGTCCGGCAACCCCATTGCGGTGGCGGCGGGACTCACGACCCTAGGACTGGTGCAAGCTCCGGGGTTTTACGAAAAGCTCGCAGCCAGCACAAGGAAGCTCACGGACGGGCTTACCAGGACTGCACAAAAGCGCGGCATCGTTTTTTGCGCGCAGCAGGTGGGAGGCATGTTCGGCCTTTATTTCCGGGAACATCTACCGACAAGCTATGCTGAGGTAATGGACAGCGACAGGGATGCCTTCAACCGGTTTTTTCATGCAATGCTTCAGGAAGGCGTCTACTTTGCTCCGTCGGCATTTGAGGCGGGCTTTGTTTCGGCAGCACACGGCGACAACGAAATCGACAAGACGCTGGCTGCGGCAGAACGCGTATTCGGAAGCTGGAAATAGGAATAGCCGGCAAAAAGCCGGCTATTCCCTGAAACTTTTATCGGTTACCTGATACACTCAGCGCAAGCCGGACATGAATTCCGATACGGCCTGTATTTCCCTCTCGCTCATCCGGGACGCAATCATATGCATCACATTATTCGGATCCCTGGTGCGCTCTTCGGTTCTGAACGCCCGTAGCTGCGCGACAAGGTAGTCCGAATGCTGTCCGGCAATTCGAGGATAGTTGGGAGGAATGCCTACTCCGTTGGGAGAATGGCAGCTCGCGCAAGCAGGCACGCCTTTCTCGAGATTGCCGCCGCGATATATTTTCTCGCCCTGCTCCGCCAGCGTTTTGTCCTTGGCCGCCCCGGGCTTGGGCGTCTGCCTGGAATAGTAAGCCCCCAGATTCCTCATGTCCTCCGGGGAGAGCGGCGCCACCATTGCCGACATTATCGCGTTTTCACGTTCTGCCGGCTTGCCTTCCTTCGGCTTGAAATCATTCAGCTGCTTGGTGATATACTCGGCATGCTGACCGGCCAGACTGGGGTTGGCAGGAATGGAACTGTTACCGTCCGCGTTGTGGCACGCTGCACACACCTGAGTTGCGATTTGCTGGCCTTTCGCTGCATCTCCTTTCGTTTTTCCGGCTTCAGGAGCGGTTTCCGCCAAAAGCTGGTTGGATAACGCCAGCGCGGCGACCATTGCAATGTTCGAGACGAACTTTATGCCCTGCATTCCTGACTCCCGCAAAATGAATATGCCATACTGTTAACATGGTATTTTAACAACGAAAGGACGAGTTAACAATAATAAAGCGTCAACATATGAGAACAGTATTCTTTCTGTTGTTGTTCATCAATATTGCTTTCGCAGTTTATATTCAATCGGAACCGGCTTCGGGCGATCATGCCCCCTCTCGCGACCATGCCCAACCTTCAAGAGAAGAGGCACCACCGGAAAGGCCCCAGCCGTCCAGGGAACCGGTTGCCTGCCTCGAATGGGGAGTTTTTCTCGAGGCCGACCTGGAGCAGGTTGAGGCGGCAATTGCCCAGATACAGCTCGATGCCAAAGTGGATCACGAGCAACGGGGTAAGACTCCCGTCTTCTGGATACATATTCCTCCGCTAAAAAATGCCTTTCTCGCGGAAAAGAAGATGGGAGAACTTGGGAGGCTCGGTGTAGTCGGCTATTCGCGTGTCCAAAACGACGAGAAATGGAATAATGCGATCTCGATGGGATTTTTTCATAACATTGAGGATGCCCAAAGCGCATTGGCGGCATTGAGAGCAAAGGGCGTCAGATCTGCGGTTATCGGGGCGCGCAATCTTGACCAGGTAGCGTTTGTGCTGCGCAACCCCTCGGCGGAGGATACCGCGAAGCTGAGAATCCTAGAAAAGAAATTTCCGGGAAGCGAACTCAAAACCAGCCAGTGCGCACCGTAAATTCCTATGAGGCTTCTTTCATCTTGCCGCTCTGCCGATGCCGGAGCCCTGCCAATGGCTTGGCCTCCCTCAGGATTTTCCCTTTGCGCGGATATTGAAATGGACTCACACAATCTCCATCTTGCGTTTATCATGATCCCTGAATTGAATTGATTATGCCGGTTCATCTCAAGTCTCCCGACGAAATAGAGAAGATGCGAATAGCAGGCAAGCTGGCGTCAGAAGTGCTGGACTACATTGCGCCATTTGTCAAACCGGGTGTGCGCACCAATGAGCTTGACGCACTGTGCCACGACTACATGATCAATGTTCAGGACACGATTCCCGCTCCGCTGAATTACGCGCCCCCGGGGTACTCGCCCTACCCTAAATCCATTTGCACTTCGGTCAACCATCAGGTGTGCCATGGGGTTCCCGGAGAAAAAATCCTGAAAAATGGCGATATCGTCAATATAGATGTGACTGTGATCAAGAACGGCTATCACGGCGACACCAGCCGGATGTACTACATAGGCGAGCCGGGAGTCCAGGCGCGGCGCCTGTGCGAAATCACCTATGAGGCAATGTGGCGGGGAATCGAGGAAGTGATGCCCGGCAAGCAGCTAGGCGACATCGGCCATGCCATCCAGCATTTCGCGGAAGGCCGCGGGTGCAGCGTGGTAAGGGAATTTTGCGGGCACGGGATAGGCAGGAAATTCCATGAGGATCCGCAGGTGCTTCACTATGGGCGAGCAGGCACCGGCCTGGAGCTGAAAGCCGGGATGATCTTTACCATAGAACCGATGATCAATGCCGGCAAAGCCCCGATACGCCAGATGGCGGATGGATGGACTATCGTAACCAAGGATCACAGCCTTTCAGCGCAATGGGAACACACTGTCCTGGTCACGGAGAGCGGATACGAAGTGCTGACCTTGTCCGCCGGCTCGCCACCGAAGCCCGCATTCAGGTCCTGATATTCAGGGGATTGCAGCAAATCATTCCCCGCAGTTCCTGGCTCTCATGACTTTCCCGCATCTTTCCCGCAACGGCCTTTCAGAGACTTGTCCAGAGAAGCCTTAAATACCGAGGCGATCAAAAGTACGCTGAGTGGGGGGCGCGAATCGCTGCGCCGGCGTTATCAGGAAACGGGTAATGGCGCGGCCCTGCTCCGAAGCCATTGCCGGCTGGTGGACGGAATCCTCCGCAAGGTCTGGCAGGGAATGGCCATGCATCCCTCCCTCGCTTTGCTGGCAGTTGGCGGTTATGGCCGACAGCAGCTTTTTCCCTACTCGGATATCGATCTGCTCGTTTTGCTTCCTCCGCCGGAACAGGGCAGGGCAGAACCCGAAGATGCCATTGCCTGCAGGCTGGAACGGTGGGTAAGCCTGCTCTGGGATATCGGGCTGGAAGTCGGCCATAGCGTACGCAGCCTGGACCAATGCGCGGAAGAGGCAGCAAAGGACATCACGGTCCAGACCAGCTTGCTGGAAGCCCGTCAACTGGCTGGAAACAAAATATTATTCCAGGAATTTTCTCGTAATCTCACAGCCGGGCTAGACTCAGGCGCTTTTTTTGACGCCAAGCTGTTTGAGCAAGCGCAACGCCACGAGCGGTACCACGACGCGACGTACAATCTCGAACCCAATATAAAGGAAAGCCCCGGCGGCCTGCGCGATCTGCAAAACGTGCTGTGGGTCAGCCGCGCGGCGGGACTGGGGAAATCCTGGCCCGAGTTGGCCCATTACGGGCTCATTACGCCCCCGGAAGTCCGCCTGGCGGTACGCCAGCATGCCATTTTGCGGGATCTCCGGATCCGCCTGCATTATCTCGCCGGAAGGCGGGAAGATCGCCTGCTGTTCGACTATCAGACTCCTCTTGCCGAGGAATTGCATATAAAAGCTAAAAAGCCGCGCCGTTCAGGCGAAGTGCTGATGCAGCGCTACTATCGTGCCGCCAAATCCGTGTCCCAGCTCAATACCATCCTGATGCTCAGCTTGCGTGGGAGGATTTTCCCCGATAGGGAAAATGCGCCGGTTATCGTCAATGAGCGGTTCCAGGAACGGAACGAACTGCTGGAGGCTCGCGACGAGAAATTATTCGAGAAAGATGCGAGCGCCATCCTGGAAAGCATGCTGTTGCTGCAACAGCACCCTGAGATAAAGGCGCACAGCGCAGGAACCTTGCGAGCGCTTTGGCGGGCCGCGCCCCTTATCAATAAGTCGTTCAGGCATAACCCCCGCAATCGGGAACTTTTCATGCAAATCCTGCGGCAGCCGCGCGGATTGACCCGGGGGCTGCGTCTAATGAATCGCTGCGGAATCCTGGGGCGTTATATCCCCGCGTTTGGCCGCATAGTAGGGCAAATGCAGCACGACCTGTTTCACGTCTATACGGTGGACGAGCACATCCTGATGGTAGTGAGGAACCTGCGCCGGTTCATGTCTGCGGAATATTCCCACGAATATCCCCTGTGCAGCCGGCTCATAAGCGAGTTCAACAGGCCCGAGGTGCTTTATCTCGCTGCCTTGTTTCATGATATCGCCAAGGGCCGCAATGGCGATCACTCGATCCTGGGCAGGAAAGATGCGCAGACCTTTTGTGAAAGCCACGGTCTGCCGTTTGAGGATACCGAGCTCGTTATCTGGCTCGTGGAAAATCACCTGCTGATGTCGTTGACCGCGCAAAAAAAAGATTTCTCCGACATCCGGGTTATCGCGGACTTTGCCGGCCGCATGAAAAACGAACGACGCCTGGTCGCGCTTTATCTCCTTACGGTGGCGGATATACGAGGCACTAGCCCCAGGGTCTGGAACGGATGGAAGGGCAAGCTGCTGGAAGATCTGTTTCGCGCTACCCGCAGCTATCTGAGCGGCGGATCGATCCATTTTGACGAGGGGGCCGCGAGCCGCAAGGGTAAAGTACTCGAATTGCTGGGAATAGCGGGCATCCCTCCCGGCGCGTATGAGCAATTCCTGTCAGCGCTCGATCCCGACTATCTCCTCCTGCACGACCCGCAGGAAATTGCCTGGCATGCCAGTCATCTGCACCGGCATATGAAGTCGCCCGTTCCGATAGTGAAAGCGCGGCTCGCTCCGGCAAGTGCCGGCATACAGGTATTGGTCTACACAGCGGACCAGAAGGATCTGTTCGCGCGCATCTGCGGCTTTTTCGATCGAACCGGCTATAACATTGCGCAAGCTCAGATTCACACCAGCCGCCATGGCTACGCTCTCGACAGCTTCCTGATATTGGATCCCATCAATCCAGATGAAGAGCACCGCGAGGCGATCCGTGCCATAGAGCATGACCTGGTACAGCAATTGAAGCATCAGGCGCCATTGCAGCCCCCTCTGCAAGGTCGCCTCAGCCGGCACCTCAAACATTTCCCGATCAAACCGGAAATCGATATCGAACTTGATGAGAGAGGCGCCTATCATATTCTCTCCGTGCTCGCCGGCGATCAACCGGGCCTGCTGTCGCGCATTGCGCAGGTGCTGGCGGAATTCACCATAAGCGTACACAGCGCCCGAATCAATACCCTGGGCGAGCGCGCAGAGGACACGTTTCTTATCGCAGGAAACGTGCTGAATGATACGAGAAGCCTGGTTCACCTTGAAACAAGGCTTCTCAAGGCGCTGCAACTCAATCAAAAACCGTCAATGAAGCCCTGACCAGGCCTCCGCTGGCGCAACGGTGCCTTTCTCAGAGGTTTCCTGGCGCAAACGAGGTAGTGGCAACTGAGAATGTCTCTTCCATCCGCTTTACACCACTGCGTCATGAACGCTGTGGGTGCTGCCCTCGGTGCTACCAGTAGATCCTGATCCCGACTCAGCCGGATCCGTTGCCGGAATATTGAAACGCGAGCGCAGCAGACATGCAGCGTCGACCATTCGCTCCAGCGCGGTAACGACTTCCTGCCAGCGCCGTGTTTTCAAGCCGCAATCAGGGTTGACCCAGAGCTGCTCCGGGCTGATCACCTGGCAGGCCTTCTCCAGCAACTCCACCATTTCTTTGGTTTGGGGAATGCGTGGCGAGTGAATATCGTATACGCCGGGTCCAATCTCATTGGGATACTTGAATTCACCGAATCCGTCGAGCAGTTCCATCCTTGAGCGCGATGTCTCAATGGTGATCACATCCGCATCCATGTCGGCGATAGCGGGGAGGATATCGTTGAATTCGGAATAACACATGTGGGTATGTATCTGGGTATCATCCTCCACGCCTGAACTGGACAGGCAAAATGCCTCTACTGCCCAGCGAAGATATTCTGCCCAGTCACGTTTTTTTAACGGCAGCCCTTCCCTGAATGCAGGCTCGTCGATCTGAATGATCCCTATGCCGGCGGCTTCCAGGTCGGCCACTTCGTCGCGTATGGCCAATGCCAGCTGCGAAGCCGTGACGGGGCGCGGCTGATCGTCACGTACGAACGACCACATCAGCATGGTTATCGGCCCTGTCAGCATGCCTTTGACCGGCTTTGCCGTCTGGCTTTGTGCATATCTGATCCAGTCTATCGTCATCGGCTCGGGCCGATAGATATCCCCGTAGAGCACCGGTGGTTTTACGCAGCGGGAACCATAGCTCTGCACCCATCCGTTTTCGGTAAAAGCATATCCGGACAGTTGCTCGCCGAAATACTCCACCATATCATTGCGTTCCGCTTCCCCATGGACGAGTACGTCCAGGCCGATCTCTTCCTGCTTCCTGATTACCGTCCCGATCTCATTCCGCATTGCTTCGAGATATTGCAAATTTCCCAGTTCGCCTTTTTTGAATGCGGCACGCGCATGGCGTATCTCCTGTGTCTGCGGAAATGATCCAATAGTGGTCGTGGGAAGAAGAGGCAATTGAAAGCGCTGCCGCTGTAGCGCTTGCCGGACGGCATATGGATTCTTTCGCGCCTTATCGCTCTGAGTCAGGCGCTGCAGGCGCTCCTGCACGATGGGATTATGTATGCGGTTCGATGCCAGGCGTTCCTGGCGCGCCTTGGTGGAAGCAGCCAGTTCCGCGCTGATGGCCGCTTCCCCTTTTTTCAACCCCTGCCCAAGAATGGAGATTTCCTTCAATTTTTGCACCGAGAACGCCAGCCAGGATTTGATTTCGCTATCCAGACGCGTCTCGAATGCAAGATCCACGGGACAATGGAGCAGCGAGCAACTGGGAGCAATCCATAATCGCTCCCCTAATACTGAATGCGCTTGCGACAACGATTCCCATGCTTTCGCCAGATCGGCGCGCCAGACATTGCGTCCGTCGACGATGCCGAGTGAAAGCACTTTATCCTCGGGATAGTCTTCCAGAAAGACGCGAAGCTGATCGGGTGCACGGCACAGGTCGATATGCACACCATCCACCGGAAGCTGCTTCAAACGCTCGGCATGATTGCCTATCGCCTCGAAATAAGTGGCAAGTAACAGCTTCGTTCCGGAGTTGCCCAGAACGGCATAAGCCTGATCCAGGCCGCGAAGCCACTCTTCGCTCAGGTCGAGCACCAGAGAGGGCTCATCCATTTGCACCCATTCGACGCCCAGAGACCGGAGCCGGGCCAGAATCTCAGCATAAACCGGAAGAAGACGAGACAATAATCCCAGGCGATTGAAACCGGATTCGGTCTCCTTGCCGAGGTGCAAATAGGTGATGGGCCCGACCAGCACTACCTTTGGCGAAATGCCGAGAGCCCTGGCTTCTTCCACTTCCTTGAAAAGTTGAGTGGAAGCAACGCGAAAGCAGGTATGGGCATCGAATTCCGGGACGATATAATGATAATTGGTGTCGAACCACTTAGTCATTTCCATGGCGGGTTGGCTTGCGGTGCCGCGTGCCATGGCGAAATACAGATCCAGCCTTGCTTCACCGCTGCCCGGATTGAATCGGGCGGGTACGGCGCCAAGCAGGGCGGTCATATTCAGCATGTGATCATAAAAGGCGAAATCGCCCGCTGGAATCAGGTCGATACCGACTTCCCGTTGCAGGAGCCAATGCTGTTTTCTGAGATCCGCTGCGACGGCCTGCAGCCGGCCGATATCGATATCGCCGCTCCAATAGGCTTCGAGCGACCGCTTCAACTCCCTTTGCGCCCCAATGCGGGGAAAACCCAAATTATGTGTCAATGCCATTTCCCGACTCCTTGTCGCTTATCGCGAGCAGTTGCATGAGATAATCATTGTGTGGCAGACTAAACTATGAATCAAATGAAATGTTATAAAAAAAATATGAATACCATTCATATCTATGCTTGAGCTGCGGCATCTCCGCACTCTGGCGGCACTGCATGAAACCGGCAGCGTGTCGCGCGCAGCCAAGCGTGTGCACCTTACGCAATCCGCCTTGTCGCACCAGATCAAGGCGCTCCAGACCCATTATCGTCTTCCCATGGTGCAGCGGCGCGGGCAATCGGTGGAGCTTACCGACGCGGGGAGACACTTAGTCGCCCTTGCCGAAAAAGTGATGGAAGCGATTCAGGCGACTGAACGCGGTCTTGCAAAAATATCGGAACAGGCATCGGGCAGTTTGCGCATCGCGCTGGAATGCCATACCTGCTTCGACTGGCTGATGCCTTTGATGGATGCATTCCGGCAGCATTGGCCGGACGTGGAGTTGGACCTGGTTTCGGGATTCCATAGCGATCCCATCCGATTACTGGAAGAGGGCCTGGCGGATGTGGTGATCGGTTCCGAAAATAAACGGCGGCGCGATATTGCTCACCATCCTCTGTTTCGTTTTGAAATTCTCGCAGTGCTGCCGCCGGACCATCCATTACGCAGAAAACGGGTACTTCATGCGCGGGATTTCTCCGACATGACGCTCATCACTTATCCGGTGCCTGAAGATCGGATCGATCTGATCCATCATGTGCTGAAGCCAGCCGGAATTCATCCGGAGCGGCGTACCGCGGAACTGACCGTAGCCATTCTGCAACTGGTAGCGAGCCGGCGTGGAATCGCGGCGCTTCCGAGCTGGGGCCTGAAGAATTACGTGGAACATGAGTATGTGATAGCGCGTCGTATCGGTTCGAGCGGTTTATGGAGCAACCTGTATGCTTCGACGCTGAAGGAAACAGCAGCACGGCCCTATCTCCGCGATTTTCTCGCGACCGCGAAAAATACCTGTTTTGCCACGCTGGAGGGAATCGTTCCTCTAGGGAATTCCTAAGCTAAATGAGTCATCGCAAGCACGTGGCTGACCTTGACTGCAGGATGTCCTAGAGGAGACAACGCCAGGGATTCGTGAAATGAAAAAAGCTCGTGGGGAACACGAGCTTTTTGTCGAACAAGAAGCAAATGGAGAGTGAATTATTTGTCCTTTTGCTTCCCATTCAATGATTTAGTGAATGGTTGCGGCCGCTTCCTCCTCGCAAGCAAGATCCGAGCAATAATTCTCATAAATTCCATCCAGGAAACCCCATAGCGCATCGCATGCCCTGGTGGTTGCCGCCAATACTTCAGCCTGCTTTTCGGCGGTATCCGCAAAACGCTCGATCAGCGCCCACTCGGCTTGCGAGTGGTATACATCCGCCTCCTGGTGCACCGTAAAAAACTCATAACTGCTCGGGTTGGTCATGCCATAGAACCTGGCTAGCCCATCAATTTTTACAGCCGCTATCGAAGGAACCTGTGATTCGAACGCATGTAACGCGGCCAGCCCGGCATAAAATGGCTGATTCAGGCAGATCTCCCGGAATGTGGAAACGAGATTGGCTGTGTCCGGCAGGGCTTTCGCATTCGCCAAATTCTTGTCGCTCGAGCCCAGCGCGAGCGCAAAGGTTTTCCACAGGGCGGGATGGTTCTTTTCGCCATGCTCTTCACTGATAAGGTTTTTCAGTACTTCCTGGCGCACGCTGATATCCCCGCTATTCGTTTCGCTATGAAGGTGCGGCGTGTTGAAATGCACTGCGCTCAAATAAGTCGGTTCGGCCAGGACATTATGGAAATACTGTTCGGCATAGTGGCGCAACTGGTCCTTGGAGAGCTTCCCTTCCGTCCAGGCTATGTAGAAAGGATGCTTGAGCAGATGTCTGGCGGAAATAATCGAATTGACCTTTTGCTTCAGAGATACATTGGTTGTCATGGTTTTCCTCTTGAACAGAGATAAGTAATCGGTAAGCATATCATCGCCAAATAATATCGTTAAGTCAAATATTGGTTATGCATCTGCTTTATGACCGTGATAGGCTGAGCGCGTTGCCTCAGCCCAGCCTTTTCTCATCGCTTGTCATATTGATGGGGATGGGTTTTATGGGAACTTATTTCCTCACAGAAAATTCATGGATGAACAATCAAGTCTGCTGGCCTTGTTCTCGAGCAGTTTTCTGGCTGCGACCTTACTGCCCGGCGGCTCTGAAGCCGTGCTGTTCGGCGTTCTTACAGCCTACCCTCAGCTTTACTGGCCCGCCCTGTGTGTTGCCTCTATGGGCAATACTCTCGGGGGAATGAGTTCATATGCTATCGGACGCTTTCTGCCCGATGAGAAAGCGCTCCTGAAAAAATCGGCAGGCAACAAGCGAGGCCTGGAATGGGTGCGCAAGCATGGCAGTCCTGTTCTCCTGCTTGCGTGGGTACCGCTGATCGGGGATCTCATTTGCGTCGCGGCCGGCTGGCTTCGGGTCAACTGGATGTCGACCATGCTGTTCATGGCTGCAGGAAAATTCGCGCGTTACTGGGCAATCGCCGCTGCGGTCACAACGTGATCGACCTCCTCTACCCACACCCGCCCATCAATCGAGCGGGATACTCGACAAAAAAGCCGGCAGAGCCGGCGTGTCGGTGCCTCCTCCGCTGCGGATAACTCAGATCAGCCGGCCAGCCTCATTTTTGAAGCAGTTTTTGCAATTCGCCACTCTGGTACATCTCGGTTACAATATCCGAGCCGCCGACGAATTCGCCATTGATATAAAGCTGCGGGATGGTCGGCCAATTCGAATAGTCTTTGATACCCTGCCGGAATTCGGGTTCCGCAAGCACATCCACCGCGAAGAGATCGCTTACTCCGCAAGCATTGAGCACCTTCACCGCGTGGGCCGAAAAGCCGCATTGGGGCGCCTGGGGAGTGCCCTTCATGTAAAGCACCACTGGATGGGTGCTGAGTTGTTGTTTGATGGTTTCCTGTGTTGTCATGCCCATTTCTCCTTCAAAAAAGTAAATCCTACCGGCAAATCAGCATAGGGCAAAGCTATTACATTTTCAAGGGGTTTGATTGGTACTTGCCGGAATGCCCGCAACCCCGGTCATTGCAGTACGATGGAACCCGGAAGAATACCGCCACTGACCCGCATGATTCCGGCAAGGTCCGGGTGGGAGAAAACACTGCCGTAACCCGCGATACCCAGCAACTCGCGGCATATTTCCGCTTGATCATACCCATGCTCGACCAGTAAGGAACCGCCTTCCACGAGATGGGCGGACGCAGCAGCGATGATCTGACGAAGGCAGTCGAGCCCGTCTTCGCCGCCCGACAGCGCGATGGGAGGCTCGAAACGCAAATCTCCCTGACTCAGATGAGGATCGGCGCGAGCCACATAAGGCGGATTTGCCACGATCAAATCAAAAATTTCTCCCGCCACCCCACCGAACCAGTCGCCTTCGACTATGGATAGATTGTCCACATCATGTCGCCGCATATTCGCCCTTGCTATAGCCGCGGCATCGGGAGAGATATCCACTGCAGTAACGTGGGCCAGCCGGCGGTGCTTGGCTATCGCGATGGCAACGGCCCCGCTGCCGGTACCCAAATCAAGGATCCGGGCCGCACGGCTTGCGGGAATACGCTCCAACGCCAGGTCCACCAGTAGTTCCGTTTCAGGGCGAGGAATGAGAACCGAGGGAGTCACCTCGAAATCCATGCCGTAAAACTCGCGCTTGCCTGTGATGTAAGCTACCGGTTCGCCAGCCGCCCTTCGCTCGACGAACTGTCGAAACTTTGTCACTTGCCCGGTCGCCAATACCTGGTCCGAATGAACGATAAGGTATGCATGATTCGCATCAAGCACTTGCTGCATCAGTACCCGCGCATCCACGTCCCCGATGCGCCGACCCGCCTGGCATAGTGCAGCCCGCACGGTGATTTGGTGGATAGCGGCGTCGGCAGCCACGCAACGATCAGCCACGGTTCCCGCCAGCGCACGCGCTTGCCGACAACGTGAAAGGACATGCAGGAAGGGATAAAAAGGACGAGAAAAGGAAATGCAAGAGGGTAAGTCCCCGAAAGGGATATGACAGCATGCTCCCGCTATTCGCCCATCGCCGCCAACTGCTCGGCCTGATGCTCGGACACGAGTGCAGAGCATAACTCGTTCAAATCCCCGTCCATGATCTGCTCTATCTTGTACAGTGTAAGGTTGATGCGATGATCGGTTATCCGTCCTTGCGGAAAGTTATAGGTGCGAATCCGCCCTGACCTGTCGCCAGTCCCAATGAGGGACTTGCGGGTGGCAGCCTGCTTGCTTTGCTGCTCCTGAGTTTGCCTGTCACGTATTCGCGCAGCCAGGACGCTCATCGCCTGCGCCTTGTTTTTATGCTGGGAACGCCCATCCTGGCATTCGACGACGATTCCCGTAGGCAGATGGGTTATACGCACGGCAGAATCGGTCTTGTTGATATGCTGGCCGCCAGCTCCTGATGCGCGAAAGGTATCTACCCGCAATTCAGCTGGATTCAGCACCACATCCATGATCTCGTCTGCCTCGGGCATTACCGCGACGGTACAGGCAGAGGTATGGATGCGCCCTTGAGTCTCCGTCACAGGCACGCGCTGCACCCGATGCCCACCTGACTCGAACTTGAGCTTGGAATAGGCTCCGTTACCGATGATTTTGGCGATAATCTCCTTGTAGCCGCCAGCCTCGGAAGGACTCTGCGAGATTATCTCGACCTGCCAGCGCTGCCGCTCGGCAAAGCGCGCATACATGCGAAACAAGTCGGCCGCGAACAGCGCGGATTCATCTCCACCTGTTCCGGCGCGGATTTCCAGAAAAATATTACGCTCGTCGCTTGGGTCCTTGGGCAACAATTGCTTCTGCAGTTCGGCGCCGATGTGAGTGATCTTCTCCTTTGCATCCCTTATTTCGGCATCGGCAAACTCGCGCATTTCGGCATCGGCGCACATTTCCTGCGCGGTATGAATATCACGCTCGCTTTGCAGATACGCCTCATAGAGCTCGACCACCGGTGCAATCTCGGCACGCTCACGCGTCAGCTTGCGATAGCTGTCGAGATTAGCCGTAGCGCTCTCACTGCTCAGCATACGATTCAACTCTTCCAGGCGCACGCTCAGTTGCGTGAGCTTTGCGGCAATACTTTTGTTCATTCCGGACGGTGGAGATGGTACAACCGGTTGATCAGTTCAACCAGATCGTCGCGCTCGTCAGCTACAGCGTGATTAAGGGCATAGGAAGGCAGATGCAGAAACTTGTTGGTAAGGCCATTGCTCAGCGATTCGATGATCTTTTGTGGATCCTCCCCCCTGGACAGGAGTTTTTTCGCACGTTCCATTTCATGACGCCGATAGCGCTCGGCCTGGTCACGCAGCGCGCGAATCGTAGGAACCACTTCGCGCGATTCCAGCCAGTGCATGAAATTGATTACATTCGAATCGATGATCGCCTCTGCCTGCGCCACCGCTCCCTGGCGTGAATCAAGCCCTTCCCGCACGATTTCGGCGAGATCGTCCACGGAGTAAAGAAATACGTCATCCAGTTCCGCCACCTCGGCCTCGACATCCCGAGGGACAGCGAGGTCAACCATGAAAATGGGACGATGCTTCCGCGCCTTGATGGCGCGTTCAACCATGCCTTTTCCAAGTATGGGCAGGGTACTCGCGGTACAAGTGACCACGATGTCATTGAGCGCCAATTGCTCGGGAAGCTCGTTCAGGCTGATTGCCTGGGCATTGAAACGATGAGCCAGGGCTTGCGCACGTTCGCTGGTGCGATTGGCAACCGTGATACGCTTTGGATGCCGCGCAGCGAAATGGCTGGCGCATAGCTCGATCATTTCGCCCGCGCCGATAAACAGGACGCGCTGGTCGTCGAGATCGCCGAAGATGCGCTCCGCCAGCCTTGTGGCGGCGGCCGCCATCGAAACCGAGTTGGCGCCAATCTCGGTGGAACTGCGAACCTCCTTGGCCACAAAAAACGTGCGCTGGAACAGCTTGTGCAACAGCATCCCCAGTGTGCCGGCATGCTCAGCCGACTTCACCGCACTCTTCAACTGGCCAAGTATCTGCGGCTCTCCCAGCACCATGGAGTCCAGCCCGCTGGCGACCCGAAAAGCGTGTTTGACCGCTCTCTCCCGAGGCAACTTATAGAGATAAGGGTCCAGTTCCCGCTCTTGCAGCTTGTGGAAATTTGCCAGCCAGTGGGTCGCTTCATCCGGTTTCTCGGTACTGCAATAAACTTCCGTGCGGTTGCATGTTGAAACGATTGCCGCCTCTTTCACCGGATGGTGGCGCACGAGGTCATGCAGTGCGTACTCCATCGCATCTTCTGGAAACGACACCTGCTCCCGCACATCCAGCGGCGCGGTTTGATGGTTGATACCAAAGGCAAATAGCTGCATGGAGGACAAATTGGCCGCCAGGAAGAATTCGAAAATTCGCTGATTATAGTATTACAAGCGTTTGAATACCATAATCTTAGATGGGTTTACGCATTGAGGAGTTTCGGCTTTGCTTTAAAATAAGAGATGCGGCGGGTTTAACCTCACCCAGATGTCGAATCTCCACTCGATTCTCAAAGAGAAGGAGAGATACAGGCGATCACCAGCCTTTGACGGCAGCTTGCTTTGGGCCCGAAGGTGGAGTTTTTCAGCACGCTCACTTTCTGTTTTTTATCTTCCGAATGACATATCCGGGAAAATTCCAATACAATGATCGGTCTGGATAATGTCTGTTTCAATTGATAAATAAAATAATCATAACCGGAATATCAGGCAAATCGTGTCCACATTCCTTCCTGTTCCTCTTCGCCAGTCCTGCATGGCGGCCAGCAATGCCGGTCCGACAATGTATTCGCAAAAGAATGGATCAATCCGCTGCCTACGGTCCGGCGAACAGCTATAAAAAACATGGTTCCCGATACTTCGCGCATGTCCCTGCTGGACGCTCTCAAAGCCATCGCCTGCCTGACCATCGTGGCACATCATTTAGCGGCCTATGGTCCCATGTCGGAGATCGCATATCCCCTATTTCCTCGATTGCTCGACGAGGTTTACGAGCATGGAAGAATAGCTGTGCAGGTTTTTTTTGTGGTTGCCGGCTTCTTATTCGCGGGGAAACATGCGCCAGGCGGGTCGTTACTTGTAACCGATCCCGTCCATATTATTAAACAACGCTACTTCAGGCTGGTTATCCCCTATATCGCCGCTTTGATCCTGGCGATCGGATGTGCAGCCATTGCGAGATGCTGGATGGTCCATGAATCGATCCCCGGCGCAGCCGGTTTCTTCCAGATCCTGGCACATGCATTATTACTGCAGGACTTGCTGGATCAGGAAGCTCTATCGGCAGGGGTATGGTACGTGGCCATTGATTTTCAATTATTCGCGCTCAGCGTGATCCTGTTCTGGATATCAAGACGAATTCATGCCCAATACCCGGCTATGAAATCGATTGGCATGATTCTGATTACAAGCCTAACGCTGGCCTCGCTGTTTATATTTAACAGGCATACATCGCTGGATGAAACAGCGTTCTATTTTTTTGGTTCATTCGGCCTTGGAATCATTA
>DASZUL010000011.1:0-8985 GCA_035547595.1 Nitrosospira sp.
TATCAAGATCTGCAATTCGTCAACTCCGGATCTTGCGAAAGGGGGTTTGTGGATTCTTTCCCGCTCCCTTCCCTGGGGAATTCCTCAAGCAGGAGCAGAGGCATGTGCAGCAGGGTTGAAAATCTGGAACAAATAGGCGAAGGACCCCTTACCGGAATCTGGCTTCGTGCTTCCGGGACCGAAACATGTTCCAATAACCCCTATACTTTAGTCTGGTCAAATCCTCCGTTACGGCAACTTATGCATATCCTGATTATCGAAGACGAAGAAAAAACCGTTTCCTTTCTGAGAAAGGGATTAACCGAATCGGGATACGTTGTCGATACCTCGGGAAACGGCGATGAAGGGCTGCTTCTGGCGCTCGACATCGATTACGACTTGGTCATCCTGGACGTTATGCTCCCCGGCCGGGATGGCTGGTCCATTCTCGAGAGGCTGCGTCAAGCGGGAAAGGAGATGCCTGTGCTTTTCCTCACAGCCAAGGATATGGTGCACGACCGGGTCAAGGGACTGGAACTCGGCGCGGATGACTACCTGATCAAGCCTTTCGCATTTTCCGAATTGCTGGCCAGGGTTCGGCTGCTGCTGCGGCGTACTCCCCAACGGCACAATGAAATCCTGAAAATTGCCGATCTGGAGATTGAATTTGCTCGCCAGAAGGCAAGCCGCGGCGGCAGCCGCCTCGACCTGACATCGAAGGAATTCGCCCTTCTGTCGCTGCTGGCGCGGCGTGCGGGAGAAGTCCTGTCCCGCACGTTGATTGCCGAGCAGATCTGGGACATCAATTTCGATAGCGATACCAATGTCATCGATGTGGCGATACGTCGGCTACGCAGCAAGGTTGATGATCCATTCAAAAAAAAATTGATCCATACGGTGCGTGGCGTGGGATACGTACTTGAAGGCCGATAATCTCCGCCCGGTTAAAGCAGCCTCCGGCCACTCGCGCTGGTCGATTACCCGGCAACTGACCTGGCTTTATACGCTGTCGGCTTCCATCATGCTCATCTTTGCTTCAGGATTTCTATACTGGATTCTCATTACGACGCTGGAAAAAGAGGATGAGCAGTTTCTCAACAGCCGCATCGAAGTCCTCGATCGTATCTTGCGGACAGGCAGTAAGGAAGCCCTGGAAAGCGAAATCGACCAGGAAAATGTGGGATTTATCAATTCCCAATATCACACCTACAGCCGTATCCTGAATGAATCGGGAATCACCATTTATGAAGCTCCGGGAATGGATCAGGAGATTCCGCCGACAGCGTTCCCCGATCCGGGCGAATCAGGAGGCAAAGTAGAGAAATGGGTTTCCGCCAGCAATAAAACCTATCAGCTGGTTGCCGCCCAGGCAGGAAGCGATGATGCCGGCAGGCCACGATGGCAAATCCAGATAGCACTGGATGAGACCGACGAGGAGATATTGGTAAGTCTGTATGAGCGCTATTTGGTGGCTGTCCTGTTAATCGGTATTTTGGTATCCGCAGCCATTGGAACCGCGATTGCGCGGCGTGGCATGAAACCGCTGGTTGACATTACGGGAGCCGCTGAGCGCGTTACCGCAAGCCAGCTGCATGAGCGGATCGGCGCAGCGGTGTGGCCGCAGGAACTCGTGTCGCTGGCGCGGGCATTTGACGAGATGCTGGATCGGCTGGAAGATTCGTTTGATCGCCTTTCCCGATTTTCGGCCGATCTGGCGCATGAATTGCGCACCCCGATCAATAACCTGCGGGGAGAAGCGGAAGTGGCACTTTCCAAGCCCCGGGAGGGGGAGGAATATCGCGAAATTCTTGCGTCAAGCCTCGAGGAATACGACCGTTTGTCACGCATGATGGATAGCCTGCTATTCCTGGCTAAAGCGGAGGGTGCGCAGGCGATGGTTACCCGTAGCCGGATCGACGTGCGTACGGAAATCACAAAAGTCATCAATTTTTATGAGGCACTGGCCGCGGAGCGGGAAGTACAGGTCAGGTGCGTCGGGGATGGGGTAATGGATGTCGATCCAATTCTTTTTCGGAGAGTCATCAGCAATCTGCTTTCAAATGCCCTGCGGTATACTCCAAGCGGCGGGAAAATTGCGTTTTCCGTCCAGCATGTGGATGGTGGGATCGAGGTTGCCTGCCGCGATAGCGGGATAGGAATCGCACAGGAACATTTATCCAGAATCTTCGACCGTTTTTACCAGATCAGTCCTGCCCGCAATACCAAAACGGAAGGCGCCGGACTGGGATTGGCCATCGTAAAATCAATCGTCGGCCTTCACGGCGGCAGGATCGGAGTGAGCAGCACCATCGGTGAAGGTACATCCATACAAGTTTTCTTTCCGGCATGATGTGCTTCATCGTCTTCCGCCGAAAATCGAAGCCTGTCCATATCGGATTTCTGTACTTCAAGATCCATGCCCGGCCCCGTTCCGGATTCTCCCGGCTCCCTTTCACACGGCGCCGTGGCCCTCTTCAACCGGTCGAACCAGACTTGCCTGCAAACAAGTACTATTTTTTGTCATATCATCGCCGAATCCCCATCAGCCTTCAACATTACAGATTTGTAATCATTCCGACATCGTTTCGTCAGAATTCCCTTCCTATACTTTTTAACGCATGTCATGCACATGCATTGGCGGATGGTCGCAGCTTTCAAACCTTTAACGTATCGATGACCTGAACCGCGAGAGCCTGGCTATGCGTCCTATAATCCCGGCTTGGCCATAAAAACTCGAGTCCCCAGCAGGCTCATCGACGATCCCATCACAAGGATAAGTAAATATTAAATGCCTACAACCGCCTCCGCCAACCAGCGCAAGATTTCCGATATTGACCCGTCACCTTCGTTTCAGGCTATCGAGGAAACCTTAAAAAGGTTTTCACTGCCATGTTTTCGCGATCCGAAGCGAGTCCAGGAATATGTCGATACATTCTCCCTGCGAACATTGTGCATGGCCTTGGAAGCAGACCGGCTGGAGAGCAAAAACTCTGCGCTTGAAAAAACCGTCTCCCCGTTCGAAGAAAAACCTTTTGAACCCCAATATGACGATCTGTGCCGTCTTCACTGGATCGCGTTAAGCCGCAAGGCGATTAATATTCTCGAGCTTGGCAGCGGCTACAGCACAGCAGTCCTTGCTGATGCGATGCGTATACTTCACGAACACTTTGGCAGGTGGGCCAGGAAATCCGTACGCAGCGACAACCCCTTCCATGCATACTCGGTTGAAGAAGAACAGCGTTTCCTGGAAATCACGCACTCAAGACTCGGACCGGAACTTCAAACGTTTGCTACCGTTTCCCGTAGCTCCGTCGAGGTTTTGATCCACGACAACAGAATTGCAAGCATATATACGAAGCTGCCCAACATATCTCCCGACTTCATTTATATTGATGGCCCTTCCCAGTTCGCCACTACGCAGGAAATACATGGCTTCTCATTTAACAGCAAGGCAAGAATGCCAATGTCCGCGGATATTCTGAGATGGGAGTTTTTTCTCGAACCAGGCACACTCATTCTGATGGATGGGAGAACCGCCAATGCTCGCTTTTTGAAGTCCTATCTACGTCGAAACTGGGCCTATCTGCATGACTCGATCGGGGATATCCACTATTTTGAGCTGCAGGAGGAACCGCTTGGACCCTTTAACAAGTTAAAGCTCGAGTTTTGCTTGAATGGAAACTGGCTGATCACCTGAGCTGCTCCGCTAAAGCCTTTGCAACTCATGCCTACTAGCCCGTGGCTGGACAACCAGCACAAGTGTTTCAGCGAACTTTTTGTATGAAAGCGCTCTTTTTCCTCCGCCACTATAACGACATAGACCACATTACCCCGGTCATTTCGAAGTGGATTGAGGCGGGGCATCAATGCGATGTCATCCTGATCGGCAATCCAAAATTCCGCCAGGACCACCGTATCAAATTTCTGAATAGGCTGGATAGGGTGCGAATTGCCCATATTCATGACCTGTTGCCGCTGTTCGAATTTTTGAAATGGCGTTTACAGATACTGCTCCTGATCGGCACTGTGCGCCGTGCGTTTACAAGGCCGTTTATCAGAGCATTGGCCAACGCATACGATGCCAGAAAGCGTGAGCCGATCTGGCGGAGTACCGCCAGGCGTTTGCTGGAACGGAGTTTCACGGGTACTGGCGAGGGTGTGGTCGTTTTTGACTGGATTACCAAGGATTCGCCGGTTTCCCTCGAATGGGTGGAAATAGTCGTATCCACCGCACGTACCATGGGCTTCAGTACGGTATCGTTGCCGCATGGGGACAGTCCTCATGTCAATCAACTGATACGCCGCCATGAATGCAACCTCAAGCCGGATGCCTTATTCGCGGCTGCGCGGATATTCGACAAGCTTGTGGTACCCAATGAATTGTGCGCACGCCGCTTCCGGCCGTTTCTGGATGATCAGTCAATCGCGATACTCGGCTCACCCCGCTACTGTGATGAATGGCTGGGCAAGCTCGCGCAACTTTCGCCCGCCGGGCCGCCAACCGGGTCGGACAGGCGGCTTAAGGTCGCGATGTTCTTGAGGAAAAATGACTTCACCATATTTTGGGAGGAAGTGGGCGAAGTGGTGGAGATGATCGCCGCATTTCCCGGAGTGGAATTGATGATCAAGCCTCATACACGAGGTGGCTGGAGGCAGCCTTTGACCTCCTCGTTGCGCCAAATGCCGAACGTCAGCGTTGCGGAAGAAAATGTCCATTCCGTCCATCTGATGAACTGGGCGGACGTCATTATCGATCTCGCAACCTCTGTCGTATTTGAAGCGGTAAAGGCGAGAAAACCGGTGCTGGCAGCCGACTACCTGCATGCCGGCCGGTCTGCGCTGGCCTACTTTATGCCCGAGACGGAATTGAGGTGCCGGGATGACGTATATAAAAGGATTGATGGGTTTCTTTCCAATGGTTGCGGTTCCTTCTACGTGGAAGACCACCGGCAGCGCTTCATCAGTGAAATGCTCGATGTCGGAGGGCCGGATGTATTACCTCGTTATGTAGCGTTGCTGGAATCGCAAGCGCAGGCAAAGCGAGGGGCCAGGAGTGAGTTCGCATGATCGCAACCAGCCAAGGAACAGTTCGGCACACCGGTGAAAAAAATATGGGAAATTGCCCTTCGACCCTCATTATCCCTGTTGAAAATCAGGTTCGCGAGCTGGACGCAAAACTCCTGCTCTCCTGTGTAGCCGCGGAGCGCGGCTTTCCGGTGATCATCGGTTCGCGTGCATTCATTCATTTCGAGGCAGCGTCGTTTCCACGGGGCGTGTACCTGGCGAAAAGCATGCGCAGCCTGAGCAATTCGATGTTCAGGATCCTGCGCATGCTTGGGCATGAGATTGTGGCGTGGGAAGAAGAGGCCCTGGTCCATCCTCCCGCCGAAACCTATTTCGGCCTGCGGCTGTCCCCAACGACCATCGGCAATGTGTCCCATATATTTGCCTGGGGACAGGAAAACGTGGATTTACTCCAGCAATACCCGAAACTGCCCGAAAAACTGCCTATCCATATTACCGGAAATCCGCGCGGCGATATATTGCGTCCGGAAATGCGCCCCTATTTCGATGCGGAGGTGGAAAAACTGCGTAAACTTCACGGCGATTTCATTCTTATTAATACCAATTTCACCGAGGTAAACCCCTTCATCCCCAACATTGGCCTGTTTGTGCCTGCAAAAGACGGTAGCAAAACATCCCGGCTTGGCCAGTCCGGAATGGGAGTAAGCCGAGAATTTGCCGAAGGACTGTGGGATCATAAGCACGCGATACTCGAAGATTTCAAGCAGCTCATTCCGGCCCTCGAACAGGCTTTTCCCCATCTAACGATCGTGATCCGACCCCACCCTAGCGAAAATTTCAAGGTGTACCATGATATTGCCGCAAAATGCACACGGGTAAAAGTCATCCATGAAGGCAACGTCATTCCCTGGCTGCTGGCGTCGAAGACGATGGTGCATAATGGGTGTACAACGGGGTTGGAGGCATATGCGCTTGGAGTACCGGCCATATCATACCTTTCCACATTCGATGAATTCTATGACTACGATTTCCAGGGCCTGCCCACCAAGCTAAGTTATCAGGCCTTCAACTTTCCGGAATTGCAGAACACGTTGACCCAAATTCTCGAAGGCAAGCTCGGCGCTCCCGGAGGCGAGGAACGCAAGACGCTCATCGATTACTACCTGGCGGCCCAGAATGGGCGCCTGGCTTGCGAGCGTATTGTCGATATACTTGAGGATAGCGGCTATGGTGAAAACCAGCCACCTGCAACATCCATGGGGACGCATGCCCAGGGATGGATGTTCGCGAAGTTAAAAGCTTCCATTACGAATTTGAACATGCGGCGCCCCGGCCCCAACAGGCTTTCATATCACGATCACCGCTTTCCCCCGATTCCCATCGAGGAGATCGAGAAGAAAATTGCACGGTTTGGCCGCTTGCTGAATCGTTTCGGCAATATACGCGTCGAACAACACTCGAAACATCTTTTCAGGATCCATGGTTAACGGCTCACTGAATCGGGTCTTTTCGAGCATGACGGATTGGTAATACCGCCGACATCGTCAGGCCAGGATTCCCTTTCTATAATTTCCGCAGGTTACCCTTAAGAAATTGTTGAAAAACGAAATGGAGGAAGCCGGGATGACATTATTGTCGATCAAGGCACTGCTGGGTGCCGCTGTGGTAATAATCATCAGTTTGGTGGCACACATGAAGAATTATTACCTTGCGGGGCTGGTACCGCTATTTCCCACCTTCGCGCTGATCGCCCACTATATCGTCGGCAGCGAACGCACGCATGACGAACTCAAGAATACGATCCTGTTCAGCCTGTACGGTACGATTCCACTTCTCTTTTACCTGGTCGCCATCTATACGCTGGTGGATATCATGCCGCTGAAATGGGCGCTGATCTGTGCCTCGGTTCTATGGTGCCTGCCAGCCGCCTTTTTACTCATTTTATGGGTGAAGTTCCAGACGAGCGGAACCTGATGAATGGCATCCGTTCTGCATGGACAACCATGCTCTTCAATTTTACTTTGCCAAGTTCTGTCGCACATCCAAATACTTCCCGGCTTATCAGTTGAATCGGGAAGCAATCTTCCTGGAGTTTCAGGCCGCCTGCTTGCGTTCACTGAAGTTCATTCATGTAGTAAATCCGCTTTCTGCCTGTAAGATTCTACATCCACCCCCGAATTGGCGCCTGGGGCCTAAATGGTACCGTCAGTGCCATCGATATGCGCTATGCTCATACTGCATACTGCTATGTCTTCAATTTCCCTGATCCGGTTCGCTCGTCTTTCCGGTTTTCATCACCTCGTTGCCACTGATGCGCTGATGACTTCGTGGCAAGAGCCTGGAGCGCCCGCATGAAAACATCGACGACCCTGAAGTACTTCGCAACCGCAGTCGTATTGTGGCCCCTGGTCCGCAAGGTCCTGGCCTTCCCGAAGGCGCTCCTTGAAGAAAAAGAACGTCTGCGCGTCACGATGAACTGTATCGGCGATGCCGTTATCACGACCGATATTTCCGGAAACGTCACATACCTCAATCCGGCCGCGGAAATGCTTACCGGGTGGACTTTGATCGAAGCGATAGGACGCCCATTACCGAAAGTCTTTCATATCGTTCATTCCGCGACAGGCGAAGCCGAGCCCAATCCGGTCGAACGCGTTCTCGAATGCAGGCAATTCGTCAATCTGGCTTTGCCCACAATCCTGATACAGCGAAATGGCAAGGCTTTCCATATAGAGAACTCTGCGGCACCGATACTGGACCTGCAGGGCGAGCTTATTGGTGTGGTGCTGGTCTTTCACGATATTACCCATGCGGAAAAAATGGCGGCTCAGCTGAGTTATCAGGCATCCCACGACGCGTTGACCGGCCTCATCAACCGGCGCGAGTTCGAGCAGCGCCTGGAGCAGGTGCTGGAGACACGTGGCCGGGATTCAAAGCAGCATACGTTGCTCTATCTCGATCTCGATCAATTCAAGATCGTGAATGATACCTGCGGCCACGTCGCGGGTGACGAACTGCTGCGGCAACTCACTAGCATACTGCAGGCCAGGCTTCGCAGGAACGATACATTGGCACGCCTGGGAGGCGATGAGTTCGGCTTGCTGCTCGAGAATTGTCCGGCAGTACCGGCGCTAAAAATAGCCAACCTCTTACGGGAAACGGTACGGGAATTCCGTTTTGCATGGGACAGCAAGGCATTTCAGCTTGGTGCAAGTATCGGGCTGGTTACCTTTAGCGATGGCAAGGAAACCCGCGCTGACATATTACGCATGGCGGATGCAGCTTGCTATCTCGCCAAGGACAAGGGCCGTAACCGCGTGCAAATCTATACCCAGGAAGATTCCGGACTGGCGCAACGCCAGGGGGAGATGGGATGGGTCGGACGCATTCACAAGGCTCTGGCGGACCAGCGCTTCGTGTTGTACTCGCAAAAAATACTGAAGTTGACGGACGGCGCCGAGAACAGCGTCCACTATGAAATGCTGCTGCGGATTATTGATGAAGACGGAACACTGATACCGCCCATGGCCTTTATCCCCGCTGCCGAGCGTTACGGGCTGATGCCTCAGCTGGACCGATGGGTGATTGCAACCGCTTTCGCGCAATACGAGGATCGCTATTTTCCCGGCAGCCCTTTGGACACCTGCGCCATCAACCTTTCCGGTTCGTCTGTCTGCGACGAAAATTTTTATGAATTCGTGGCGGAGCAGTTCGCGCTATATAGGATCCCTCCCGCCGCAATCTGTTTCGAAATTACGGAGACCGCGGCAATTACGAATCTGGCACAGGCCACGGTATTGATCAAAAAATTAAAAGACCTGGGATGCCGTTTTTCCCTGGATGATTTCGGCAGCGGGATGTCTTCGTTTACTTATCTCAAGCACCTCCCCGTCGATTACCTGAAAATTGACGGTGGATTCGTAAAAGATATGATGGTGGATCCGATCGACCAGGCGATGGTGGAAGCAATCAACCATATAG
>DASZUL010000012.1:0-22515 GCA_035547595.1 Nitrosospira sp.
CGAAAATACCGGAGAGATAGCCACCCGCTTTAAAAACCGTGTCCTGGAAAGCCGAATCGAACTTTTGCACGCGCCGGTAAAGAAGTGGCAGGGGGTATTCGGTTTTCAATTCCAGAACCGGGATTTTTCCGCATTGGGCGAAGAAGCAGTAGTGCCCGTGACAAAATCGAATTCCGCAGGATTGTTTCTCGTCGAGGAGCGCAACTGGGATCGATGGCGCCTGGAACTGGGGGGGAGGATCGAACGCGCCAGCCAGGACCCCCAAGTCGGCGCGAACCCCTCGCGCGCCTACAATCTCTACAACATCTCCGCAGGTACCGTTTGGAAATTCATGGACGGTTACGGACTGGGCATATCGGCCACGCGAGGGCAGCGCGCGCCCACGACGGAGGAACTCTACACGAAGGGCGCCCATCGGGGAACGGCTACGTTTCAGAGGGGCGACAGCAATTTATCCAGCGAGACGACCAATAATATCGATTTTTCGCTGAACAAGCATGCGGGCTCAGTAAGGTGGAAAATCAATGTGTTCCACAGCTGGATCGACAATTATATTTTCATGCGGGGAGAGGACATCAATGGTGACGGGATAGCCGATCGATCGAACGATCACGGTGTCCTGGATCCGAACGGCGATTTTCTGATGCAGAATTTCGTGCAAGCCGGGGCGAGGTTTTACGGCGCCGAAGCGGAAGCCATATTTACACTGAAGCCGGACACGATGGATTTGCGCCTTTTTGCCGATTACGTGCGGGGCAGGCTCGACAAAGGCGGAAACGTGCCGCGAATCACCCCCCCGCGGCTTGGGCTGGAGCTTAATCATCGCATGGGGCCTTGGACCACAAATATCAGCGCTATCCATGTCGTGCGTCAAAGCCGCGTGGCGGAATTCGAAACAGCAACGCCAGGCTATACGCTGGTCAATATCGATGCCAGTTATCGCATCTGGAAAACGAAATCAGGCGCGCTGAATTTTTTTCTGCAAGGAAAAAATCTGCTTGACGAAGAGATGCGAGTGCATACCTCCTTCCTCAAGGATTTTGCTCCATTGGCGGGAAGAGCGCTGGTAGCAGGCCTGAGAGGCAACTTCTGACGGAGTAATCGCCCCTAGCCTAGCCGGAATATGGCAAACTTCGGCATTCCCTTTACCTTCCGTTTATCCGGGGCCCATCCATCTGTGTCTTCCTACGAGCTTTTCATTGGTCTTCGTTATACTCGCGCCAAGCGCCGGAACCACTTCATTTCTTTCATCTCGCTGATTTCCCTGCTGGGCATCACCCTGGGCATGACCGCGCTCATTACCGTCATGTCGGTCATGAACGGCTTTCAGAAGGAAGTGCGTTCACGCATTCTCGGCGTGGCTTCCCACATCCAGGTAAGCGGCCTGGATGGAAGCCTGAAAGACTGGCGGCATGTGGCGGATGAGGCGCTCAAGCATCCCAAGGTGGAAGCCACCGCACCCTATGTCGGCGCGCAGGGCATGGTGTCGTTCGACCAGATGGTCAGCGGCGTGGTAGTAAGGGGCATACTGCCGCGGATGGAAGATAATGTGGCGGACCTGGCAAGGATGATGGTGGACGGTAGCCTCGACAACCTGATGCCTGGCGAGTTCGGCATCGTAATCGGCACGGGGCTGGCCCGGGCATTGGGCGCATTCACCGGAGACAAGGTCGTGCTGATTTCACCCCAGGGGCAGGTCACTCCCGCGGGGATATTGCCGCGCCTCAAGCAATTCACCATTACCGGTATTTTCGAAGCGGGACATTCGGAATACGATTCCGGGCTGGTGCTAATCCATCTGGCCGATGCGCAGAAGCTCTACCGCATGGAGGGCGGCGAGGTTTCCGGGGTGCGGCTGAAGCTCCACGATTTATTCGATGCTCCCCAGGTAGCGAGAGAACTCGTTCCGCTGATTTCGGAAAGCGTCTATATCACCGACTGGACGCGCCAGCATGCCAATTATTTTCGCGCGATACAGATCGAAAAACGCATGCTGTCGCTCATTCTTGCACTCATCATCGCGGTTGCCGCATTCAATATCGTATCCACGCTGGTAATGGCCGTTACGGACAAGCAACCCGATATCGCCATTCTACGCACCCTGGGAGCGAGCCCGCGGAGCATCATGAAGATTTTTATCGTCCAGGGAACGCTTATCGGCGTCATCGGCACGACCTTGGGCGTAATAGGCGGCGTTTTGCTTGCCTACAATGTGGACTCGGTGATAGCGTTCATCGAGCAAATATTCAGGGTCCGGTTCCTCTCGCCGGAGGTCTACTACATCAGTGAAATCCCCTCCGATCCGCAATTGCCCGACATCGTGGCCGTCGCGGCGGTGTCCTTCGTATTGACGCTGCTGGCAACGCTTTATCCCAGCTACCGGGCCTCCCGCGTCAACCCCGCGGAGGCGCTGCGCTATGAGTAGCGTCATCCTCTCGTGCCGCGCGCTCCGCAAGAGCTACTTTCAGGGCAAGCTCGAGGTACCGGTATTGACGGGCATAGATCTGGATGTCATGGCCGGCGAGACAATAGCCATTGTGGGTGCGTCGGGTTCCGGAAAAAGCACATTGCTGCACCTGCTGGGGGGACTCGATGCGCTTTCCAGCGGCGAGATCAAAGTCATGGAGCAAGAGATCGCGGCCATGGAGGAGGAGGAAAGATGCCGGTTGCGCAACCGGTCGCTGGGTTTTATTTACCAGTTTCATCACCTGCTTCCGGAATTCAGCGCCCTGGAAAACGTAGCCATGCCGCTTCTGATTCGCCGCATGAACAGCCAGAAGGCCTATGAGGTTTCTGCGGAAATATTGGGGCGTGTAGGCCTTGGCCATCGCCTTTCGCATACGCCGGGCGAACTCTCCGGCGGGGAGCGTCAGCGTGCTGCAGTAGCGCGGGGCTTGGTCACCCAGCCGGCGTGCGTTCTCGCGGACGAACCCACCGGCAACCTAGATCGCCGAACAGCTGGCGCGGTGTTCGATTTGATGCTCGAGCTTAACCGCGATGTGGGTGCAAGCCTTATCATCGTTACCCACGATCCGGATCTGGCCAGGAGGGCCGGCAGGACATTGAGGCTGGAAGATGGCGTGCTGGTAGATTGATGCCATTGCCCAAAAGCGTTCGCTTTCAATTGCGTATCAGACAATTTTCACAACATTTCGATTTTTAGGAACTTACCTTACGGCGCCTTAATCGCTTGCGCCATTCATGAATGGTGTATAGCCGCCATGCGCCCCGCACCAGAAAGTAGCCTCCTATCGAGAGCAGTATTCCCAAGAAAAGCAGTCCTACCAACAGCGGTTTTCCCAGGGATACTACCCACTCGATCATTGCAGGTACCCATTCCTGGATAGGTTTATCCATCAGGTGCAGTTCGGTTTGGGGCATGCTGGCGCCGCTATTGCCGGTGACCAGGGCGCCAATGGCATAGGCAGCAAGATAAATGGGCACGATGGTCAAAGGATTGGAATAAAGCGTCGTCACCACCGCAACCGGCAGATTTACCTTGAAAGCGACAGCAAATAAAGCGGCAAAAAAGAACTGCACCGGATTGCTGCCGGGGATCAATCCGGCAAACAAGCCAGCCGCCACACCCCCCGCCACCGATCGGCGATGCAGATGCCACAGGTTGTGATGATGCAGGCGTGTGCCGAATAAACCGATAAACCGGTTTTGCCGAATACTCTCGTGCGAGGGGAGATATCTTTTGAAGTATTTTCGAGGCATGGAATGAGTTTACGGAAATACGGCCAACGCGTGTAAACATAAATCAGCCGGCTTGCGAGGTTGGGTCCGGCGAGTCCCAGTAAAGTTTGATCCGTTGCAAAGCGCGGTAATGCAAAAAAGTATCGTTGCGTTCACCTTTGGGATATGGCTATTGCAGCAGCAACCGGTCCTTCCCCACCTGGGTTGGGCATGGGTGCTTCTGCCATGCGCGATCGCGGCATTTTTATTATGCCGATCCCATACCTTCATCGTTGCCGCTGCCTCGAAAATACTGCTCGTTGCGTTGGTTGCGGTCGCGGGATTTTTCTGGGCGGCTGCGCATGCCCATTGGCGCCTGGCCGACGCGCTCCCTCACGAATGGGAAGGCCGCGATATCCAGTTGATCGGCGTGATCGCGGAACTGCCCCAGGCCGGCGAGCGCGGTTTGCGATTCACTTTTGACGTGGAGCAAGTGCTGACCCCTGGCGCCATCGTCCCGGCACACATTTCCCTCAACTGGTACGACAATAAGAAAAGGGCTGATTCCCGGCTCCTCGATCGCAACCTGCGGGCGGGCGGGCGCTGGCGGCTGACGGTACGCCTCAAGCGGCCTCACGGCAGCATCAACCCGCATGGCTTCGACTTCGAGCGATGGGCACTGGAGCGTAATATCCGCGCCGCCGGCTACGTGCGGGCGAGCGAAGATAACCTGCTCCTGGACGACATGGCCGGGCAGGTTCCGTACCGTATCGAACGCTTGCGCCAAACAATTCGCGAGAACTTTCTGGGGGCATTGTCCCAGCATGAATATCGGGGAATACTCGTCGCGCTCGCGGTAGGAGATCAGCGCGCAATTCCTCGCGAGCAATGGAAAATATTCACTCGCACCGGCGTGAATCACCTCATGAGCATTTCCGGACTGCATGTCACCATGGTGTCGGGATTGCTTTTCACGCTGATGTATACCGCCTGGCGCAGGAGCCAGAGGCTCGTCCTGTGGCTGCCCGCGCGCAAAGCTGCGGCGCTCGCGGGTCTGGCTGCAGCTTTAGGTTATGCGTTATTGGCAGGATTCGCGATCCCCGCACAGCGTACTGTTTATATGCTGGCAGTGGTTGCCCTCGCTTTGTGGCGGGGACGGTTTACCTCCGCCACCTCCGTACTGGCTTGGGCCCTGCTGGCGGTCGTGCTGCTTGATCCATGGGCTGTGCTGGCGCCCGGCTTCTGGCTGTCATTCGGCGCGATCGGGCTCATTATGCTGATATCGACAGGGCGAATCGGTAAAACCAACTGGCTGATGGAATGGATCCGGGTGCAATGGGCGATAACCCTCGGCCTGATACCTCTATTATTGGCAATGTTCCAGCAGGTGTCCCTGGTTTCTCCACTTGCCAACGCAATCGCTATTCCCCTCGTAAGCTTGGTGGTAGTGCCGCTGACCCTGCTGGGAGCGCTGCCCGCGTTCGAGCTTCTTTTACTGCCGGCTCACGCCATGCTGAACGGTTGCATGCAGTTACTCGAATGGCTGTCAGACATGCCGCAGGCGGTCTGGACCCAGCACGCGCCACCGGCGTGGACGGTGGTGGCTGGCCTGGCAGGCGTGGTCTGGATGCTGCTGCCCGGACGGTTCGGGTGGGGCTTGGGATTCACCGCCGGTTTTCCGTCACGCTGGCTAGGGATGGTTGCTTTGCTGCCGATCTTTTTCGTGCTTCCCGCGAGGCCGGCGCCGGGAGAACTATGGCTTACCGTGCTGGATGTCGGCCAGGGACTGGCGATTGTCGCGCGTACCGAAAATCATGCGCTGCTTTATGATACCGGTCCCGGTTTCAATTCCGAGACGGATAGCGGGAACCGCATTATTATCCCTTTTCTGCGTGCCGAGGGCATTCCGCAGCTCGACGCCATGATCGTCACGCATTCGGATAGCGATCACAGTGGCGGGGCCTTGTCGGTACTGGAAGCGGTGCCGGTGAAGCGATTGGTCTCCTCCCTCGATACCGGGCATCCGATACAACTCGTGGCGGAAGAGAAGGAAAGGTGCATGGCGGGACAATCATGGTCCTGGGATGGAATTCGCTTTGATGTTCTGCATCCGTCCGAGCCGAGCTATGGCAGGCCCGGAGTCAAACCGAACGGATTGAGTTGCGTGCTGAAAATCACGACTCCTCACGGCAGCGTTCTGCTGCCGGCCGACATCGAAAGAAAAACGGAATATGAACTGCTCAAGCATCATTCCGCTGCTCTTGGCTCCACTGTGCTGCTGGCGCCTCATCATGGCAGCGGGACTTCCTCGACTGAGGAGTTTGTGCGTCAAGTCGACCCCCGGCTCGTGATTTTCAGCGTAGGTTACCGGAACCGTTTCGGCCATCCCGAGGCCGAGGTAGTGGAGCGTTATCGTACGCAGGGCAGCATGCTGTTGCGCAGCGATACCGACGGTGCGGTGCTGCTACGCTTCGCTGGCAGCGGCATTACGGTGGAAACCTCGCGTGTCCTAAGGCGCCGCTACTGGCATGAGGCGAGTACGGTGTAAACTTGTAATGAATAGCGGGTTAACGGATTCGTCACTTCCTTGATTTCATCTTCGAACATAGCACCCCCCGGTTCCGGAAGGGTGAGTAATTCTTCCTGGCCGGATAACGTCGCATCAATCCTTTCCCCGGACGAACTCGAGGCCGTGAGGCCCGCACTGGAGTTTTCGCAGCCGCTTTATCTCGGCGAATTACTCTCCACTGGCGAACCGCTCGGCGAGCATGTCACAGGAACAATAAGCATTCTTGCACGGCTGCGGGTGGATTCCGACACCCTGATAGCCGGCGTGCTCCATCATATTCCGCACCGCCTCGACGGTTACCAGGACAAGTTGCATACCGCATTCGGGGCAGTCGTGGTCCATCTGGTGGAAGGGGTTTCCCGCATGAGCCGGATTCGGATCCTTGGAAAAGAAAGTGGCGCCAATGCTGCCGACCAGGGACGGCAGGTCGAGGCCATGCGCAAGATGTTGCTCGCGATGGCGGACGATATCCGGGTGGTGATCATTTCCCTGGCGGATCGGCTGCAAACTATCCGGTATGCCGCAACACATGATGTTCCCGGACGTTCAATGGTCGCGCACGAAACGCTGGATATTTTTGCCCCGCTGGCGAGTCGCCTGGGACTGTGGCAAATAAAGTGGGAGCTGGAAGATCTGTCGTTCCGGGTACTCGAGCCCGAAAGGTACAAGAAAATAGCGGCCCTGCTCGAGGATACCCGCATCACCCGGGAGCGCTATATCGGGCTGGTGGTGGAGAAGCTGCGGCGCGAATTGCAACAGGCCGGTATTCCGGCCGAGGTAACGGGGCGCCCCAAGCATATATACAGTATCCACAAGAAAATGAAGCGCAAGGAAGTGGATTTCGGCGAGATCCATGACGCGCGCGCGGTCCGGATTCTGGTGGACGATGTAAAGGATTGCTATGCCGCCTTGGGGGTGGTCCATAACCTGTGGACCCCGATTCCCAAGGAGTTTGACGACTATATCGCCAAACCGAAGGGGAACGACTATCGTTCGCTGCATACGGCGGTAACTGGTCCCGAAGACAAAGTGGTCGAGGTGCAGATTCGTACTCATGAAATGCACCGGCATTCCGAAATGGGCGTAGCTGCCCACTGGCGATACAAGGAAGGGGCCAAGCGCGATGCGCCCTATGAAGAAAAGATTGCCTGGCTGAGGCAGATACTGGAATGGAAAAATGATGTCGATGATGCCGGCGAACTCGCCGAGCACTTCAGGACAGCATTATTCCAGGACACGATTTATGTGCTGACCCCTAAAGGAAAGATCATCGCGTTGCCCAGGGGTGCAACACCGGTAGATCTCGCCTATCAACTGCATACCGATCTCGGCCATCGGTGCCGCGGTGCAAAGGTCGATGGTGTCATGGTGCCGCTCGACTACCGGCTCAGAAATGCGCAGCAAGTGGAAATAATCTCGGCTAAGCACGGCGGACCGAGCCGCGACTGGCTCAACCCCTCGCTGGAATATCTGAGAAGCCAGCATGCGCGGCAGAAGGTCCGGCAATGGTTCAACTCGCGCGAACGGGATCTCGTGGCACAAGGGCGAGCGATAGCGGAAAAGGAATTGCAGCGGCATGGAACGATCGCGCTGGATAAGTTGGCCGCGCGGTTCAAGTTCACCAAGATCGAGGCTTTTTTTGCCGCATTGGGCCGCGGAGAAATCAACGGCAGGCAACTGGAAGAGGCATTGAGAACGACGCCGGAAACGGTTGCGCCAACTGTCGAAGTTCCGAAATCCGCGCCGGTGGGAGGCGCTCATCAGCCGTCTGGTGGCGTCCTCATTGTCGGGGTGGACAAACTGCTCACCCTGCTGGCAAAGTGTTGCAAGCCGGTGCCGCCCGATCCGATCGCCGGTTTCGTCACACGAGGACGCGGCATCACCATACATCGGCGGGAGTGTGCCAGCCTGGCACGATTAGCCGAGAAAAGCGGGGATCGCCTTGTGGCGGCGCAATGGAATGCCGAAAAGGGCGCATCTTATCCGGTCGATATCTTCATCAAGGCGCTGGATCGGCATGCGCTGCTTGGCGACATCGCGCAGGTTTTGTCCCGCGAAAAGGTCAAGGTGATCGCCACGCGAACCCAGAGCCGGGATGCTACGGCGATATTGCAGTTTACTGTCGCCATTTCCGATGTTTCGCAGTTGCGCCGCATCCTGGGATTGATAAAAGGCGTACCCGATGTCGTATCAGCCGAGCGGCGATAACGCTCCACGCGGCAGGACGACATTTCATTCATGCGCTTCGTAATATCGCATTGCAATTCGTCTCAATACGTCCCGCTCACTCCGGCCCTCTCCTGCTTTCATAAACAATGATGTTGATGTCCGCCGATACCGGCGAGAGATCCGTGTATCTCGCATCCCCTTTTTTTATTTACCCTTTTTCAATGATCGTTGCCCGATTTATCCTGTTTAAGTCTTTGTAGCATAATCCAAAAATCCAATTCTTCCTTGACTTTAGGGTTTTTTTTAATTACAGTGGATAAAAGTGGGAAAAAATGGAGGAAGTTTACCCGGCTTCTTTCCAGGAAGGGGATGCAATGTTTCGTGGTGGCACATCAATCAGCCTCGACAATAAAGGTAGACTCGCCGTGCCAGCGAAATACCGCAATGAGCTTTTATCCTCCTGCGCAGGCCAACTGGTCATTACCGCAGACCCTTCCGGATGTTTGCTGATCTATCCCCAGACTGCCTGGGAGCCAATCGAGCAAAGGCTCAACAGCCTTTCGAGTTTTAACCCTCAAACCCGCAGCTTGCAGCGCCTTCTCGTAGGGAATGCCAACGACGTCGAAATGGATGGGGCTGGCCGCATTCTGGTACCGCCAACGTTACGCCAGTTTGCCGGCCTGGTTAAAGACGTGATGCTGGTGGGACAGGGTACGAAATTCGAATTGTGGGACAGCGGCAAGTGGGAGTTGCAAATAGAAAGCGCTTTGGTTTTCAAGGACGGGATACCACCGGAACTCCACGGATTTTCCTTGTGATCCGTGTGTCCTGTGTTTACGCACACGACGGTTTTACCAGATCAGGCAGTGGAAGCCCTGGCGATAAAGCCGGACGGAATATATGTGGATGGGACTTTTGGCCGTGGCGGCCACAGCCGCTTGATATTGAGCCAACTGGGAAATAGCGGAAGGCTGGTGGCGTTTGACATGGATCCGGCTGCGGTGGCGATAGGGAAAATGATCGAAGACAGGCGGTTCTGCATCATACATGCGAGCTTTTCCCGAATAAAGGAGGTGTTGCGGCAATCAGGCGTGAACCGGATAGACGGGGTCTTGCTGGATCTGGGGGTATCTTCACCGCAGCTTGAAGAAGCGTGCCGGGGTTTCAGTTTTCAGGCTGACGGGCCGCTCGACATGCGGATGAATCCCGGTGAAGGGGTGCCTGCGGCAGAGTGGCTGGAAGCTGTCCCGGAAGCACAATTGGAAGAGGTGATAAAAATTTATGGCGAAGAACGGTTTGCTAAACAGATTGCAAGAGCGATTGTTGAGGCTAGGGCGAGGCAACCACTTGTCACAACACATCAACTCGCATCGATTGTGGCTGCCGCCATACCGGCGCGCAAGCGGGAGAAAAAGCAGAATCCAGCAACGCGGACTTTTCAGGCTATACGGATTTATCTCAACCAGGAACTTGAGAAGCTGTCATTGGCACTGCCGCAATGCGTGGAAATGTTGAATACGGGAGGGCGGCTGGTGACCATCAGCTTTCACTCCCTGGAGGATCGGATAGTGAAGCGCTTCATGCGCGCATCGGCTAACCGCGACGACCTTCCGAGGAAACTGCCGTTACGTTTGCAGGAAGTGCAGCTTTTGAGCCGCCCCACATTGCGCCTGATAGGCAAGATGATCCGTCCGGATGAGGCCGAAATGGCGGCTAACCCCAGGGCCCGAAGCGCAGTGATGCGCGTAGCGGAGCGAATTGATCTGTCTTGAGGGACGTTCGGGAAGCGCCACCATTTCTCGGAGAATGATGTGATCAGGATAAATATTCTGCTGACCTTGATTCTCGTCGCCTGCGCGCTGAGTGTTGTTACTTCACAGCATGAGGCGCGCAAACTTTTTGTGGAGTTCGAAAAAGAGCAGGAGTTGGCGCGGCAGCTTGCCGTGGAATGGGATCAATTACGACTTGAGCAGAGCACGTGGGCAACACATGCGCGAATTGAAAAAATCGCGATCGAGCAACTTCTGATGCAGGTGCCGGACGCTTCCCGCTTGCGGGTGCTGGTACCGGCCGGGCCAAATGCTTCAGATGATCCGGCCACGCCGGCAGAGCGGGCGGAACCATGAAACGGAGTCATCAACCGCGCCTCATGCTGTCTGCCGCGCGCTCGCGCCTGCTGGCTGCGCTGCTGATACTGGGAATGGCCGGGCTTATCGCGCGCGCAGCTTATCTACAAGGGATGCACAAGGATTTTCTGCAGGAAAAGGGAGAGTCGCGGTACAGCCGCGTACTCGAGATGAGCGCGCATAGAGGGATGATCACGGATCGTCACGGCGAGCCGCTCGCAATCAGCACACCGGTGGAATCCGTATGTTCGAGCCCGCAGGACCTGAATGCGACTCCAGAGCAATTAAGGAAACTGGCGAGCCTTGTCGACCTGGACATGGAGGACCTGCGAAAGCGCCTGGATTCGCGGTCGGATGGATCGCGCCGCGATTTTGTCTATTTAAAGCGCCACTTGTCACCGGAGATAGCCGCAAAAATAGTCGAGCTCAATATTACCGGCGTGTTTCTGAAGCGGGAATACCGCAGATATTACCCGGCGGGGGAATTGACGGCCCATATAGTGGGTTTTACCGATATCGACGATAAAGGACAGGAAGGTATCGAACTGGCGTTCCAGGATGAGCTAGCGGGCAGTCCCGGCAGCCGCCGTGTCATCAAGGATCGCAAGGGCCGCATCATCGAAGATGTGCAAAGCATCCGTGCACCCAGATCCGGCAAGAATATTGCATTGTCCATCGACAGCAAGGTGCAGTACCTGGCTTACCGGGAATTGAAGCGGGCCATGGAGACGCATAAAGCCAAGGCGGGCGGAATCGTCGTCCTGGATGCGAAAACGAGCGAGGTCGTGGCGCTCGTCAATCTGCCAGCCTACAACCCGAATAACCGGGCTAGGACGGGAGGGGGAAGAGCGCGAAACAAGGCGGTAACGGATATGTTCGAGCCGGGCTCGACATTGAAGCCATTCACCGTCGCTGCAGCGCTGGAGGCGGGCGAAGTGAAGCCTGAGACGGTGTTTCAGACAGGCCCGGGCCCGTTTTCGGTAGGCAGGTCGGTAATCCGCGACGCGCATAAGGAAGACGCGCTGACAGTGGCGCAAGTCATACAGAAATCCAGCAATGTCGGTTCCGCAAAGATCGCGCTGTCATTGCCGCCACAGACGTTATGGGAAATGCTGAGTGATGCGGGATTTGGCACGCCCACCGGTTCGGGCTTCCCGGGCGAGGTGAGCGGAAAACTCCGTCCGTATCGAAGCTGGAGGCCGATCGAGCAGGCAACGATGTCATATGGGCATGGCATAGCAGTGAGTCTGCTGCAGCTGGCGAGGGCCTATACGTTATTTTCTACCGCGGGTGAGCTAAAGCCCGTTTCGCTCCTGCGCCGCGATGAGCCTGTCGCAGGCAAGCAGGTTTTGTCCAGGGATACCGCACTTGCCGTGAGCAGGATGCTCGAAACCGTGGCTCAGCCGGGGGGAACCGCGCCGCAAGCCCAGGTCCATGGCTATCGCGTGGCTGGCAAGACAGGCACCGCCCATAAACCCGAGGGCAGGGGTTACGCCAAAAAACGCTATCTTTCCACCTTCGTGGGCTACGCTCCGGTTTCCAATCCGCGATATGTCATTGCGGTAATGCTAGACGAGCCATCCGGCGGGCAATATTACGGCGGCGCGGTAGCTGCGCCGGTGTTCAGCCGCGTCATGGCGGAAGCTTTGCGCATGCTGAACATACCGCACGACGCTCCGCCAAACAATGTCATGTCATCCACTGCGTTGTCCCCACCTAAGGGCGATGTATGAGTCACGGATTGGCAGGGGATGAAAGGAGAGATAAGGCGGCGCCGGAAAGGTTCGATCCGCATGTCCTGGACAGATTGGGAGTTGGAATTGCAAACCTTGTTACGGACAGCCGCACGATAAGGGCGGGAGATACGTTTGTGGCTTACCCAGGGGGCAGGTCCGACGGAAGGGATTTCATACCCCAGGCTATCGCCGGAGGGGCGAACGCAGTGCTATGGGAGCGCGAGGGCTTTACCTGGAACCCGTCATGGAATGTCCCGAATTTATCCGTTGACGGCCTGCGGTTCAATGCCGGCATCATAGCAGATCATATATATGGCCATCCCTCGACGAAGTTGTGGCTGATCGGCATCACGGGCACGAATGGCAAAACTTCCTGCAGCCACTGGATTGCTCAGGCTCTGACTGAACTTGGGAAAAAGACGGGTGTTGTGGGCACGCTGGGAACAGGATTCCTGGATAAGCTTGAACCGATTTCCAATACCACTCCGGATGCAGTGCTCTTGCAGCGCAAGATGGCGGAGCTTCTGGATCATGGCGCACAGTGCGTTGCCATGGAGGTTTCATCCCATGGGCTCGTTCAGCAGCGCGTCGACAGCGTCGCCTTCGCCGTTGCGCTGCTCACCAATCTGTCGCGGGATCATCTGGATTATCACGGTGACATGGGGAGTTATGCTGCCGCCAAAGCACGCCTGTTCCACTGGCCCGGGCTGAAGTGGGCCATCCTCAATCTCGATGACCCATTTGGTCTTGACCTCGCACGGCAGCTCAAGGGATCGGCTGCGCGAATACTTGGCTATGGATTCGGTAAATCGCTGGTTCAGCTTCGCGACATCGATGAATTTCCGCTTCTTCTCGGAGGGAACCTCAAGTCCACACCGCAGGGACTGGAATTCGGCATCGAGTTTGAAGGAGTGCATTTCGCCTTCAAGACTGACCTAGTAGGGGAGTTCAATGCCTCGAACCTGCTTGGTGTACTGGCTGTCTTGCTTGCAGGCGGTTTTGAACTGGCGGATGCGGCTCGTGCATTGCAGCACGTTTTGCCCGTGGCGGGAAGAATGCAGCGGATGGGCGGCGGGGAACAGCCCCTCGTGGTTGTGGATTATGCCCATACGCCGGATGCCCTGGAAAAAGTATTGCTGGCGTTACGGGAGATTCTTCATGCCGGCACCCAGTGGAAAGCAGGGGGGAATGCAGGAGCAGACAAGAGTTTGAATCCGGCTGCAGAGGGTCGCGATGCAAAATTGATTTGTGTTTTTGGATGCGGGGGAGAGCGTGACCAGGGCAAGCGTCCCTTGCTGGGCGCCCTGGCAACGAAACTGGCCGATGAGGTCATCATTACGAACGACAATCCGCGAAACGAAGACGCGCAAGCGATTATCGGCCAGATCCTGGCGGGTGCCGGTTCAAACCATCATGTCGAGGAGGATCGGGCGCTGGCCATCTTTCATGCGATCCAAGGCGCAAAAAAGGGCGATGTGGTGCTCATTGCCGGGAAGGGACATGAATCCTATCAGGAGATTAATGGGACGAAATATCCATTCAGCGATGCGGAGATTGCGCAGCGAGCCCTGGCGGAGCCAGGCACCGGGGGTTTGCCAGAACCATGATGACGGTGCGGCAAGCAGCCCATGCCCTACATGCGGAATCGACCGGTCAAGACGTTTCTTTCACGGCCGTAAGTACCGATAGCCGGACTGTCGCTGCGGGCAATCTGTTTGTGGCCCTGACAGGCGAAAAATTTGACGGCCATGATTACCTGGCGGAAGTAAAGCAAAAGGGTGCTTCCGCCGCCCTGGTTCGACGGGATTCCGCAGCCAAAATAAGAGGCATGGGTATTCCTCTGATCCTGGTAGAGGATCCTCGCCTTGCGCTGGGGCAGCTTGCGAAGCACTGGCGCGACCGCTTTGCCATTCCGGTGGTGGCGGTTACCGGCAGCAATGGCAAGACGACGGTCAAGGAAATGCTTGCATCCATTCTGCTGCGGGCGGCACAGCACGGAGATCGTACACATTGCCCCGAACGGGTGCTGTTTACCGAGGGCAACCTCAACAATGACATCGGCGTCCCCCTGACTCTTTTACGGATGCGCGCACAGCATGTCTACGCCGTAATCGAAATGGGCATGAATCATTTTGGAGAAATTGCCTACTTGAGCCGGCTGGCAAAGCCGGGCGTGGCTGTGATTACCAACGCGGGCATGGCGCATACCCGCGACCTCGGTTCGGTGGAAGCAGTGGCTAATGCCAAGGGTGAAATATTCGAGGGACTTGACGAACAGGGTATCGCTGTCATCAACGCGGACGATCCTTACGCGCCGCTGTGGCGCAAATTGGCGGGTATGGGCAAGGGTACCAGGGACGGAAAGGCCAGAAAGATCCTCGATTTCGGGTTGGACGGAAAGCCGGCGGTAAGCGCCCGCTACCAGCTCGATCCGCTTGATACGCGCCACTCCTCGCTCGATTCTCCAGGCAGCAAAATAAGCCTGCTGCTGCCGACCTCCATGGAGGAGGTTCAGTTGCAGGTGCCGGGAGTGCATAACATATATAACGCGCTGGCGGCGGCGACAGCAGCGGTGGCGATGGGCATCGAAGGGAAAATCATAGCTGCGGGATTGAGCCAGTTTCGCGGGGTGAAGGGGCGCATGCAGAGGAAGCACGGGTTGCATGGATCGATCCTGATAGATGACAGCTATAACGCGAACCCTGAATCGGTGAAGGCAGGATTAGCCGTTCTGGCAAAGGCTACCGGAAAAAAAATCGTGGTGCTGGGGGACATGGGGGAACTGGGCGATGGCGCGCGGGATGCGCATGCCCGCATCGGTGCCGAGGCGCGGTTCTCGGGCGTCGACAAATTGTTCGCCCTGGGCGAGCTCAGCGTATATGCCGTGGACCAGTTTGGACCGGGGGCGAAACACTTCGGCGAAATCGAGGGGCTGTTGGCAGAGGTGGAAAGCGAGCTGACGCCCGATACCACCGTGCTTATAAAGGGATCGCGGTTCATGCGGATGGAACGGGTCGCAGCCCGTTTCGAACGGTGAACGGCGGATGAATTTTGTAAATTGTGGATTTATCGATGACGAACCTCGTGGGCGAGCGATACCGCCTTACCCTCCTGCTCCGGCGGTTTGGGAGGCCCAGAATTTCCTCCGGGTGGGGCTGACATGCTGCTAGAGTTTGCCCAATGGCTTAGCAAAGACATACGCGTTTTCAATGTGTTCAACTACATCACATTGCGTACCGTCCTGGCGGCGCTGACGTCCCTGGCGATTTCCTTCATCGTCGGGCCGGCGATGATCCGGAAGCTTACCGCCTACAAGATCGGACAGTCGGTGCGGGACGACGGCCCCCAGACGCATCTCATCAAGGCGGGGACGCCTACCATGGGCGGCGCGCTGATACTGGTGTCGATCGCCATTACCACGCTACTGTGGGCGGACTTGAGCAACCGGTACATATGGGTGGTACTGATAACCACGATGGGGTTCGGCATGATCGGCTGGACCGACGACTACCGCAAGGTGGTGTATCGCAATCCCAAGGGGCTTTCCGCCAGGGCGAAGCTCTTCTGGCAATCGTTGATAGCCCTGTTCGCCGCCCTGTACCTTGTCCTGACCGCCGAGCTGCCCGCACAGACCACCATGATCGTGCCATTCTTCAAGCAGGTCGCCATACCCCTGGGCCTGGTGGGGTTTGTGGCGCTAGCCTACTTTGTCATCGTGGGAACCAGCAACGCAGTAAACCTGACCGATGGCCTGGATGGTCTCGCCATCATGCCTACCGTCATGATCAGCAGTGCCCTCGCGATATTCGCGTATGTCGCTGGCCATGCGGTCTTTGCCAAGTATCTCGGCATTCCGCATATACCTCAGGCGGGAGAACTGGCGGTATTCTGCGGCGCCCTGGCGGGCGCGGGACTCGCCTTCCTCTGGTTCAACGCTTATCCCGCGGAGGTTTTCATGGGGGATGTCGGCGCGCTCGCACTCGGTGCCGCACTCGGCATCGTGACAGTCATCATACGCCAGGAGATCGTGCTGCTCATCATGGGAGGCGTGTTCGTAGTGGAAACCCTTTCGGTCATGCTGCAGGTGGCATCGTTCAAGCTTGTCGGCAAACGCATTTTTCGAATGGCTCCTCTCCATCATCACTACGAACTGAAGGGCTGGAAGGAAAACCAGGTAGTGGTGCGTTTCTGGATCATTACGATGATGCTGGTGCTGTTCGGCCTGTCCTCGTTGAAGTTGAGATAAGGCTAGGCAATGGATTTACGCGGGAAGATCGTGCTGGTGCTCGGAATCGGGGAAACCGGCTTGTCGATGGCCAGATGGCTGGGACGCTGCGGAGCGACGGTACGCGCAGCCGATACCCGTCTGGATCCGCCGCGCCTTGCGGAGTTCAAGCAAAGTTTGCCCGACGCCAGGATGTACGAAGGCGGGTTCAATGCCGAGGCGTTTTCCGGTATCGATCTCATCGGCATCAGCCCCGGCGTGCCCCTGGCGGAACCGCTGGTCAGGCAGGCGGTTGCGAATGGCGTTCCAGTCGTGGGCGACATGGAGCTTTTTGCGCTGGCTTTGCGGACCGTGCAACCGGAGGACGCTGCAAGACCCGCAATTATCGGTATCACGGGATCCAACGGCAAGACTACCGTTACAGCCATGGTGGGGGCAATGACCAGGAAGGCTGGCTGGGATGTGGAGGTTGCTGGAAATATAGGACCGGCCGTGCTGGATGCATGGATGCGCCGGCAGGATGCGGGGCGGTTTCCCCGCGCATGGGTATTGGAGATTTCAAGTTTTCAGCTGGAAACCACGCAAAGCCTGTCTCTGGACGCGGCAACCGTATTGAACGTGACTGAAGATCATCTCGACCGTTACGCGGGCATGGAGGATTACGCTGCTGCCAAAGCCAGGATATTCCGGTGGAGCGGCCCGGTTGGCAAAGGAGGAGGGGTGCAGGTGCTGAACCGGGATGATCCTCTCGTCCGCAGCATGGGACTGATCGGAAGAGAACAGGTGACATTCGGATGCGGCGTGCCTGCGCGAGGCGAGGAATATGGCCTGCTGTCCGAGGAAGATGACATCTGGCTGATGCAGGGAAAGAATCGGTTGATCAGAGCCAGCGACCTTGTGGTGACGGGCCTGCATAACGCGGCAAACGCGCTCGCCGCACTGGCGTTATGCCGTGCCCTTGGGTTGCCGCTGGAACCATTGCTCGAGGCGCTGCGCGAATTCAAGGGACTGCCGCACCGGATGGAGAAGGTGGCGGCTGTGGGGGGTGTGACATTCTACGATGACTCCAAGGGAACGAATGTGGGTGCGACAGTGGCCGCCCTGAATGGTCTTTCCCGAACGGCCGTGCTGATAGCGGGCGGCGACGGCAAGGGCCAGGATTTTTCACCGCTGGCCGAGCCCGTTGCCAAGCATGCTCGTGCCGTGGTGCTGATAGGGCGGGACGCCAAAAACGTTGCGGCCGCGCTGGAGCCCAGTGGTGTGCCGCTGCATTTCGCCTCGAGCATGGAAGAGGCGGTGCAGCAAGGGTTTATGTTGTCAGAACAGGGGGATGCAGTACTCCTGTCGCCGGCGTGCGCAAGCCTGGATATGTTCCGGAACTATGTGCATCGTTCCGAGGTATTCGTCGCGGCTGTCCGGGCGCTCCCGCAAGGAACACGATGATGCATTCCGCGCGCAAGGCAATGATATACCAGACAGGCATCGGCAAGGAAAAGGCCGTGCCTCATTTCGACCTGTCCCTGGTCTGGTCATCGGCCATTTTGCTCGGCCTCGGGCTCGTGATGGTCTATTCCGCTTCCATCGCCATTGCGGAAGCGGGCCAGGGCGGCAAAGGCGATCCGGCACATTTTCTCATCCGGCATGGCATTTATCTGGCTGTGGGTTTATTCGCGGGCCTGCTTGCATTTCAGGTGCCCGTAGGGCTATGGGAAAAGTACTCCTTTCACCTGTTCTTCCTGGGGGCAATCCTGCTCGTCCTGGTGCTTGTTCCAAGCATAGGCCGGGAAGTCAACGGCAGCCGCCGCTGGATATCGCTGCTGGTGGTGAATTTCCAGCCTTCGGAATTCATGAAGTTGTTTGTCGTTCTCTATGCCGCCAGCTATACGGTTCGCAGGGCGGCTTATCTGAACAGTTTTCGCAAGGGTTTTCTGCCCATGCTGATCGTCATGCTGGGCCTGGGCCTGCTGCTGCTTCTCGAACCGGATTTCGGTTCGTTCGTTGTCATTACGGTTGTCGTGATGGCCATACTGTTTCTGGGAGGCGTCGGCCTGAAGCTGTTCGCGGGCCTGGCCGGCTTTGTGCTGGCGAGCCTGCTGGCGTTGATCTGGGTGGAACCTTATCGCATGCAGCGCTTTTTTGGCTTCATGGATCCCTGGGACGATCCCTATGGAAAAGGATATCAGTTGAGCCATGCATTGATCGCCTTCGGGCGTGGCGAATGGCTGGGAGTGGGCCTGGGGGGCAGCGTGGAGAAGCTTTTCTATCTGCCGGAGGCGCATACCGATTTTCTGCTGGCAGTCATTGCGGAGGAACTCGGTTTTGCCGGCGTTCTCGCGGTCATTGCATTGTTCGGCTGGGTGGTGTTGCGCGCTTTCGTTATCGGAAGGCAGGCGGCTATCCGGGAGCGTGCCTATTCCGCGCTGGTGGCGCAGGGCATCGGTGTATGGATAGGTTTCCAGGCTCTCATCAATATGGGAGTGAACATGGGTGTGCTGCCGACGAAGGGGCTGACCTTGCCACTGATGAGTTTCGGCGGCAGCAGTATTTTGGTCAGCTGCATTGCACTGGCAGTTCTGCTGCGCATCGACTGGGAAAATCGACAACTGATGAATGGTTACAAGGCATGAATCAGGACCAATCTTTTATTAGACAGGGGTGAGCGGGTTTGATCCATACCATTCTGATCATGGCGGGAGGAACCGGCGGCCATGTATTCCCTGGCCTGGCCGTGGCGGAGTATCTGAAGCAAGCCGGCTGGCGTGTGGTATGGCTGGGCACGGAAGGCGGGATGGAGACGAAGCTCGTGCCCGGGCGGGGACATGATCTTGAAGTCATCCGTTTTTCCGGCTTACGGGGAAAGGGCTTCATGACCTGGCTGACCTTGCCGCTGCGTCTCCTGCTTGCATTTTGGCAAAGCGCGCGCGTGATCCTCAGCGTCCGGCCCGACGTCGTGCTCGGCATGGGCGGTTATCCCGCCTTTCCAGGTGGAATGATGGCTTCGCTGCTCGGGAAACCGCTGCTCATACATGAACAGAATTCGATACCCGGACTTGTCAACAAGATTCTGGCAAGGATTGCCGACAAGGTATTGCTGGGTTTTCCGGGGGCGATCCGGGACGGGAGGAAAGTGGTTTTTTCGGGAAATCCCGTTCGGCAGGAGATAACCGAAGTGGAGGTACCTGAAAAAAGATATGGAATTCGCCAGGGACAGCTCAGGCTGCTGGTGATCGGCGGCAGCCTGGGGGCCCAGGCGCTCAATACCGTCGTGCCGCAGGCGTTGAGATTGATTCCTGAAAAGGGACGGCCGGTAATAACGCACCAGACCGGGCTGCGGCATCTCGAGGCCGTACGTAAAAGCTATGCGGAGATGGGGGTGGAGGGAGACCTGGTTCCGTTCATCGAAAACATGGCGGCCCGCTACGCGGAGTGCGACCTGGTGGTTTGCCGCGCTGGCGCGTTGACCATAGCGGAGTTGACCGCTGCCGGGGTCGCAAGCGTCCTAGTGCCTTTTCCTTACGCCGTGGACGATCATCAGACGTCCAATGCGAAGTTTTTGAGCGATAGAGACGCAGCCGTGCTGGTGCAGCAACATGAGCTTACTCCGCAATACCTGGCGGAACTGCTCACCGCGTTCACCCGGGAACAGCTTATGGAAATGGCGATACGCGCGCGGCAACTGGCGAAGCCGGATTCGACCAGGCTCGTAGCGGACGCATGCAGGGAAGTGATGAGATTCAAGTCATGAAAGAAAAAAATAGCCACAAAGGTTCATCAATGACGCAGGTTTACTCCTGCTTCGCCGGTGGTTACCGGCCGTTATCGGACTCGCGGGTATGAAGCACAAAGTCAAACACGTGCATTTCGTGGGTATCGGCGGTTCCGGCATGAGCGGCATTGCCGAGGTGCTGCTGAACCTGGGTTACCAGGTCAGCGGTTCGGATTTGAGCAGTACCGCGATTACCCGGCGGCTCAAGAAGCTGGGCGCCGTTATCCATACCGGGCATGCGCGTACCCATGTGGAACCTGCGGACGCGGTCGTGACATCCACGGCGATCAGCCCGGATAACCCGGAAGTCATGGCGGCGCGCGAGCGAAATATCCCCGTGGTGCCGCGCGCCATCATGCTGGCGGAACTGCTGAGATTGCGCCAGGGAATCGCCATCGCGGGGACCCACGGGAAGACAACCACGACGAGCCTGGTAACCAGCATCCTGGCGGAGGCCGGAATGGATCCGACATTCGTTATCGGTGGCAGGCTGGAAGCTGCGGGTTCGCACGCGAAGCTGGGGCAAGGAGAGTTCATCGTCGTGGAGGCGGACGAATCGGATGCCTCTTTTCTGCATTTGCAGCCGGTACTCGCGGTGGTAACGAATATCGATGCCGACCATATGGAAACCTATGGGCACGATATCAGCAAACTCAGGCAGGCATTCATCGATTTTTTGCAGCATTTGCCATTTTATGGAATGGCAGTGTTATGCCTGGATGACGGAAACGTGCGCGAAATCCTGCCGGCGATCACAAAACCGATCACTACCTATGGCTTATCCGATGCCGCTCAGGTTCGCGCCATCGATATCAGCCATAACGAGGGACGGATGCATTTCACCGCGGTGATAGGCGTAAATGGCAAGGCGCGCAAGCTCAAGATCATGCTTAACCTGCCGGGCCTGCACAATGTGCAGAATGCGCTGGCAGCCATCGCGGTTTGCAACGAGATTGGGGTAAAAGACGCAGCAATCATCAGGGCGCTCGCCAACTTCGAGGGTGTCGACCGCCGTTTTCAGCGCTATGGCGAAATCGATCTCACGGGCAACGGGGTGGACGAAACCGGCGGAGGGAGTTTTACGCTGATCGATGATTACGGCCATCATCCTGCTGAAATGGCAGCCACGATTGCAGCCGCCCGCGGCGCCTTTCCCGACCGACGCCTGGTATTGGCGTTCCAACCGCACCGCTATACCCGTACGCGGGACCTGTTCGAGGATTTCGTCAAGGTGCTCTCAACCACGGACGTTTTGCTATTGGCTGAGGTTTATCCCGCGGGCGAAGCGCCCATCGTCGCCGCCGACAGCAAGTCGCTTGCGCGTGCGCTGAGGGTGCTGGGAAAGGTCGAGCCCATCTACGTGGAGACCATCGATGAACTGCCCGCCGCAATCCAGAGCGCGGCCCAGGACGGGGATGTGGTCCTGGTAATGGGAGCGGGATCGGTGGGCGCAGTGGCGCTCCACCTGGCAAAGGGACCATGACATTTTTTAGCCGGGCAGTTTTTGGATTACGTGAAAACCAGGTGATTCCTGGGGGTTTAGTGGATGGATATGTCGGACATTGAATCGGGTCATGGTTTGTGCGCCCTTCGAGGCGAGCTCCGCCTGGACGAGTCGATGAAGAAGTACACTTCCTGGCGTGCGGGCGGAAGAGCTGAGCGTTTGTACCTGCCGGCGGATCTTGACGATCTACGGCTGTTTTTACGCGAGCTTCCGTCGAGCGATCCTTTGTATGTAGTAGGCCTGGGCAGCAACCTGCTGATTCGCGACGGGGGATGGGGCGGCACTGTTTTGGTGCTGCATGCGCGATTGGATAAGCTCTTCCTGGAACAGGAGAGGGGAGAAAAGCGATTGATTTATGCCGAGTCGGGAGTGCCGTGCGCAAAAATTGCCCGGTTCGCGGCTCAGCATAACCTGGGCGGCGCCGAATTCCTGGCCGGGATTCCGGGAACCGTCGGCGGTGCGCTTGCCATGAACGCGGGATGTTACGGCAGCGAAACGTGGGACATCGTCGAGCAGGTGCAGACGTTCACGCGTGCAGGTCAGGTTTGCTCACGATTTCCCGCCGATTACGAGATAGGCTACCGGCATGTCGCTTTAAAGCCGGGAACTGCGCCCGGAACCGGATCCGGAAGCGCAGCCGATAGCGCTGGCCCCACAGTTCCCCCGGAATGGTTTGCGGGAGGCTGGTTCCGGTTGCAGCCGGGCGGCCATGCAGAGTCGCGCAAAAAGATCAAGGAACTGC
>DASZUL010000013.1:0-50368 GCA_035547595.1 Nitrosospira sp.
CAGTACCTCAGGCCCCGCTTCGCCCGCCTGTCCAGCCTTGTCTTCCTCTATCTTCCTTATCCTACTTGGACCTACCTGTACTTTACATACCCACAACCCCGTAAAGACTATCCGCGAAGATCGCCCAAGTCAAGCAGTTTGGGATTCATAACGGCAACCTCCGCTGACACGCATTTTATTCAAAGAATGAACATTAATGAAAAATGCGCAGATAGAAATGCGATTTTACTATCGAGCCGCACCTGTTCCTACCTGTTCCTGCCGGGCGCTCCGGCCTGAAACCGCGCCAGTATTCCGTCCAGATGCTCGAGATTGCTGTAATGGATGAGGATGGCGCCTTTGCCCTTTTTTCCGGGTTTTATCACCACTTCGGCGCCGAGCTTCGCGGAAACTTCTTCCTGTAAACGCAACAGATCACGGTCCGGCTTGGGAGCCGGCTTCGATGCCGAATGCTCCATCCGCTGTACCAGCCTTTCCGTCTCGCGCACCGAAAGCTGCTTATGCACCACCAAATGGGCCGTTTCTATCTGCCTGGCGGGAGAGAGCGGAAGCAGTGCGCGGCCATGCCCCATGTCGATTTTTCCCTGCATCAGCAAATCCTGGACTGGAGCGGAAAGGTTGAGCAAGCGCAAAAGGTTGGAAATGGCGCTGCGGGAGTTGCCCAGCGCCTGGCTGGCATCCTGATGAGTCATTCCAAATTCCTTGATGAGCCGCTGGATGCCCAGCGCCTCTTCCAGCGGATTGAGATCCTCGCGCTGAATGTTCTCGATCAGCGACATCGCCAGCGCGGCATCGTCCGCAACCTCGCGAACCAGGGCAGGCACTTCGGAAAGGCCGGCAAGCTGCGCTGCTCGCCACCGCCGTTCCCCGGCTATGATTTCGAAACGTCCGGCGGAAACGGCCCGAACCAGAACCGGTTGCATGATGCCCTGGGTTTTGATGGATTCGGCGAGTTCGTCCAACGACTCCTTGTCCATGCGAGTGCGAGGCTGGTACTTGCCCGGCTGCAGCACCGACACGTCCAGGTTTCGCAGCGACTCGCCGGATTTGACAACGTCATTATCCCCGGCCAGCAACGCGTCCAATCCTCTACCTAATCTCTTTGATTTCATTAAATATTTCCTGTGATTCGATTTGAGATTCTGGCAACTCTACCGACGAGGAAGAATCCTCCGGGTGCCTGTTGAGAAGCTCCCCGGCAAGCGCCAGGTAAGCCTGCGTGCCCTTCGATAGCTTGTCGTGGTAGAGCACCGGTATGCCGAAGCTCGGCGCTTCGGCCAGACGCACGTTGCGAGGAATCACCGTACGGTAGACTTTGTTGCCGAAATGCTCCTGCAATTGATCCGAAACCTGTTGCGCCAGACTATTGCGCGGATCGAACATGGTCCTCAGCAGTCCCTCGATTTCCAGCGAGGGATTCAGGTTGGCGCGCACCTTTTTTATGGTGTTGACCAGGTCGCTCAGGCCCTCCAGCGCGTAATACTCGCATTGCATGGGAATCATTACCGCAGAAGCCGCGCACAATCCGTTGAGTGTGAGAAGGCTGAGCGCGGGCGGGCAATCGATCAAAATGAAATCATACTGATGCTCCACTTGCTGGAGCGCCTCCTTGAAACGCGTTTCCCGCTGCTGCAAGCCCACCATTTCGATTTCGGCACCTGCCAATTCGCGATTGGCCGGAACAAGGTCATATTTACCCAGGGTTGAGACGATCCGCACCTCCGAAATCGACTTGCTACCCAATAGTACTTGGTAAACGGTATGCTCCAGGACGCGCTTATCCACCCCGCTTCCCATCGTCGCGTTGCCCTGGGGATCCAGATCGACCAGCAGCACGCGGCGTTTCGCCGCGGCAAGGCTGGCCGCGAGATTGACGCTGGTGGTGGTTTTACCGACTCCACCTTTTTGATTCGTTATTGCCAGAATTTTTGCCATCTGTCCTACTCGCTAATCCTGTTGCCATTGAACGCCCGAAGCAATGCACCTGTTCCGATCCGCTCCTAGGAAACCCGTGGCGCATCGATTACCACCAGATGCCGCTCCGCCGCGAGACCGGGAACCGTGACGGGCAGGATGTTCTCGACAGCGAAACCGGCCGGTAGCTGGAGCAGCTCCTCGTGAGGATAGACGCCTTTCATGGCTGCCAGCCTGCCGCCCGGGCGAAGGGCGAGATGTCCCGCCACGCCGGCGAAGTCGGCCAAGCTGGCAAAAGCACGGGAAATAACGATATTGAAACCCTCCGTTACCTGAAATTCTTCAGCGCGGCTATTCACCACCTCGACGTTATTCAACCGCAGGTCGATACGCGCCTGCTGGAGAAACACTGCTTTTTTATGACTGCTTTCGACCAGGGTGACATGCCAGTCGGGATGCGACAAAGCCAGGGGAATGCCGGGAAAACCCGCACCGGTGCCAATATCGGCGATGCGGGGACCGGTGATGCAAGGCACAACCGCAAGGCTATCAAGGACATGGCCTGTCAGCATCATTTCCGGGTCGCGCATAGCGGTAAGATTATGCACGCGGTTCCACTTCCGTACCAAAGCCAGGTGTTCGAGCAATCGAACCTGAGCTTCAGGAGAAATATCAAGACCGAGAGTCGCAATCCCCTCTGCCAGCAATACAGACAAGCTCATGCGCTTTTCTTTTTCTTTGCGCCCCGGCCCGAAAAACCGCGCTTCACGTGAACCAGCAACAATGAAATCGCCGCAGGGGTGATGCCGGAAATCCGTGCCGCCTGGCCGGCTGTTTCCGGCTTGTGCTGGTTGAGTTTTTGCTGGACCTCGCGGGAAAGACCGATTACGGTTGCATAATCCAGGTCCTGCGGCAATGAGATTTCCTCATAATGCGCATTCCGCTCCCATTCCTCCTTCTGGCGGGAAATATATCCGTCATACTTTGCCTGGATCTCCACTTGCTCGGCAACCTGTGGATCAGCAGTGCCTTCCCCGCACCCGGGCAGCGTCATGAGGGAAGCGTAGGATACGTCGGGGCGCCGCAACAGCTCATACGACGAGCAATCACGATCCAGTGTCTTGCCGAGAACGCGCAACGCATCGGCTTCCGGCAAAGCGTTTGCGCTCGCCCTGGGCCCGAACCACATTGCTTTCAACCTCTGCTGTTCTCGCGCGATAGCTTCCCGCTTGGCATCGAACACCGCCCAGCGCGCATCATCCACCACCCCCATCCTCCGCCCTGCGGCGGTAAGCCGTAAATCGGCGTTGTCTTCGCGCAATTGCAGGCGATATTCGGCACGGCTTGTGAACATACGGTAGGGCTCCGTCACTCCCCGGGTGATAAGATCATCGACCAGCACGCCGAGATAGGCCTCGTCCCGCCGCGGGCACCATGCGTCTCTTTCCTGGTTTTGGAGCGCGGCATTGATTCCTGCCAGCAACCCCTGGGCTGCAGCTTCCTCGTAACCCGTGGTTCCATTGATCTGTCCGGCAAAGAACAATCCCGCTATTTGTTTCGTTTCCAGCGAGCGTTTCAGCCCCCGGGGATCGAAGTAATCATACTCGATCGCATAGCCCGGCCGCGTGATGTGGGCTCGTTCCAACCCTTTTATGGAATGCACCAGCTTCACCTGCAGATCGAATGGCAAGCTCGTGGAGATCCCGTTAGGATAGACCTCATGAGTGGAAAGCCCCTCGGGCTCCAGGAAGATCTGATGGGAATCCTTGCCTGCAAAACGCACCACCTTGTCCTCGATCGACGGACAATACCGTGGACCGACGCTTTCGATCATTCCGGTGAACAGGGGAGAACGGTCCAATCCTCCGCGGATGATATCGTGGGTTTCGGCGTTGGTATGGGTGATCCAGCAAGGCAACTGCCGGGGACGCGTGGCTGAAAAACCCATGAACGAGAAAATAGGGAGGGGAATATCGCCGGGTTGTTCGAGCACGTCGGAGTAATCGATGCTGCGGCCATCGATGCGCGGCGGTGTCCCGGTTTTGAGGCGCCCAACCGCTAGTTTCAGCTCGCGCAGGCGGGCCGCCAGACTGATCGATGGGGGATCGCCGGCCCGCCCCGCCTTGAAGCTGACCGAGCCGGCATGCGCCACGCCGGCCAGAAAGGTGCCTGCGGTCAGCACCACCGCGCGCGCTGCGATGCTTATCCCCAATTGCGTCACAACGCCGACAACGCGTTCGCCCTCGAAGATCAGATCATCCACTCCTTGCTGGAAAAGCCAGAGATTGGCCTGGTTTTCGATTCGCCTGCGAATCGCCTGGCGATAAAGCTGGCGATCCGCCTGGGCGCGCGTAGCCCGCACCGCCGGCCCCTTGCTGGAATTGAGCGTACGGAACTGAATCCCGGCTTCGTCGGCCGCCGCAGCCATAGCCCCGCCCAGCGCATCCACCTCTTTTACCAAATGCCCTTTTCCGATGCCACCTATGGATGGATTGCAGGACATCTGGCCTATCGTTTCGATATTATGGGTGAGCAGCAGGGTCTTCTGGCCCATGCGGGCGGCGGCCAGCGCTGCCTCGGTGCCGGCGTGGCCTCCTCCTATAACAACTACGTCGAATTGCTGGGAAAAATGCATGGTTTGATATCAGCGATAAACTTCTCTACATTTTACGGCAAAATGAGGGACGGGGTAAGAAGCGGCGGCGTATCCCCATGGCTAACCGGCTTATGGCTGTTCTGGTTGCAGCGCTTTATGTTTCACGTGAAACACAAGCACAGGCTGGGGACTGGAGGGGCCAAGGAGACTAAGGGCAAACTGGCACAGGCGGCTACTTCCCGATGCAGAAACGGGAAAATATCTCGCCCAGCAGATCATCCGCAGTGAACTCCCCGGTGATGGAAGAAAGGGATTGCTGCGCCAGCCGCAACTCTTCTGCGAGAAAAACCGATTGACTGCTATCGCCAACCAGATCCAGGGCATTCTGGACATGATTTCCCGCGCGCATTAAATCTTCCAGATGCCGTTGCCGCGCCATGAACATGCCTTCGGTCTCCGCACCAGGCTTTTGCCCGGCGATTTCTGCAAGTTTGCTGCGCAGCAGCTCGATACCTGAGCCGGTCTTCGCAGAAAGATAGATTTCCTGTTTTTCGGCATCCGTCACGCTGCTTGAAGCATTCCGGGCTGCGAGATCCGTCTTGTTATATATACGCAGAACAGGCAGTTCGCGCGGCAAGCTATCCAGTATGGCCTCGTCCTCGGCGGTCATGCCGCTGCGACAGTCCATCAGCATCAGCACCAGATCCGCGTTGCTTAAAGCCATCCGTGTACGCCCGATGCCCTCCTTCTCCACGGCATCCGTCGTCTCCCGCAGTCCGGCTGTATCCGTCAGGCGCAAGGGAATCCCCTCCACCTCGATGCTCTGGCTGATGGCGTCGCGCGTCGTCCCCGGAATATCGGTGACGATGGCCACATCTTCTCTAGCAAGCCTGTTCAGCAAGCTTGATTTCCCGACGTTCGGCTGCCCGGCGATGACAATGCTCATGCCTTCCCGCAGAAGGCTCCCTTGCCGGGCCGCGGCGAGCACGTGGGAGAGACGCGACTGAAGTGCCTCCAGCTTCTCTCCAAGCCGGGTATCGACAGGAAGGCGCGAGCTCTCCGGACGTCCGGCATCTTCCGCATACTCCTCAGGAAAATCCAGATCGGCCTCCACCGTCATCCTCAGCTCCGTCAGCGCACGCACCATGCTATGTATCGCGGCGGAAAACTCTCCCTTCAGGGAACGCAGCGCGCACCGGACCGCTTCGCCGGTCCTGGCATTGACGATATCGGCGACGCTCTCCGCTTGCGCCAGGTCGATCTTGTCGTTAAAAAAGGCACGCAGCGTGAATTCCCCGGGCTGGGCCAGGCGAGCACCTGCGCGAAGGCAACTGGACAGCACAAGATTGGTCACGGCCGTGCCACCATGACCCTGCAATTCCAATACGTCCTCGCCCGTGTACGAATGAGGCGATCGGAAATAGAGAGCGATGCCCTGGTCGATCGGTATCCCGCTCTCGTCCAGAAACTTGCAAAAAGTGGCATGGCGCGGCTTGAGCGCGCTCCCGACCATCTTCAAGACGAGCGCATGAAGATTCTTCCCTGAAACCCGCACCACGCCAATGCCGCCCTTTCCGGGCGGTGTAGCGATGGCGGCGATGATATCTGAACTTACCACTTGCCAGCGAGGTGAATTCGATAAGAAAGCGCGTGCCGTATCGGCACGCTCCGGCACGCTCATGCGTGAGGTAGCTGCCTACTCGACAACATGAGCCGGACTAGCTTTTGACAGAATCCTTCTTTTTGCCCGCGGCGCCAGAAGGCGCTGCACTACGTTCGATCATGCGCGTGATCTGCCATTGCTGGGCAATGGAAAGCACGTTGTTCACCAGAGAGTAAAGCACCAACCCCGCCGGGAAGAAGAAAAAGAAAACAGCAAAAGCAAAAGGCATGATCTGCATGACCTTCTGCTGTATGGGATCGGTCGCAGGGGGGCTGAGCTTGGTCTGGACGAACATGGAAATCGCCATCATCACGGGCAGGATGTAATAAGGATCAGGCGACGATAAGTCCTCTATCCATAATGCGAACGGCGCGTACCGGAGTTCCACACTCGCGAGCAATACCCAATAAAGTGAGATGAACACCGGAATCTGGACCAATATCGGCAGGCAACCCCCCATCGGATTGATTTTTTCCGTTTTGTAAAACTCCATCATGGCCTGATGCATGCGCTCCCGATCGTTTCCATGCTGTTCGCGCAAGCGCTGCAGCTTCGGCGTGACCAGCCGCAACTTGGCCATGGAGCGGTATCCCGCGGCGGACAACGGGAAAAAAGCCAGCTTCACCGACATCGTCAGCAGGATGATGGCCACCCCCCAGTTTCCGGTCCAAGACTGAAACAACGACAGCAACCAGAACAGCGGCGCGCCGATCACCGTCAGCCACCCGTAATCGACCGTCAGATCCAGGCCGGGCGCCACTTCCGCAAGCTTGCTCTGCTCTTCCGGGCCGGCATACAGAGGGACGGTGACGCGCGTCGTGCCGCCTGGCTCTATTACTCCCACCGGAACGATCACACCCGCGGTATATTCGTTTTCCCCTAATCGTTTGGCATAAAACTCGCGCTGCGTCTTTTCCTTCGGCAGCCAGGCCGTAAGGAAGTAATGCTGCAGCATGGCTATCCACCCGTTATCGGCGTTCTTGGGATAGCTTGCCGTGCCTTTATCCAACGCGGAAAATTCGATTTTCTTGAACTTTTCCTGCTCGGTATAAAGCGCAGCGCCGGTATAGGTCGGCACCATGAAGAATGATCCCACCGGCGGCGGACTGTCGCGCAGCATCTGGAAGTAGGAGAACGGCTGGATTGCCGCGGCGCCGCCATTGGCAACTTCGAAGCTTACATCGATGACATAGCTGCCCCGGCGGAAAGTGTAGATTTTCGTGACGCGCACGTTATCCACTTCCGGGCCAGCCAGCCGCACCTCCACCTTGTCCTGCCCCGCCTGCAGCGCATAGCTCTCCGAATCCGCAGTGTATCGGGTCTTGTGATTAGGGAGGCTGTCTCCTATGAGACCGGACTGGGCGATGTAAACGTGCCCCTGCCGAGCCTGCAACAGGGCGAACGGCTTGCTCCTGTCTTCCTTGTCCGGATGATTCAGCAATTCCAGACGGCGGAGATCTCCTCCCGCGGTGTCGATTTCCGCTGAGACGAGGTCTGTCTTGACGGTTATCTTTTCCCCGGTCTGAAGATTGCCGGCCTTTACCGGAACGGTACCATCCGAGCTCGCAGGCCCCGATCCAGGCTGCGCCGTAGCGAGCTTTTCCCCCGGTATGGGCATATCTTCCTTTATGGGCATATCTTCCTTAGGAGGTGCTCCGGCCTCCCGAGCTGCTCCCTGTGTGGCATTCGAAGCAGGAGAAGGAGCCATCTGCTCCTTTTGCCAGGCATCCCAAAGAAATAACAGCGAAGTCGAAAAGATCAGGAAAAGTACGAGTTTTTGGGTATCCATCTTGCTTTCTGTCTTATTATTTTCACTATGATTAAAGGACTCCTGGAAATCGGCGACCCACGATAGCGTAAACAGAGCCTAGGGAACAGGATCATGCCCGCCTCGTCCCCATGGATTGCAGCGCAACAGCCTCCATGCGGCGAGGTATGTTCCGCGGAAAAATCCATGCCTGGCCAGCGCCTCGCACGCATAATGCGAACAGGAAGGGCTGAAGCGGCACGAAGGGCCGAAAAACGGACTCAGGCAATATTGATAGATTTTGATGAAACCAATGATTATCCGCGACATCGCTGTAATTGCATCATGAGCCTGCCCGCCTCTTCCGCCAGCCCGGAGCCTGCCCGCCGCAAGGGGCGGCGCAAGCGCAACACGAGATCCAGTCCGGCCAATTGCCCTTGCTGCGCACGAAACGCTTCCCTCAACTCACGTTTGATCCTGTTCCGGTTGACTGCCAGTCGCTCGATTTTCCGGGCGACGATCAATCCGAGGCGGGGGTGCGCCCGATCATTCGGTTTTGCAAAAGCCTGGATGAATTCGCTGCTCACGGAACAGCGAAACCGGATAACTGCGGAGAATTCTTCTGCATCGTGAAGCCGGTGACTCTTCGGAAAGCGAATAATAAAATCCCGGCTCAAGCTGGCGATGCAATCATACCGCCAGGCGTGCTCGCCCCTTCGCGCGACGGGCACGGATAACAAGCGCTCCGCCACGGGTTTTCATCCGGACCCGAAACCCGTGCGTCCGCTTCCTGCGCGTCACGGATGGTTGATAAGTGCGTTTCATTGCTCTTCCTTCTCTCCTAAGCCTGCTAAATAAAACTTCGCATTACAACTCTTTAGCTAATCCTAGTCAACCTATATTTTTCCCCCGGCCTGTGGATAAGTAAATGAGAACAGACTAGAATAGTCGACTCGCCCGCTTCGAGCTTCCGCCTATTTTTCCCGCACAGCACAAGAATCATGCCCGCAATGGAATCCTTCTGGCTATTCTGCCTCGCACATTTCGAGAAGGAGCTAAGCGCCCAGCAGTTCAATACCTGGATCAAGCCGCTTCGATTCGACAATGCATCCGACACGGCCGAGCCGACGCTTATCGCACCTAACCGGTTCGTCCTGCAATGGGTCAGGGACAATTTCCTGCCCTTGATCGACGAGATGGCGGAACAACACTTTTCGCGGGTAGTCAATTTCCGGTTGAGGCTCCCGCACCAGTCTTCCCCAAAATCCCGTCCTCCGGCGATGGGCAATGCCGATGCGGCCATCCCGGCCGAGAAGGATACCTCGAAGCCAATGCCAAAAGTCGCCGGGGGAAGCAACCCCAGCCGGCTCAACCCCGCCTTCACGTTCAACAGCTTCGTTACCGGAAAGGCGAACCAGCTGGCCCGGGCTGGTGCGATCCAGGTAGCGGAACGGCCCGGCACCGCCTACAACCCGTTTTTCATTTATGGTGGAGTCGGGCTGGGGAAAACCCACTTGATTCAGGCGATCGGTAATTTCGTGCTGGAACAGAACAGCAAAGCCAAGGTCCGGTACATCCATTCCGAACAATATGTTTCCGATGTAGTGCGCGCCTACCAGCATAAGGCATTCGACGAATTCAAGCGGTACTACCATTCCCTGGATTTATTGCTGATCGACGATATCCAGTTTTTCGGGGGTAAGAACCGGACGCAGGAAGAATTTTTTTATGCGTTCAACGCCCTGATAGAAGCACACAAGCAGGTGATCATTACATGCGACTCCTACCCGAAGGAAATCTCGGGAATGGAGGAAAGGCTGATTTCGCGCTTTGGATGGGGCCTGACCGTTGCGGTGGAACCGCCGGAACTGGAAATGCGCGTTGCCATCCTGTTGAAAAAGGCCTTGATTGAAAATATCGTGCTGGATGAAAACGTGGCCTTCTTCATTGCCAAACATATCCGTTCCAATGTGCGCGAACTGGAAGGTGCCCTGAAACGGGTGCTCGCCTACTCCCGCTTTACCGGCCACAGTCTATCGCTCGATCTCGCGAGGGAAGCGCTGAAGGACCTGCTGGCGGTGCAAAACCGGCAGATCTCGATTGAAAATATCCAGAAGACGGTGGCCGACTACTATAAAATCAAGGTGGCCGAAATGTATTCGAAAAAACGCTCCCGCATTGTCGCAAGGCCACGCCAGATGGCCATGGCTATATCCAAGGAGTTGACCCCGCTTAGTCTGCCCGATATAGGCGAAGCCTTTGGCGGAAGGGATCATACGACTGTCTTGCATGGATATCGCAAAATTGCCGAGTTGCGCGCATCCGATCCAGCCATCAACCGGGATTTCAATACGCTGCTCCACATCCTGAGGGGATAACAACAGCCAGATTGGGTTGAGTGGATTGTGGATAACCCGGGAAATTTCGCCGCAAGCGTATTTATATCCCCAAAGCATCCACAATCGATACCTCGGCAATACCCTCCAAAAACGGAAGACAATTCCCTGATGGAGCAAGGAATTTAATACTTATAACGAAGTTTCCAGCTATTTATTAACGATTATCTGGATTTAAATAAATGAAACTGATACAGACGGAAAGAGATACATTACTCAGGCCGCTGCAAATCGTGACCGGTATCGTCGAACGGCGTCATACCTTGCCTATTCTTTCAAACGTTCTCGTCCAGACGACGAACGAAGAAATATCTTTCGTTGCGACCGACCTGGAAATTCAGATAACCACCACCGCAAGAGAAGGAATAGAAAAAGGCTCGGCGCAGGCGATTACCGTGGCGGCGAAAAAGCTTCAGGACATCTTGCGCGCACTGCCCGATAAAGTTCAGGTGACGCTGGAAACTGATGAAAACCGGCTTTTTGCCAAGGCGGGCAAGAGCCGTTTTACGCTGCAAACGCTTCCGGTGGAGGATTTCCCGAAGTTTCCGGAAAACCCGGAATCGGAGGCAAAAATAACCGTCAAGCAAAAGGAATTGAAACACCTGCTGTCGCTGGTTCAATATGCGATGGCCCAGCAGGACATTCGATATTATCTCAACGGCCTGCTGTTGCTTATCGAAGAAAACCATTTGAAGGTCGTTGCCACCGATGGTCATCGCCTTGCTTTCGCCGTGATGCAGCTGGACGTCTCGCAGGAAAAGCGCGAAGTCATCCTGCCGCGAAAAGTGGTGCTGGAGCTGGCCAAGCAACTTGCGGAAAACGATGAGCCCGTCACGGTGGAGCTTCTTCAAAACCAGGTTCGTTTCACGTTTTCCAGTGTCGTGCTGGTTTCCAAGGTCGTCGACGGAAAGTTTCCGGATTACAATCGGGTGATACCGGCCGGATACCAGAAGCAGTTCACTGTAAACCGGACGTTGCTATTGCAGACGCTGCAGCGCGCATCGATTTTGTCCAACGAAAAATTCCGCGGTGCGCGGTTGATCCTGACCTCGGACAATCTTCGCATTGTTTGCAATAACAGCGAGCAGGAGGAGGCGCAGGAAGACCTGGAGCTCGAGTACGCCGGGGATGCGCTGGACATAGGGTTCAATATTACCTATCTCCTTGACGTCCTGACGAATCTGGACAGCGAAACGGTGCAGTGCTCGTTTGGCGATGCGAACAGCAGCGCGCTTATACAGATTCCGGGCGACGACCATTTCAAGTATGTGGTCATGCCGATGAGGATATGAGCTGCATCCCGCCGCAACCATGCAACAGCGAAACTGCATGCGCCGTTTTCGCGTTGATTCCTTCCGGAAATGCCCGGTAATCCACTTTACATCCAAGACAAGGCAATGGCAGAGAAAGATCGGCAAAAAAGCGCTAAATCGACTGATTATGGTTCAGACAGCATAAAGATCCTGAAAGGACTGGATGCCGTACGCAAGCGGCCGGGAATGTACATCGGCGATACCAGCGACGGCACCGGCCTTCACCACATGGTGTTCGAGGTAGTGGATAACGCTATCGATGAAGCGCTGGCGGGTCATTGTGACGAGATAACGGTCATTATTCACCCCGATAATTCCATTACGGTGCAGGACAACGGACGCGGCATTCCCACAGGCATAAAGCAGGATGACGAATTGAAGCGATCGGCTGCCGAAATCGTTATGACGGAACTTCATGCAGGCGGTAAATTCGACGACAATTCCTACAAGGTTTCCGGGGGGCTGCATGGCGTCGGCGTCTCTGTAGTCAATGCGCTGTCGGAATGGCTGCGTCTCACCATCCGCCGGGACGGAAAAATGCATCAGATCGAATTCCGCATGGGTGTTCCCGTCGCCCCGCTAGCCGTGACCAGCAAAACCGAAAGACGGGGGACCGAAGTGCATTTCCTGGCCAGCAAGGAAATTTTCGGCGATATCGAATACCATTTCGACATATTGGCCAAACGCCTGCGTGAGCTTTCCTTCCTCAATAATGGCGTGAAAATCCATCTGGTCGACCAGCGCAATGCCAAGGAAGAGCATTTCGCCTTCATTGGGGGCGTAAGAAGCTTTGTCGAGTACGTCAATCGGACTAAGTCCGTCATTCACCCCAGCATTTTTTATGCTGCCGGCGACAAGGATGGCATTCTGGTGGAAGTTGCCATGCAGTGGAACGACAGTTATACCGAGCAGGTTTTATGTTTTACCAATAATATTCCCCAGAAGGATGGCGGAACGCACCTGACCGGCCTGCGTGCCGCGATGACCCGTACGCTCAACAACTACATCGAAAAAAATGAGCTGGGAAAAAAAGCGAAAGTGGAAACTTCCGGCGACGATATGCGGGAAGGCCTGTCCTGCGTATTGTCGGTAAAACTGTTCGAGCCCAAATTTTCCTCCCAGACTAAGGAAAAGCTCGTTTCTTCCGAAGTGCGTCCGGCGGTCGAGGAAATCGTCGCGTTAAAATTGGCGGAGTTTCTCCTGGAGCATCCGCTCGATGCTAAAACCATTTGCGGAAAAATCATCGATTCCGCAAGGGCGCGCGAGGCCGCAAGGAAAGCGCGTGAGCTGACCCGGCGCAAAGGCGTGCTGGATGGCATGGGGCTGCCGGGAAAGCTGGCCGATTGCCAGGAAAAAGATCCCTCCCTCTGCGAACTTTACCTGGTGGAAGGAGATTCGGCCGGGGGGTCAGCCAAGCAGGGACGCGATCGCAAATTCCAGGCCATCATGCCGCTCAAGGGAAAGATCCTCAACGTCGAGAAGGCGAGATTCGATAAGCTGATTTCCTCGCAGGAGATTGCCTCCCTCATTACCGCCCTTGGCACCGGCATAGGCAAGGATGAATACAATTCGGCACGCCTGCGCTATCACCGCATCATCATCATGACGGATGCGGATGTGGATGGATCTCATATCCGCACCTTGCTGCTTACCTTTTTTTACCGGCAGATGCCGGAACTGATCGAACGCGGCCATATTTACATTGCCCAGCCGCCCCTCTACAAGATCAAGCATGGCAAGCAGGAGCGCTATATCAAGGATGACCATGAGCTCAAGCAGTATCTCCTGGGGTTGGCGCTCGCCGACGCCGAACTGCATCCGGGGAGCGACAAACCGCCCCTTACCGGCGAGACGCTGGAAAAGATAGCCAACGAATACCTGCTGGCGGAGGCCGTGATCGAGCGCATGAGCCGCATGACCGACAGCGAGGTGATGCATGCCTTGCTGCATCATCCCGACCTGGACCTGGACAGCGCCGAAAGCGCCGCCGAAAGCGCCAGCCGACTCGAAGCGCGCGTTCCCGGCGTTAAAATCATTCCCGAATGCGATGCCACAGCGGAAGAATTCCGGCTGAAGATTGCGCGGGTGCACCACGGCAACACCCGCGCCAGCTACCTGGACCGGGATTTTCTGCAAAGCGGCGATTATGCTCAGATCAAGCAAACCGCCGAGGTGCTCGACGGCCTGCTGGGATCAGGCGCATATATCAAGCGCGGCGAACAGAAGCACGCTGTCAGCGACTTCAAACAGGCACTCGACTGGTTGCTGTCCGAGGTCAAAAAGGGCCTGGGAACCCAGCGCTACAAGGGCCTCGGCGAAATGAACCCCGCGCAATTGTGGGAAACCACCATGGACCCGAAGAGCCGGAGGCTTCTGCGCGCACAGATAGAGGACAGCATCGCCGCGGACGAGATTTTTACGACGCTGATGGGAGATGTGGTCGAGCCGCGCCGGGCTTTCATAGAGGGGAATGCGCTGGGCGTGCGCAATCTCGACGTGTAGAAATTTCTCCGGGTTTCCTATTTGCGCTGTAAGCTAGCCACCGTAGCTCGGCTGTTGTTGTGCTGAATACAAGTATAATTTTCTTATTTCGAAAGGACTGAAGCCTCATGTTGTCCCCTAAGCTGACATTGGAAAACGTCGACCCGGAGTTGTGGCAGGCTATCAAAGGCGAAGTGCAGCGCCAGGAAGAATATATCGAGCTGATCGCATCGGAAAACTATACCAGCCCTGCGGTCATGCAGGCACAGGGGTCAGTACTTACTAACAAATACGCGGAGGGGTATCCCGGCAAGCGTTACTACGGCGGCTGCGAGTATGTGGACATCGTGGAGCAGCTTGCGATAGACCGCGTCAAGTCTCTGTTCGACGCGGAGTATGTGAATGTTCAGCCTCATTCCGGTTCCCAGGCAAATGCGGCGGTGTATCTCGCCGCGTTGAAGCCCGGCGATACGCTCCTCGGCATGTCGCTCGCGCATGGAGGACATTTGACCCACGGCGCATCGGTCAATCTCAGCGGAAAAATTTTCAATTCGGTTGCCTATGGGCTCAAGCCGGAAACCGAGGAACTGGATTATGATCAGGTGGAGCGCCTGGCAAAGGAACACCGGCCGAAAATGATCGTCGCTGGGGCTTCCGCCTACTCGCTGGTGATAGACTGGAAGCGTTTTCGCAAGATCGCCGATGAGGTAGGGGCTTATCTCTTCGTGGACATGGCGCATTATGCCGGCCTCGTGGCGGCGGGGTTCTATCCCAATCCGGTGGGCGTCGCCGATTTTGTCACCAGTACCACACACAAGACGCTGCGGGGCCCGCGCGGCGGCTTCATCATGGCCAAGCCCGAGCACGAAAAAGTACTGAACTCGGCGGTTTTCCCGCAAACTCAAGGCGGCCCACTGATGCATGTGATAGCGGCCAAAGCTGTCGCTTTCAAGGAAGCCGCCAGCGGCGCGTTCAAGGATTACCAGGAGCAGGTCATCGACAATGCCAGGGTAATGGCGAAAGTGCTGCAGGAACGCGGATTGCGCATCGTTTCCGGCCGCACGGATTGCCACATGTTCCTGGTGGATCTTCGCCCCAAGAATCTCACGGGCAAGCAAGCGGCGCAATCGCTGGAGTTCGCCCATATCACCGTTAACAAGAACGCCATCCCCAACGACCCGCAAAAGCCTTTCGTCACCAGCGGCATCCGCATAGGCACGCCTGCCATAACGACGCGCGGTTTCACCGAGATCGAAGCGGAACAGCTCGCGAACCTGATTGCCGACGTGCTGGATGCGCCGGAAGACCGTGCGGTGATCCTGGACGTTGCGGCGAAGGCAAAGGCGTTATGCGCAAGATTCCCGGTTTACCAGGAATTTTCCGCTTGAAAACAGCGTCGGCCGGATATTCTCAAATGGTACCGGCCATGGCTGCCCGGCTTATCCGCCCCAGCTTTGACCCATGAAATGCCCTTTCTGCAATGCGGGCGATACCAGCGTTATCGATTCGCGCGTCAGCGAAGAGGGAGACCGCATACGCCGCCGCCGCCGCTGCCCCGTGTGCGACAAGCGCTTCACCACCTATGAAACCGTAGAGCTGCGGCTTCCTCAAGTAGTGAAACAGGATGGCAATCGCTCGGAATTCAGCCGCGATAAAATGCTCACCAGTTTCATGCGGGCCCTGCATAAAAGGCCGGTCCCGACGGAATATGTGGATGCGGCCGTGGATCGCATCATCCAGAAACTCCTGAGCCTGGGAGAACGAGAGGTTCCTTCGCGCACGATTGGCGAAATGGTCATGCAGGAACTCTACAGGCTGGACAAGGTGGCCTACATCCGTTTTGCTTCCGTTTATAGAAGTTTCCAGGACGCGGACGATTTTCGCGACGCCATCAAGGAAGTGCAAAAGGTGCAAAAGGCTTCCAAAACCCCCAAGCTGTCACGGCAGGCGGCGGTAAAAAAAACCTGATTCCAACCCTCTTTTACCCAACGGTCATGCCGGGAAGTGGGGGAAAAACCTTGTTCCCAGGTGGAGGTTTGCGATGAGCCAGTCTCCTATCCCTTTTTCGCCGGACGACCATGCCCACATGGCCCATGCATTGCGGCTAGCCGAAAAGGGCTTGTACAGTACCAGCCCCAACCCGCGAGTAGGCTGCGTGGTCGTCCGTGATGGGGAAGTGGCAGGCAGCGGCTGGCACCAGTTCGCCGGCGGTCCTCATGCCGAAATCAACGCGCTCGCCGCCGCAGGCCGCGCAGCACGGGGCGCTGCCGCCTACGTCACCCTGGAGCCGTGCAGCCACCATGGGAGAACACCTCCCTGCGCCGAGGCTTTGATTGCGGCAGGCGTTGCGCGAGTCATCATGGCCATGGAAGACCCCAATCCCCTGGTGGCGGGCAAAGGCGCAGCGTTACTGCGGCAGGCAGGGGTCGAGGTCTTTGCCGGTTTGATGGAAACGCAGGCAAAAGCGCTCAATGCCGGTTTTATCTCGCGGATGACGCGGCAGCGTCCATGGGTACGGATGAAAATCGCCGCAAGCCTCGACGGCAAGACCGCCCTCAATAACGGCGCCAGCCAGTGGATAACGAGCGAACCGGCGCGGCGCGACGGCCACCGGTTGCGCGCACGTTCCTGCGCGGTGCTTACTGGCATCGGCACCGTGCTGGCAGACAATCCCGAGCTCAACGTCCGTTACGTGGAGACGCCCAGGCAGCCCCTGCGGGTCGTTCTAGACAGCGGCCTGCGTATTCCCCTGGATTCCAGAGTATTACGGGGAGAATCCGCATTGATCTTCACCGCCAGCGCGGGCGAAGAAAAAATCGCCGTGCTGCGCTCCATGGGAGCAACCGTGATCCCGCTTCCCGGCGCGGATGGCCAGGTCGATCTCGGGAAAATGATGCAAGCGCTTGCCAGCCTGGGGATAAACGAGCTGCTGGTCGAGGCCGGGCCCAGGTTGAATGGCGCGCTCATCCAGGCCGGGCTGGTGGATGAGCTGGTGATTTATCTCGCCCCTTACCTGATCGGGCACGCGGCACGTGGCATGGCGGAGTTGCCGGAGTTGGCATTTCTCCAGGAAAAGCGCGCGCTGATCGTTCATGAGCTGCGTTCGATAGGAACGGATATCCGTATCTCCGCCGGCCTCGATGAGCGGGGAATCTCTTAGCTTTTGACGGGATACTTGGTCAGCTTGCGCTGCAGCGTGCGGCGATGCATGTTGAGAATTCTTGCCGTTACGGAAATGTTTCCCTTGTTTTCATTCAGCACGCGCTGGATATATTCCCATTCCAGCCTGCCTACGGACAGCGGGTGGGCGCTGATCTGTACCTCTGCATCCCCCGACGTTCGTTCGAAAGCAGCCATGATCTCATCCACGCCTACTGGCTTCGCGAGATAGTGGGTGGCGCCGAGCTTGATTGCTTCCACAGCGGTGGCGATACTGGCGTAGCCGGTCAACATGACGATGCGGGTACCGGGGTCGAGCGCTTTCAGCTTCTCGACGAGCGCCAGCCCGGAAACGCCGGGCAGCCTCAGATCGACCACGGCATATTCCGGCATGCAGGCTTCGGCACATTCCGTGGCCTGCTCGACGGTATGCGCGCAGGTGACGTTGAATCCCCGCTTGCCCATCGCCTTCGCCAGCACGGCGCAAAATGTCAGGTCATCGTCGACGATCAGCAAAGCCGGGCGATCGTCCACTTCCGTTTCCGTCGCAGGTCCTGTTGTCATATCTATTGCCGTATCAGGGGTAAAGTAACTTGAGTGCAGGCACCGCCCTCGCGGTTGGTCAAGCGAACGCTGCCGCCGCAGCGCTCGATATTTGCATTTGCCAGGAATAGGCCGATACCGAACCCTTTTCCCGGCGCCTTGGTGGTGAAAAAAGCCTGGCCTGCGCGCTGTATGGCTTCTCCGCTCAGTCCTTCGCCATAGTCGAGTATTTCAAGATTCAGTTGCTCGAAATCCCAGGTTCCCGTGATTTCGATATGTTTCAAGGACGCATCCGCCGCATTGTTCAGCAGATTCAATATGGACTGGCTCAGCAGCTGGGTATTCAGGACTTGCGGAACGGGTTTCACGCCGTTGCATTGGTAAGTGAATTTGACGGCGGGCCGCATGAGCTGCCATTTGTCGAGCACCTGCCGGAGAAAGTGATCCACAGCCTGGCCGCTGCCGTCTTCAGCCCGGGCCTGGCCCGCATCCGCCAGCATCTGGGTGAGGGTATGCTTGCAATGCGTGATCTGGTCGCGCAATATGACAATATTGTTCTGGAATTCGCTGTCTTCGAGGTATTCCCCCTGCAGTTCTCCGGCCACTATCGCCATGGTGGCGAGCGGCGTTCCCAGCTCATGGGCAGCGCCAGCGGCAAGCGTTCCCAGCGCAATGATCTGTTCGTTTCGCAGCGCCTGTTCCCGCGCCAGGGCGAGATCCTTGTCGCGTTCCCGTATGGATATGCCCATCTTCACCACGAACCAGGCGATCAGCACCGTACTCAGCACGAAGGCGAGCCACATTCCGGACACGTGCAGGTTGAACTCGCTGTTGTGTTCTTCATGGTCGTGCGGCAATGGCACGTAATAAAACAGCAGCAGCGTGTAGCAGCTGATCGTGATCGCGGCCATTACCCAGGTATAAGCCCATGGAAGCGCGGCCGCGGCTATCGTCAGTGGCAGCAGATACAGCGAAATAAAAGGATTGGTCGAGCCCCCGCTGAAATACAGCAGCGCGCTCAGCGCAAACACATCCACCAGCAACTGGGCAAAAAATTCGACGCTCGACACCGGAAGGTGGCTGCGCAGGCGCAGCCATGTCCCGAGGTTCAGTACCGCCAGGAGCACGGTTACCGCGACCATTTGCGACCAGGGCAAATCCATTTCAAGCGCCCAATGCGCCAGCGCAAAGGTCACGCACTGGGCAGCGATAACGATATTCCTGAGCAGGAACAAGCGCTGCAGATTCTTGCTTAGCGGTGATTGGCTGAGATCGCTGAACATCATCATTCCTCGGCATATCCCTGCTTCGGGAATACCGGAACCCGACATTAACCCATCTTTGCCCTTACGGCCATGCGTCAAATTGCCGCACTTGCCGTATATCCTCTTATCCGGAAGACGGTAGGCGCATTACAATAGGCACATTTTATCCGAAGATGGGAGATATCCGATGTTTACCGGCATTATCGAGGCGGTAGGCGAGATAACGCACGCCGTTCCGGTGGAGGGCGGGCTAAGCCTGCGCATCGCTGTAGGCCCGCTGGATTTGGCGGATGTCAAGGCGGGGGATAGTATCGCGGTGAATGGCGCATGTCTTACCGTTACTTCCATCAGCGGCCGCAGCATACGCGTCGATGTATCGCGGGAAACGTTGCTCTGCACTCAAGGCCTGGATCAACCGGGCAGCAGAGTCAACCTCGAAAAGGCGATGCGCCTCCACGACCGGCTCGGCGGCCATCTCGTGAGCGGGCATGTGGATGGGCTGGGCGAGATCACTGCGTTTGAGTTGGCCGGGCAGAATTGCCTGCTGGCGGTAAGGGCGCCGGCTCCACTGTCAAAATATATTGCCCGGAAGGGTTCCATCACGCTCAATGGCGTCAGTTTGACGGTGAATCGAATAGCCGGAGAGGGGTTCGAAGTGAACCTCATTCCCCATACCCTGGAAAAAACCACCCTTGGTGAACTCAAGCCCGGCAGCAGGGTCAACCTGGAAGTCGATATGCTGGCGCGCTATGTCGAGCGGCTCATCGCCACAGCAGGATAAATACACGGAGTCCGTCATGACTATCAATACCATCCAAGAGGTCGTTGCCGAAATCAGGGCAGGCAAGATGGTTATCCTCGTGGACGAGGAGAATCGCGAGAATGAGGGGGATCTCGTTCTCGCAGCGGATTTCGTTACGCCTGAAGCGATCAATTTCATGGCTACGCATGGCAGGGGCCTGATCTGCCTGACATTGACCGAAAGCCGTTGCCGCCAGCTTAACCTGCCGCTGATGGTGTCCGCGAACCGTTCTCCGCTGGGAACCAATTTCACTGTTTCCATCGAGGCCGCCAGCGGAGTGACGACAGGCATATCCGCTGCCGACCGCGCCTGCACCGTGCGCGCGGCGGTGAATCCCTCCTCCAAGCCGGAGGATATCATCCAGCCGGGGCATATTTTTCCCCTGATGGCTCAAAACGGAGGAGTGCTCGTTCGCGCCGGCCATACCGAAGCGGGTTGCGACCTGGCAGCGCTGGCGGGGCTGAGCCCGGCATCGGTGATCTGTGAAATCCTCAATGAGGATGGCAGCATGGCCCGCTTGCCGGACCTGATCGAATTTGCCGCCCGGCACCGGCTCAAGATCGGCGCCATCGCGGATCTCATCCACTACCGCAGCCGCACCGAAAGCCTGGTGAAGCGCATGGGCGAACGCATCATTCGTACCGCTCATGGCGAATTTCGGCTACTGGCTTATCTGGATAAAACGGTTAATGCCACCCATCTGGCCCTGGTCAAGGGAAAAATAGACCCGAATACCGAAGCCTTGGTCCGGGTGCATGAGCCGCTTTCCGTTATCGATCTGCTCGATATGGAAGACAATACCCATTCCTGGAGCCTGAACGATGCGCTTCGGACAATAGCCGAAGCGGGATCCGGCGTGATCGTGCTGCTTCATCGAAAAGAAAACCCGGCGGACCTGCTCGAACGGGTTTCCTTCACCCATGCTCCCGCGCGCCCCGCCGCTGTCAGCGACCTGCGCGACTATGGAATCGGCGCCCAGATACTCAAAAACCTGAACGTGGGCAAAATGCGCTTGCTTGCTATTCCCCGGAAAATGCCGAGCATGACAGGCTTCGGTCTCGAAGTGACCGGATACTTGAAGCCTGAAGAGAAAAACCGGCAAGGACAGATTTACTAAATTCGTTACGGGAGCATACACATGGCGAGGTACGACGATATTCTTGAAATCGAGCCCGATCTCAACGGCGGGGACTTGCGCATAGGCATCGTGATGAGCCGCTTCAACATCGATATCGGTGAAGGCTTATTGAGTGCCTGTACAGCGGAACTGATCAAGCAGGGTGTGCAGGAATCCGGCATCCTGGTGGTTACCGTTTCCGGCGCACTGGAAATTCCCCTGGCATTGCAAAAAATGGCGCTGACCGACCAGTTTGACGCACTCGTGGCATTGGGTGCGGTAATACGTGGAGAAACCTATCATTTTGAGGTGGTAGCCAATCAATCGGCCAGCGGCATTGCCGCAGTGCAGCTCGATACCGGCATTCCCATTGCCAACGGCGTGCTTACCACGGATACCGAGGACCAGGCGCTGGCACGCATGAGCCAGAAAGGTGCGGAAGCGGCACAGGTCGCGCTGGAAATGGCAAATCTGCTCAGCCAGCTCGACGAAGTGGCGGACTGATGCAGGCGAAACCGGCGATAAAGCCGCGCGCCCGGCCAGGTTCCAAAACCCGGCGCCATCGCTCCCGGGAATTGGCGCTACAGGGTCTTTATCAGTGGCGCCTCGCCGGGGGCTCCGCCGAGGCCATCGAGGCGCAGCTGCACGAATCCGAGCAATATGACGGAGCCGACAAAAACTATTTATCGGGGCTGCTGCGTGGTGTCCTGGGGAATATGCCGGAACTCGAAAGGCATCTTCAGCCGTATCTCGACCGTCCCGCCAGGGAGCTCAGTCCGGTGGAAATTTCCATCCTGCTGCTGGCGGCTCACGAACTCGCGAACCGTCCCGAAATGCCTTATCGCGTCGTGATAAACGAAGCGGTGGAGCTGGCCAAAACCTATGGGGGCATAGATGGGCATAAATACGTGAATGGTGTGCTCGATAAGCTTGCAGGCAAGCTGCGAACGATAGAGATTGATGCACAGGCTTGATATCCCTGCCCCATCGAAGTGCTTTCCGAATTCGAAATCATCCAGCGCTACTTTACCCGGGCGGCTCCCGGGGCGATATTGGGCATTGGCGATGACGCCGCACTGATCGGGCCGTCGGCGGGATTGGAACTGGCGATCTCCACCGACATGCTGGTATCGGGCACGCATTTTTTGCCCGGGGTGGATCCGCGCAAGCTGGGGCACAAGTCGCTTGCCGTCAACCTTTCCGATATGGCGGCCATGGGGGCGAATCCCCGCTGGGCCATGCTGGCCCTGGCGTTGCCGGCCTCAATGCTGCAGATGAACGAAAAATGGCTGGGGCAATTCGCCGCCGGATTTTTCGAGCTGGCCGATGCCCACGAGGTGAATTTGATTGGTGGCGATACCACGCGGGGACCGCTCACCGTCAGCGTAACCATCATCGGGGAAGTGGCGGCGGGGGCAGCCCTGCGACGTAGCGGCGCCCGGCCGGGAGACGACATCTGGATATCGGGTCAACTGGGCGGCGCGGCTTTGGCCCTGGCGCACCAGCTGGGACAGATTGTTCTGCAACCCGATGAGCTCGGTGCCTGCCTGCCCGCCCTGGAAACTCCGGTCCCCCGGGTGGGTTTGGGGCAGCGTTTAATAGGAGTTGCGAATAGCGCCATCGATATTTCCGACGGTCTCCTGGCGGACCTGGGGCATATCCTGGATTGTTCGAAAGTGGCTGGAGTGATCAGAATGGCCGAGATCAGCTGCCCGGCATCCCTGAGGAAATATCTTCATCAACCATTGGCGGTAACATGTCTGCTGGCGGGAGGAGACGACTATGAGCTCTGCTTTACGGCGCCGCGAACCAGGCGCCGGGAAATCGAAACGCTTTCTCGGGAACAGCAGATTTCGGTGACGCGCATCGGCGAAATCACGGAAGGAAACGGGCTGGTCGTGCTGGATGCGACAGGGAGAGCCATGGCGCTGGACATTCAAGGATATGACCACTTCCGCACCTGATACGCCGCCGCCAGCCCGCCCGGCTTCCGATCCACCGGGTTTGCCTGAATTCACTTCCCCGCCCGGATTGCCGCGCCCCGATAAGGCGTTCGTAAGAGCTCATCCCGCGCATTTTCTTGCCTTCGGCGGGGGCGTAGGCCTGAGCCGCGTTGCCCCCGGAACCATGGGGACGCTGGCGGCGTTTCCATTCTTCTGGATATTCGATTATTTTCTGGATGCGCTCGAATTTCTGCTGTTCATCGATCTCCTGTTCGTCATCGGGATCTGGGCTTGCGGTGTGACGGGCAAAGCGCTGGGCAACCACGACCATGGAGGAATGGTGCTGGACGAAATGACCGCCTTCCTGCTGGTGCTGCTGTTTACCCCAAAGACCCTGGTTTGGCAGGCATTCGGTTTTCTGCTGTTCCGCCTGTTCGATATCATCAAGCCGCCGCCCATCGGATACTATGACCGGAAATTGCGCGGTGGTTTCGGAGTGATGTTCGATGACCTGCTGGCCGCTTTCATGACATTGCTTTGCCTCGCCATATGGAAAGCATTTGTAATACCATCGGGGGTATTATAGGAAAGCGCTAAACAAGTCCTCGCTGGCGCGACGGCGGCGACGATGCGAATGGTGCGACCGCGTAGGGCGAAGCAGTCTCTTCCAGAGGAAGATGCGACCCCGTAGCGGGATGCCTGCGCCCCAACAGTACTGTGGTGCGATCGAAGCATCCCCGCCGCTGCCCGATCCCCGCTTTGCGGAGCCCCTGGGCTACGTTCTGGGGCGCTCCTTCGCTAGGGGTCCGACAAAGCAGATGGTCCGCAAAGCCCTGTCCCATTCGGGTTGCGGTAAAATCGGGCGCTCATGGTGTTGCGCTCCTTGGCATCGTAGTCCCGGCTACGACCTGCGTCGCGCGCCTGATGATCATCCCGATTTTACTAGCAACGCGCTCAGCGAGGACTTGTTTAGCGCTTCCCTAAAGGAGGTTCCGATGCCATGGAAGACCAGACACTTCAGGATCTGTCACTAAAGGTTGGGGCGGCGCTGGGCCAGCAGGAACTGATGCTTGCCAGCGCCGAGTCTTGCACCGGGGGCTGGCTCGGACAAGCGATCACATCGGTGGCCGGAAGCTCGGCCTGGTACGAGCGCGGTTTCGTCACCTATTCGAATGTTGCCAAGCAGGAAATGCTGGGCGTGAACGCCAAAACTCTCGAACGGTATGGCGCAGTTTCCGAGGAAACCGCGTACGAGATGGCCGAAGGCGCTTTGGTGCGAAGCCATGCCCAGGTGGTGGTTTCCATTACGGGCATTGCCGGCCCCGACGGCGCCACGGAGGAGAAGCGCGTAGGAACCATCTGTTTTGCCTGGCTCATGAAAGATGGCCTTGCCCGTACCGAAACCCGCCTTTTTAGCGGTAACCGTGAAATGGTAAGAAGCCAGGCAGTAGCGGGAGCGCTTCAAGGAATACTGGATCTGTTGCATGGCATCCCCCCTGCGGTGGCTTGAGCGAGCATCGCCGCCTTTAGGGCAAAGCCGCCGCACGGCGAGGACTTGTTCAGTTGCTTCTTAATGCAATCCCTGGGTTTGCCGGTGAGCGCTCGTACCGGACATGATGCGGTCGCTGAAGGCAATGGCGATGGCGGAAAGCAGAAAAACGAAATGAATGCCTGTCTGTGCCATTATCGTCTTTTCGTCATATGCGCTTGCATTGATGAAAGTCTTCAGCAAGTGAATGGATGAAATACCGATGATAGCGGTGGCCAGTTTGACTTTCAGCACGGAGGCATTGACGTGTGACAGCCATTCGGGCTGATCGGGATGCCCTTCCAGGTTCATGCGCGATACAAAGGTTTCGTAGCCGCCGATGATGACCATGATAAGCAGATTCGAGATCATCACCACGTCGATAAGGCCCAGCACGACCAGCATGATGGTGGTTTCGTTGATTTTGGTTGGCCGCACCGCGCCCTCGATGGCGACTGCGTCCAGTATGTGCTGCAAGGCGGCCTGGTTTCCCATCACTGCGCCGATCAGATCGATCAATTCCACCCAGAAGTGATATACGTAAACGCATTGGGCGAGTATGAGTCCGAGATATAACGGCAACTGCAGCCAGCGGGTCGTGAAAATAAAGTAAGCAAGCGGCTGGATTTTTCCGCCGGTAAGGGGTGCTTCTTCGTTGCTTTTGTTCTTTTGCATTAGCGTTCTCTGCGTCCAAGAAAATAAATAGCATTTTACACTTTTTGGGAAACGGAATTCCCGTGAACGGGTCTTCCCCGGCAGCCTGATGTCGCCTGTGCGCTATGTTGTATGTTTTGAAGCGACAATTTATAGCAAGATGAGCGCGCTTTTGTGAATCCCATAAGTTCTTTTCTCCGAGGAAAAGAGCGAGGCGACCGATGTTCGTCAAGAACGGCTGGGGGTCTCCTGTTAGCCTCATTTTCCGTCCTTGCTGCGGCCGAGGTTTCCAAGCAGCTTCCGGCGCCGATGTCTCATTCGGTGGTATCGGTGAATTTGTTCGATTCGCATGGCAAGCCCAGCGGCGCAGGCAGCGGTGTCGTAGTTGCAAGAAACCAGGTGATCACCAGCTGCTTCCTCATACAGAAAGCAAAAGATATAGAGGTGGCCCGGCCAGGAGCCACCTTCAAAGCGGCGCTTCAGTACGCCCTGCCTGACCTTGACCTTTGCCAGCTGGATGTTCCGCACCTGCCTGCGGCGGCCGCTGCCGCAGGGACCGCCACGAAGGTCAAGATCGGGCAATACGCGTTCGCGGCCGGGGCACGCGGAAGGCAGGAACCAGCGCAAAGCAAGGTCGTCGTATCCGGCATGCGGCCCTACGCCGGTTCGCAATATATGCAACTTACTCCTCCCATTCCCGCACATTTCAGCGGCGGCGGGGTGTTCGATGAAAAGGGGCGTCTGATCGGAATACTCTCGCTCCGGTTCATCGATGGCCAAAATTTCACTTTTGCCCTGCCGGTCGAATGGCTAGCCGAATTGGAGAATCGAAGGTCTGCCGGTTCCTCCGGAAAAGTGAGCGGCGGCGGGCTGGACTGGCTCAACCACGCTTTGGCGCAGGAGAGGCAGCATGACTGGATAGAGCTCTTGAAAATCTCGCAACATCAGCTCACCCATGATCCGACGGATGCAGTTGCCTGGTTCAGTGTAGGGGTGGCATCGGGGAACCTGAAATTACACAACCAGGCGGTACATGCCTATCGGGAGGCAATACGCCATCAGGCCGACTACGGCGAGGCCTGGCATAACCTGGGCAATGCGTACGCCAGCCTCAAGGAATACGACCATGCCATCCATGCCTATCGGGACGCGCTGCTGATAGAACCCGATAACGACGATACATGGTACGGTCTGGGAAATGTCTACTACGATCTCAAGCAATATGCTTACGCAATCGATGCTTACAGCAAAGCGTTGCGGATACAGCCTGAAAATCCAAAAGCCTGGTACAACCTTGGCGCCACCTACGACGACCTGGGCTTGCATGGCGAAGCGGCCGAGGCCTATCAGCAAACGGTGCGCATTCAGCCGGACAATGCCGAAGCCTGGCATCACCTGGGCGTAGCCTATGCCAGGCTGGGAGAGCGCCGCAAGGTAAGGGAAATCTACCAGACACTGCGGAAGCTCAGTCCTGCCAAAGCCGAAAGCTACTTCAACAGTTATATTCTTCCATGACAAAACCTGGATAAGCTCATTGTCCGCAGGGCTTATTGAATTTTTAAGCTTTTCCCTTGTGGATCCGTAAAGCTCAAGAAGCCGGGAGAGCGGCTTCGAACACAGGGCTTCCTAGGTCCCGCCTTCCCGCGAAGTTGGCACATATGCGATAATCGAACGATTCTTGAAAGGAAAAACCATGGACGAAAACAGAAGCAAAGCGCTCGCCGCGGCACTCTCCCAGATCGAGAAGCAATTCGGCAAAGGGTCAATCATGCGCCTGGGCGCCAGCGAGGTAGCCAGGGACGTCCAGGTGATTTCAACCGGCTCGCTCGGGCTCGACATCGCGCTTGGTGTGGGCGGCCTGCCGCGTGGCCGGATAATCGAAATCTATGGCCCGGAGTCATCCGGCAAAACCACGCTTACGCTGCAGGTGATCGCCGAGATGCAGAGAATGGGCGGTACCGCGGCGTTCATCGATGCGGAGCATGCGCTCGACCCGCAGTATGCGCAGAAAATCGGCGTCAATGTGCCCGAGCTGCTGATTTCCCAGCCTGACAACGGCGAGCAGGCGCTGGAAATTGCCGATATGCTGGTACGTTCCGGATCCATCGATGTGGTGGTGGTGGATTCGGTTGCAGCATTGACCCCGCGCGCGGAGATCGAGGGCGAGATGGGCGAGCCGCAGATGGGTTTGCAGGCCAGGCTGATGTCCCAGGCGTTGCGCAAGCTGACCGCCAACATCAAGCGCAGCAATACCATGGTGATATTCATCAACCAGATCCGCATGAAAATCGGCGTCATGTTCGGCAGTCCCGAAACCACCACGGGCGGCAATGCGCTGAAGTTCTATGCGTCGGTCCGCCTGGACATTCGCCGGACGGGTTCGATAAAAAAAGGCGACGAGGTCATTGGCAGCGAGACCCGCGTCAAGGTGGTCAAGAACAAGGTCGCTCCGCCGTTCAAGCAGGCGGAATTCGATATTCTCTATGGCGAAGGCATCTCGCGCGAAGGCGAAATCGTCGAGTTGGGCGTGCAAAACAAGCTTATCGAAAAATCCGGCGCGTGGTACGCCTACAAGGGCGACAAGATAGGACAGGGCAAGGACAACGCCCGCGAATATCTGAAAGAGCATCGCGACCTCGCAGCGGAAATCGAATCGAAAATCCGGGATGCCGTCGGGGTAGCCAGCCAGGCCGAGGTTGCGGCGGCTGGATAGTTTCGCGGGCAACCATCATGATGTCCTCATGACTGCCGCAAACCGCCCTGGCCTCAAGACTCGTGCCCTGGGTTACTTAGCCCGGCGCGAACATTCCCGGCTGGAATTGCAAAGAAAGCTTGCTCCCCATGCCCTTACTTCCCAGGAGCTTTCGTCCGTGCTGGATACGCTCGAAGAGCGCGGTTTTCTATCCGACGCCCGCGCCACGGAGCAAATCGTGCATCGGTGCAAGAACCGGTTCGGCAGCTTGAAAATAATTCACGAGTTGCGGGAAAAAGGCATAGAGGAGAATTTAATTGCAGGCATATTGCCTGATCTCAGGGAAACAGAACGGGAAAGCGCGCATGAAGTATGGCGAAAAAGGTTTGGCGTAATGCCTGCCAGCGCAAAAGAATTCGGCCGGCAAATGCGTTTTTTGACAGGAAGGGGATTTCCCGCCGAAGTGGTAAGTCGGTTATTGCGTGATCCAGACAAGGAAGAAACATGAAGGAGCATTTTAGCCTCTCGCCGTTGATGACCGCGGCGATGGCGCTGACCGTCATCCTAGGCGGTTGCGGCATCAGCGCAACACCCATCAAGGAAATCAATAGTTCACCCGCAAGTTTCGACGGCAAGGAAGTCATGCTCTACGGGGTCGCAAAAGATACGACGCGGCTTCCGCTGCTCGGGACCAAATCCTATGTATTGAAGGATGACAGCGGAGAGATCCTCGTTCTGACGGAAGCCGATCTGCCTAAAGTAAACGAGAAAATCAGCGTCAAGGTAAAAGTGGCGAATATCGCGATTATCAACGGCGAATCGCTGGGAACGACGGTAACGGAGATATCGCGGCGTTAGCGGCATTGCTGCGGCAATGAATGAATCAAGCCCATTTATCAAAACCGATATGAAAAGCAGCGAAATAAGGCAACGGTTCCTAGAGTATTTCGAGTCTCGCGGCCATACCGTCGTGCCATCCAGTCCGCTCGTGCCCGGAAACGATCCCACCCTGCTCTTCACCAATGCAGGCATGGTGCAGTTCAAGGACGTGTTTCTTGGCCAGGACAAGCGGCCGTATGTGCGGGCAGCCAGTTCCCAGCGCTGCGTGCGGGCCGGGGGCAAGCATAACGACCTGGAAAATGTCGGGTATACCGCCAGGCACCACACCTTTTTCGAAATGCTGGGCAATTTCAGTTTCGGCGATTATTTCAAACGCAACGCCATCCAGTTTGCATGGGAATTCCTCACGGTTACGCTGGAAATTCCCCCGAGCAAATTATGGGTGACGGTATACGCGGAGGATGAAGAGGCAGCGGATATCTGGCTCAACGAAATAGGGATCGATCCGGCGCGCTTCACCCGCATTGCCACCATGGACAACTTCTGGCAGATGGGGGATACCGGACCCTGCGGTCCCTGTTCCGAGATTTTCTACGATCATGGGGAGCAAATCCCCGGCGGGCCTCCAGGCACGCCGGAGGCGGACGGAGACCGCTACGTCGAGATCTGGAATCTGGTATTCATGCAATACAACCGCGACAGCACCGGCGCGCTTCATCCTCTGCCGCGGCCTTCGGTGGATACCGGCATGGGACTGGAGCGTATTTCCGCGGTGATGCAGCACGTGCACAGCAACTATGAAATCGACCTGTTTCAGGAACTGATCAGGGCAGCGGCAGAGGCAACCCACACCACCGATTTGTCCAGCAATTCCCTCAAGGTCATCGCCGATCACATCCGTGCGTGCGCTTTCCTTGTCGTCGATGGCGTGATTCCGGGCAACGAAGGGCGCGGCTATGTGCTGCGGCGCATCATCCGCCGCGCCATTCGCCATGGCTACAAGCTCGGCCAGCACGAACCGTTCTTTTATCTGCTCGTCGAGAGCCTGGCAAAAGTGATGGGAGAAGCTTTTCCCGAGTTGAACGCTTCCAGGGCGCGCGTAGCGGCGGTGTTGAAACAGGAGGAGGAGCGCTTTGCCGAGACCCTGGAAAACGGCATGGAGGTGCTGGAGGCGGCTTTGCAGGAGCTGCGCGGGAGACAGGAGGGCGCCGCACTGGATGGCGAAACGCTGTTTCGGCTCTACGACACTTTTGGATTTCCGCTGGATCTCAGCGCCGATATTGCACGGGAGCGCGGCGTCGCCATAGATCAGGCCGGCTTCGAGCAGGCGATGGAACGCCAGCGCGAGAGGGCGCGTGCCACAAGCAAATTCGTCATGCAGGACAGCATTGCATACAGCGGTCCGCCCACCGCCTTTCGGGGTTATGAAAACATCGAGCACGAAGGTCACATCCTTGCGATCTACCGCCAGGGTAGCCGGGTCGAGTTCATCGAAGCGGGAGACGAAGCGGTGGTGGTGCTGGACCAGACGCCCTTCTACGCCGAATCCGGGGGACAGGTGGGCGACAGGGGCGAATTGCTAGTCCCGAATGGTACCTTCGCCGTTTCCGATACCCAGAAGATTCAGGCTGACGTATTTGGCCATCACGGTATGCTGCGCAGCGGACGGCTGGTCGCCGGGGACAAGGTGCTCTCCCGTGTCGATGCGCTGGCGCGTGCCCGGACCGAGCGCAACCACTCGGTGACTCACCTGATGCACAAGGCGTTGCGCGAAGTGCTGGGGCCCCATGTGCAGCAGAAAGGCTCCCTGGTCGACGCAGCCAAAACGCGCTTTGATTTTTCGCATAACCAGCCGGTGACGGATGCGGAGATCCGCAAGGTGGAGGCGCTGGTTAATGCCGAGATCTTGGCCAATGCCGCGACCGCGGCCCGCATGATGACAATAGAGGACGCAAAAAAAACCGGGGCCATGATGCTGTTCGGCGAAAAATACGGCAGCGAAGTCCGGGTCCTGGATATCGGCAGTTCGCGAGAGCTTTGCGGGGGCACCCATGTGAAGCGCACCGGTGATATCGGATTTTTCAAAATCGTGGCCGAGTCCGGGGTGGCAGCCGGTATTCGGAGGATAGAGGCCATCACAGGCGAAAGCGCGCTGGAGTATGTGCAGGAACGGGAGGTGCAACTGGCCGAGATCGCGGGTGCGTTGAAAGCGCAGCCGCAGGAGGCGGTGCAAAAGATCTTGCAGATCGTGGAAAACGTCAGGCACCTGGAGAAGGAGCTGGCGCGCATGAAATCCAAGCTTGCCAGTTCGCTGGGAGATGACCTCGCCCAGCACGTTCGCGAAGTCAAGGATGTCAAGGTGCTTGCGGTTCGGCTTGAGGACGCCGACTCCCGCACTTTGCGCGCGACGCTGGATAAATTCAAGGATAAATTCAAGTCGTGCGTGGTAGTGCTGGCCGGGATCGAGGAGGGCAAAGTCAAGCTGATTGCAGGAGTGACAGCCGACCTGACAGCGAAACTAAAAGCGGGCGAGCTGGTCAATTTCGTTGCGCTGCAAATTGGCGGCAAGGGCGGCGGACGTGCCGACATGGCTCAGGCGGGGGGAACCCGGCCGGACGATTTGCCCGGTGCGCTGGAAAGCGTTTCCGGATGGGTGGAGAAGCGATTGGGTGGCTGACGCCCATTCTTTTTGCCTCTGCCGTTTTTAGCAGAAGCCTTCCCCATCGCCGTTGCGCCGGGGTTCTATTTTTATTGAAAACAAGCCCCATATTAAAATAATGAAAATTAAACATTCCCGCCTTTTGATCCTCGGTTCCGGTCCCGCCGGCTATAGCGCCGCGGTCTATGCCGCTCGCGCCAACCTCAAACCCGTACTCATCACAGGAATGGCCCAAGGTGGCCAGCTCATGACCACGACTGAAGTCGATAACTGGCCTGCCGACGTCATGGGGGTGCAGGGGCCGGAATTGATGGAACGCTTCCAGAAGCATGCGGAGCGCTTTAATACCGAAGTCATTTTTGACCATATCCATACGGCCAAGCTGACGGAGAAGCCCTTTACCCTGATCGGCGACCAGGGCACCTATACCTGCGATGCGCTGATTATTGCGACCGGCGCATCGGCCCGTTATCTCGGGTTGCCTTCCGAAGAGGCGTTCATGGGCCGGGGAGTATCCGGCTGCGCCACTTGCGACGGTTTTTTCTACAAGGGACAGGATGTGGCGGTGATAGGAGGAGGAAATACGGCAGTGGAAGAGGCGCTTTATCTTTCCAATATCGCCCGCAGTGTCACCGTCGTGCATCGGCGCGAAAAATTCCGGTCGGAAAAAATCATGATCGACAAATTGATGGAAAAGGTGAAAAACGGCAACATCAGGCTGGAACTCGACCATGTGCTGGAGGAAGTGCTGGGAGACAGTTCCGGCGTCACTGGCATGCGCATCAAGAACCTGCTGAACGATTCGACCAAAACGATGGATCTGCAAGGTGTGTTCATCGCTATCGGCCATACCCCCAACACCGGTATTTTCCAGGGCCAGTTGAAAATGGAGAACGGCTATATCATCACCCGCAGCGGAACCCATGGCGACGCCACGGCCACCAGCGTCCCCGGTGTATTCGCCGCCGGCGATGTGCAGGACCATATTTATCGCCAGGCGGTAACCAGCGCAGGGACCGGTTGCATGGCTGCGCTCGATGCGGAAAAGTACCTGGACGTATTGACCTGAGCGGCCTCGTTTCAATGACCCATTGAAGGGTTGTCATGAAAAAGCGGGAAAGAAAGCCAGCGGCAGAGTTTCCTGCCGATCATATCGTCCCTCCGGGCGAAGACGGTGACGACGCAGCCCTGTTTCGCGATGCCGTGCGGGGAGTAGCGCCGCTGGCTGCTTCCGGCAGGACGAACTCCCTTCTCAAGCCCCATCCATCTCCCATACCGCGGCAGGCGCCTGGCGAGCAATCTTCCGGCCACTCCGCCGGGCGCAGCGACACCCTTTCCGACTTCATTTCGCTGGAGATCGCGGCGGGAGACGAGTGGTCATTCATGCGGCCCGGCATATCGCGCCAGACCTTGCGGCGCCTGCGGCGCGGTTACTGGAGTATCGAGGCGCAACTGGATTTGCATGGATTCACCCGTGACGAAGCGCGCATGGAGTTGGCGCACTTCCTCGACGATAGCGTCAGGCACGGCTTGCGCTGCGTACGGGTGATCCATGGCAAAGGCCACAGTTCCAGGAACGGCGAGCCGGTGCTTAGGTCCAGGGTAGGAAGCTGGCTTTCGCAACGCGGGGAAGTGCTGGCTTTCTGCCAGGCGAAACCGGAGGATGGTGGCAGCGGGGCGGTACTGGTGCTGCTCAAGGGGGTGAAGGCAGCCTAGTGGCGTTAAGGAAGCCCTGAACAGGCTTCCACTGGCGCAATCCGTTCCAAGGTAGCCGGATCGTTAAAGAGTCGGGCTATTTTCGCGCGAGAAGGTTTTTTCATGCAATTCCTGGCAGCGTATGCAGCGCTGCGCGGTCGGATAGGCCATGAGCCGCTCGAAGCCGATTTCTCCCCCGCATTCGATGCAATCTCCGAAATCCAATTCCGCCAGCCGTTTCAATGTCGCCTCCACTTCGCGCATCTCACGCACTTGCCGGTCAACGATGGCGGCGTTCAGGTCGAGCAACATGTCGGCGACCGAATCATCCCCGGGATCAGCCACGCTGCCGGCGAGATCGGCATAGCGCTGGTCGCCGGAGCGCTCCAGTTCGCCACGGACTTCTTCCCGTAATTCCAGGTAACGTTTTTGCAGCCGTGCTTTGAGCTGAGTCAGCTCTTCATCGGTAAACTGCGCCATGATCCTGCTCCTCTAATAGTGTCCTGCCAACCGAAAACATTGCACTGGTATTCAGTTTAGATCATCCGATCACCGTGCCTGGCAATCCCTGGCTAATTCGGTGGACAGAGCCTGATCAGTTTTTTAGTTTCTTCAAATCCCCAATCACCTCCGCCGAATTGCGCGATGTGCTGGCCGACAAATAAACCTTGGCTATCTTGCCTTCCGGATCGATCAGGAAGGTATTGCGTTTGGCGAGACTGCCATCGCTTCTAAGCGAACCGTAGCGTGCAGCGGTTTCGCCCTTGCTATCCGCCAGAAGCGGGAAAGGAAGATTATATTTCCTGGCGAAATTGGCGTGGCTGGCGGTATCGTCCACGCTTACCCCCACTACTTCGGCCCCCAGGTCATCGAGTTCGCCGATATCGTCGCGGAACTTGCATGCCTGCTCGGTGCAGCCTGGCGTGTCATCCTTGACATAGAAATACAGCGCCAGCCACTTGCCGCGATAGTCCGAGAGGCGGTGAGTTTTGCCGTTCTGGTCGGGAAGGCTGAAATCCGGCGCAGGCTGGCCCGGCTTCAGCGGCTCCTGTGTTTGCGCGCGTACTGCACTGATGGAGCCGGTAAGAAGCAAAAATATCGCCAGCAATGTGGCGGAAATAGTAAGTGATTTCATGGCATCCTTTCCTCTCGGTATTTTCAGAATAGACAGACTGCCTGCTTCAGCTATGTCCTTCAAATATAACGACGGGTGCTTTGTCTTGACGGGTGCTTTGTCTTTTATGCTCAACGTGACCCGGACTGCGCATCCAGTATACCTTGATGCGCCATTCCCCATAAGCACCGGCAAGCCCGCGAAGACTCCGCATCCTGTTCTTATTCCTGTTCTCGCCCCTGCCTCGCCGGCCATGCCCATGTCCGGAGCAGCAGCGCCGCACCTGCGCCTAGGGTGCCGGCGAAGAAAAAAGCCGCTGCGGCGCTTTGGAACTGCCAGATCGAGCCGAACAGCAGCCCCGCCGGAATTGCCGCGATGCCAGTCGTCAGGTGATACCATCCGAAGGCGGTACCGCGCTCGCGCGGTTGCGCATGATCGCTGATGATGGCGCGTTCCGCACCTTCGCTCATTCCGGCAAAAAGGCCATAGAAAACGCTCACCGCCCATAGCCCGACATCGTCATCCACCGCCGCCAGCAGCAGGAAGGAGAGCGAAAACGCCAGCCATCCGATCAGCATCGATGTGCCGCGCCCCATGCTGTCCGCCAGTCGCCCGCCCCAGGTAGAGGTGGATGCCTTGGCCAGGTTCAAGGCCGCCCACAGCAACAGCAGTTCGACCACGCCTATGCCAAGTTGGTGCCCGAGCAGCAGGATGAATGTTTCCGATGCACGGGCGAAAGTGAACAGCATCAATACCAGGAGATAGCGCCGCATCGGCAAGGACAGCGCCGACCAGCGCAGCGGCGGCAGCGCTGCCGGAGCAGCTGGACTGCTGCGCGCCACAGCGATTGTCTTATCCGGCTTTTCCGTGACACCCAGGCCCAGGAGCAGCACCGCCAGGAAACCTGGTGCCATCGACCACAGGATGACCTCGCTGAGGCTCATGCCGGACCATGCCAGCGCCGCCGCTGCGGCGAGGCTTCCCGCCACGGCCCCGCCATTATCCAGTGCGCGGTGAAACCCGAATGCATAGCCGCGCATGTGCTCGGGGGTTGCATCCACCACCAGCGCATCGCGCGGCGCGCTGCGCAATCCTTTTCCCATCCGGTCGATGCTGCGCAGCAGCAGTACCACCGGCCACGAACCCGCCAGGCCCAGCATGGGCCGCGCGATATTGGAGAGGGTATATCCCGTGAGCGCCAAGCCCTTGCGCCGCCCGCTCGAGGCATCCGAATGCCTCCCCGACCACAGCTTGAGCAGGCTCGCCACAGCGTCCGCGACGCCCTCGACCAATCCCAGGGCGAGCGGCCCGGCGGCCAGCACCGTCGCCAGCAATATCGGAATAAGCGGGATGACGATATCGGAGGCAAAGTCGTTGAAGAAACTGACGAGCCCCAAAACCACGACCGTGCGGGGAAGCTTTTTGCCGGATGAGGAATTCTCGTCGGACCCGGCCGCTGGTTTATTCATACCAGCATATTAGCGTAAAATGCCGCCATCGCCCTGGTAGCTCAGTGGATAGAGCAACCCCCTCCTAAGGGGTAGGTCACACGTTCGATTCGTGTTCAGGGCGCCAGTATTCATAAGGCTTGTAGCGATACAAGCCTTTTTTGATACCTGTGCTTGTCTGCGCCATGGATAAGGTATTGCAGCAGCCGAGACTAAGTTAATATCCTTGCATGCCATTCCGGATTGCAAGCGCTGCTTCAAAAACGATGCGCATGATAGCGCTTGTTGAGGCTTTCAAAGGCGCGCTGGTATTGCTGGTGGGTTTTGGCTTGTTTTCCCTGGCTCATCACGATGCCCAGCGAATTGCCGAACAGGTGGTAGCACATGCCCATCTGAACCCCGGCTCCCGATATCCTCGTATCTTCCTCGACCTGACTGGGCAAATAACAGGATCGCATATTCCCCTGATTGCAGCCGGTACCAGCCTGTATGTCATTGTTCGGTTTATAGAGGCATATGGTCTCTGGTATTACAAGAATTGGGCTCAATGGTTTTCGGCGGCGAGCGGGGCGATTTATATACCTTTTGAGCTTCTGGAATTGCGTGAACATGTTACCGGGCTGGGACTCGCCGCCTTGGCGCTAAATTTCCTGGTAGTTGTTTTTATGCTTTACTTTGCGCTCCATGGTAAGGAAATAGTGAAATAGAGCCTACCTGAGGGATGACTAAGGGATGATTATTATCAGAAACGGAGTCGGGTGATGACAGCCACATAGCGGTGATATGGTGGATGAAGCCGTTTGCCTGAATCCGTGGCATGCGCTGCAAGTCCCGCATGACGCGAGGTTTTTGCGGGAGAATATGCATGTTTGGACATTGATGTATGCGAATGAGGAAGGGGAAAAGTGACGATAGAAAACGAAGAGCCATTCAGGGAATCCATTAATTCCTCGGCCGGTAGCGGGAAGGCAGACTATGAGCGCAGGGAAGCGGAGCTGACTGCGATCGGCGAGAAACTGAAACCGCTATGCGTCAGCATCGAGCAAATCGACGAGAGAAGGAAATTCTTGGAAAAAAGTAAGCTGATGCCGGCAGTCTATGTTCTGGTAGTTGCCGGCCTGGCCGTTAATATTTTTTATGAGGGTGTTTACGGCGAATTGCAGATTGGTACGGTTATGATGTTGTTGGGAGCCGTGGCATATGTAGCATACAAGTACGACCTTCGAAATGAAGGCAGGAGGGCGCAAATGCTGCGCCGCGAGGAAGAAGCTTATCTGGATAAATGGCTGGCTTGTGGCGCCAGCAAGAGCAGCTTTGAAGATTTGCGTAAGCTTTATCTGGAAGAGTTCTCCATACGGCAACTAATCGGGCGAAGCGAAGCGGAGATGGCGGAGAAACGCGCAACCCTTGATATCAACTTGAATAAGCTGTGGGAGGACATCAGGTCGGAGTTGCGCGGCAATGCCGGCGAAACCGCTCCGCAACGCCATCGGATTCAATCTTCATAACGGGTAGCTGGTGCTGCCGGCTTGTTGATCTAGCTTTGGCCACCTGATAATCCTGTCAAATCAGCGGAATGGGGTAAGGCTGATATATCGCTTCGCACTTCACCCCGGCAGGGTATCAGCTGATCCGCGGTCTGTTCCTGTTTCCTAATCGTGCGGTAGCGCACCGATAAGCTCTCGGCGCGCGGTTATCGTTTTTGTACGGCATATCCTGTGCGATCGCAGCGGCGAGCAAAAAGCTGCCCATTGCGGTTTTTTCGAGTAAGTATCAATCCAGGAAGCAGCACAGATGCCTATCGATGGAACGTATTTTCTTATCAACCGCCGCAACTAACGATGGGAGCCTGAAATGAATAAACTCGTATCGACCATTATTCTGACTGCCTTTACGGCTGTTTGCAGCTTTGGCGCGATCGCCGGATCGCATGACTCGGACAAGAACAAGGATACGACGGGCAGTTCCAGCTCTACTCAAAATAAGAGCAAGGACGATGGAGACAAGTATGGAAAACAGCCGAGATCAACCTCTGAGGTCATGAAAAACCAGATGCCCAAGGATTTGTCACCGGCAGTGAAGGACGAATATAGGGATCAAGAGGTAATGGACAAGAAGCCGTATAAGCAATAATACCGTATCGAATGGGAAATGCGGTTTTGTCTAGACAAGGGTGATCCGCCGTATCCGGTGCATTCGGAAAGAGGCTAGGGAGGAAATTACTTTTTCCTGTTTCATTAGCGAGCCTTTCAGGCTCGCTCCTCCACCCTGTAATTTTCAGGTAGAGCCGCCCAGGTAGAGCCGCTTCGGATGGAGTAAATCAGGCTTTTATACTCACTCCTTACAGCTCAATATCCATTTATTGCCCGTGTGCGGTTTCCAAAAATCTCCGGAAACCCCGCTCCTATTCGCTACCTTCAGGAAAAGCTTATGCCTTATGATACTTTGGACGACCTTCCAGAAAACGTGACCAATGTATTGCCCAAGCATGCCCAGGAAATATATCGGGCGGCTTTCAATAGCGCATGGGACGAATATAAAGATCCTGGCGAACGGCGGGGAGACGCATCACGCGAGGAAACCGCGCATAAGGTCGCGTGGGCAGCGGTAAAAAAAGAATATGAAAAAGAGGGCGACACGTGGCGCAGAAAATAATCTGGGCCTCAAGCGTTTTCTTCTTTCTTCATTTCCTCCGGGACGTCCTGAAAAGGACGAGCTGCCTGTTTTCGGAGGGATTGATACGTATCCCGGCATTGCAGCTTGCAAGGTTTTGATCAGCAAGCAACGCTTAGCCCGCTTCCTTGCAGCTCCGCACATCCTCGGTCGCCGTCCTGCCATCCTTGAGCACCACGGTCTGCCGGATGGTCTTGCATTCGCCGCTGGCCTGCTGCGTCTGTGTCGCGGGTAAGACTTCCGCCCTGCCGCTCACTCCGCTATCCGGACTGTTGAAGGTCTGCGGCTCGCCGGTTTCGAAAGCCTTTTGCGAGGCATTGGCCATCCTTTGCTGGTCATCCTTTCCGAGATAGCCTCCGACGGTCGAGCCCACATAATATCCTGCCACCCCGCCTGCAACGGCCCCCAAAATGCGGCCTGCGGTACCGCCACCCAGGGCGGAACCCAGGTAACCTCCTCCGATGGAACCTGCAACACTGCCGAGTACCGCCCCGAAGCGGCGGGTTTCAGCGGATTGGCATGCGGCCAGGAGGATAGCCAGCGCAAAGATCATGCACCGCACCATCCATGCTGATGCGGCAGTATTCGATACTTGATCCATGATGTTTTTCTCCGAATTTGACCTGTTACGATAGTTCCAGTTTACGTCAAGATGGAATGAGAGGGGGAAAACTCATGCGTAATGCCGCCAGGGCGATTCACGACGGCGGGGAAGGGGCAATTGACACTTCTTCGTTTTTCAGCGTAAATTCCATTGTCGAAACGATATGGATCACCTTTTTTACTGAAAGAACCGAAAATGAAAATCAAGAAAATAATGCGCCTGGCCGTACTCCTGGGAATGATACCCATGCTTTCGGGTTGCTGGCTGCTCGCGGCCGCTGGAGTTGGAGCTTACGGCGGTTACAAGATGAAAGAAGAGGGCTATACGCTGCAAAATCCCGTTACCAAGGAGAAGGGGAGCGCCAGCCAGTCGAAGTAGTCCGGCAGGGGACTGTCGCTCACTTCTGATGTGTCTGTAGCCATTCGGTTGCCTGGCGTTGTGCCTCGGCAATTTGTACCGGCGTCATGAGTTTTTCCATCAGGTTGCGGTTGACTTTCGCATCCTCATAGTCGGCCGCGCTTGCGATGTTGAACCATTTGTCGGCCTCGACATAATCCTTCTTGACCCCGCTGCCCTTGTAGTAGAGCACGCCGAGATTGGTTTGCGCTCCCGCATGGCTTTGTTCCGCCGCTTGCCGGTATAGCGCCAGCGCCTGCGCGTAATCCTGGGCGATGCCCTGGCCGTTGTCGTATTTTACCCCGAGTGCATATTGGGCCCTCGCATAGCCCTGCTCGGCCGCCCTGCGGTACCAGGATAACGCCTGGGGCTCGTCTTTCGGCACGCCCCGGCCATGGTCGTAGCGCACCCCGAGGTTGAACTGGGCATCCGGATCCCCCTGCTCGGCAGCTTTGCGATACCAGAACACCGCCTGGTGATCGTCTTTCGGCACTCCTCTGCCACTGGCGTACATGGTGCCGAGATTGTATTGCGCGGGCGCGTTCTCTAGTTCGGCCGCCCTTTGATACCAGGATACCGCCTCCGGCTCATCCTGGGTCACTCCCCGCCCTTTCGCATAAGCCACGGCCAGCTTGAACTGCGCACGCGCATTATCCTGTTCCGCGGATTTCACATACCAGTTGGCGGCTTCCCGGTGGTCCTGCGCGACACCTCTGCCCATGGCATAGGCGAGGCCAAGATTGAATTGCGCATCGGCATTCCCTTGCTCGGCCGCCTTGCGATACCATGCGAGCGCTTCCTCGTCACTTTGCCCCACTCCGCGGCCTTTCGCATAAAGTATGCCCAGCGCGTATTGCGCATCCGCATACCCCTGCTCGGCCGCCTTGAGATACCAGGATGCCGCCTGCTGGTCGTTTTCATCGGTTCCCTGTCCCTTGAGATACATGTAACCGAGAATTGCCTGAGCGGGCGCATGGCCCTGTTCCGCCGCTTTGAGATACCAGGTCATTGCCTGCTTGTAGTCTTGCGCTACCCCCTGTCCTTTCGCATACATGACGCCCAGGTTATGCTGCGCCACGGCGTAGCCTTTGTCGGCCGCCTTGAAAAACCAGAGCATCGCCTGCTGATAATCCTGTGTCACGCCCTGGCCTCTCAGATACATGAAGCCCAGCATCGATTGAGAGGGAACATCTCCCTGGTCCGCTGCCATGCGATACCAATAGGCAGCTTCCTGGTTGCTTTGCGGCACACCCCGTCCTTTCGAATACATCACGGCCAGATTGAATTGCGCGTCCACGTTTCCCTGGTCCGCGGCCCGGCGGAAGGCATCCGCAGCTTTCGCATAATCCTTGCTGAGGACGAATTTCATCCCCTCTTCGAAATCCCCGGCGAGAACCGGAAGGGCCGTCAAAAACAACGCCAGCCCTGCTACTGGTAGCAACCGCATATTCCGCTCATATTATTTTGCTAAAAAGCCGCTTCCTCTATGTCGCTGTTGTCATGTCATCCCGGCGCCTCGAGGTATACCGCCCTATCATGACAATGTATGAAATCGCCCGATTTGATCCTTTTCACGACTGTTTTTTTGAGGTGAACGGGAAATGAACGATATTCTATCGCGTACCGCGTCCTAAATCGTTGTGTCCGAATTTTTTACTCTTGAACAAGCCTGGAAAAGGGGAAAGATTGTCTTGGGAGGAATGGCATAGGAGAATCGCCTGATCGAAAAAGAAGCCGCCGGGATACATGCGGGAACAGCATCGGGAAATGCTTGGTGCGGGGTTGTTCGCAGCATGATTGTTCCCGCTTGTCATGCTCAGCATGACGGAAAGCATTTTAGCGGCGCGAGCAGGCTTCCAGCTTTTCCCATGCGATCCCGCCTTCATATTTTTTCCCATTCAGTGTTGCGACCACGGTTTCGTCGTCGGTTCTTTTCAGTGTCAAAACGAATGAATAACCGGGAGGAGTGTCGGGGGCGGATGCCGAATGGGAAGGGCCGGGCGGGACATGCCGCCCGTTGATTATTGTGACGGGAACAGCGTAGCTGATCACGGCGTCGGGGTTTCTGGGCGAGTTGCGGGCATAAATGCCGGGAAAGTTGGTTAGCGTATATCCATAAATCTCGGTAGCCGCGAGTTGCGGATACTGGCGCACCTCAAACTGGAGCTCGCGGATCATCCATCGGCTGTCCGACCGCAGGCCGTCCGTCACGCAACGCGCCAGCGCGGCATGATTTCCCGCGAACTTTCCTCCATGAGATTGCATTTCTTCCTTAAGGCCGATATTTGCACACGAGGATAAAATGCTGGCCAATGAAATGAGAGTTAAACTTGCAAATGATTTGTTCATATGCAGCTGCTTGCTCCTGTCGTTATTTGCGAGAATTGGCGAGAGGAGAACGGGAAAGAGCGGGTGGTCCAGGTACCCCGCTTGTCAATCACACGTTTCCTGTCGACAGTTCCCATAAGGGTAGAGATGTAAACGTAGGCTAATAGCGCCAGGTTGTAAAGCATCTTCATAAACAGGCAAAAGGTAAGGAACAGTCAAGGCCTGTTAACACTCGTTTCGCGCCCACGACGATGACGGATTCCAACCGGAACGAGGCACGAGCCGCGCAGCAGAGTAAGCTCTGCAAGCGGCGAGCAACGATGGATTGGGTGAAATTCCGTCCCGTCCCTCCTAGACAAGAGCTTTTGGTTCATGGGTGAATTTTCGAAGTGGCGCTCGCGCCGAGCGGTGGAAGAGCCCGGCATCCAGGTGAGCGAGCAAGGGGGCGTTCGCATGTTGCATCTGGGTTCAAGCAGCGTACAGAGTGCCATGAGGTTAACTGCGCCCAATGACCTGGAACTCGACTACACGCGCTGCATGATGGCTTTTCTGCCGTTTTATCCCCAGTTGCGGAATATCCTGATGATCGGCCTGGGAGGCGGATCACTGGCGAAGTTCGTCTATAACCGGCTGCAGCAGGTGAAAACTACCGTGATCGAAATCAACCCGGAGGTAGTAGCCGCAGCGCGCGATTATTTCCTGCTTCCTGCGGACAACGAGCGCTTGCGGGTCATAGTTGCGGAGGGAGGCGCCTTCGTGGCATCCCATCCCGCCTGGGCGGATGTCCTCATGGTGGATGGGTTCGAGGATGGCAGCCAGGCGCCCTCGCTGTGCAGCCGGGAATTTTATGACGACGCCTACGCAGCCTTGAATCAAAAAGGCATCTTGGTGGTCAACCTGCTCAGCAGGGAAAGGGTGACGAAAAACTGCCTCAAGCGGATTGAAAGCAGTTTTGGTTGCAGCATGGCGAGGATGACGGCGAAACCGCACGGCAACCTGATCGTTTTTGCCTTCAAGCACCGTTTTGGAAGATCGGGTTGGGAAGAGGCGGAATCCCGCGCAAAAAAACTGGAAACGGAGCTTGCTCTGCCTTTTCCGGAATACGTCAGGCAGTTGCATCAAGGAAAATCCTTCTGATACTCCTGTCCTCTTCCGCTTGCCGGCGAGCAAGGGGTAACCGAGCGCTCAGGATGCGGAAGCGTCGTGGTTATGGTAAAGTTCGCCCGATTATCCGTATTGCGGGAAAGAAGTGAAAGGAACAAGGAGAAGCTGATGGAATTATACGAATCCGACCACACGAAGTTCATGCGCGAGCTATTCAAGAAAAACCCGAAACTGGCGGAGGATCAGAAAGAAGCGCGGGCCATATGGTGGGACAAGAAGCTGGACCTGGAAGAGCGCAAGCGCTTCAAGGAATCGGCTGTACCGCAGAAGGGCTACGTTTATTTCGGAAAATAGCTCTTCAAGTCCTTAAGGGACAATCCGGACAATCATCGGCAAGGAGCCGAAGCCATTTTCGGGACCAGGCTCGAGTTGTCCCTTTTGCCCCAATCCTGCGGTAAACTTCCATCCCGGCGAGGAGCGTCACAATGCTTCGAACACTCCCGCCGCGCCCATGCCGGTACCTACGCACATGGTCACCATTCCATATTTCTGCCGATGACGGCGCAAGCCATGCACCAGCGTGGCCACGCGGATAGCGCCTGTCGCCCCCAGGGGATGTCCTAGCGCAATAGCCCCGCCAAGCGGATTGACCTTGGCGCGATCCAGCCCCAGATCGTTGATGACGGCCAGGCTTTGCGCCGCGAAGGCCTCATTGAGTTCGATCCACTCGATATCGTCCTGCGCCAGGCCTACCTGGTCCAGCACCTTGGGTATCGCCTTGATCGGGCCGATGCCCATGATCTCCGGAGGGACGCCCGCTACGGCATATCCCACGAATCGGGCGAGGGGAGTGAGGTTGAACCGCTTCAGGGCTGCTTCGCTCGCGACGATGACCGCTGCCGCGCCGTCGGACATCTGGGAACTGTTCCCGGCGGTCACCGTGCCTTGCGCGTCGAATACCGATTTCAATGTTGCGAGCGTCTTCATATTGGTTCCGGGGCGGGGACCTTCATCCGTGTCGCGCACTACGGATACATTACGAATTTCGTGCGCCACCAGATCCGGGCGTTTCTCCTCCACCGTGTAAGGCACGATTTCCTGCCTGAATTCGCCCGCCTCGATCGCCTTAAGCGCTCGAGCATGACTTGTTACCGCGAATTCGTCCTGGGCTTCGCGGCTGACCTGCCAGCGTTCCGCTACTTTTTCCCCGGTAATGCCCATGCCATAGGCGATGGCCACGTTTTCATCATGCGAAAAAATGGCGGGGTCGAGAGACATTTTGTTTCCGGTCATCGGCACCATGCTCATGCTTTCCGTTCCGGCGCCGATCATCACGTCGGCATGGCCAAGACGAATGCGGTCCGCGGCGATTGCGACCGCCTGCAAGCCGGAAGCGCAGAACCGGTTGACCGTCATGCCCGGAACGCTGTCCGGCAGGCCTGCCAGCAGCAATCCGATACGCGCGACGTTCATTCCCTGTTCCGCCTCGGGCATCGCGCAGCCGGCGACGACATCATCGATTGCGGACGGATCCAGACCCGGACACTCCGCTATCGAAGCTTTCAACACGTGCGCCAGCATGTCGTCCGGGCGCACCGTTTTGAACATTCCTCTTGGCGCCTTGCCTACGGGTGTTCTCACTGCGGCAGCGATATAAGCGTCCTGAACTTGCCTGCTCATGATATCTACTCCTTGTTTATCCCAGCTCATCGCGATGCGGAATACATATTCGGATATGCGCCCGAAACGCTCTTTTTCAATATTTCTTGTCCCTAGTTCCGTAACGGCTTGCCGGTCTTCAGCGTATGCTCGACGCGGGCCTGGGTCTTCTCGGTCGCAAGCAATTCAATGAACGCGCTGCGTTCCAGGTCCAGGAACCAGTCCTCGTCGACTACGCTGCCGGGCGTAAGTTCGCCGCCGCACATCACGTGCGCAATCTTGCTGCCTATCAGGTAATCGTGCTCCGAAATGAAGTTGCCTTCGCGCATGTTCACAAGCAAGCCCTTGATGGTGGCGATGCCGGTGGAGCCCGCCACAGTGATATGGCGTGCCTTCAAAGGCGGCCGATAGCCCGCTTCAGCCAGTGCGAGCGCCTGGGCCCGGGCCACATACAGCAATTCGAAGCGGTTCATCACTACGGTATCCGCCTGGCGCAGGTAGCCTATCTCTTTTGCCTGCTCGGCGCTTTTCGCCAGCTTCGCGGTCGCGACGCTCTGAAAATAATTTTTAAGCAACGGAAACGGGTCCCCTTCTTTCGCTTCCTGCGAGGCCCTCAAGGCCAATTCCTTGCAGCCGCCGCCGGCCGGCAGCAGCCCCACCCCGGCTTCAACCAGGCCGATATAACTTTCCATCGTCGTCACGGCGCGGTCGCAATGCATCACGAATTCGCAGCCGCCGCCCAGCGCCAGCCCGTCCACTGCGGCAACCGTAGGAATCATCGAATACCGCAGATCCAGCGATGTTTGCTGGAACTGCGCCACCATGGCCTCGACTTCCGCCAGCTTTCCCGCCATCAGCGCATCGGCGAGATTAAGGCTGCGGGCGGCCTTGAGCATGGCCGACTGCGCCGACTTTTTCAGTTTGCGCGCAAATATGCTGAAGGCGGAGGGAGGTTCGCTGCTCTTCAGCCGCTCGGTAGCCTTTTGCAGATTGGCGCCGGCGGAAAAAGGAGGTTCCGTCTGCCATATGACGAGGGCGCGCCAGTTCCGCTCCGCTTCGTCTATTGCCTGCTGGATTCCATCCAGCACGTCGCTTCCTATCGTGTGCATCTTGCTCTTGAAGCTGAGAATGGCAATGCCGTCATCGGCATGGCCATCCTGTGCGCCTTCCGTTGGCATATGCCACATCCGCACCGCGTCTGTCTCGAATATCGTTTTGCCGTATTGCGTTTCTTCGGCCAAAAGCCGGTCCGGAAACAATTGGCGGCGATATACGGGCAGGATAGACCTTCCGCGGAAGACGTTGGCGGAAGGGGCAAAAGAACCGTGAGACCTGTGTACCCCCTGAATTTCGGCATTGACGGCGGGATTTCCGGTTTGGCCCAATTCTTTCACCCATATGGGGAGGGGAGCGGAACTCATGCTCTTTCCGGCGGTGATGTCTTCGTCCAGCCACTCCGCAATCCGGTTCCATCCTCCTGCCTGCCACAGTTCGAAGGGTCCCTGGTTCCACCCGAAGCCCCAGCGCATGGCCAGGTCCAGTTCGCGTGCGTTATCCGCGATGGCAGCGAGGTGAAATGCGCAATACTGGAACAGGTCACGGAATATTGCCCACAGGAATTGGGCCTGAGGATGCGGGTTCGCACGCAGTTCTCCCAGTTTCGAGGCAAAATCCCCGCGTTTCAGCAGCGCCTTGATGTTTTCGTCGATTGCGTCGGACGAAGGGACATAGTCGCCGGTCGCACGGTCCAGTACCCGGATGTCCTTTCCATCCTTCCGGTAAATTCCCTGCTTTGTCTTTTGACCTAGCGCTCCTCGATCTATCAAGGCTTGCAGCCAGCCGGGCACCGCAAAATAGCCATGCCATGGATCGTCCGGCAGCATGTCGCGCATGGTGTCGATGACATGCGCGAGAATATCCAGCCCGACCACATCGGCGGTGCGAAACGTCGCGCTCTTGGGACGGGCTATGACTCCCCCGGTCAAGGCGTCCACCGTATCGAAGCCCAACCCGAATTTTTCCGCATAGTGCATGGTCGCGAGTGTCGAAAATATGCCTATCCGGTTGGCGATGAAGTTGGGTGTATCCTTGGCCCGTACCACGCCCTTACCCAAAGTGGTCACCAGGAATTTTTCCACGCTGTCGAGCATTGCCGGATCGCTTTCCTCGCAGGCAATCAACTCCGCCAAGTGCATATAGCGTGGCGGATTGAAAAAATGGATACCGCAAAAGCGATGCCGCAAGGTATCGGGGAGCGCCTGCGCCAGTTCGTTGACCGAAAGTCCCGAAGTGTTTGTGGCAAAGATGGTTTGCTCTCCAAGATGCGGTGCCACTTTTTTATACAGGTCCTTCTTCCAGTCCATGCGCTCGGCAATGGCTTCTATCACGATGTCGCAATCGCCAAGCAGGGAGAGGTGCTGCCCGTAATTGGCGGGTTGTATGGCGCCCGCTTTTGCCATTATTGCCAGAGGCGAGGGTTCGTGTTTTTTGAGTGACTCCAACGCCTTGATTACATTTGCATTGGCATTCCCCTGTTCAGCGGGAAGCTCGAACAGAAGCGTTTCGACATTGGCATTGACCAGATGTGCCGCGATCTGGGCGCCCATCACACCCGCACCTAGAACGGCTGCCTTGCGTACGATGACTTCAGTAGTGTCCAATCGTGCCTCCTTCAATCCATTCGGTCGTTGCGCCTATTGCCGGCGTTCGCTATTCGGCTGGGACCACTCGCGGCCTGCGATTATCGTCCACCGCCACATAAGTGAGAACCGCCTCGGTCACTCTGTGGCATATTTCCTCGTTCCCCTGCCGTGAGCCACGTTGGGCATAGACGGATACGTCCACGGTGATGGAGGTGCGGCCGATCTTGATGATGGTGGCGTAAAAGCTCACCAGGTCGCCAACATAGACCGGCTGCTTGAAAACAAAGGAATTCACCGCTACGGTGGCTACCCGTCCGCGTGCGCGGCGTATCGCTGGAATGCTTCCGGCAATGTCCACCTGCGCCATGATCCATCCCCCGAATACATCGCCGGCATGATTGGTATCCGTGGGCATGGGCACCAGGCGCAATATGGGATCCGCATCGGGCAGCGATAGGGGAGGGTGCGCTTCAACGTTCATTTTGTCTCCATGAAGGATTGCAAAGGCAGCTCATGACGATTCGACGTGCTCCAGAGCAAGCCCGCCTTTCCCGCTGCTCTTCCGCAACGCTGGCTGTGCGGCCGCAGAAAGGTCAATGTCCCTCGTAAAGCCGTGCCACTTCTGTCTTGTAGCGTTCCAGCACTTGTCCCCGGCGCAGCTTCAAGGTGGGCGTCAACAAACCGTTCTCGATGGTCCAGGGTTCCGCCGCCAGGGCCACCCGATATATTCTTGCATAACCTGGAAATTCGCGTATTTGCCCGACTATCCTTGCCAGCAGGATTTCTTCCAGCCTCGGGTCTTCCCGTAGGTGGCGCCAGTCCCGATCGAGGTTATGCTGTGCAGCCAGCGTTTCCCATTGGCTGGGATTGAGGACTACGAGGACGCTTAGATAGGAACGCCCCTCGCCGATCAGCATTGCCTGCTCGAACAAAGCATCACGCAAGATCGCCGCTTCCATGTCTGCCGGAGGAACCTTCTCCCCAGTGGACATGACGATGATTTCCTTCAGCCGTCCTGTAATGGTTATCCGCCCGTCGTCAATGCGCGCGATATCTCCGGAGTTGAGCCATCCATCCGGGCTCAACACAGCCCGGGTTGCTTCGGGATCATTCCAATAACCCAGCATCACGTTCGGACCGCGGATCAGCAAGGCGTCGTTCTCGCCGAGTTTCACTTCCACTCCGGCAATGGGCCGTCCCACGCTCGAGGGAACGTTGTCTTCGAAAGTATTGGAGCAGACGACGGGACTGCTTTCGGTCATTCCGTAGCCTTGGAGAACGGGCAATCCCAACCCGATAAACACTCGCGCCGCCTCCGGCGGCAACGCCGCGCCGCCGCTCATCGCCCCCCGGAGCCGTCCCCCCAATTTGCTCATGACTTTCTTTGCCACCAGGTTTTCCAATATGGGCCATAGCAGATGCGAAATCTTTCCCGGGCCCCTGCCCTGCTGATGTTCGAACCGGCTGTAGCCGATATCGACTGCAAGCTCGAACAGCTTGCGGCTCGATGCCGGGCCTTCGGCGAGTTTTGCCCTGATTCCCGAATAGACCCGCTCATAGATCCTGGGTACCGAAACCAGGATCGTAGGGCGGACAACCAGCAGGTCCTCCTGCAATTGCTGGATGGAACGGGCATACGCGACGGTTGCGCCGCACATCATGGGAACATAATAACCGGCGGTTCGTTCGAAAGTATGTGACAGGGGCAAAAAAGAGAGAAAAAGATCATTGCTGGATAAGGGCACGACGAGCGAACTGCCGTACGCGTTGGTAAGGATGTTGTAGTGGCTCAGCATCACGCCTTTAGGCCGGCCGGAAGTTCCGGACGTATAGATGATAGTAGCTAGCTGATGGGGGTCGCGCGGAGCGGGCTGGTGCTCTTCCGCTTTTTCCGGCAGCCAGTCATGCAGCGCGCTTACGCGGTCATCGTCGCATTTTTCCATGCCGGCTTGTACAGTTACCACGCGTGTCAACTCCGTGAGCTGATCATGCACGTCGCAAAATATCTGCCACTGCGCCAATTCCTCCAGCAGCAATACCCGTACTCCGGCATTGCGCAAAATGTAGGCAGCGTTTTCTGGACGGTCGGCAGTGTAGAGCGGAACGACTACCAGCCCCAGCCTTAGCGCAGCCTGCTCGAACATGACCCATTCGGGACAATTTCGCAGCATGATCGCTACCCGATCGCCATGGGCCAGATTCTCCCTGGCAAGGGCCGTTTGCCAGCGCTGGATGCCTTCATCCATTTGCGCCCAGGTAAGGTTGCGCCACTTGCCGCCAATGCGATCGTAGTCCCGATAAGCCGCCGCTTGCGGCGACCGGCGTATCCGTTCGCTGAACAGGCCATCCAGGGTCCCTGCGATATCGACGGGAATGAGGTCCGCTGGCTCCTGCCGCATGTTTTGCATGTTCTGCTCGCTTTCCTGTTTTTGTTGAAGGTTAATTGAATCGGGAACTTGCGGCTGAGCGTTTTACTTAACTGTCTTCCATAGGCTGCGTGGTATCGGCTACTGTATCAGCAGGTGCGTCGGGCTGGGACGAAGGCGCAACGTTGCGGGCACCTCCCGGTTCGCCTGACTCCTGTGCAAAGTCTGGCGGGAAATCATCCACCATGATGACGCGGCGCCGCAGCGATTTCATCTTGCTCATCAGCTCCAGTTCCGCCGGGGTAATGACCCTCTGCTTGAGCGCATAGGCAATTTTTTCCTCGCCCTGCGCGGGAATTTGCCCCGTTTTGACTGCTGCCCGCAACTTGGCCTCGACCGCTTCGCACACCATGTCGCATTGCAGCGCCTGTTCCAGTACGCTCAGTGGCTCGTAGTCCGATTCAGGCAGATAAATGCCGGCAGTAAGGCGGTCGCGGGCTTCGCCGGGGGATAGCATCAACTTGGCTATCTGATGGCCCAGTTCGTCCGATGGCGGCGAAAACGGCATCCCCAGGGGGAACACGATAAACCGCAGAAGTCGTTTGGTAACCGCCCCGGCGGGGAAATTATCCAGCAGGCCGTCGAACGCTTGCTGCATCCGATAAAGCGCATCCTGCAGCGACCAGTGCAATAATGGCTTGTCGGCCGCGGGAGCGCCGTCATCCTTGAAGCGCTTCAGCACGGCAGAGGAGAGATAAAGCATGCTGAGGATATCGCCCAGGCGAGCGGACAATCTCTCCTTGCGCTTGAGGCCACCGCCGAGGGTAAGTAGGGAAACGTCCGCGAGCAGGGCAAAAGCAGCGGAAAAACGTGTCAGATGGCTGTAATAGTGCTGCAGCTCCGGACCTACGCTGCCGGGAGCCTTGGCGATAGAAGAGCCCGTCAGTCCATGCAGCAGCGCGCGCATTCCGTTGCCCAGGCTGAAAACCGCGTGCCCCATCAGCGCACGATCGAACTCGACGGAGGA
>DASZUL010000014.1:0-21142 GCA_035547595.1 Nitrosospira sp.
CGAGTCGGTCCTGCGTATATCCACTCCTTTCTTCCAGCGCCTTCATCACCGGAATACCCTGGTTCGCCGCCTCGCGCCGCGCTTCTTCGAGCTGCTGGGTGTCGATTCCTTGCAGGGGAAGCGGGACTACCTGCGGCTCCCTCCCCGGCAACTCCTCTGTTTCGGCTGGCAGAGCCGGCTCGGCTCTTGCCCAGCTATTTTCACTCGCTACTGATTCGGCAAGACTCGCACTCATTTTGAACAGACCTGTCGTTGATTATCGAACTAGCTCCGGGAATGATGCTTTTTTCAGCATTCCCCGCTCAATTGATGCTTCCGGCCAACTGGAATATCGGCATATACATGAGGATGATGATTCCCCCGATCACGCCCCCGATCACCGCCATCAATATCGGCTCGATCAATTTGGTCATCCATTCCACCCATCGCGCAATCTCTTCATCATGAAAATTGCCGATGCGTTCCATCATTTCTCCCATGAGGCCGGTTCTTTCCCCGACACGCAACATGCGGTTGCCTACGGCGGTGGTCAGCCCTTCGGATTCCATGGCGCTGGAGATGGTTTTGCCCTCGCGTATACGGACAGCGGCGCCCTGGACTCCTGGGCGCAAGTGCGGCGGAAGCAGGTCGCTCACCATTTCCAGCGCCTTCGCGACCGGAATTCCTCCGCGCAGCAGCATGCCCAGCGTCCTGTAGAAACGCGCAAGCTGATAAACGCGCAAACGGTTTCCTATGGCGGGGATACGCCATAGCTGCCGCGCCAGATATGCCCGGAATACCGGGCGGGTCATGCCGTAGCCGATAAGCGCCAGTATTCCCGCGGCTGTGGCTGCGAACTGCCAGCCTTGCTCATGAACGAAATGCCCCCACTGGATCAGGAGCAGCGAGAGCCACGGCAGGTCGCCTCCCACGTCCTCATAGATGCTGCTGAACTTCGGTACCACGAAAACCAGCAGGAACAGGGCCACCAACAAACCGATCACCAGCAGGAGAACAGGATAGATTGAGGCGCCGATCAGCTTCTTCCGGACCAGGTCCATCTGCGCGTGGTAGGCTAGATAGCGGGTGAGGGCCTCGGGCAGGTCGCCGGTGCGCTCACTTGCCTTGGCGGTCGCCATATAAAGGGGAGGGAACGCCTGGGGATAGGCTTCCAGTGCCCGGGAAAAAGTGCTTCCCTCGTAGAGCCTGGAAAGCAATCCATCGATGATTTTGCGCACTCCCGCATCCTGTTCCTTGTCCAGGAGCGTTTCGATGCTTTCCACCAGGCTCAGGCCCGCTTCCAGCAAGGAAAGGAGTTCCTGGCTGAAATGCGCCAGGGGAAAGCGCGGCGCGGCCCTGAGGGTCCACCCGGTAAAGCGCCGGCGCACATTCAGCACCATTCCGCCCCGGGAGATTACCTGAAGACGGGCATCCTCCTCGTTTTCCGCATCCAGCCTCAGCAGCACCGTACCTTGTCCGGCAAGCACAGCTTTCACCTCGTAGCGCATGCCGACCTACCAGTTCGTGATATCGCTCGATTCGCCTGTACCGCCGGGCTGGCCATCCTTCCCATAGGAAAATAAGTCGAATTCGGCACGCTCACCAGGGTATTTATATACATAGGGCCGTCCCCAGGGATCGGGCGGCGCCGCTTTTTTGAGATAAGGCCCCTGCCATTTCACTTCATTGGTCGGCCTCACCGTCAATGCGGCCAGTCCTTGTTCGGTGACGGGATAGCTCCCTACGTCCAGGCGATATTGATCCAGAGCCTTTTCTATCGAATCAATCTGGGCTTGAGCTGCCTTGACTTCGGATTTCCCCACCTGGGAAAAATACTTGGGTGCGACATAGCCGACCAGCAACCCGATGATGACCATTACAACCAGCAATTCGAGCAGGGTGAAACCCTTTTCCGCCCGGACATGCTGCTGAGCGCACCAATGCTTCATTTCATTTCCCAAGATCATTCATGGCCTTATAGAACGACTTCGAGTGTAAGCCCTGGACATGACAAAATCATGACGGAAAAACGACAGGACGGTTGAAACGATTGGATTACAGTATCCGGTTTTAGCAACTGCAACTATTTCCGACCCTTGCCGCGGACGAGGCATGAAAATATCGGCATCATTTGAATAAAGAATGATTGTTCTCTATAATCGAGAACAATCGTTCTTTATTATTCATTCCCCTGATCCTGATGCAACCGCTCGATATCCTCCCCTATCTTGGCAAGCTGCAGGATTACTATGCCCGGGAAAGAATCGTTCCTTCCATGACCCGGTTGTCCCTGCTATGGAATGTCAAGGCACGCTCCTGGACGCATCGGATCGTCCAGCGTTTGAAGGAAGAGCATTTTCTTGAAAATGCGCCCGGGGGCCGGGTGCGCCCCGGCCCCCGTTTTTTCGAGCGGACAGTCGGACCCATGGTCAGGGCGGGCCTGCCCCAGCAGGCTGCCGATATGCAGCCTGAATTGCTGCGCATAGATGACTACCTTATCGAAAATCCTTCTCAAACCATCCTGTTTCCCGTCAAGGGCGATTCGATGATCGACCTGGGAATACTCGAGGGCGACATGGTGATAATCGAACGCGCCAATACCGCTTCAGTCGGGCAAGTGATACTGGCAATCGTGGACAATGAATTCACCCTCAAGGTCCTGGCACGAGACAAGGATGGCTATTACCTGGAAGCCCGCAACGGAAGAAGAAACCAGGACTATCCGCCCATCCGGCCGGAACAGAAACTGGAGATATACGGAGCGTATGTGGGCCTCATCCGCAAAACCCGTGTTCCCGGGCACCACCTCAACGCCAGCCGGTAACAATGAGAAGGTTCCGGCATGTCCATTCTCGTTTCCCAGTCTTCGGCGTCCCTATCGCTTCCGCAAATCGAAACCCGGTTCAGGAACAGGATATGGAGAGGGAGTGCAACAGGGGTCCCGCCCGATCAAGTCGTTCCCAGCGGCTTCGAAGAACTGGATAAGGCGCTGCCTGGCGGAGGATGGCCGATCGGCAACCTGACCGAATTGCTATTGCCAACGGAGGGATTGGGAGAAATAGGACTATTGAGCAGAATGCTCGCGCAGGCCACCCAGGCTGGCCGTCATGTCCTGCTGGTTTCTCCGCCTCACGTGCCTTACATGCCTGCCTGGGAAAACCTGGGCATGGATAGCCGGCGCATTGTGATAGTGAAGGCTTGCACACCGGCCGAGCGTTTATGGGCGCTGGAACAGGGCGTCAAAAGCGCCGCTTTCGGCGCCATTCTCGGCTGGTTGTCCGGAATAAGCCAGCAAGCCACGCGCAAGCTGCAGATTCTCGCGCGGAGCGCCGCCACCCTGGCCTTCCTGTTCCGGCCGGCAAGCGCACGGTTCGAGCCCTCCGCCGCTCCGCTGAGAATACTGCTCCATCCAGCTCGCCGGGATGCCCTTTCCCGCACTCTTCGCGTGCATTTGCTGAAGCGCCGGGGAATGCCGGCTGGACTGTCCATTTACCTTACCCTGCCCCTTGTCCCGTCCCCTGGCCTGCCCTCTGCGTTGCCAGAAGGATCGCCAAGCGAATCCTTCATTCAACCGCTTCCCGCATCCAAAGTGGCGCACGCTTGAAAAAATGCTCTGGATCGCCCTTCATTGCCCGACCCTATCGCTCGACTGGATCGAGCGGCGTTTTCCTGCGCCACTGGTTCCCGCGATGGCCGTCACCGTCCGCAGGGGAAATCAGAGCTATATTCTCCAGGCCAATAAGGCGGCGCAACAGCGGGGAGTAGCTATTCGCCAGCCCCTGGCCAGCGCCCTGGCTCTTTTCCCCGACCTGGCGGTGGTGGAGCATGACCCGGATGAAGAAAGAAAAGCGCTGCATGAAGCTGCCTATGCCGCACTGCGGTTCACGCCTCGTATCGTCATGCAGGACAGCGGACTGATCGCGGAGATCTCCAGCAGCCTGAAGCTGTTCGGCGGCCTGAAGGAGTTATGCCAGTCGCTCAACCGGGCAGTAGCGGCGCAAGGCCTGCAGCTCTGCGCGGCAGCCGCTCCTACCGCCCGGGGAGCATGGCTGCTCGCGCAATCCGCGTCCCTGAGAACAGTCATCAATGGCACGGGGAACAGGTCCGGATCCCTGCTCGACGCCTTGCCGGTCGATCTGCTGGCTTCGGCCCAGCTTCATCTCGAAGTGATCCGGGGAATAGGTTGCAGGACACTGGCCGATTTGCGGCAATTGCCGCGCGGCGGCCTGGCACAGCGCTTCGGACCGGAGCTTCCGGCGGAACTGGATCAAGCCTACGGAAACGCCCCGGATCCGCAAGAGTGGTTCGAGCCCCCGCCAGCATTCAGGCAGAAAATGGAATTAATGGCGCAAGTCGAAGGAGTCGAGCTGCTGCTGATGAGCGTCCAGCGAATGACCGAACAGATGTGCGGCTGGCTGGCCGCCCGCCATGCGGCCGTCCGGGAATTTTCTTTCCTCCTGCATCATGAGCATTCCTCCCGGCAACCGCAAGCATCCACGCTCATAAACATCAAGCTTTCCGAACGGAGCAGCGATCCGGCTCACCTGATGGTCCTGCTGCGCCAGCGGCTGGAGCGGACAACGATAGCGGCTCCGACCTGCGCGCTGGAGCTCGAGGCAAATGAAATAGCGGCAGGGGAAAACGGCAACTTGAAGCTATTTCCGGCTGCGCAATCGGAAGCTACCTCACTGAACCGCTTTATCGAGAAGCTCTCCTCCCGCCTGGGACACCGGACCGTTACCGGCCTGGCCATCATTTCCGACCACCGGCCGGAATACAGCCAGAGACAGCAGCTCTTTCAATTATCCGGAACGAGCAGCGACTGTGAAACAGGCAGGGGAAACAAGGCCATAAGCCGCAAGGCCGTGCCGCAAAAATCAATGGGCCGCTCCACGAGCTTCCCAAACCGTCCTGCCTGGCTGATGGAAAACCCCGTGGAACTCAAGTTGAGAAACCAGCAACCGGTTTACGGCTCGCCACTGCAACTGCTTGCGGGACCGGAACGGATCGAAGCAGGCTGGTGGGATGATGCATCGATGGCCCGCGATTACTTCATTGCGGAAAACGAGCTTGGCCAGTTGCTATGGATTTATCGCGAACCTGGCACGGCAGTGGAAAATCATGACCAGTGGTATCTGCAGGGATTCTTTGGATAAATCATGGCTCCTCCGAACCGGGACCCCTTCATCCGCTATCTGTTTGACATGGCCCTCCCAACTCCTGCCTATGCCGAGCTGCATTGCTGCTCCAGCTTCAGCTTCCTGAAAGGGGCGTCCTTTCCGGAAGAACTGGTGAAGCGGGCGGTGAAGCTGAAATACAGCGCACTGGCCATCACGGATGAATGCTCCATGGCCGGGGTCGTGAGAGCCCATGCGGAGGCAAAAAAAGCCGGCTTGCGTCTTTTGATAGGCAGCGAGTTCATCCTGGACGATGGATTGCGGCTGGTCTGCCTCGCCATGAATCGGAACGGCTACGGCAACCTGTGCGAATTGATCACGCTGGCAAGGCAACGCGCTGAAAAAGGCGCTTATCGCCTATCCCGTCCGGATTTCGAAACCTGCGCTGAAGCTCCCCATCTGGCCTTGCTTTCGGATTGCCTAGTGCTGCTGATCCCCCATCCGCGCCAGGAAGGCGACTCCCTCATGAACGACATGTGCTGGGCACTGCGCCTTTTTCCCGGGCGCTGCTGGACTGCTGTCGAGTTGCTGCTGCATGCGGACGAAAGCCTGCTATTCGAGAAAATCCGGCAGATTGCCAAAACTGCGGGAATGCCGCTCGTGGCCGCCGGCGATGTGCATATGCATGAACCTTCGTGCAAACCCCTGCAGGACACGATGACCGCCATCCGCCTCGGCAAGCCATTATGCGAATGCGGTCACGCATTGCAGCCCAATGCCGAGCAGCATCTGCGCACCAGAAAGCAGCTGGGCCAGCTCTATCCGCCGCAACTCCTGGAGGAAACCATTGCAGTGGCAGATCGCTGCACTTTTTCGCTGGATGAGCTGCGCTATGAATATCCGGACGAATTGATGGGGACGGATGTCCGCGCGGATGAAACCTATGCGGATTATCTGCGGCGCATGGTTGATAAAGGCATAGCGGAGCGCTTTCCCAACGGAGCTTCGGTCAAGGTCAGGGAACAGATTGAGCAGGAATTGCGGCTGATCGCCGAGCTTGAGTATGAACCCTATTTCCTGACGGTGTTCGACATCGTGCGGTTCGCCCGGTCGCAGGGCATTCTTTGCCAGGGACGCGGTTCCGCAGCCAATTCTGCTGTCTGCTATTGCCTGGGCATCACGGAAATTGACCCGGAGCGCAACGAGCTGCTATTCGAGCGGTTCATTTCCAGGGAACGAAACGAGCCGCCGGATATTGATGTCGATTTCGAACACCAACGGCGGGAAGAAGTCATCCAGTATATCTACCGCAGGTACGGCCACGAGCGCGCCGCCATCGCGGCGACGGTCATCACTTACCGTACCCGCTCGGCGATCCAGGATATCGGCAAGGCACTGGGACTCGACATCGAGCGCATCCGGCGGCTATCCGACTCCCTTGCCTGGTGGGACAAGGCTTCGGACATGCGCAACCGGCTGGCCGAAAACGGCTTCGATCCCGACAGTTCGGTCATCCAGAAGCTGATCCAGCTGCTTCCTGTGCTATACGGATTTCCGCGCCACTTGTCCCAGCATGTAGGCGGCTTTGTCATATCGCGTGACAAGCTGTGCCGCATCGTCCCCATCGAAAACGCCGCCATGCCGGACCGGCGCATCATCCAGTGGGATAAGGACGATCTTGCAGCGGTAGGCCTGATGAAAATCGATGTGCTGGCGCTGGGCATGCTGTCGGCCATACGCCGGGCGCTCGATCTGGTTTCCGCCCGCCGCGGCACGGTATTTCGAATGCAGGATATTCCAGCGAAGGACGAGAAAACCTTCGACATGATCTGCAAGGCAGACACCATCGGCGTCTTCCAGATCGAATCGCGCGCGCAGATGACCATGCTGCCGCGTCTGAAACCGCGGACCTTTTACGATCTGGTCATAGAAGTGGCCATCGTCCGCCCCGGCCCCATCCAGGGAGATATGGTGCATCCTTACCTGCGCCGCCGCCAATGCCTGGAAGAGGTGGTCTATCCGGGCGCCGGAGTCAAAGCGGCTTTGGAACGAACGCTTGGCGTACCCATCTTCCAGGAACAGGTCATGCAATTGGCGATACATGCCGCGGGATTCAGCCCGGACGAAGCGGACAGGCTGCGGCGCTCGATGGCCGCATGGAAAAGAAAGGGAGGGCTGGGCTCCTTCCACGCCAGATTGATTGGAGGCATGGTCAGCCGCGGGTATGAGGAGGAATTTGCCGAGCGCATTTTCCGGCAGATCGAGGGCTTCGGTGAATACGGGTTCCCCGAATCCCATGCCGCCAGCTTTGCGCTGCTGGTTTACGTATCAGCCTGGATCAAATGCCACGAGCCTGCCATATTCTTGTGCGCCATGCTGAACAGCCAGCCGATAGGCTTTTACGGCGCCTCGCAATTGATCCAGGACGCCAGGCGGCATGGCGTTGAAGTGAGGCCGGTGGATGTGACCGTCAGCGAATGGGATTGCACCCTGGAGGAACAGGCAGGTGCATCCTCGAATCCCGTGAAAATCCCGCCCGCCGTTCGCCTGGGCCTGAACCGGGTGAAGGGGATAAGCCTTAAAACTGCCACGCGCATCGTCGAGGCAAGAAAAAGGGCTTTCGAAAATACCGCCGATCTGGCGAAACGCGCCTCGCTGAATACCCTGGAGATGCGCGCCCTCGCCCATGCCGATGCGCTGCATACCTTGGCAGGCCACCGGCGCGAAGCCCTATGGATGGCTGCCTCTCATATCAGGCAATCCGACCTGATGCGAAATGCTCCCATCAGGGAAGCGTTGCCCATTATTGCCGCCGCACCGGAAGGAGAGGAAATCAGGACCGACTACGCCAGCATGGAACTCACTTTGCGTCGGCATCCCCTGGCGCTGTTGCGGCCCAGGCTGGCCGGCATGAAATTGAGCTCAGCAAGGGAACTGGATGATTGCCCCACCGGCCGGCTGGTGCGCACCACCGGCATAGTAACCTGCCGCCAGCGTCCTGGCACCGCCAGCGGCGTCGTGTTCGTGACGCTGGAGGACGAGACCGGGAACATCAATGTGGTGCTGTGGAACCGGCTCGTCCAGAAGCAGCGCCGCGAACTGTTGAGTTCAAGGCTTCTGACAGTATATGGCGTATGGCAGCGCGAAGGTGAGGTCAAGCATGTGATTGCCAAGCGGCTGGTGGATCATAGCCATCTGCTGGGAGATCTTCGGGTGGAAAGCCGGGATTTTCACTAGCTGAATGAATGCCAAGCTTGCAGGCTAGTTCCCTCCCGAGTACACATCTCAATATAAGAAATGAGGTTGTCGCTCATAGCCCTCCAACTCATTAAGTCTGCAAATATTTAGAGACGAAATTTTATGCTTCCTCTAAGAAGAACAGAGGTGAAACGCTGTCACAACCCCAACTCCTTCCAAATCTCATCCACCCTCTCCTTCACCGCCTTATCCATCGCAATCGGCTTGCCCCACTCCCGATTGGTCTCGCCCGGCCACTTATTGGTGGCGTCCAGCCCCATCTTGCCGCCCAGGCCGGATATGGGGCTGGCAAAATCGAGGTAATCGATCGGGGTGTTCTCGACGATCAGTGTGTCCCGTGCCGGATCCACCCTCGTAGTGATGGCCCAGATGACTTCCTTCCAGTCGCGGATATCGACATCGTCGTCGGTGACGATGATGAACTTGGTGTACATGAACTGCCGCAGGAAGCTCCACACGCCGAACATGACGCGCTTGGCATGGCCTGCATACTGCTTTTTCATGCTGACCACGGCCATGCGATAGGAGCAGCCTTCCGGCGGCAGGTAGAAATCGACGATTTCGGTGAACTGCTTTTGCAGCAGCGGCACGAACACTTCGTTGAGCGCCACGCCGAGGATGGCCGGTTCATCCGGCGGCTTGCCGGTATAGGTGGAATGATAGATCGGATCGCGCCGCATGGTGATGCGCTCGACCGTGAATACCGGGAAGGTCTCCTGCTCATTGTAGTAGCCGGTGTGGTCGCCGAAAGGACCTTCCAGCGCGGTTTCGTTCGGATGGATGTACCCTTCAAGCACGATCTCGGCGCTGGCGGGAACCTGGAGATCGTGGCTCAGGCATTTGACGATTTCGGTTTTCGCCCCGCGCAGCAGCCCGGCGAACTGGTATTCGCTCAAGGTATCGGGCACCGGCGTCACCGCCCCGAGTATGGTCGCCGGGTCCGCTCCCAGCGCGACCGCAATGGGATAGGGTTGGCCGGGACTGGCCATGCAGAAGTCGCGGAAGTCCAGCGCGCCGCCGCGATGGGCTAGCCAGCGCATGATGAGCTTGTTACGCCCGATCACCTGCTGGCGGTAGATACCCAGGTTCTGCCGGGTCTTGTGCGGCCCGCGGGTAACCGTCAGGCCCCATGTTATCAGCGGGCCGGCATCATCAGGCCAACAGATCTGGATCGGCAGCCTGCCGAGATCCACCTCAGCCCCTTCCCATACGATGTCCTGGCAGGGCGCTGCTGACAGTACCTTGGGCGCCATGTTGAGCACCTGCTTCAGCACCGGGAATTTCTCCCAGGCGTCTCTCAATCCCTTGGGCGGATCCGGTTCCTTCAGGTAGGCGAGAAGCTTCCCCACTTCCCGCAGCGCCGCCACCGAATCCTGTCCCATGCCCATGGCGACGCGCCGCGGCGTACCGAACAGGTTTCCCAGCACGGGAATGCTATGCCCCTTGGGTTTTTCGAACAGGATGGCCGGACCGCCCGCTTTCAGCACACGGTCACAGATCTCCGTCATCTCCAGGTGGGGGTCGATCTCAACCGCTATGCGCTTCAGCTCTCCCCTGTTTTCGAGCTGGGCGATGAAATCGCGTAAGTCCCTGTATTTCATCGCGGAAGGAGGGCGCTCATGAGCCCGCCCGGACCAGGTAATCCGCCGCGATGCCCCCAAATACCGCTGCGCCTACCCAGTTGTTATGCAGAAAGGCCTTGAAGCAGCGGCCGCGGTCGCGATCTTGAATCAAGCGGTACTGGTAGATGATCAGCCCCAAGGCAACCGCCAGCCCAGCGTAATACATGGCTCCCAGTCCCTGGATCAATCCCACGGCAATCATGATGCCGAGGAAACCGGCGTGGCACAGCATCACTCCCGACACATCGAAATCACCGAACGTGATGGCGGAAGTCCTGATGCCGATCTTGAGGTCATCAACCTTGTCCACCATTGCGTATTCGGTATCGTATGCGATGACCCAGAACAGGTTGGCTGCCATCAATACCCAGGCGATGAAAGGCACTCCGCCGGTCTGGGCGGCAAAAGCCATGGGTATGCCGAAGCTGAAGGCGACGCCAAGGTAGGCTTGCGGCATGGCGAAGAAACGCTTGGTGAAAGGATAGCTCGCCGCCAGGAACAGCGCCAGCACCGAAAGCTCCAGCGTCAGGCGGTTCAAGGGCAATATCAGCAGGAACGCAACCAGGCTCAATCCCGCAGCCAGCAGCAGCGCTTCCTTCGTTCTCACCTTGCCGGTTGCCATCGGGCGGTTTTTGGTGCGTTCGACATGGGGATCGAAATCGCGGTCGGCATAATCGTTGACGACACATCCGGCGGAGCGCATCAATATGGTGCCGAGCAGGAATATCACCAGGATGTTCATGTCCGGAAAACCGCCGGCTGCCAGCCACAAACCCCACAGGGTGGGCCACAGCAGCAGCAGGATGCCGATGGGCTTATCCAGCCGCATCAGCTTCTCATAGAGGGAGAGGCGCTGCGTAAGCGATACGAGTGTCACTATCCCAGTTCCAGAATGGGCGGAAGAAACACTTCCGTGACGAGTATGGATTGCTCGTGCAGGCTGAACAGCGAGCGGCGAGCCCAGAGATTCAGCGGCTTTTCCTGCAATTTCTGGCAGGCGCGCCGGAAAAGCGGATGAGCGGAGGTGAGTTTCTTGAAACGCAGCGGCGTGCGTTTCACCACCGGATTGGTAAACAGCACCGTGCCGAGCGATCGGCTGCCGAGGCCGCTCAATCCCCTCCATGCGCCGCGGAGGCTTTTCTCCGCCACTACGGAATGGGCAAACACCACCGGTGTCTCGCCGCAGTAGAGATACACTTCCCGCACCATCGCAAGTTCGTTTTCGCGAAGATTCATTACGTCAAGTTCGTCCATGCAGGCTTTGGCGAGCGACTGGAACACCGGCTTGACGCGAAACTCGTTGCAACAGCGCTGCTGGATGAGCTGGGTGAGCGAGCCGCGGTTCTGCAGCCAGCCGCGCGCGCGAGGCGCCACCAGGGATGGCCAAGGATGCCACGTGGATTGCCGGACGACATTCATTACAGCTCGAGCAAAAAGGGTAAATTATGCCGGATAATCCGGCGCGGCTGAATTCATTATTCTCCAGAGACAAACAGGAGATGCAGCCCTGGCATGTCTAGAAAGTCACTGGCGGTAGACGCCCAGCAGGGCGCCGCGAGCCTGCAGGTCGCGCATGATTTCAACTCCTCCCCGGATCACGGCTTCCGGCGCGGGATGCCGGCTTTCCATCGCGATCATTTCAAGCGCCGACTGGCCTGTATGCTCGGTCGTGTCCAGCAGGTTGATCAGGCGGGCGGTAAATGCGTTGATCTCGATAAAGCGGACCTGATCTTCGAAATCCCGGAATACGAGCAAATAGGTATCCGCGTGCACAACGGGAACCCGGGGCGCCAGATGGTGCACCGGCCAATGATAATAAAGATTTGCCAGGACAGGATTGAGCACAGGACGCCCTTCAAGCAGGCTGCCCGCTGTATCGACACCATCCCAGTCCGGGACCTCGGCCGAAACGGAAAGCACCAGCTCTATCCATTCATAGTGGGCGAGTTCGAGCACGAATTCCGGATAGCCGGCGGGGATGGACTCCTCTTTCTGAAGGAACTGGATGAATTCCCCCGGTATATCGCGGAAGAAGGGGGAACGGCTGCGATGGATATCCAGGAAACGGCGCACGAGGCGCTCCCACCGCCGCGTCCCCAATATTTTTTTGAGCACCGGGAAGCAGCCCAGCAGAAAATTCTGGATGTTGTTGTAGACGAGCGACCGGTATATGCGCATGCGCTGCGCTTCAACCCCTCGGGGGAGCGGATGGGCCTTGGGGTTGCGGATATGCGCGGTGAACGCATACTGAAAACGCTGGAATTCAGGAAGCGCGCCGGGCATAGGTAGCGTGGCCTTCATCGGCATGCTGTTGCTGGATGGCGGCAATGCGCTCGACTTCATGCATGAGCTGCGCAAGAGGCGGAATATTGAAATCGCGTTCCAGCAGTGTGGGCGCTACGCCATGCACGCGGTATGCCTCGTCCAGCAGCGACCAGACAGGATCGATCACATCGGCGCCGTGCGTATCTATTATCAGGTTCTCCGATTCGTTGTAGTGCCCGGCCATATGCATGTAAACGATGCGCTCGGAAGGCATAGAGCGAATGAATTCGGACGCATCATAGCCATGATTGATGCTGTTGACATATATATTGTTGACATCGAGATGAAGATTGCAATCTGCTTCGGCCAGCACCGCACGGATGAAATCCACTTCGCTCATCTCCGAGATCGGGGGTTGCAGGTAGAAGGAAGCATTTTCCATGGCGATGCGGCGCTCAAGAATATCCTGGGTGTGCCGGATGCGCGCAGCCACGTGCTTTACCGCCTCCCCGGTGAAGGGTATCGGAAGCAGATCGTATAGATGGCCATCATCGGAGCAGTATGAGAGATGCTCCGTATAAAGGGAAATCCGGTGCTGGTCCAGGAAATGACGGATTTTGCGGAGAAGCTCCTCATCCAATGGGGCCGGACTTCCAATGGATAGGGAAAGGCCGTGGCACACGAACGGGTAGCGCTCGGTGAAGTGGCGCAGGTCTCGCCCCGCCACGCCGCCGAGATCAATCCAGTTTTCGGGAGCGATCTCGAAGAAATCAATGGCTGGGGGAACACCGTTTTTCAGGGCAGGAATCAGCTCACGCCTCAAGCCCAGCCCGGCTCCGGCCACTCCGGCAAAATTCAAGTCTGGAATTACTTCTTCATTGCGCCGTGGGGGGCTACGTTCGCTCCGCTGGACCGGGCGCCACCATATGCATCGGCCTCAGGCTGATCGACTGCTCCGTCCTTATTCGCGTCTATCCTGTCGAATATGGCTTCGTGATGCTTGAGAAATTCCTGCTTGGTCACTTTCCCATCCTTGTTGGCATCCACGATCGACATGCCGCATCTCCCTTCCGAAGAAGTTTTGGGAGCTCCTCCGCCGTACTTGTTGGGGTCCACGCGATCGGCGTAAGCCAGAACGTAGCCCTTGTCCAACGACCGTGCGGCAAAAAGATTTTCAGGAGTATTCTCAGCAGCGGAAACGGCTGGCGCAATGCCAAGCGTAGCGGCAAATGCCGAACCCACTGCAAGGGAAATGGCTGTTTTTTTGTTGCGCATAATTTTTCTCCTATATTTCGGATGAAAATATTATGTCACACTTTTGGAGATCAGGCCGGCTTCCCGGCTTGTTGAGCGCAGAAAGCCGGTTTAATGGTGGAGAGCAGTGCTGTTGCCTATTTGCCGCTGCCGCACTTTCCGTCCGACATTTTACCCTTCATTTCGTCCTTGCTGATCGTGCCATCCTTATTGGCATCCATATGCTCGAACATGGCGTTGTGGTGCGCTGTCCATTCTTCCTTGGTTATCTTGCCGTCCTTGTTCGCGTCCGCCATGGATGCGCCACATCGTCCCTCGCCGCAAGCACCTTCTCCGCCGCATTTGCCTTCGCCGCTTTTCTGGTGCTTATGCGCATCAGCCACCATGTAGCCCTTCGAAAGCGACTGGGATGCAAAAGGATTGTCTGCCGCGGAAGCCATCGGCACAGCGCTGACAGCAGCAAAGGCTGAGCCGATTGCGATTGAGATCATTCTTTTCTTGTTAGCCATTACGTTCGTTCTCCTCTATCAGATGTTTGAAATGTTCGCAGTGTGCGATGTTGATGGAGATAACCTGATGCCGCGGGCCCCGTACCAGCCGTTTATCAGCCGTACAATCCGCCATACGGCCCCTTCCGCGTTGATGCATAAACTCCGCTGAACTCTCGGGCGCACTATGGCTTATGAAACATAACATATATTGATGAGCTATGTGGGATTTTATGGAAGCTGCCGTTCCCCGACTATCCGTGATTCCAATTCATTTAAGCCCCTCGGACTATTGCACTTTTCGACGAAAAAGATCAAGCTCTGCAAATTTTGATGTTTTTTCGTACGTTTGCGGCAGCGGCAAAGATAGTTCCGGAGGATGGTTTCGGGGGTTGCCGGAAGTCTTCCCTCACGGGTTACCCGCGTGGGCTATGCGGGATTCGGCCGGTGCCCAGACTCAGATGTATGCAAGAAGACTTGCTGTATAATGTTTTTCGCTATGCGTGTAATGTCACCAGGAAAAGGACAAATAAAATGCCGCTAGAATTGCATAAACAATCCGTGCCCTACAAGCCCAAAAAAGGCGAGAGCTACATGAATTCCAAGCAGCTTATGCACTTCCGGAATATTCTGGAAGGCATCAAGGTGGAGCTTGGCCATGATATCGATCGCACGGTACACACCATGCAGGATGAGGCCACCATTTTTGCCGATCCCAATGATCGCGCGAGCCAGGAATCGGATATGGCGCTCGAATTGCGCAACCGGGATCGGGAGCGCAAACTGATCAAGAAAATCGATGAAACCATTGCCAAGATCGATACGGGGGATTATGGATATTGCGAAAGTTGCGGTGTGGAGATTGGCCTGAAGCGCCTGGAAGCGCGGCCGACCGCTACTCTTTGTATCGACTGCAAGACCCTGGATGAGATAAGGGAAAAACAGGTAGCGAAGTAGAAACGAACCGTGGGCTCCGGGCTGAGATAGGTAAACCATGGCCCCGCACGACGATAAAAAGCCCCTTTCTTTCGAAAGGGGCTTTTTTAATGACCAGCGCTATTGGGAGAGGTGTTCAGCGCTTCCCTAAGATGCAGTGCCGTCACCCTGAACGTCCGCAACCACTGCTTTCATGCTCAGGCGCAACCGCCCCTTGTCGTCTGCTTCCAGAACCTTGACCCGGACCACCTGTCCTTCCTTGAGGTGATCAGAAACGTTATTGACGCGTTCGTTTGCGATCTGGGAAATATGCAGCAGGCCGTCCTTCCCGGGCAATACGCTGACAATGGCGCCAAAATCGAGCAGCTTCAATACGGTCCCATCGTATACCCTGCCCACCTCGACTTCGGCGGTAATATCCTCAATGCGTTTCCGGGCCAATTCGCCGCCTTCGGCGTTCACGCACGCGATCATCACCGTGCCATCGTCTGCGATGTCGATAGTCGTGCCGGTTTCTTCGGTCAATGCCCGTATTACCGCTCCCCCCTTGCCGATTACATCCCGGATCTTCTCGGGATTGATTTTCATCTTGATGATGCGGGGCGCATGTTCCGAAATATCCTCGCGGGTCGCAGGAAGAGCCTGCTTCATGATGCCCAGGATATGCATCCGTCCTTCCCGCGCCTGTATCAGGGCGGCATGCAGGATGTCCTTGGTGATCCCCTGTATCTTGATATCCATTTGCAGCGCGGTAATGCCGCTCTCGGTACCGGCCACCTTGAAATCCATGTCGCCCAGATGATCCTCGTCGCCGAGAATGTCGGTTAGCACCGCGAAGCGATTGCCCTCCTTGATCAATCCCATGGCGATTCCCGCTACGTGCGCCTTTAGCGGCACCCCTGCATCCATCAATGCAAGGCAGCCGCCGCAGACCGATGCCATGGAACTGGAGCCGTTGGATTCGGTAATCTCCGATACTACCCGCAGGGAATAACCGAATTCTTCTGCCGAGGGCAACACCGCTACCAGCGCCCGCTTGGCAAGGCGTCCGTGGCCGATTTCACGACGCTTGGGTGTACCGACACGCCCGGTTTCCCCGGTGGCGTACGGAGGCATGTTGTAGTGAAGCATGAAGCGCTCAGAATAATCTCCCTGTAGCGCATCGATCTTTTGCTCGTCGCGCCCCGTCCCTAGTGTTGCCACCACAAGCGCCTGGGTTTCCCCGCGAGTAAACAAAGCGGAACCATGGGTACGCGGCAACAGGCCGTTACGAATGGTGATGGGGCGAACTGTACGCGTATCCCGGCCATCTATGCGCGGTTCGCCGTCGAGGATCTGCGAGCGCACGATTCTTGATTCAAGGGCAAAACTGGCCTCCTTGACAACCTGCGCTTCCGGCCCATCTTCGGCGCCGACTCCTACTTCGGTGAAAATTCTTTGCCAGATGCCGTCTATCGCTTCAGACCTGGCCTGCTTCTGCTTCAATCGGAATGCGGCGCGCAGGTCTGCCTCTGCCAGCTCGGCAATTTTCTTCGCCAGGCTCTCATCCTTCGGCTCCGGCACCCAGTCCCACGCGGTAACGCCCGCTTCATCCGCCAATTCGTTTATTGCATCGATTACCGGCTGCATTTGCTGATGACCGTAAAGGATAGCGCCCAGCATGATGTCTTCCGATAACTCCAGGGCCTCCGATTCAACCATCAGTACTGCCTGCTGCGTCCCCGCCACTACCAGGTTCAACTGGGTCTGTTTTAACTCCGTTGTAGTCGGATTGAGCAGATATTCTCCGTTGATATATCCGACTCGCGCGGCCCCTATGGGGCCATCGAATGGAATGCCGGAAAGAACCAGCGCAGCTGACGCGCCGAGCATGGAAGGAATATCTGCATCCACCTCATTGTCGGACGACAAAACGGTGGCGACGATCTGGACTTCGTTGTAAAAATTATCGGGGAATAAAGGGCGGATGGGGCGATCAATCAGGCGGGAGGTGAGAATTTCTTTTTCAGATGGTCGGCCTTCCCGCTTGAAAAAGCTGCCAGGTATTCTGCCTGCCGCGTAACTTCTCTCCTGATAATCCACCGTCAGCGGGAAGAAATCCTGGCCTTGCTTTGCATTCTTGGCCCCCACTACGGTTACCAGAACGACGGTGTCATCCATGGTCACCATCACCGCTCCGTGCGACTGTCTCGCTATCTCACCGGTTTCCAGCGTTAGTTTATGACTGCCGTAGGTAATGCTCTTTTTAATTGATTTCAATTAGCTGCCCTTTTGATAAATTCTTCTGACCGGCTTCGTCAACGCTGCCGCGCGAAGTTCACCGCCCATACGGAAGATGAGCGGTTCGCAGATTGATTTGCTGTTATCCCAACGAGGGATCGAATTCTACTTGCGCAGGCCGAGGCGATCTATCAACGTTCGATAGCTATCCGCATGCCTGCGTTTGAGGTAATCGAGCAGCTTGCGGCGGCGACTCACCATGCGCAGCAATCCCCGACGAGAATGATGATCCTTGACATGCGCTTTGAAGTGATTAGCCAAACCGTTGATGCGGGCAGTCAACAATGCCACTTGCACTTCAGGGGAACCCGTGTCCCCTGCCGCTCGTTGATAGTCGCGCACGACCTGTGCTTTTTGATCGGTTGTGACTGGCATGCCTACTCTCCATTAAATGCTTGATATGAAAGGGCGACATTTTACTCTTTAACAGGGCTAATTCTCAAGTAATCCGTTACTTTATTTTAGCCCCTACTCACCCGGAAGATCTCATGGAACCGGCAGTGAAAAATTCCTTCGCGGTTATCCCGCAGCTTTAAGCAATCCGGCGATGTCATGGACGAAAACATCCTCTCCTTTCTCACTGCTGACATACAGCCTGAGCCTTCCCTGAGGATCAAAGAGATAGGTTCCGGCGGAGTGTTCCATGATTTCGTGATCCGGTGTATTCCCCGCTGCTTTCTGATAAACGATCTTGAATTCGTTCGCAACTTCCCGCGTAGCCTTCGCATCGCCGGACAGGCCGATGAATGCGGGGTTAAAAGCCGAAAGGTATTTCTGCAGAACGGAGGGAGTATCGCGTTCGGGATCGAGAGTGACAAATAGTACCTGAACCCGCGCCGCATCGGCTCCCAGTTTTTGCAGGGCGCCGGTGAGCTTGCTCATTGTTGCAGGGCAGATATCCGGGCATTGGGTATAACCAAAAAACAGGGCTACGACTTTACCTTTGAAATCCGCGAGTGTCCGAATTTCGCCAGTCGGCCCCGGAAGCTTCAATTCCCGGCCGAAACTGGCATTGGTAATATCGGTAGATAAAAATGTGGGGTTCGCGGTGTTTCCACAACCTGCCAGAAAAAACACCACGAACCAGGCAAGAATTGCCTTGAAGCCGAATGTCACGTGAAAGGATTAAAATCGGATGTAATGATCCACCAGCAGAACAACAAACAAGGCCGCCAGATAGAATATGGAATACCTGAAGGTCTTTTTCGCGAGCTGATCGCTATAGTCCACATATATTTTTACGGCATAGTATAGGAATATCGCGTCCAGAATGCCCGCACCCGCGAGATAAATGAGGCCGCTCATTTTGGTAGCGTATGGCATCAGCGTCACGGCAATGAGAATCAGCGTATACAGCAGGACGTGCAAACGTGTGAACTTGTCACCATGCGTTACCGGCAGCATGGGCATTCCGATCTTGGCGTATTCCAGCTTGCGATACAACGCCAGCGCCCAGAAATGCGGGGGAGTCCAGGCAAAGATTATAAGAAACAATAAAAGGGCGTCGGCGGAAACTTCACCTGTCACCGCAGCCCATCCCAGAACGGGCGGCATGGCGCCGGAAGCACCGCCTATCACGATATTCTGCGGCGTCATGGGCTTCAGGACGACAGTGTAGATAATGGCATAACCGACGAAAGTGCCCAGCGTCAACCACATGGTAAGCGGGTTCACCAGCTGATGAAGAATCAGCAAACCGGCGCCACCTATCAAGGCCAGAAAGAACAGCGTTTCGGGCGAAGTTACGGTTCCGCGGGGAAGCGGCCGGCCCCGGGTGCGCGCCATGACCGCATCGAGCTTCTGCTCCACCAGGCAATTCACCGCTGCCGCGGCACCTGCCACCAAGGCTATTCCTAATGTCCCGAATACCAGAGCGTTCAAGGGTACGGCACCGGGAACAGAAAGGAACATGCCGATGAAAGCGGTAAAAACGATAAGCGATACCACCCGCGGCTTGGTCAAACGATAAAATTGCTGCATGCGAGAAGTGGTTTGTTGCCAAGCCAGACTAGTAGCCATAATTTATCTCCTGATTCGCGCAGGCTTAGCGCCTGCTTTTAGACGATCGAACATCCTTCAAAGTAAGGAACAGCAGCTTCTCGTTTATGCGAAGTCTCTGCTCATGAATGATTTCGCTTCTATTCGACAACCTCTAATGCCTTTGATCAGTTCCCATTGCATGCTCCAACTGGGAAATCTTAAGTAATCGCTTGATGTCCTTTGCCATTTTTGTGGGATCCGGATCTTTTGGAAAACGCATCATCAAATTGGCTATCGGATCTATCACGTATATGTAATCATGCAGGGACCCCTCAGCGGGAAGTTGCTTGAGCAACTCACTATCCTTGGCACTGAGCAGCCAAGTCCCTTTGAACTCGTCCACGATTTCCGGTGCCGGCCTCGCATCATCATCTATCAGCCATACGCGCTCTATTCGATCCTTCTCGGCATTCTGTACCGTTCGAACCTGCCGCATGTAATAGAGCTTCTTCCGGCATGCCTCATCGCACTTCCCTGAATCCACCGATAACAACGCCCATTTGCCACGCAGATCGCGCATCCGGAATATGGTGTCGTTCGACTGGTTCAAGGCGCTTCCGGACAGGGCCTTCACCTTGAGCAATTCGCCGTAATTAACGGTATCGGGCCTCACCTCCATGAAAAACAGCGTGTAGGATGCGATAAAGGGCGCACACATGATTACCAACAACAAGATCAGCGTACGCCTGTTTGTTTTACGTGCTTGTGGAACGCTCTCGTTTGACACTTAACACCAAATAAATAATCAGCACAGCCAATGCCATGGAGAACCATTGAATTGCGTATCCCCAGTTTTTTGCGGAACCCGAGTCCGGCCGCGTCCATTTCCGCACCAGACCGTCGTTCACATCATCCTGCTGCAATATCATCACGGGCTGCACTCTCAGCCCCGTGGCGCTGGCGTAGCGCTCCGGATCAAGATTTCCCCAGACCGGACCGGAAACCACTTCTTTTGAAAGCTCCAGCGTCTTCTGTGATGCTGTTGTTGCCGTCCCCGAGATCGTCACCTGTCCCTCGGGTGTAATAACTGAAGGCAGTTTAGTGCGATCAGGGTTTGCCACGACCCAACCCCGATTCACCAGAACATGCATGGAACTCGTGCCTATCCTGAGGGGTGTAATGACGTGGTATCCCGCCGCGCCCTGGTTTATCTTGTTGTCGAGAAATATCGTATGGGTCGGCACATATACGCCTCGAACCTCTACCCGGCGATATTGAAAATCCTCCAGTTTTACCGGGACCTCAGGTAATACCACTGCTGGTTCGCGGGAAAGCGTATCAAGCTGTTCCTGCCTCGACTCCTTTTCCCGAGCCCGGGAAAGCTGCCAGTTGCCAAGTTGCAGCATGGTGAATATCACGAGTGCCGCAAGTACCGTTGACCATAATTTCGGCGTGAATCGCCAGCCTGAAATAGTCATTGGATAGTTAGCTGAACTCGGCTAAACTTATTTCCAGACCAACTTGTTACAGGAATGAGATGTTAAAGATCGTCGCACTACTATTTCTGTTCTTCATATTAGCCAGCTTGGCATCGGCCATGTATTACATGATCAAGGACAAGGGACAGGGCACTCGCGCGGTCAAATCTCTCACTCTTCGCATTAGTCTGTCTTTGCTTTTATTTACTCTGTTAATGCTGGGAACCTACTGGGGATATATTCCCCTCTAGCTCCCCAGCATTGATGCTCAAAAGAGCTATATCAGCCAGTAGACGAAGATGAACAATCCCAGCCAGACGACGTCCACGAAGTGCCAGTACCAAGCAACGCCCTCGAAGCCGAAATGATTCTCGGGCGTGAAATGCCCGGCCAGCACCCGGCAATAGATGACCAGCAGCATGATCGAGCCCAAGGTCACATGGAAGCCGTGGAAGCCGGTCAGCATGAAGAATGACGCACCATAC
>DASZUL010000015.1:0-60810 GCA_035547595.1 Nitrosospira sp.
GGGAATCGAATAAATTGATAATAAGGGGGAGCGGATAATACCTGGTGGGGGATCTCATCATGAAAACGAAGTTGGGAATGATTTCCATTGCCGTGGGCGTATGCGCCAGTTTGGCGGCTGGGTGCGGTACCCGCAGTGAAGAAGGAACGGCGCGGGACGGAGGAACAGTGCGGCCGGTTGACTGGTACGAGAAAAATGCGGCTGAGCGCGAGGCCAAGCTGGCTGAATGCAGGGCCAACCCCGGTTTGCTCGACGGAACGCCCGATTGCATCAATGCCAGCCGTGCGGCCAACAACGCCGCGGCTAAATGGGCAACCGAAAAAGAAGGCGTGAGGACGGAGCCGGCAATTCCGCCGCCTTAGCCGGAACCGGGCCTCGCCCGGCGACGAAGAAAATCGACGCGTTTTTCCGCCGGATGGCCGGCCGGAAGACTCTCAGCCCGTTAGCTGTCATCCGCCACTATGCTGATTTCGCCATTCTCTTCAAGGTAGGCGATTTTCACCTGCCCGATATTTTCGATGCCCTGTTCACGCAGCTTCGATTTCAGTTCCTCCGCCGTTATCGGCTCTTGCCGCAAGGCCTTCCGTTGCAGTTTGCCGTTGCGTATCAGCACCAGTGGAGGCGGCTTGACCAGCCGCTCAATTACGGGAAAATGAAAACTCAGCCAATCCAGGCAATAATTCCATCCCGCCAGCGTGGCGACCAGGATGCATCCATCCGTGATCGACTGATAGTTTCCGGACATGCCGTTGCTCGCAGCATCGGCGATCAGGACGAGCAGCATCACGTCGGCAATCGCGATGGCTCCGACGTCGCGGTGAAGTACCAGCCTGAACAACAGGAATATGAACCAGTACATGACGGTTCCCCGCACGATGATCTCGAGCGGATTTACCGAAAAGCCAAAAAGATGCGACCAGTCGAGCATTGACCTGGGGAAGCCGCAAGGGCTTACTGGAAAGGATGCCATCCGGTTCCGCTTCGAGCCTCATGCGGCATCGGCTTCATGTTCCGGGCGGATGATGACATTCGGCATAATAGCGGGCGAGGCGCGCTCATTCAGTGCGATAATGCACATTCCGGATAGTCATCCGGGCATATGTCCTTTCGGGCCGGGAATCCGGAATACGCCGCGCCTTTTTTCCTGCTTTTGCTGACATATCCCCCATCTTGAACTATCCTGACAGCATGACGCCAAAGTATTACATGTCTGTTGCTTCCTGATGGGGTGTGCCTAGTATGAGTACTGAAAGCTTGGAGGGTCGTTTGAATATCGCAGGTACCGGAATGCCGGCTTCCCAAGTATTCGGGCACTCCAAAACCTCGGTACCCTAAGTAATCCAAATATTCCTGTGTATCCTGTTATTGCTGTGCCTAAAGTATCTTATGCATCTGATGCCCTGATCACATGGCAGGAACCCACCGTCTCCCATTTCGTTCGCCTGCCGATGATCCGGCGATATCCATGAGCGTGCAGCCCGACAACGAGGCGCGGTTTTGCGCGCTGGTCGAGGCTTCCGCCCAGATCGTATGGGCGACGGATGCCAGCGGGCTCATAGTCGAGGATTCTCCCTCCTGGCGGACCTACACGGGGCAAACCTTCGAGGAATGGAAAAGATCCGGCTGGCTGGATTGCGTCCACCCGGACGATAGGGAGAGCGCGGAGGGAAGCTGGCAGGAAGCGGTAAGAAACCAGCGGCCATTTTACCACGAGTACCGTATCCGCCACGTGAGTGGCGAGTGGCGCTGGACCGCGGGAGGCGCTGTGCCGCTGGTGGCGCCTGATGGAAAAACGTCGGGCTGGGTGGGGATGAACACCGACATCACCGAGCGGAAGAATGTCGAGCTGGAGCGGGACCAGGCCAATGCCCTGCTTACCACCATACTCGACAGCAGTCCGGATGTGATTCTTGCCAAGGATCGCGAAGGGCGCTATCTTGCGTTGAACGAGGCGACGGCCCGGATCCTCGGGCTTCCCGTGGCTGAGGTGATAGGACGAACCGATGGCGAAATCTCGAAGCCGGAACTGGCCGGACCGATCATGGAGGTGGATCGGGAAGTGATGCATACGGGGAAAACCATATCCATCGACGAGCAGTATCCCGACCCAGGCGGCAAGCTACATTTTTTTCAGTCCATCAAGGCGCCGCTTCGCGACGAGATAGGTACGCCGATGGGCATCGTCGTGGTTTCGCGCGATGTAACCAAGCAAAAGCGGGCGGAAGAAGCCCTGCGCAGGAGCGAAGAAGAATTTCGCACGCTGGCCGACAATATCTCGCAGCTCGCCTGGATGACGGACGAGTCGGGCTCGGTGTTCTGGTACAACCAGAGATGGTATGACTATACCGGCGCCACATTCGAGACCATGCGGGGATGTGGCTGGCGCACGGTTCATCATCCCAAGCACGTGGAACGGGTTGTCGCGCATATCAAGCACTGCTTTGAAACCGGCAGGACCTGGGAGGATACCTTTCCGCTGCGTGGCAAGGATGGAACGTACCGCTGGTTTCTCTCCCACGCGCTGCCCATCCGTGATGAAGAGAACCGGATTATCCGCTGGTTCGGAACGAATACCGATATCACCCAGCACCTGAAAACAGAGCAGGAGCTGCGGCGCGCCAATGACGATCTGGAGCAGTTCGCCTATTCGGTCAGCCACGATCTCCAGGAACCATTGAGAAGCGTCAGTATCTACAGCGAGCTTCTGATCCGGCGATGCGCCGAGCGGCTGGATGGCGAAGCGCAGGATTTTCTCAGATACCTGGCCGAAGGAGCGGCCCGTATGGAAGCGCTCGTGGGTGACCTGCTCGAATATACACGTGTCGTCAAGTTGGACGCTTCCGACGAGAAAACAGATTCAAACAGGGCCTTGGCAGCGGTGCTTTCCAATCTCGGCGAAACCATCGCCGAGCTCGACGCGAGAATCATTTCCCGTGAACTGCCGGTCGTGCGGGCATCCGGCATACACCTGCAGCAGATTTTTCAGAACCTCATCGGAAACGCACTGAGATATCGCAGCGGGAAACCTCCAGTCGTGCATGTGGAAGCAAGGCAGCATGACGATGAGTACGCGCTATTCTCCGTAAAGGACAATGGCATCGGTTTTGAACCTCAATACAAGGAGCAAATCTTTGGACTCTTCAAACGACTTCATACCAGCACGGAATATCCGGGTACCGGCCTCGGCCTCGCGATCTGCCGGCGGATCGTTGAACGGTACCGCGGCCGCATCTGGGCCGAATCCACGCCAGGGGAGGGATCAGCTTTTTACTTCACGCTGCCGCGACGGCTCCCCCGAATGCGTTCCCATCATGCTCGTGGAGGACAACAGGGCGGACGTGTTTCTCATGCGTGAGGCACTGGAAGTGGCCAAGATCGCCGCAAGCCTTCAGGTGATGAGCGACGGTGAAATGGCGATGCAGTATATCGACGAACTGAATGCGGATGACTCGGGCTGCTGTCCGGCTCTCGTGCTGCTGGACCTGAATCTTCCGAAAATTTCAGGAATCGAAGTACTGGCATACCTGCGCCGCAGCCGCAAATGCAGGCATTCCCTAGTTGTGGTGATTTCCTCCTCGGACTCGGTGAAAGATCGCGCCGAAGCCGCGAGCATGGGTGCCGACGCCTACTTTCGCAAACCCTCGGGTTATGAGGCCTATCTCAAGATAGGCGAGATAGCCAAGGATCTGCTGCTGATGGACCAGCCGGTCGGCCCGCCCGGCATGCCCTATTGAAGCTTCCATGTTCACCGCACCGTACTACCACGTTGGCATCGTCGTCCATGATCTCCAGGAAGCCGCCGCCTATTATTCGAAGTTGCTCGACATCACGTTCACCGAGCCGACCGATAGCGTACTTTGCATCGAAAATCCGCAACTGGGACAATCGGAAAGCATAAAGGTGGTGGCGGCATACTCCCGCACCCGCGCGCCCTACCTGGAGCTGATCCAGGCCAACGGAAACGGCATATTTTCCGAGAAGAATACGGGTGGAATCCTCTATTTCGGCGTGTGGGAATCCGACATGGAAGGACGGATGCAAAAACTGAAGGAGCAAGGAATAGGCATCGAAGCACTCATCAGCTCCGAGTGCGGCAAGTCCGCGAATGCGATCATCACCGCTCCCGACGCCATGGGCGTGCGCATGGAATTCCTGAGCACTATATTGCGGATTCCCACCGAAGTGTGGGTACTGACCGGGAAGTATCCGCTGGCCGAGCGGATGTAGGATTGATATTACCCCGGCCTTCCACCGGGGCTTTTACACCTCCGATTGCCTATTCACGGACTTCCATTATCGTTTTGAGCCTCTTCAGGTATTCCCGGTATCTCCTGTATTTGCTGATCCCCGGGCGTATCCGGTATTTCCGCTCTCGATGGCCTGCGCTTGCGCGGGGCGGGTTTGCGGCCTTTGCCAGTTGTTTTGTCCACCGCTTTCCCCGCCGTATCCTCGGGTAGCATGCCCGGCTCATACGAGGGGCTGGCGAATTCCACTCCCCGTCGCGCAGCCATTCCGGCTTCGGCAGGAGCGGGCGGCGGCAGAGGCTCCGCAGTCTTTTTTTCCGGTCGATGGCCCATATGCCTGCGGTGTAGCGGTTCATGCCCGCTTGCCGGATTGGGATCGGGTGCCGGTTGGACCGGGAGCTGGATCGAGGATTGCATTGTATGCCCGGTCACGCTGGTTTCCGCGTGCGCCGAGGATTTGCCGGTGTTCCCGTTGTCACTGCGGTAAATATAGGTTCCAGATTTCTCGTCGCGGCCCAGTTCGAGCAGGCCTCGTTCCTGCGCTTCCTCCAACAGGTTGCCGAATGCGCGGAAGCCGTAATAGGCTTCGTTGAAGCCGGGCCGGCGGCGCTTGATGGCCTGCTTGAGCGTGGAGGCCCAGATCTTTCCGCTGTCGCCTCTTTCCGATACCAGCGCATCAAATGTTTCCACCGCGGTTTCTATGGCCTTGCGCTTGCGCGATTCCAATTCCTCCTTGCCGCCGCTTTTTTCAGCCTGGGACGGCGCCCTGGCTGCAAGCTGCATCGCCTTCGAATCCTGCTGCTCGACCCGGCTCCGCTGGCTCTCGCGCACCAGATCGTCATAGAAGATGAATTCGTCGCAATTGCCGATAAGCAAATCGGAAGTGGATTGCTTGACGCCCACGCCGATCACCTGCTTGGCATTTTCGCGCAGCTTGGAGACCAGGGGCGAAAAATCGGAGTCTCCGCTGATAATGACAAAGGTATTAACATGGGATTTGGTATAACAGAGGTCGAGCGCATCCACCACTAGGCGGATGTCGGCCGAATTCTTTCCGGACTGGCGGATATGCGGTATCTCAATCAGCTCGAAACTGGCCTCATGCATGGCAGGCTTGAAAGTCTTGTAGCGGTCCCAGTCGCAATAGGCCTTTTTTAAAACGATGCTGCCCTTGAGCAACAGGCGTTCAAGCACCGGCCTGATATCGAATTTATCGTACTTCGCGTCGCGCACGCCGAGCGCGACATTTTCGAAATCGCAGAATACGGCCATGCTGATATTGTCCTGAATCGAGGCCATGACGCTTTATTTCTCCAATGATGGGTTGGGCCGGGCGGATGGCGGAATTGAGCGGCAGGAGGAAAAGGTCCCGCCCTGTGGTTTTAACGAAACGGGAATAGCATTTTAAAAATTACGGGAAGGGCAGCAGTGTATTCTTTCCCGAACGGTGCGTAAACCGGCGGAGTCCGCTATAGTTTTGGAATGCGCAGCGTCTTGCTGATCATCAAGGTGCCGGACAGCACGAACAGCAGGGCGAACGGATGCAATTCCCACGGCCCGATCATCCATGTTCCCCAATAAAGATTTTCTCCAACATGGCCGGTCCACGCAGCCAGCGCCAGCATGCCCGCAAGCACGATGCTGGTGGGAATCGGGGTGCCTTCAAAATAGGCCACTTTATCCGCACCTGCAGATAAAGCCTCGGCGGTAACATTAAAGCGCGCCAGCCGGCTTACTCCGCAACAGACGAAGTAGATCAGCGCCAGCCAATCCCAGACGCCGCGCAATCCCGCGGCAAAACCGATAGCGGCAGGCGCGATGCCGAAGGAAATCACATCCGCCAGGGAGTCAAGCTCCCGTCCCAATGGTGAATGCTGATGACGCCAGCGCGCGATCCGTCCGTCGAGCACATCGAATATGAAAGCCGCCGCCATCATGGCTGCCGAGTTGTAGATGTGCGCCGAGGCGCTGCTCTGCATATGGAGCATCGCGAACAGCACCGCCGCCAACCCGCAGCCCGCGTTGCCCAGGGTAAAGAAATCCGCGAGCTGGAAGCCGCGTATCATCGAAAAATGCCGAGGAGAATGGGAAGACATCGAATTCAACCAGTCTTGGCAGGCAATCCAGGTGGAGGAGGCATTTTGCGTTCACGCCGGCTTACGGCGGTGGTTAAGTGAAAAAAACAGTCCGCAGTCTATCCGGTTATCCAGCATCCGCTTGCGGTGTTTCGGTCGATCAGGTCCGGCCTCCGTTCCGCCGCCGGGTGAGCCGGCGCCGCTTTCCGCCTGCCCGGAAGCTTGCATTACCGCTAACCGCGGAAAGCGGTTCAGTACGATCTTTCGGGGACCACGATCACTTTTTCACTCTGGCCCGGCTCGCCTTGCGGGCCCTGGGGTCCTTGCGGGCCTCGTCCTGTCGAGCTGACCGACAGGCAGCCGGTTAACACGGAAATCATCATTGCTGCCACCACCGTTTTTAGCATTTTCATGAGCATTCCTTTTCTGAAAAAATTTTTGTGGTTGTTTTTGATGGCCGCAAACGCGACCACGGGAAAAACATACCGTGAAACAGTCCGCTCGATCTGTTCGTTACCACACACCGTTGAGTTTGCGCAATGCAGGCACGGGGGCCAGGTTACAACTTGATGTTGTCGTATCTCGAGGCGATAGACGGGGTGCATATTGGATAAAGAGGGGGCGAAAAACAGGGAGGGCAGCGTGTGCTTGAAGCCAGGATGCATTCCTGCCCTGGGGAATTCCGTACCATAATAGCGGAGAGGGCCAGCGTCAGGATGGTGCATCCTTTATAAGCATTTCTTTGATCGACACCGATTCCGAACGAAATATTTTCTCTTGCGCAAGAAAGAGCCTAAAATCCTGTCAGTCCTTTCCGCAAAGGCTTTGAGGCGTTCGAGAAGTCATCTTCCAGCAAGATTAGCTTCTATGCGACGGATCTCTGAATAGTTACCGTTACCGCGGCTAGAGCATAAGCCAAATTCCTGCATGAATCGGTAAGCGATGGAACCTCCTTCCCCTGTTTCGCCAGACCTCGACTCTGAGCAGTTGCGTCTGCTCGTTGCTGGCATAACCGACTACGCTATTTACATGTTGAGTCCGGACGGCTTTGTAAACAGCTGGAATGCTGGGGCTCAGCGATTCAATGGCTATATTGCCAGCGAAATAATCGGAAAGCACTTCTCCCGATTTTATACGGAAGAAGATCGAGCAGCAGGTCTTCCATCCAGGGCGCTGCAAACCGCCCTCGAGGAGGGCAAATTCGAGGGGGAAGGCTGGCATCTGCACAAGGACGGTACCCGGTTCTGGGCCAGTATCATCATTGAACCTATTCGCAATACCGAAGGCTCATTGATTGGATTCGCCAAAATCACCCGTGATATTACCGAAAGCAAGAAGGTAGCCGAGGCTCTGCATGCCAGTGAAGAGCAATTCCGGTTGCTGATCCAGAGCGTCGTGGACTATGCGATCTACAAACTATCACCGGAGGGCATCATTACCAATTGGAACGTGGGTGCCCGGCGCATCAAGGGTTTCAAGCACGATGAAGTCGTAGGTACCCATTTCTCCCGCTTTTATACCGAAGAAGACAAAAGCCGTGGCTTACCCGCAATCGCATTAAGGATTGCGGCGACGGAAGGCCGTTTTGAAGGTGAAGGATGGCGCGTTCGCAAGGACGGTTCAAAGTTTTGGGCACATGTGATTATCGATCCGATTAAAAATGCTTTTGGGGAATTGATGGGCTATGCCAAGATTACGCGCGATATTACGGAAAGAAGAGAAGCAGCGGAGGCGCTGGAGCGTGCGAACGAAGCTCTGTTCCAGTCCCAGAAACTCGAGGCAATCGGGAAACTCACGGGCGGCATCGCCCATGACTTCAATAACCTGCTTAATGTCATTGTAAACGGTATTGAAATTCTGGCAAGGGAAGAGCAAACATTCACGGGAGCCAAGATTCTTGAAAGTATGCGGCGAGCTGCCGATCGTGGCGCTACCTTAACCCAGCAGTTGCTGATATTTTCGCGCCAACAGCCCCTGAAGCAAGAGAAGCACAACTTGAATCGCGTTATAAGTTCTTTTGAAGCGGTGCTTCGAAGAGCCAAAAAAGGTCCCAGCGACCTGGTCCTTAACCTGGCCCGGCTGTTGCCGCCAGCAATAATCAATGCCCCTCAGTTCGAATCTGCTTTATTAAACCTGGTTGTCAATGCACATGATGCGATGCCGGAGGGCGGTACCATTACGATCAATACCGAGCAGGTTGAGCTCCGCCAAAATGAAGTCAATCAATTACCAGCGGGCCGCTATATAAAGGTCATGGTCCGGGATACCGGTACCGGCATGCCTGCTGACGTGGCTGCTCGAGCGGTGGAACCTTTTTTTACCACGAAGGAAATCGGCAAAGGCACCGGGATGGGCTTGAGCCAGGTATACGGCGTGATCAGGCAATTCAACGGCGATCTGAAAATAGAAACAGCGGTGGGCGAAGGAACCACCATTTCCCTATTCGTCCCGGCACAAGAGGATAAAGAAGGTGGCGAACTGGCTGAAGCGGTATCGGGCAACGAGAAGGTATTGGTCGTGGATGACCAGCCGGATGTTTTGTATCTGGCCGTTGAGTTGTTTCAGACTATGGGTTATGACGTTCTATCCGCTAACAATGGGCAGGATGCGCTTGATATTCTGGAAAAGACGCCGGGAGTCGATGTGCTTTTCAGCGATATCACGATGCCAGGAATGAGCGGCATAGAATTGGGGCAGAAGGCGCGAGAACTGATTCCCAATATCAGAGTAATTTTAGCTTCCGGCTATGCGGAACCCGTGGTAAAGACAAGAACCGATTGGCTGGAGGATTTTAAATTCATAAAAAAGCCTTACCGTATGTCGGAAATTGTCAAAATGCTGCGGATGCCGGGCTAAAACATCAATATTGAAACGATTAGGTGCTTACACTTCAGCTGTAATCGCCGACCCCCCGACTTCGAGACTTACCCGGGGATTCAGGGCTGTCCAGCCTGCTCTGGACTGGTGCTCTGGCCGACGCTCTGATTCAGAGGTGGGATCTGCATCCAGCCATCGGGGCATTCCTTGACATCCGGATAATAACCCCCCTCTGCCCGGCAATAATGCCAGTAGCTGGCTGCGGACTGGGCAGATGTGGCGGGAGCAGCGGCGGAATTCTGTTGCTCGATATATACGGGGGGAGCAGCAGGTTGCACAGCTATGCGGGGATAGGCCTGGAAAGGCGGGTAGTAGGGAGGGAAGTAGCCGAACGCGCCGAAACCGTAGGGACTGAAGCCCGGGCCCCATCCCCATCCATATCCCCCATAGTAGTCGCGATGGCCCACATGATGGCCGTGGTGGCGATCTCCGCCGTGGCCTCCATGATGTTCCTGGCCGTGATTACCTCCGCCGTCGTCGGCATGGCCGTCCCCATCCGGGCTGTGGTCGCCCTGATCGCCGCCTTCGTCGAGCCCGCCATCGTCACCTCCTCCATCTCCGGCGCCGCCGTCGAAGCTTGCTGCCGGCCCTGCAAAGGCCAGAGCAACCATCGCGGCGGCGAGGCATGAAAAGAAAAAATGCTTGAGGTTTTTCACGGAAATTTTCATTCTGCCAGGAACACTATGTGACTGAATCCATGGGGGATAGTTCTCACCATCTGAAGACTCTCCGGCGAGATTTCTTTCGTACCTGCGGAAGGTAGCTGCGCCTCTGCCTTCGGGATAGGTCCTTAACTAAGCCTGACATGGCGGCTGCCGTCAAAGCTCCCTCTTGCTTCAAATGAATTGCTTAATGATGTTTCCAGGGGTGTCTCCCAAGAGGACACGAGGCTGTCCGCCAAAGGGGGCGGGTTTAGAGCTTTCTTCTTTCTAATTCCTTGTTTCTCAATAGATTAATCATTGGCATACCACTTGCATATTAATCCTCCAGGTTATTTCGATTCGTCAATAAACCGGAGGCATCATGAAAGCACTCAGGAATTCCCATCTTGCATTCACGCTCGCGATCTTTGTTTCTTTCTCACCCGCCGCGTTCTCTCGTAACGAGGCGCATATGCATCCATCTGGCTGCCGGATGGATGAGATGGGCAGGAGGGATAAGCAGGGCACGGAGGGCAGGCAAGGTACGATAGCGCACTACCTCATCAATCCATTCGGCGAGGTCGATGGATTGTTTCTTGATGATGGCCTGCTGGTGAGCTTGCCACCGCACATGTCGGCAGAGGTAGCGGATCTGGTCAAGCCTGGTGATGCCGTTGCACTTGCCGGCGCACCTGAAGGCGAGCGCTTCGAAGCCTGTTCCATAACCCACATCGAAACCAAGCGCACCTTGCTGCGGCATAAGCCGGCATGGAACGGCAAAGTCATGCCCAGGGAGCTGCGCAGGGCAGAGCTGGAGGAGTTGAGCGTAAGCGGGAAAATCGAGAGGGTGGTGACCGGAAAGCGCGGTGAACCCAAAATCGTCTTATTGGACAATGGCGCCAATATTCGTCTGCTGGGAAAAATTCCTTCAGGCACCCAGTTCAACACTTCCTTTGATATCCATATGCTCCATCCAGGAGCACAGGTTGCCGCAAAGGGCTTGGGTACCGAGACCCGTTATGGCAGCTCGCTCGAGGCATCTACCATCAATGCAGTTGCGGTATCGCCCGAGCCATTGATTCCTTCCCGGTCTTTTCACTGACTCCGGACGGACTGACGTCACGGTATGGACACCAGCGTTTCCACGGAGAGGATAGACGAGTGGTTTGCTTTGAGGCGAGCCGTCTCGCCCGCTGCTCAGCATCCACATGAATCCTCGAGTAGCCCTGTTCCATTTCGGATATCGGCAGAGAGCATGAGACTGGTTTTATTTTTGGCCTTTCTCATTTTCAGCGGCGGTTCCTGCGCTGACGACACGCACTATTTCTACGAATTCAGAACCCAGATATCCCTCACCAAACAGGTGCTGGACCGATGGGATCTCAACATCTTCACCTCGGAAAATGCAAACCTGGTTGATAAGGCTTATGGAGGAGAGCAGCCTCCCACCAATGTCCAGAATTATCTGCTGATCGGCCCCACCTACAAGTACAGCCCTAATCTCAATTTTGTTTTTCTGGGCTATATTTATCAGCGGACCAGCCCGATTTACGATAATTTCGTCAACGAAAACCGCATTTTCCAGCAGGTTGTCTACCAAACCGATTTTGGCTTTGGCCTAGTGACCAATCGGGTGCGCTTCGAACAACGGTTTATCCATGATAAGGCGCCGGAGCAAAAGTTCCTGGGCACGAGGCTTCGTTACCAGCTGGGCGTGATGGTGCCGTTGCAGGGCGAAGAATTGAACAACGGGGAATTCTATTTCAATACATACAACGAATTTTATTTCATCACGTCGGGGGCTGGCGGGGCAACATATAATGAAAACTGGACGTACGCGGGTATTGGCTACCAGACCGCAAAGCACGGCAAGTTTGAAGTGGGGCCCTTGCTGCAAAGAGTGATCGTCGACAAGCATGACATACGCTATTTCAATCTGCTGCAATTCAGCTGGTCACATAATTTTGACTGAAGCCTCGGCATGGCACGTTTCCCATTCCATTTCGTCCAGAACGAGGCGGCTCAATGCGGATTGATGCATCATGCGGCGGCAAAAGGCCCACCCTGCGGCTCGCTGCCATTCTTGTCGTTTCGACCGCCCTGTTATGCGGCGCTTGTACCATCAGCCCTGCCACTCCTTCCGTTCCTATGGCACGCATTCCGGTTGCCCCCGGAACAGCCGAAGCGACGGAAGTCGAAGAAACCATACGCCGCGGCGACCTGCCGCAGCCGGTTTTACTGGCCCTGCCAAAAGGACAAGCATATGACGAACAGGAATTCACCTATAAACGCAAGCAGAAGGCTGGCATCACTACTTATGATGTGTATTACGAAAAAGGGGGAAATCAGTTCACCATCAATTATGATGCGCAGGGCAGGGTGCTGGAAGAGCAAAAGAAAATCCGGTTTTCCGACGTGCCGCGCGAAGTGCGGACAAGAATCGAGAAAACCTTGTCCACTCATTATCCGGGGTATAAGGTCTTGATGGTGGAAGAGCTTTACCGGAGCAGGGAGACGCTGCTGGAAATATTTTTTTCCCATCCTGAATCGAAAACCGGGCTTGTCGAGGCTGTTTTCGAATTCGAAACAGGAGCCTTGCGCGAGTTCGTCAATATCAGAATCAAATCCATTTCTACGTTCAATTGAGGTATCCGGGACAGGGAATCAGCATGCGGTTTGCTCTTGCGCTTCGCTGGCGATTGTTGCTGCTCTGGCTGGTCATGCTGGCGACGAGCGGGACGCTCGCTTATCTGATACGCGATGTATACCAGCTTGGTAGTGAAGCCCAGATACAGAAATCCGCCGAGCAAACCCGCAGGGCCTGCACTGAACTGGAGACCGGATATGCGCGGGCGACCCAATTTAGCGACGGAGCGGTGGACATTGCGGTGATGAGCAGGATTTTGAGTCTGGTGCTGGTCACACTGCCAGGGATTGAAGGCGGTTTTTGGGAGGATGAAAACGGGTTCGTCGCATACGCTTTTCCCACTCATGCCGGCAGCGAAGAAAAAAAAGACGTTCCGCCGACTGAGCGGAAGCGTATCGCAACACTCGCTCATGACAGCATTGCGGGACGCTCGCCCCTTTCCGATCTGATCCCTGGAATCCGGGAAACGGTGCTGCTGTCGGCCTGCCCACTGAATCTGGCGGGAGGCGGGGGAGGCGGTCTGGCGGCCTGGGCCATGTCCCGTTCGCCTGCTGCCTATAGCCAGGCCTACGACGAATTGAACCGGGGGCTCGGGCTACTGCTCGGATTCGTCGTCATTTCAGGCATTTGGTTGGGTTTCAGTCTGCATGACTGGAGCCAGCGTTTCAACCGCGTTGAGCAGGCGCTTGGTGAATACCCAGGCAGCATGCCAAGGGAAATTCCCGCCACGGGGGATGCCGAACTCGATCGCATCGTCGGTGCGTTCAACCGGTTTTATGCCCGGCTTGGCGCGGAACGCGCCCGAACCGCCGATCTCGGCGCGAAACTCGCACATCTGGAACGCTTCGCGGCGCTTGGCCGGATGACGGCGGTGGTAGCCCATGAAGTTCGCAATCCCATCGCCGCGATGCGGCTCAAGGCGGAGAACGCGCTGGCGCTGCCGGATAGCCAGCAAGGCGCGCTGAAGTTCATCCTGGCGGAAATCGAGCGTCTCGATTCGACCGTGAAGGAAATGCTCAGAAAAGCCGAACCGGTTCGCGTCCACGCTGCCGAAGTGCGTGTTGCGGATTGGCTTGCAGGGCGTCTGGAAGCTTTCGCGGAACGCAGCGCAGCCGCGGGGGTCGAGTTGCGGGCGCAGGCTGATCTCGAGATGTGGCGTTTCGATGCGCAGTCGCTCGGCCGGGCGCTGGACAACCTGGTGGCCAATGCGTTGCAGCATACCCCGCGCGGTGGCATGGTTACGGTGGCGGTCAGCGAAAACGCACGCGATGCCGCCATGCGTCTGAAAGTATGCGATACGGGCGTAGGCGTGGATGCCAGCATGGAGCCCCGCCTGTTCGAGCCATTCGTTTCCGGGCGCACGGACGGTGTAGGGCTGGGACTGGCGCTGGTACGGGAAATCGCCATCGCCCATGGGGGCGAGGCCCGATATATCTGGCAGCCCGAGGGCGCCTGCTTCGAACTGGAAATTCCTTGGCAAACGTCCTGATCATCGACGACGACGCCAGTTTCCGTGAAAGCCTGGCGGAAACGGTATCGAGCCTCGGCTATAAGGCAATCGTAGCGGCCAAAGGCGAACAGGCTCTGGCGCTTCTGGAGCATGGCGCAATCGACGCCATTTTTCTTGATTTCCGCCTGCCCGACATGACAGGCATTGCAGTGCTGCGCGCAATAAGGCACAAGCTTGGGGGCGAAGCGCCACCGGTTATCATGCTGACCGCTTATACCAGCGTCGATAATACGATAGAGGCTATGAAACTGGGTGCTTTCGAGCATCTCGCGAAGCCAATAGGGCGCCGTACGGTCGAAGGCATGCTATTGGCGGCGATGGCCTCGCGCGGGTCAGCGGCCCAGTGCGCAACACAGGTGGATGAAGGTGAATTCATCGCCTCCAGCGAGCGCATGCGGGAAACGGTCAAGTTGATCGGGCGCGCGGCAGCGAGCGAAGCCACGGTGCTTATTACCGGGGAAACCGGTAGCGGCAAGGAAATCGTCGCGCGCGCCTTGCACCGGCACAGCAGGCGTGCATCGCGTCCTTTTGTAGCGATCAATTGCGCGGCCATTCCGCAGGATTTGCTTGAAAGCGAACTGTTCGGCCATGTGCGTGGCGCTTTTACCGGAGCCACCACTTCCCGCACCGGTATTTTCGCGCAAGCGGACGGTGGAACACTGCTGCTCGACGAGATTGGCGATATGAGCGCGAACCTGCAAGCCAAGCTTTTGCGCGTGCTCGCGGAAGGCGTCATCCTCCCGTTGGGTGCGGAGCGGCCGCAGGCAGTCGATGTGCGCCTGCTTGCCGCCACGCATCGCGATCTCCGTCGGCAGGTCGCAGCCAGCAGCTTTCGCGAGGACCTGTTTTACCGGCTCAATGTCATCAATATTCCAGTGCCGCCATTGCGTGAGCGGCGCGAAGATATCATCGCGCTGGCAGAATGTTTTCTTGTGCTTGCCAGTGATATGCCGAAAACGCTGTCGGCAGAGGCCCGGCATGGCCTTGAAACCTATTCATGGCCGGGTAATGTGCGTGAACTGCGCAATGTAATCGAACGCGCGAGCATTCTTGCCCGGGGCGCTTCCATCGAAGTGACTGATCTCGGGCTAACCGCCGCCGTTCCGCTTATGTCGCCGGGAGCAATGCGCCCGGCTCGTCATCTTCCCATGGCGCTGGCGCAGCTCGAAGAGAGCATGATTCGTACCGTCATTGCCGAAACAGCCGGCAACCGCGCCGAGGCGGCGCGTCGCCTCGGTATTCGCCGCCAGCTCCTCTATGCAAAACTGCGGCATTATGGCATCGAGTAATGAGGGACCGGCTAGAGCGATAGCTTCGATATCCGGGAAAGACCCTCCGCGATATTGTTTTTTGCTGCGCCTTCGGTAGCTAGCCTCAGCCGTTTTACCGCGGCGATGGCGTCGCCCGGCGTGGCGGTGTATTCTGAGACAATCAACTCCTGCCATACGACCGTATCCGTTTCCACGCGCTTCAGCGTCCAGCCCGCTTCCATTTTGACTTGATATGAGAGGCCGAAAGAGGGTTGTTCGATATTGATGATGCTGACGGTGAGCAGATAGTTTGCCCCGCTATCCTGCACCACCCGGGAAAAAGTCCGGGACTCGGTGATCGCTTCGGTCAGCGCCTTAGCAAGTTCGGCGTCGGAAATCTGGGATTTGCCCAGCGCATCGGTCTCGCGCCCACCGGCCGTGGCTACTTTTACGGTTGCAGCGTGTTTTTTTACTGCCTGAAAGTCGGAAGGAACCATGGCCTGATAACGTGCGGGCGAGGCGCATCCGCCGAGCAAGAGAAGCAAACCGATCAATGATATCGCCGATGTGCTGAAAATCCTTCTGCCAGAAGTCATGGGTTTGATCCGTCCATTTTATTTCTTTTAAAAGTAAAGTTTATTTTGAAGCCGTTTTAAAAATGTTATCCAGAACTTCCTCGACCATTTCTTCCTTCGATTTTCTGGTGAGCGAGGTGTGATATGAATTGCCGGTGGCGAGCGGGAAATTGGTGGCGGGATCCCGCAGGATGATGGTGAGTTCCAGCATGTACATGGTGATGTCCCAGAACCATTTATCGGCATAGGTCACCAGCGCATCCGCCTTGGTATCCGATTTACCGTGGGTTCCGGTGGTTACGGCAAAACCTCTCCGGACGAGGCTGGCTTTTATCAATTCATTGATGTCGCGCTCATCTTCCGGTGATTTCACCACGTATAGCGTGCTTATCCCGGCGAGATTGGTTCTCGGCGTGAGTGACGCGGTGGCGCGGTTGGAAGCGCATCCCGGCAGCAGCGACAGTGCCAGGAAAATGACCGTTACGCAGGCGATACGACTGTTTACCATATTTTCCCTTACCGTGAAGTTTCGCCAATGTATCCACAATGTATCCGGTGCCAGAGTCGAGGTTTTTTGCGGTGAGCGGTTTCCATCCCGTGCACTCACTGTTTTATCCGGATTTTGAATTTTTCCATTTTTTCTCTCACTTCGGGCATTCATATGGCATCCATGCTGTTTGCTCGCCGGATCGATAGCGCAGAGCAGGCGGCGGGTGGAAATACCGAGGTTGCTCCTTCTGTGCCGCTGGCAGCCCCGTGAATGAAAAAGAAATTCCAGCAGCATAGCGAAATTTATAGAAAATGGCGATGAGAGCGACAAGCGGAGGACAGGTTTTTGCAAAATCATGGCTGGCTAAAAGAAACTTGGAGAAACTTAGCCAATGAGCCGAAATCCGGCTATAAATGAGGGACGGAAGCAATTTTCGGCAAAACTTCGATCTTTGCCCGCTTATCCGATTCAGCGGGCGATACCCTTTCAATTTTCTACTGCGATGAACCATGGAAATCACGCTATTGTTCGCACTTATCCTCATCAACGGGATTTTTGCCATGTCGGAGATTGCGTTGATCACCGCGCGCAGGCTTCAACTTCAAAACATGGCCCAGGCGGGAGACCAGGCGGCTTCCGCAGCAATCGAGCTGGGTGAAGATCCCAACCGGTTTCTTTCAACCATGCAGGTCGGCATCACGTTGATCGGCCTGCTGAACGGGATCATCGGGGAAGCGGCGCTGGCGCAGCCCTTCGGCAGGTGGCTGGAAAGCATGGGAATGCAGCCTCCTTATTCGGGCTATTTTGCCACGGCATCCGCGGTGGTCTGCGTGACCTATTTTTCCATCGTCCTTGGGGAACTCGTGCCCAAGCGCCTGGGGCAGATCAACCCGGAGTCGATCGCCCGCCTGGTGGCTCGGCCAATGCTCTTCCTGGCGGCCGTGTCCATGCCCTTCGTCAAATTGCTGGCCGCCTCCACCCGGCTGGTGTTGCGCACTTTCGGGGTCAAGGAAAAACCGGGGCCCACGATTACGCAGGAGGAGATCAACCTGATGCTCGACGAAGGTTCGGTAGCGGGAGTGATCGAGCACCAGGAGCACAAGATGGTGCGCAACGTTTTTCGCCTGGACGACCGCCAGATCGTTTCGCTCATGGTACCGCGCAGCGACGTGGCCTATCTCGATGCCGAAGACCCCTTGCCCGATAGCCTCAAACGCATGGAGTTTTCGGAGCATTCCCGTTTTCCGGTGATAAGGGGGGGTTGGGGGGAAGTGCTGGGCGTGGCAAGCTCCCGGCAATTCCTTGTCCAGTTGCTCAATAACCAGAAACTGGACGTAACGGAGAACTTGCAGCCGCCTGTGTTCGTCCCCGAGTCGCTGACGGGGATGGAGCTATTGGAAAACTTCAAGAATTCCCACGCAAATCTCGCCTTTGTCATAGACGAGTATGGAGAGGTGCAAGGAATCGTCACCGTTCACGATGTGATGGAGGCGATTACGGGAGAATTCACGCCCCGGCGGCCTGAAGATGCCTGGGCCGTGCAGCGGGATGATGGCAGCTGGCTGATAGACGGTTTTATTCCGATACCCGAATTGAAGGACCGGCTAGGCATTGACGAAGTGCCGGATGAAGAAAAAGGAAGGTACAACACGCTGGGCGGCATGGTCATGCTGCTTGCCGGGCGCTTGCCCAGTACCGGTGATCGATGCGAATGGAGCGGCTGGACCTTCGAAGTCGTCGATATGGATGGCAAGCGCATCGATAAGGTTCTGGCGCGCCAGGCCTCCGGTGCTGGCGAACGCGGAAACGTTCGCCAGCCGGAATCTTTTCAAGGGCTGGCCGAGGGAGGAAGCAAGACTAAAAAAGACTGACATTTCAAGCTCTTCAGCTCGCGGAGGATGGTGCGGGGAGGGCTAGGAAATTCAATCCCTTGTCAGGGGATATCCGGCTGGAATCCGTCGTCGTCTTGCCATGACTCCGGCCAGGGCCAGACCAGCTAGCATCAGCACATAGGATTCAGGTTCAGGAATTGCGCTTGCTTGAACGATGACCTGCCCGTGGTCGTTAATTCCTGCGGCGCTAGTCAGAAGAAGTGTGTGCGGCACGCTCACCAGGGAATTGAGATCTGCCATGCCCTCGCCATTGGGGCCTGTGACGAAAGCGTGATTCTCTCTGTCTCCAGAAGCGAAGAAGAAGCCCGCCACCTGGCCGGTATCATTGATTGCACGAGCTTCGCTAAGATATCCGCCGAGTGAGCCGAGATCTGTCATGCCCTCGCCATTTGGGCCGGTGATGAAAGCATGAGTGTACGAAGCCGAGTCGACCACTTCGGAACTACCCACCACCTGCCCGGCATCGTTGATCGCGTAAGCGTAGCTTCTGTATCCATTACCCAGGGTGCCGAGGTCGATCATGCCTGCGCCGTTGGAGCCGGTAACGAAGGCATGTTGGAATCCTGCCCCGGAATAACCCGCTACTTGCCCGGCATCATTGATTGCTGAAGCAACACTATCAAAACCACGGGAGCCCTCGATGTGCCCCTGATCCAAGGTACCCAGAAACGTGACACCCATGCCGTTCGGACCGGTGATGAAAGCGCTTTGCTCATGCGGATACGGGCAGGGATCCAGACAGTATGTTCCGACCACCTGCCCCGAGTTGTTAATTCCATTGGGCTTTAGCGATGCACCTAAATCGACCATGCCTACGCCGTTGGGGCCGGTAATGAAACCGTGAGTCTTTCCTTCCGCTGTAGTAAAAAGGCCTACGACCTGCCCGGCATCATTGATGCCCAAAGCATTACTATAATTTCCGCCGAGTGTGCCGAGCAGTTCAGTCATGCCCACGCCGTTGGGACCAGTAATGAAAGCGTGAAACTCCCCCTCCACAGTGCCGGACCCGCCCACCACCTGTCCGGCATCATTGATCGCAGAGGCATAGGTATCTCGCCCTCCAAAGCTCCCCAGATTGGTTGTTTGCTTGCTATTGAGGTCGACAAGATAGGCAGCCGTTCTACCTGAGGAGGCGAAGGCCGGGGACATGGACCCCAAAGCCATACCGACGGCGACGGCGAATATAAAGCCGCGGAATTCAAGTGCGGTATCCATCGTGTGGCCCTGTGGCAAGGAATGGGATGGGAATGCTCAGTCTAGGCCCCATCACTCATCAAGTAAATGAGTCAGGCGGACTATCGGGGGTGATATGGAAATCCCGAGGCGGGGCATCAGGCTGATGTCCCGCAGCAGTCAAGCATCGAATAGCTTTTGGATGGGGCTGCGATACAGACGAATGAAGAGCGTGCCAAACCACCGTTCATTTCTGCGCTGCTCCCCATTAACCCGTCAGTTTCCGGGCGGCTTGTCAGAACATGGATTTGGCCTGGTCCAGTATCTTTCCGCACACGTGTTTCGCTGCCGCAGCTTTCAGGCCGGCCGTGCTCAGGTCCAGAGTCTGCCCGCTGCTGCCGCTCAGGATGCCGTTGGTGCCATTGACATAATCCGGATTGCTTTCGGCAGGCTGGCCGCTGCTGGCAGCGAGCTTGCCCATCAACTGATCCTTGACAGGGAGCGCATCGCTTCCGCCGAGGTAGTTGTTCTTGACGCAATACCCGATAATGCCGGCAGCGTTGCCCATGCTTCCGGGCTGTATCGACTCCAGCGAGCCGAGCGAACCGAGAGATCCGGCCGCTCCCAGCGACCCTTGCCCCGGCAGCGAGGGCATGCCGCCCGCGGCTCCACCCAGCGTATTGGTGATCTGCCCGAGATCCTGCGCTGCGACGGAGCCGGAAAAGGCTGCCATGGCGAGGCTTAGCAGGAGATGACGTTTAAGGATATTCATGGGATTCCTCTTGAATGTGTGGCCTTCTGGTTTTCGCAACGTAAAATTCGATTTTCGCCGATGGTCCCGCAGCCCCGAAGTTCCGTAAAGCTCATGCGGGATTACTCGTGCGGAATTATGCGGCATCGATCGGTTTCACCCGCCTGCGCAGGGTCTCGACTTCGTCCAGCAGCTGCAGGGCGAGCGCCACACCTGCAAGGTTGATTCCCAGATCGCTTTGCAGGCGCGCGGCAATCCGTGCCTGGCGCATATGCATGCCGGTAAAGCGCCAGGAGCGCGGCTCATGCTTTCCTCCCACGCCGCCAGCATTCATTTGCTCCACTTGCGGCGTGATCAAGCCTTCCTCGACCAGTTCCTCGATATATTCGATCCGCACCGAACACACCCGGCAGATTTCTTCCACCGTGAGCAGATACTGATCATCCAGGAGAGTGCCGCTCAGTTCGGGGGTTGCCCTCGCTGACCGGCGCGATGAACCCTGGTGTCCGTTTTCGTCCTTCATCCCGCTACTCCGAGTCCAGCGCGGGGGTTGAAGGACTTGAAATGCTCCGACATGCGGCGATAGATGTCCTTGTCCTCTTCAGTGGATGCGGCAGGCAGCGCGATCTGCAGGACGACGAAGAAATCCCCCGGGGTTTTTCCCGGAATGCCGCGCCCTTTCAGCCGGAGTTTTTTGCCAGCGGCCGAGCGAGGCGGTATCTTGAGGTCGACGATACCACCGGGCGTGGGCGTTTTCACGGTAGCTCCCAATTCAGCCTCCCAGGGGCTCACCGGAAGATCGAGATACACATCGGCGCCATCGACACGATAATACGGATGCGGATGGAATTCAATCTCCAGGTAAAGGTTGCCAGCGGGTGCCTGCCCATGTCCGGGTGCGCCCTGCCCGGCCAGCCGGATCTGCTGGTGCGCACGTATGCCCTTCGGAATCTTTACGTTGAGCGTATGCTCGCGTGTGGAGACACGACCACTGGTATCCACCTGGGGAATCTGCAATGTGATTGCGCGGGTCGCACCCTCATAGGCGTCCTCCAGCCCGATCAGGATCTTTGCATACCGGTCCTCGCCCGGCCGATGAAATGCCTCGGCCCTGCCGTGGCTGCCCGGCCCGCCGTGCTGGGTGCCGAAACCTGCGCGGAAATTTCCCCCGAACAATGATTCGAAGAAGTCGCTGTACTTCGCCGCATCGGCTTGCGAGAACTCGTGCCCGGAAAACTCGAATCCTGCATTCCAGTCCGGAGGAGGACGGAATTCCTGGTTCGCCTTCCAGTTGGAACCCAGCCGGTCATAAGCGGCGCGTTTTTCCGGGTCCTGGAGTACTTCATATGCTTCGCCGACTTCCTTGAAGCGCGCTTCCGCGTCCGCCTCCTTGCTTACGTCGGGATGATACTTGCGGGCGAGCTTGCGGTAGGCGCGCTTGATGTCCTCCTGCGGCGCATCGCGCGCCACCCCCATGATTTTGTAATAATCCTTGTATTCCATCCAGGTTCCCGATGAGCGGCCGGTGCGTTTCCGGCATCAATCTCTTCTTTATGGGGCTGCGCCGGCATAATTCAAGATGAAATTCACGATCCCGGCGTATTTGTCCACCTGCTGTGCGAAAAGGCGTGAGGGCAAGGCGCAAAGTGCGGGGCATAGTGAGCCTATGTCCAAGCTTTGCAACGCCACACCCGCGTTTTTTCGTGCGCAATCCGGAGGGACAGGACGGAATTTCACCCAATCCATCGTTGCTCGCCGCTTGCAGAGCTTACTCTGCTGCGCGGCTCGTGCCTCGTTCCGGTTGAAATCCGTCATCGTCGTGGGCGTGAAACGCGTGTTAACAGGCCCTAATGTGCGGCAGTGCACAGCCGTTGCGGCGCCAACGCGCGATCATCGCTCTCTGAAGGCGAACCTATTCCCTAATTCATGCATCGAGGCGGAAAGTGACAAACCAGCATGACAAAGACCCGAAAAAGCGTCGTGAAAAATCCAGGCCTGGAAACAGCTGGATGAACGCGGAGAACCAGCCCGCACAGGAGGAACGTGGAAACGAGCGTATGCTGACCCAGCCGGTGCAACTGAACAATCCTTACCCTGGACGTGAATCGAAGGAGCGCGCGGATGACCAGATGATGATGCCGCATGAGCGCGACGAGACCACCCGTCGCCACGCAACCGGCAAAGGCAATGAGAACGAGAAGTCGCCGGAAGTCATTGACCAGGCGAAGAAGGATACCGAAGCCGGCCTCAAGGACACGGACCGGCGAGGCATCCCCTCGGATATCGTGGCTTCGGAAAACCCTGCTTCCGATACGCCTGAAAAAGAGCGGGAAAAGAAGCGGTGAAGGTTTCGCGGCCGGAATTGCCGATCAGGCTTGCGCATGCCTGGTTCCCGAAGTCTTTACCGAATTTATCCTCAAGATCCAGGATAGGCAGGAAGAACCGTGGTAAATTGGCTCCTCTTTCTACAAACCAGGCAAGAGCCCAGAAAATGCCATATGCCTGCAAGATCATCGACTCGCCCGCCGGCAAACTGACGCTTGTTGCAAACAACTCCAAGCTTTCCGCCATCCTGTGGGAAAACGACAAGCCGAACCGCGTGCCGCTCGGCCCAATGCGCGAAGAGCGGGACAACCCGGTCCTCGCCAAAGCGGAACAGCAACTGAACGAGTATTTCGCGGGGAAAAGAAGCCGCTTCGAGCTCGAACTGGAATTTGTGGGGACCGAATTTCAAAGAAAAGTATGGGAGGCGCTGCTGACCATTCCTTTTGGGGAAACCCGCAGCTACCGGGAAATCGCACTGCAGATCGGGAACCCGAAAGCGGTGCGGGCCGTGGGTGCCGCTATCGGAAAAAATCCCGTCTCGATTGTCGCACCCTGTCACCGCGTGCTCGGCACATCCGGCGACCTCACGGGATTTGCGGGAGGAATCGGAACAAAAAGGCTGTTGCTCGATCTGGAGACTTCCGCAACCGGATTGCTTGCACAATAATTTGACCCTTTTTTATCGTTTGCAACCCTACATCCCTATGGAAAGGCGATGAAGGGCAGGCTATAAATTCTCTTTACACAATCCACCCTATCTCCGGATCCGGGAGAGGCAGAATTCGAGGCGGCGCCAGCGAATATCCTGCCCGCAATCCACGGCGTGAATCTGATGCGAGGGCAGCCCGGCGCCCGCCGCCAACCAGGGGCTGCCTGCGTGTTTTTCCGCATGTCATCCGCATGAGGCACTTCCGCTCATATCGGATTCCAGGGTCCTATGCAGCAAAACCGCATTTGGCGCACCGACACGGTTGCAAGGTTTGGGTCCGGCCACCGGAGTAAATCCCAGCAGCCGTTTCTGTCCCGCAACATGACGGGGAACCACTTCACAAATCAGGTCAGTCATGTCGTTGAGCATGCGGGTGTAGTAATAAATGCAGTGGAACATGGCGCCCATGATGGCGAAGGTGGGCTGGCCGGGCAGGATCACGAATCTTGTGAGCTCGGCCAGTTTGCCTCCGGAAGCCCGCATGGCTTCGAGTTCGGATGCATATGTTTCATCAGCGCACAGCCCATCGGGCGAGTCCAATCTCACCAGCACGGTACCGACGACTGAACCGTAGAGTTCGGCGTCAATGACCGCGCACGGGCTTGTTAGCGTGTGTTGTGCGGTGTAGCCCTTTTTTCCGTACGATGCCTCTACCAGCCAGCTCGATGGGGCGAGCGATTTTCCAATGCGCACGGTATAGGGTCCGAAGGTGGTTTTCATTATTCGATATTCTCAAAGGTTGGGGTAGGGAAGTATTCTTGCGTCAAGGTTTATTGCCTGCGGCTGTTTTCTTCATCCAATTCGATTTGCCGCTCCAGTGTTTCTCTAATCCTATATTCGATAATGTCAAACTCGGAACCGCTTCCCTGCCAGAAGAGCGATAAAGCTTCCAATTTGATGCCAGCCGCAACTCCATAATACCCATAGCCATTTTTACACCGGATATCGACTATTGTTCCAGTGGGTACCGGGCAGGGTGCACTATCGTGTTTAATCCATTCGCTACTCATAACTTAATCGGCCTCCCGAGTCTTTAATCTCATCAATTGATGAGCCATGTAAATACCTGTCGGGTTGAAAAATCCCTTCAGGATGAGGTTATTTTTGAAACGATGAACCTGAAACTGTCCGATTGGTTAATGCCATTGCTTTGCATGGTTGGCTCTTGTGCTGTTTCAGATGTTTTTCTATAAAGCAAATAATATGCCATGTATAAAACATACATATATCCATGATCTTAAGTGATATACCTGCCTGAAGGTTTTGAACATGTAAGCCACTTCGTCATGTACTAAAGTACGTGAGGGGTAGCGTTTTTCTACATGGGATCAGTTCGCGAAACCGAAAGAATCGCATGTCGGAAGCATGGTTTCCTGGTCCAGCCTGCCGCTGAATGGGCACTTATAACCTATAGGCGCCATCGCACTTGTGGCTGCCGTACCGGGTTTCCTGTGTGAACACTACGTCATGGCCGGTGCGGCGGATCGAGGGTTCGGCAACTGGCGAACCTATCTGGAACAATCAGCCAGGACAAAAAAGGAAGCACTCTATCCGGGAATGCCGGGAGCGATGGCAAGCCAGCAGGGGGGGCGAATCTGGCAAAGAAAGGGGGAAGGCCGCATTGCGCAATGCCATCCTTGGCTATAATAATTTCTGCGCTACCCGTAAACCAGCGGCCATATGCACTGGATTATTGCTCATCCCCATTTCAGGAAAGCGGCTTGGACCTGCGCGGCGCTGTTGCTGGCCTATACGCTGGCAGGCTTCCTGGCTGCGCCTTCCTGGATGGCGCGCGCAATTCCCGATTATGCGGAACAATATCTCGGAAAACGGGCGAGCGTAGGCGATGTCCGCATCAATCCCTACCTGTTCACGCTGGAGGTATCCAAGCTTCAGCTCGACGATACTCCCGACCAACCCCTGCTGAAGCTCGATCGTTTTTATGTCGACTTCGAACTGTCGAGCATCTTCAGGCGAACCTGGACGTTCGCGGATGTGGCAATGGACGGCCTGGAACTCTCCCTGGCTATAGACCGCGAGCGCCGGCTGAATATCATGGAGGTCATGGAGCGCCTCAAGCAGCAGAAGGAACAGAAGGAGCAGAAGGCCAGCGAGCAGCCTTTGCCGCCTCCCAGCGTAGCGCTGGAACGTGTGTCGCTGAGCGGCGGCAGCGTGCATTTCAGCGATTTCTCCGAAGATGCATCGGGAGCCGCCGTCACGCTTTCGCCCATCAACCTTACGCTCACGGGATTGAGCACGGCGCCGGATCGCAAGGGACACTACATGCTAGAAGCACACATTCCCGGCGGGGGCATGCTGGCATGGAAGGGCGAGGCCACGCTTGTTCCGCTCACATCGAACGGGGAAGCAAGCTTGCGCGAACTGAAGCTGGCCAGCGTCTGGCAGTTTTTTCGCGGGAAATTGCGGATGGCGGAGCCGCGCGGCATCCTCTCACTTTCGACGCATTACGGGTTTTCCTACGGCGAGGGTAAGGCCGCGCTTGGCCTGACCGGCATGGAGTTGGACCTGTCGGATCTTTCCATTGCGCCGCTGGCTGGGGTCGGGAATGCGCCGTTGCTCGAACTGCACAGCATGCAGATGAAAGGAGGGCGTGTTTCCCTGGATGACAGGGAAATCGCCATCCCGGTATTGAAGCTCTCCGGCGCGAGGGCTAGCGCGAGCATGCAGGATGACGGCAAGCTGAACTGGCAAGGCTTTCTGCCGCCATCGCCGGTTCGCCGGAATCCGGAAGAAGAGGCACTCAGGAATGAACCCCGGCCATGGCGCGTGCACATCGGGAATATGAGCATCGAAAAGACTGCGCTTGCGTACACCGACCGTACGCTGTCGCCGCCGCTTGCTTTCCGGGTCGGCAATCTCGACAGCCATTTCATGCTGGATATCGCCAGCGGTACCGCAAAGACCGGAAAGATGCGGGTGGGAGCGCAAGCCTTGAAGTTCTCGGTCGAGGATGTGGCGCTGGTCCCGGTTTCCGAAGGTGCCGCGCCGCTTGCGGCGATCGGGAGCTTCCGCCTGGATGGCGGCAATCTCGATACTGCGGCACGGACCGTCTCGCTTGAAAGCGTCCTCATGAGCGGGGGAGGCATGACGTTAACGCGGGACCGCGATGGCCCGGCGGGCCTCCTGCGTTTGCTGACGAGCCCTGCCAGGGCATCGCTCCCCGGATCGAGGGAAGGGTTGCAATCGCAGCACGCGGATGACGCGGTTTCCGAGGAGCCGCCATGGAAATACCGGATAGGGTCGCTGGAACTGAAGCAGTTCAAGGTGCAGCTTGCCGAGCGCACGTACATGCCTGCGGTTGCTTATGACATCGACGCAGCATCCATCGCAATAAAAGGGATCGACAGCGATGCCGGCTCGCCCGCCGGGTTTGATGCCGAGCTTGCAGTAAACGGCAAGGGAAGCATCAAGGGCAGCGGCACGATTGGGCAGGATTTCAAGCAGGCAAAGATCAAGCTCGATGCCACAGGTATTCCGCTTGTGCCGCTGCGCCCGGCGGTAGCGCGCCATACGTCAGCCGATCTTGCATCCGGGTTTCTGGCTGCCTCCACGGAACTGAGCTACAACTCGGGCGCTTCCCCCGAGATGACGGTGGCGGGTAGCGGGAGTATCCAGGATTTCCGCATGAACGAGACAGAAACAGGAGATCGCCTGATCTCATGGAAAGCGCTCCTGGCGCAAAAGATCAACCTGAGCATGGCTCCGAACCAGCTCTCGATCAAGGAAATCCATCTCCACGAGCCCGGCCTGAAGCTTGCGATCGACAAGCAGCGAAACGTGAACCTGAACCAGGTGCTGAAGGATGGCAGCACGGGAAAGGATGCGCCGGAATCCCAGCCGCCGCAATCGCCGGAAGCAACGGACAAGGAGGGTAAAAACGCGCCCTTCCGTGCCCGGATCGCGCAGTTGAGGGTGGAGCAGGGCACGCTCGATTTTTCCGACATGAGCCTGGTTTTGCCATTTTCTACGCGGGTGCAGGCGCTGGAGGGCTCCGTTGCCGGCATTTCCACTTCGCCTCGCAGCCGCGCAGAGCTCAGGCTGAGCGGGCAAGTGGAGGATTACGGGGAAGCGAATGCGGCAGGGACGCTGCTGACTTCCGACCCGAAAAGGTTTCTCGATATCGAGGCCAACTTCGAAAATATCCGCATGCCGCCTCTTTCGCCGTATTCCGCCACCTTTGCCGGCCGCAAGATCGCCGCGGGCAAGCTCTGGCTTACGCTGCACTACAAGATCGTGAATGGCAACCTCCTGGGAGAAAACAGCATCGAGCTCGCCGATTTCAAGCTGGGCGAACGGGTGGAGGCGCCGGGCGCGCTCGATCTTCCGCTCGACCTGGCGATCGCCTTGCTGAAGGGGCCGAACGACAGGATCAATCTTGCCGTGCCGGTGAGGGGAGACGTGGGCAACCCCAGCTTCGATTACGGCAAGGTTATCCGGGCCGCGCTGGCGAATGTGATCCGTCGCATCGTTACTTCGCCGTTTCGCATGCTGGGCGGATTGGCAGGCGGAGAGGATGCGGAGCAATTGCGAAAAGTGGAATTCGAGCCGGGCAGCGACGATATCGGGCCATCCCAGCGCGAACTGCTGGATAATCTCGCGCAGGCCATGAAACAGCGCCCGGGAGTCGGCGTGACCGTGCATGGACCGTATGATCCCGATCGCGACGGCGAGAGCCTCCGCCGCCAGCACGTGCATCGCGATCTTTTGATCGTCACCGGCGGTATGGTGGAAGAAGAGGAAGATCTGGGCCTGATCGCATATGGCGACGCGGAAACGCAGAAGGCGCTGGAGCAATTGCTTCGCGAGCGTTCCGGAGACAGCAACGCCGTACCGCAGTTCGCCGAGGCCTACAAACAGCGGGCGGGCAGGGAACCGCAGCGCGTCAATCCGGTGCTGGGCCTGTTTGGCCGCGGCAGCCGGGACCGGGAGTTCTACCGGGCGATGTTCGATCGCCTGGTGGAACTCCAGCCGCTCGCCAATGGGGAACTGGAAACTTTGGCGGCAAGGCGCGCACGCGCCATTTCGGATGCACTGCGCAAAGCGGGAGTCGACAGCCGGCACATCAGGGCGGGAGATATCCAGGTGGTAACCGGCAAACGCGGGACCGGCGAGGCAGAGGAGATGGTCGCGGGGGAACTTGCCCTGGACGTAGTGCCTGCGGAAGACTGATACGCAGGCCTTTCCAGGATGCGATGGTTCGGCGCGGCATCAAATACCGGGAGTGTCACGGTTTGACCGCCAGCACACAGAATCCTTGCTCCGTTTCCGCGATGCGTATTTCCGCAAAGCCGGCAGCGGCAAGCAGCTCCGGTACCTCGCTTCTCGATTGCCCGGAATGGATGGTAAATCCCAGCGCGATCTTCCCGCCGGGCGTCATCACCCGTTTCACCTCCCGCAGGCCGGCCATGGCGTCCGGCCAGACCTGCATGGAGTTGATGGCCAGCACTTTCGTGAAAATGTCTCGATCAAACGGAAGATTCTCCGCGAAGCCATACCTCAGATCCACTTGCCCGCTCTCGATTGCTTTTGCATTCCGCGCCCTGGCTTGGCCGGTCATCGTCCTGGAGGCATCGACGCCCGCGATATGCCCGCTCCGTACCGATTTTGCCAGAAGCTCGATGCCGGCTCCCGGGCCGAAGCCAACTTCCAGAACCTCGTCATCCGGCTTGAGGTCGAGCAGGCCGATGACCCATGCGGCGAACGGCCGGTTCATGCGCGCCATGATAGCGCCTCCCAGCCTTCCGAGAAGGCCGGCGGGCCGGCCAAACATGTGCATGAGGATGCGGTGCCCAATGTTCATCAGTCCACCTCCACAGATTGAAGCTTGAGGGTCTTGCGCTGCCCTGGTTCCAATCTTCCCATCTTCCGGTGAAGCGAAATGGCAGGAAATCAGCCGCAATGTATGACAGCGCACAAAATTGCGTGGAGAAAAGGCGCATAATACCTGGTTCATACGGATGGGCGCGGCAGGCTCCCGTCAGATTGGCATGGCCGATAAGACCGCCCAGAGAGCAGGAGCGCTCATATAGCCTGGTTCTGTCCATCCGCGTTTCGGCTCAAGCCGCCCGGATTTTTGCCTTTCTGCCGTTCATGTTGCGCCAATTTTATTTCAGACAAGCAAGCCGCCTGCTGGTCGCGGCGGTGTTTTCACTGATATTTCCGCCCACCTTTTGCTCCAGCGGCGGCGCCATTGCGGCTGAGTCGGGCGTAGCGGCTCCCGCACCTGCAAGTCCCTCCGTGCCGCCTTCCCCTGCGGTTACGCCGGCACAAGCACGGCAGGCGCTCACCGTTCTCCAGGACGAAAAAAAACGTGCCGAGCTCGCGGAAACGCTCAATGCCATTGCGCTGGCAACGGAAGATCGAAACGGCGGGGAACCTGACAGCCCGGCGCCCCCCGCTCCTGCCATAACCGCTGAGCCAAAAGCACCCGAAGCGCCTATCGAACTGACCGAAGGCGGCCTGATCGCCCAGCTGCTCGATGCCATAGGGAAGCGCCTGGACGTGATTGGCGGTCAGCTTCGGCTGACCGCCCATACTCTGCTGGAAATCAAAACGGTGGGTGAATGGTGGCAACACAATCTGGGCAATGCGGAGCGCCGCGCGATAGTGCTCGATGGACTATGGAAGGTTGCCGTCATACTCGGTGGCGCGCTGCTGGCGGACTGGCTGTTGAGATGGGTGCTGGGACGCCCGAGGAGGCTGGTCGAGTCCCGTGCCGCTGCCCGCCTGCAGGCGATCAAACGTAAAAAGGATGAAGCCGCCGGCACGCTTCCTTCCGCCATGCACTCCGCTGCAGCCGCGGCTTCCGGGTCGCCTGGATCTTCCGGGTTGCTTCCCGCGCCCGCGCCGGCTGTTCGTGCCGGCAAGGCCGCCGATCGCCACCTGAGCCTGTTGCGGCGCTTTCCTTTTGCTCTGGCGCATTGGCTGCTGGAGCTGGTTCCGCTCGCGGGGTTCGTGGCGGTGGCGACGATACTGCTGAATGCGTTCGGCGGGCGGGCGGCGGTATTCTACAGCGTGACACTGCCGCTCATCGGTGCTTATTCGACCACCCGCATCGTGCTCAGCGTGGTTCATCTCATGGTATCGCCGCTCGGTCAGGGGCTGCGCCTGATCCATATCAACGACGCGGGAGCAGCCTATGTGAACGCCTGGCTGCAGCGAATCACCATCGTGGCCGTATTCGGCTCCGCTATCGCCGAAGTGGCGTTGCAAACCGGGGCAATTCCGAGTACGGGAATTGCCCTTTCCAAGCTGGTGGGGCTGGTGGTTCACATCATGCTGCTCATCATGGTGTTCCGCAGCCGGAAAGAGGTCGCGGCGGCCATCCGGGGAACGGACACGGGAAGCCAGGCCATGGCAGGCCTGCGCGGCGCAGCAGCCAGCGCATGGCCTTTTGCCGCCACGGTTTTTATCATCGGAACCTGGCTGCTCTGGTCAGTGGGCGCGGAAAACGGTTTCCAGCGCGCGCTGGAAATTTTCGGGTGGTCTGCGGCGGTGGTAGTAGGTGCCAGCCTGGTATCGATTTTTGCGCTGGGCGCCATCGATCGCGCATTTATCGCGGACCGCGAGAATATGCCGGAGAAGCCGGAACAGGCGGAGCAGGTGCGGCGGGACGAGGGCTCCGCCATGCAAAGTCCTTATCACCTGCTGGCGCTTCGCGCGGTTTCGCTGGTCATCGCCATCAGCGCTTTTATCGTGTTGCTGCAGATATGGGGAGTGGATACACTTTCCTGGTTCCAGGCTGGCTCGGTCGGGCGGCGGTTGGCTGCCGCCCTGGCTACGATTGCGGTAACCTGTGCCTTGGCTTTCGCTGCCTGGGAAGCATTGAACATGACGCTGTACCGCCGCATAGAGCGGTGGACGGCGGCCGGGGATACGGCGCGCGCCGCGCGGCTGCGAACCCTGGTGCCCATGCTGCGCACCGTCCTGCTGTTTGCTATCGGCACGGTGGTGCTGCTCGCCGTGCTGGACCAACTGGGCATCAGCATCGGCCCCCTGGTGGCGGGCGCCAGTATTATCGGCGTCGCACTCGGTTTCGGGTCGCAAAAGCTGGTGCAGGATTTCATCACCGGGATTTTCCTGCTGATGGAAAATGCCATCCAGGTCGGCGATGTCATTACCGTTGCGGATTTATCCGGAACGGTGGAGCATCTTTCAATACGCACGGTGCGCCTGCGTGCCGGCGATGGCTCCCTGCATGTCGTGCCGTTCAGTTCCGTCTCGACAGTCACCAATACCAACCGGGGATTCGGCAACGCCTCGATCAGGTTGAGTGTGAGGGCCGACTCGGATGTCGACAAGGTGTTTGAGGCCATTCGAGAAGTCAGCGAGGAAATGCGGGCGGATCCCGTGCTGAAAGACCTGATCCTGGCGGATGCGGAAATATGGGGTGTGGATCAGGTCGATGGCGCGGCGATCACGGTGCTGGGGCAAATACGCACCGTGGACCGGAGCCGGTGGCCGGTGCAGCGCGGTTTCAACCGCCGTATCCTGCAGCGCTTCCGTGAATCGGGCATCCAATTCATGAATCCCCAGGAGACAAGGCTGATTGCAGGATCGCCCATTCCGACCCAGCCAGTACAGGTACAGCCGGCGGCAGGGGCGGCAGAGACTGCTGGCACTGCTGGCACTCTCGCATGAACAAGGGGCGGATCTTCCGATATGTGCGCTACTGCACAGCCCGGCGGGGAGCGCAGACGTATGGTTGAGCCCAGGATCCGGAAAGAGTTTTTACCGCCTATCGCCTCATTACCGGGTATCCGGTCGATTCATGCGGGGCTCGAGAAGTGCGTTTTCGGCAGATCGTTCGCCGCGATCTTTGCCATGCCAGCCACGAGTTTGCGGCAGGGGGATTTGCACGGCAAGGCAAATGGAAAACACGCGTCCATTCCCCATTTCATCCATGCGCTTCCAGCGCCGGAAATGGAGCAGCAACCATGAAAAAGATGTTGATGTTCGCGTTGTTCTGGGCAGTCTGGGCGCTCGAGGCGGCAGCGCAAGGTTCGCCGCTGACCGATGCGCAGATCATCACCATCGTGGCCGATATCAGCGAGATCGACATCGATGCGGGCAAGCTGGCGCAATTCAAATCCAAGGATCCGGAGGTGCATTTTTTCGCGCATCGCATGATTGCCGACCATGGGACGGCAAGCCAGTCTGCGGCCGAACTCATGCGCAGGCTGAAGCTCACCCAGCAGGATAGCTTCATCAGCCAGGACCTGAAGATCGAAGGGCGGCGAAATATCGCGAAGCTCACTCCTTTGCGCGGCGCGGCATTCGACCGCGTCTATGTCGCGCATGAACTCGCCTTCCATGAACAGGCGCTGGACATGATCGACAAGACGCTGGCGCCGCAAGCCAGGGATGATGGACTCAAGCGCTTGCTGGCCAAGGTGCGGCCCGCTTTTCATTCGCATCTCCTCCATATTCGCCGGCTGCAGGAATCATTACCTGGTGCGAATGGGGACAAGCATTGAAAACCTTGACCCAATGAAAGTCAAAAAGAACAAATTGAAGATTCCCGAGTTGAAACATCAAGAAGAAACCTGTCCGGAAGATGCATAGAAACTCGAAATCAGGAATTTGATTTCAGCAGCAGTGACAACCAGTGGCTCAAGGCAAACCTCTTGAGCCGCTTTCCTTTCCCTCGTCTATAAGCTTCGCAGTAGCGGATCCTGCACTTGATGGGTTTCCGCTTGGCTGGAGATTCCTGCCTGCTTATAGGCTTCCCTGAGCTTTATTTCATAAGGATATCGATGCGGAAGACTCCGCGTAGCTCAATAGAGCTACATGCGACAATCACCCGGCCTATTTTAATTATTTGATTTCATGAAAGAATAGAGTCACTGATCCGAGGGAATCAGGAACATGTCCGGGCTCTGCCCGGATGGTGAATGTCTTAATTCTTTATGGAGAAGCAAATGAAAATGAATATACGAACAAAATCAGTTGTCGCTGCCCTGGTTTTTGGCGGATCGATTTCTACCGCCTCCGCATCTGCTGTCATAACCGACATCACTGCGAGTGGACCCGGCTTGGGTTCTTTTTCCATCCTTGCCAATCCCAGCAATGACAATGGCATAGACCTTTCCAAAGTCTTTGACAGCGTCAATCCGATCACGTTGACTTTCACCGTTGCTCACTCTGTCAGCAATGGGGGGCCTTATAATATTATCGAATCGATTACCAACAATACCTCAACTGCTTTCAGCGACTTCCATCTCAGTATCACTGAACCCACGAATGCTTCGGGCGACGGTGTGGTATTCCCCAATTTCGACTCATCTACCCTGGATGGTTTCACGCTCGATTCGCCTTCCATGAATCAATCCTCTCCCTTCAATTCGAGTGGCCCGCGGGATCTCAACTTTACCGGAACCCTCGCGGCGGGAGAGTCGGGGAATGCGAGTTTCAGCTTGAACCCGTTTGATCCAGGCGCTGGCAACACTTACACTTTCACTATTACCCAGACGCCCACGGTTAGCCCGATTCCTGAGCCGGAAACTTACGCCATGCTGCTTGCTGGGCTTGGACTGATGGGTGCCATCGTGCGACGCAGAAGCATGAAGCACGATGTTTAACTGGTATCCCCCGCTGTAACCGAACCGGCACCGGCTCAGAATACATGGGTTGAGTCAGTTCAAGATATGACCCTGCACTTTGCAGCAGGGTGGCATCAGACCCGCCTCGGCGGGTCTGATGCTTTCAAGTCAATCTATCGATCACCTGGCTGAATTGCTTCCTGATGCATGAATGATGCAAAGCGCAGGGTGTCTTTCTCCATGATTACCATACGATCCCCGTTGTGCCAGCAGCGTTGCGAAGCCTGTTGAGAAACTCTCATTCCTGATACTTTCCTGGTGCTTTTCCCAAAAGGGTTTGATTCGGAGTGCAAAACGGGCGCGATGCGGCAATAATACGCCGGCGGGCGGAATTCCGCCTATCCGGTATGCCCGGGATGACAGGAGCAGCCGGTACATCTGCATATGTCACGAAGCGGATATTCAATGGAGAAAAATATGAAACTGGAATCACTCGCATTGCATCATGGATACGAATCCGACGCGACCACGAAGGCGGCCGCGGTACCCATCTACCAGACTACCTCCTACACGTTCGATAATACCCAGCACGGCGCGGATCTGTTCGACCTGAAGGTCGCGGGGAATATTTATACGCGCATCATGAATCCAACTACAGCCGTGCTGGAGAAGCGACTTGCGGAAATGGAAGGCGGGGTGGGGGCGCTGGCGGTGGCTTCAGGGATGGCTGCGATCACTTATGCCATCCAGTGCATCACCAGCGCCGGCGAAAATATCATCAGTACCAGCCAGCTTTACGGCGGCACCTACAACCTGTTTGCGCACACATTTCCACGGCAGGGAATAGACGTCCGCATGGTTTCCCATGATGACTACGAAAGCATGGAAAAGCGGATCGATGACCGTACACGCGCGATATTTTGCGAATCCATCGGGAATCCTGCGGGAAACATCGTGGATATGGAGAGAATGGCGGAGATCGCGCATCGTCATGGGTTGCCCCTGATCGTGGACAGTACCGTGTCCACGCCTTACCTGTGCCAGCCTTTCAAGTTCGGTGCGGACATTATCGTCCACTCCCTGACAAAATACATTGGCGGCCATGGCACTACCGTGGGCGGAATGATCATCGATTCCGGGAAATTCGACTGGGCGGCGAACAAGGCGCGCTTTCCGCTGCTGAATGAGCCGGATCCATCCTACCACGGGGTGGTGTATACGGAAGCGTTCGAGAATGCGGCCTATATCGGCCGCTGCCGTGTCGTGCCGCTGCGCAATACGGGCGCGGCGCTGTCGCCGCACAGCGCGTTCCTGATACTGCAAGGGCTGGAAACGCTGGGCCTGAGGATGGAGCGGCACTGCGACAATGCGCTGAAAGTCGCGCAATACCTGGAAGCGCACCCCAAGGTGGAATGGGTCAACTATGCGGCCCTGCCGGGCAGCCGATTCCACGATCTATGCAACCGGATAAGCAAGGGAAAGGCTTCGGGAATACTGAGCTTCGGAGTCAAGGGCGGGGCGCAGGCCGGCAGCCAATTCATCGATGCGCTCAAGATGATCCTGCGGCTGGTGAATATCGGGGACGCCAAATCGCTTGCCTGCCATCCGGCCTCCACCACCCACCGCCAGTTGAGCCCGGAGGAACTCAAGGCCGCGGGAGTGACGGAAGGCCTGGTCCGGATCTCCGTCGGTATCGAGCATATCGACGACATCATCGCGGACGTGGCGCAGGCGCTCAATGCGATCGATTGAACGGCAGGAGCACGAAGCGGGATACTTGCCAGCACCGCGCTAACGATAGCGGGGTTGCCATCATGGCTCATCAAGGGTTACTGGTGAGCCTGCCGGATGGAGGTCGGCATTGCGCCACAAGCTTTATCTTATCGATAGAAACGCCCTGGCATGGGTGAGTTCAGGACGTTCCGTGTCGCGAGCGGCGATCAGGGCCAGTAGCCTGGCATAGTACTCACGGGCGATGTGAGGACTGCCGGCGGCTTCTGCAGCGCGGGCTGCGCCATAAATCCCACGGAAGCGGTTCAGATCGCGCTTCAAGGAGTGCTCGAATTCGGTGAGCGCCTGTTTGGGCTGCCCGAGCGCCAGAAGCATTTCACCCAGCAACTCGCGCGAGGGCGCGACGTTGCCCGGTGTCACACGGGTGCTTGTCGCTTGCCTCTTCGGCTCCCGCAGCATCGCGCATCAACTGCAGCGCCTCATCGTTGCGTTTCTCCGCAAGCGCAATCCATCCATTGACGGTCTTGATCTGGAAGTCCGTCCGGCTCGCCCAGTAGTCGTTTTTGGCCGCGGTCAGCGCCTCTTTGAGCGCCTGTAGCCGGTGTGTCTCCTCGCGTGCGGCCGCGGAGTCGCCATTGCGCGCCGCACCCAGTCCGCGGGCGAATACCAGGATACCTTCTGCCTGCGGGAACTTGCTCCAGGCCAGATCGGGCGGGGAAAGGCTCAGCTTCGCGGCCTGAGCCCAGTCACCGCGCTCGAGCGCATAGCAGGCATTTAGGGCGTAATGGATATAAAACCCGATCAGGCTCTAAATTATAGATCCCATGGGGAACTTCCGGGTAAGTTCCCGCCAGGCATTTGCAGAAAATCGAGCCGATGCTTGCTTGAGTGCGGTGATTCCGGATTGGAGGAAAATAAACCCGGCGGATATCAATTTGTGGACCTATACTCAAAGAGATGCTGAACAAATCCTCGCTGGCGCGTTGCCGGCAACCCGATCCGTTGATCAACCAAATGGAGGTTATCCGTCATGAAACCTGTATTCCCGATTCTTTCAATGGGCATTCTGGTATTGTTTCTGAACGCTCCCGCCACCGCTACCGAACATCATACCGCCCAGGCGATGGAACATGCGGGAATGGCCGAGGCGCATGGAGAGGATGGCCATGCAAAGGTGCTGCTCAAGCATGCCGAAGAAAGCCTGAAGCACGCGCAGGCTGCTGAAAAACAGCATGCTGAACAACATCAGCATATGTCCGAGGCGGTCAAGCATTTGAAGGATGCCATACAGCACGCCAAGGCAAACCATTCCGATGTCGCCACCAAGCATGTTCAAGAAGCCCTGGTGCACATGCGCCAATCCACCACATTGGGGCAGCATCACTGAACGGTTTGGAGCCTTCATTGCTTCAGGCTCGATCATTCTGCTTGACTATAAGGTGCGGCGGGATCAGGCATGAAGGTAGCGGGGCGAAAGTAGGTGCACTTATGGCATTCGTCCCGCTGCATCACGCATCCCGCGCCAGTCTGATGCCGGAAAACTGCCAGCAGGTGCTGGCGGGGAAGAAGTTACGGAAACTCGCGCGGATGCGTTCCCGGGGAATGATGCAGGATCCGCCGCGGAGAACATACTGGTTGACCATGGAGCGGCTGTTATACTCGCCCACGGCTTCGTTCCACACTTTTGACATGGGTTCTTCCTCGTTGGGCCGCGCGGGATTATAGCCGGGATAAGGCGAATAGCTGGATTGCGTCCATTCCCACGCGTCGCCGTAAAGCTGGAGCAGCCTGTTTTTATCCGCTGGTTCCATGGCCCCCGCGGACGCCGGGTGAAAGCGGTTGTTATCGGCAAAGCATCCCTCGATAGGCTGTCCGGCTGCCGCATTTTCCCACTCCGCTTCCGTTGGAAGCCGTGCATCGGACCATCTCGCGAACGCATCCGCTTCATAAAAGGAAATGTGAATGACGGGGAGATCGCCCTCAAGAGGCATCGGCCCGCTGAGTGTGAATTCCTGCCAACTGTCCGTGCGCGCCTTCATGTCCTTCCTCCAATAAAGAGGATGGCTCCGCCCGTTTTCCTTGATCCAGTTCCATCCTTCCGAAAGCCAGAGCGTAGGGTTTTCGTAGCCACCGGCTTCCATGAATCGAAGATATTCGCTATTGGTGACAAGGCGCGAAGCCAGTTGATAGGGCTGCAGGTATTGTTTGTGGCGGGGCGATTCATTGTCATAGCTGAACCCGTCTCCCTCATATCCGATTTCGACGAGGCCGCCATCGAACCTACGCCATTCCAGTGGCGGCGCTGCGCCTTCTGGTGCATTCCGCATCACCTCCGGCTGATGGTAACCGGGATCCAGCGGGTTTTGAGACAACAGGTGCTTGATATCGCTCAGTATGAGTTCCTGGTGTTGCTGCTCATGATGCATGCCGAGCACCGCGAGCATGGACAACATTTTGTCATCCGGCTGTCGATCCAGAACTTCGCCCATGCGTTCCAGGACATCCCGGCCATAATCGCGCGTCACCGCAAGCGAGGGACGGGTGAACAGTCCTCGCTTGGGGTCGGGATGAGTCTGGCCCGAGACATCATAGGAGCTGAACATGGTGAGGAATATTTCGTGGAAGGGGCGGAATGGCTTTTCATAATGCCGCAGCACGAAATTCTCGAAAAACCAGGATACGTGACCCAGATGCCATTTGACCGGACTGGCTTCCGGCATCGATTGCACGCAGCAATCCTCTTCCAGAAGAGGCTCAGTCAGAGCCATCGTCCGATGGCGGATCGCGGCAAGCTTGGAAAACAGGGTGGAAGAGGCCATGAGCAACTCCTTTGACGGTAAGAGATGGCGGATCGGCGTTCGCATTCACCTTCCGAATTCTCCGGGATTAAAAGATCCTGTGGCGCATGAGGAGACCTCACCATTTTTTGCAAGTTTCCGATAACATGCGATTCGTTCCAAATAATCATGGTGCACGGTGGCGAAACCCTCGCATCCCATCGAGGTACCGGGTAGCTGACTCCGGAATGGTTCTGATCCAGCGGGAATCGCTCTGCGCAAACGGAACGCCGGAGCGGTTTGATGTTCTAATCGAGCGTATACACCCAGGTGTTCATCTGGCGTTTGGAGGAGGGTATACACACGTGGGCATTCTTGAACTTTGCCGCATTCCTGCCGTTCCTCCAGCGGTATGAATGCATCTGGAAATGCGCGCGATAGCCGCTGGGGAGTTTAGGTGAATAAAACCATATTGGCGAGCCTCGTACTGGCAACGCTGGCTATGATATCGGGAAATTCCGCATGGGCCCGCTGGGGGCATCATCACCATGGATACTATGGCGGCGGTTTTTATCCCGGACTGGGGATAGGCCTGGGTTTGGGCTATGGCCTGGGCTACGGTGGCTGGGGCTATGGAGGATGGGGCGGCTATGGAGGATGGGGCTATGGGTGGGGGCCCTCCTACTATTCCCCTTATTATGCTTATCCTCCGGTGGTCACGGTGCCGGCGGCGCCGCCCGTGTATATCCAGCAACAGCAGCAGCCGGTTCCGCAGGCCACCCAACCTGCGCCGCAGCCCCAGGCAAATTACTGGTATTATTGCCGCAAGCCGGAGGGTTACTATCCCTACGTGAAGAAATGTCCCGAAGGATGGCTGCAGGTCGCCCCGCAGCCTCCAAACTAGAATAAATCACATGCCGAACCCGAACATGACCTGGATGTCTCGTTTCGCCTCCTTGTTTCCGCTGTTTTTGCTTGCCTCGTGCGCTACCATTCCCAGTGGCCCCAGCGTGATGGTGCTGCCAGGTTCGGGGAAGAACTTCGACCAATTCCGCCAGGACGACATGTCCTGCAGGCAATACGCGGGCGAGCAGTCGAACAACGAGACGCCGAATGATGCTTCGATATATAGCGGCGTGGGAACGGCGGCCCTGGGGGCTGGACTGGGCGCCGCCGCGGGTGCGATTCTCGGTGGCGGCAGCGGTGCCGCCATAGGCGCAGGCAGCGGGTTGCTGGCGGGCGGACTGATGGGAACCGGCACGGCCACCGCATCGGGAAACATTCTGCAGCAGCGTTACGATATCGCCTACACGCAATGCATGTATGGCAAGGGCCATAATGTCCCGGTATCCGGCCAGATCGCGAATGATCCCCGCAACCAACCGGCCGGCATGCCAACCCAATCCGCGCCGGCTTATTCGATCCCGCCTCCACCGCCGGGAACTCCCCCCGCGCCGCCGCAGTGAAAGGCTCGCTCGAAGGGGCAAAGAGCGGCGCCATGGAGTGAATTCCGGTTCTCAGCGGGAGGATTTGCGAGGTCGGCGCGCGATTTTGTCCAGTGCCTGCAGCATGTTCTTGTTGGCGCGCTCGGCATTTTTCGTCAATTCTTTCTGCACCATCTCGGCGAACGGGATCAGGTTTTGCTCGGGGTAGGCTTCCATTACGCCCGATTCCTCGAAAAATTCCGCGATCCAGCGGGCGTCCAGTTCCGTGTGCCCTACCTCCTGCACGTACTCGCTGGCCGCGAGCCTAGCATAGTCCGTCAGTTTGAGCATTTTTTGTCCCCTTGTTTCAATGGATTTCCCTCCCCTGTTTTTCTCCCCGCCGTATCTTTGCCGTTCGAATTCGCAAGGCAGGTTTCATCGGTTCCCTGTAGAGTGACTACCGGGGAACGTCATGTCGACAAATAACTCCAACCTCCGGAAGACGCTCCACGAGCTTTCTTATATTCCTTCGTAGATCGGGAAAATCATACCCATGAGCCAAAGCAATCTCAAGCGCAGCAGCATGATGGATAGTTCAACCGTCCCGGATACGCCCAGCCTTCAATGCCTCTCCGGGATGCGGTTCGACAACCGGTTTGTGCGCCGGTTGCCAGCGGACGAGGATATCCGGAATACGCCTCGCCCGGTGAAAAATGCGTGTTATACGCGGGTGGAACCCACACCGGTGCGCGCACCGCGCCTTCTTGCCTGGTCGGACGCGGTGGGCGAATTGCTCGGGGTATGCCGGCCGGCGGAGGCAGCAGGTCCGGTAATCGAGGCGCTCGCCGGCAATCGCATCCTGCCCGGGATGGAGCCCTACTCCGCGCGTTATGGCGGGCATCAGTTCGGGCACTGGGCGGGGCAGCTCGGCGATGGCCGCGCCATCACGCTGGGCGAGATACTCTGCCCGGATGGGATTTATCGCGAACTGCAACTGAAAGGAGCAGGAAGGACGCCTTATTCCCGCACCGCCGATGGGCGGGCGGTGCTGCGGTCCTCCGTGCGGGAGTTTCTCTGCAGCGAAGCCATGCACCACCTCGGCGTACCGACCACACGGGCATTGAGCCTCGTCGCAACAGGTGAATCGGTAGTGCGGGACATGTTTTATGACGGCAACCCGAAAGCCGAGAACGGCGCGGTGGTATGCCGTGTCGCACCCTCTTTCGTGCGCTTCGGCAACTTCGAAATATTGGCTGCACAGCAGGAACCCGAGACGCTCCGGCAACTGGCCGATTACGTCATCACCGAACATTTTCCCGAGCTGGGCATGCCGGGATCCTCAATGTCATCCATCCATGTGCGCTGGTTCGAGGAAATCTGCCGGCGCACCGCCGTCCTGCTCGCGCACTGGATGCGGGTCGGATTCGTGCATGGCGTGATGAATACCGACAATATGTCCATCCTGGGACTGACCATCGACTATGGGCCTTATGGATGGCTGGAAGGCTTCGATTTCAACTGGACCCCGAACACCACAGATGCGCAAGGGCGGCGCTACTGCTACGGCAACCAGCCGGACATCGCGCTGTGGAACCTGACGCGCCTTGCCGGGGCGCTCGCTCCCCTGGTTTCGGACCATGCCGAGCTGGAACGGGGCCTGGCCGTCTTCGGGGAAGTGTTCCAGAACACATGGAGCCACATGCTGGCAGACAAGCTCGGGCTGGCAACGCTGGGGCTCGAAGGAGACGACGTGCTGCTGAGCGATCTGTTCGATTTGCTGCAGCAGAGCGAAACCGACATGACCCTGTTTTTTCGCAGCCTCATGGACATACCGGTGGACGGGACTGCCGGATCGATGGACGATATTACACTTGCCGGGTTGCTGCGGAATGCTTTCTACGATGAAAACCAGGCCTTCGCACCTGGGCAGCTCGCACGGCTGAGCGGCTGGCTGCGGCAATACATCGCCCGGGTACGACTGGAAGCGGATGCGGGCCCGTCGGCGGATACGAGCGGAATGGGCGCATGTGGCGCGACGGATCGGGCCGAGCGCATGCGCCGCGCGAATCCCAAGTATGTGCTGCGCAATTACCTAGCGCAGCAGGCCATCGAGGCGCTGGAGCAGGGCGATGCTTCTGTCATCGAACGGCTGATGGGGGTGCTGAAACACCCCTACGACGAACAGCCGGAAGAGGAAGCGTTCGCAGGCAGGCGCCCGGAATGGGCGCGCAACAAGCCCGGGTGTTCTGCCCTGTCATGCAGTTCCTGAAGGCATGAGCCTTCGCGGATGTTTGGGAGAACAGGACTGCGGCAAGGCGCAGCCCGTCTCAGCCGTCCTCAGGCCGCGCCTTGTTCAGAGATTTGCGAAAAGGACCGACTTCCGGCGGATGGGGGAGATCCGTTTTCGTAAACGAAATGAAGAACAGAACAGTGTAGCTGTTGTAATAGCTGTCCGCCATGAAGGAAGGGGTCGAGCCCGCGAACCTGCCTCCGGGCAGCTCATAGATGTTCAGGTGGAACTTTGCGTAACCGGTCTGGTACTGCGACTTGAAGAGCGCCAATTCCGGAAGGGAGAAGGGGATGAACTGGCTCTGGACCGGAGGCATTCCCGCAAAATTGCCTGCGAACTCGGTCCCCAGCGCTTCCACCACGACATTGACGCGATGTGAAGCCTTGGCTGCGTCGCCCTGGATGGAATATCCCTGTTTTCCGATCCAGGCAATCAGGATCTGCTGAAGCAGGGCCTGGTCCGGACCTCCGCCGCCCAGTCCAGCGGTTTCGAGCAAGACGGATGAGCCCGGCGGCATGGGAAGAATGCCGCCGGGTTGCGGCTGCAGGCTTCTTGTGACCGCCTCGCTAACGAGCAATTGCTCGGTCGCGGTCCGTGCCGACTGGGTATATCTTTGCGTCGTGCTGCAGCCGGACGCGAACAGGATAAAGACAGCGCCGAGGATGAGCGCTCTGCATGAATGGGTCATTTGCTGTCATCCTTTTCGTTTTTTCGGGGGTTTACAAGCAAGGCTAAACACTAGGGAAGCCCTGAACAAGCTCTCACTGAGCGCGTGCGGGTAAAATCGAGATGATCATAAGGTCGCGCGACGCAGGTCGTAGCTTGGACCACGATGCCAAGGAGCGCAACACCATGGCTTCCCAGAGCGTAGCCCGAGGGGTCCCGTGAAGCGGGGAGCGGGCAGCGGCGGGAATGCCAGACCGCCAAAGTACGCATGGGGTGCCCACAGCCCGCTAGGGGGTCGCATCTTCCTCGGAAGAAACTGCTCCACCCTACGCGGTCTCGCACGATTTTACCACAACCCAGATGGGACGGGACTTTACGGGCGGTGCGTCCGGAGCGTAGCCCGAGGGACCCCGCGAAGCGGGGATCGGGCAGCGGAGGGGATGCAGGAGATCGCGCCTGGATAGTGTCGGGACGCTCACAGCCCGCTACGGGGTCGCATCTTCCTTCGGAAGAGACTGCTCCGCCCTACGCGGTCGTACCATTCGCGTCGTCGCCTTTCGCGCATCCTATCCCGCAAAGCCGCCGTCGCGCCAGCGGAAACTTGTTCAGGGCTTCCCTAGCACAGCCGGGGCCGATCGGCAAAGCGCGAGCGAAGTATCCGGCAGGGCCTGCCTGCCGTCGAGATGGGGCAAGTGAAACCTATAACTCGGGGAGGCTGCCGGATCCTGCATGGCTGACAGCCATCCTGACACGGTTGCGGCCCGCCTTCTTGGCTTCATACATGGCTGTATCGGCCCGCTCGAGCAATGCTTCCTTGCGCTCGCCTTCCATCAGCATGGCTACGCCGAGGCTGATCGTGATCTTGATGCTGAATTCCTTCAGGTGCAGGGGTGTGTCCATGACGACCTGGCGCACCCGTTCGGCAATATTCTGGGCGACATGCAGATCCGTATCCGCCATGATGATGACGAATTCTTCCCCTCCGAACCGGCCCACCATATCAAAATCGCGCACCGCCGCCTTTATCCGTCCGGCCACGTGGCGAAGCACGAAATCGCCTATGACGTGTCCATAAGTATCGTTGATCCTCTTGAAATGATCCAGGTCGATCATCACCAGGCACAAGTGCTGGCGGCGCTTTCCTTGCCCGGCATTGTTCTGGGCCTTGTCTATGTGCTGCTGCAGCGCTTCCATGAGGTTTGCATAGTTCATCATTCCCGTGAGATGGTCGGTGGAAGCATCGTGGCGCAAGTGGGATATTTCACCCTTCGATTCGCTCAGTGCGTGCGTCAGCTCGCTGATTTCCGTCAGGCGATAGCCTTCGGCGGCAAGGTACAGATCGAGAGCGGTGAGCTTCGCGACGCATTCAACAGCCGGGAGTAAAATTCCGGTCGATCCGGCGAATTTCCCCGATATCCTGTCGATCAACACGTTATGGGTGACCAGATGCTTGGCCTGCAGGAGATTCATGGGGATTTTCATGCGAGCGAAAGTTGCCGCGATGGCGAGCCGATCCGCGAAATATGCCGGCTTGTCGAAGCCGTAGCCGTAGCACAGCAGCTGGCCGCGCCACTCCCGCATGAAACAGTCGACTCCGAGTTCCCTTTCCATCGGGAGGATACGGGAATTTTCCGCAAAGGCGCTGAAGCAGGCATCGACGAGCGCCTCGCTATGCGGGCCGATGACCTCTTTCCTGATCTGTTCCGCGTGAGCATGATGCGTCGCCCCGAGTCCCAGCATCGAAATGGTTTCCGCTACGCGAACATCATCAAATTCGAATGGAATCCCATCCGAAACGTTGGATCCGCATCCGCTGTCCTCAGGCAAACGTGTCATCATCTTTAAAAAGGAGGCTCGTACCTGGCAGGATAAACCAACAGGATAAGTATAGACAGTTCCCGCCGCTGTTCTGTTCGATGAGCCGGATGAAATGAGGTTGCGGCTCAGGGAATAATCCACTACTCTCAATACATTCCCGTGTTATACCTGAGCCAGGAATTTTCGGGAATTCCTGTTTTCACGGTTCCCGCCGATACTGGATCAATACGACTATACGATGGATCATCCATGAGTCTCCGCAACCGTGCCGCTCTTGCCGCTCTGACCGCTTCCCTGGCGCTGGCGGGCTGCGCCTCTCCTACGACGACGTCATTCCTCGGGGCATCCTTTCCGAAGCTGGAATACAGGGACGTGAGAAAGAACGCCAAACCGCCCCGCCTCAAGCTCGTGGTAGAGTTCCAGAGAAATGGCGAGCATTTTCCCAAAGGGGATGTTCCCCTGAGGGACTATGCCGCCGCAATCATTAATGATACCGGCGTCATTTCCATCTCCGACGTGATTACCGAATCCGAAGAGAAGGAGCAGGGAGAGGTAAGGATCGTCCTCAATAATATTGCCGACAGCACCACGGTGGCCGCCGAGACGTCCGCTTCCAGGCTGCCGCTCTGGATGGTGGGAAAGACGATTACGGACGCCTATGAAATGTCCCTGTTCATCACGGCCGGAGGAAAAACGGTAAGCCGGACCGGCATTCAGCAGGCTATCCATACCGCAATAGGAAACATGGTAGTCCCTGCGGGAATCGAAAGCTTTCCCCATAACAAGGCTTTCGGAAAAATGCTCGAACAGATGATTCTCAAGGCGCTCATGGATCTTCAGAAGGGAGGAGACCTGGCCGGGCTGAGCCGCGCATCCGTCCCGGCCGAACCGGCGGAAGAACGGATGGGGCCTGTCCGGAAAATCCGCGCGGCGACGGATGATCCGGCTCAAGGCTTCCCTATGTTTCCGCCAGTGATTTTTGCTGCAGCGCCTCGGTAGCCGGACCTTCTATCACCGTGCCGTCTGGCGCAAAACGGCTTCCATGGCAGGGGCAGTCCCAGCTGCCTTCCACGTCGTTCCAGTGAACCTTGCATTTCATGTGAGTGCATACCGGCGAAACCGCGATGACTGTTCCGTCGGGATTGCGGTAAGCCGCCAGCAGCTCGTTCCCCGCCTCCACGATGGCGCCTGTGCCCGTCGGAAGCTGGCCGAGAGGAATCGATTCGCGCTCGGTCACATAATCCTTTACCAGGGATTTCAAGGTGGATGCCGTTTCCTCGGCGAGGCCCCGGGCGCCTTTCACCGGGGAAAACCGGCTTGCCCTGACGATAGCGGCAAACGGATTGTCGCGTCCCGTAATCTGGTCGGAAATGATGGAAGCCGCCATGGTGCCGTAGACCAAGCCGTCGGTCTCGAAGCCTGTGGCTATGAAGCAGCCGCTCGCATCGCGGCCGATATAGGGCAGGCCATCGGCGGGGCTGTAGTTCTGGGCGGACCAGCGAAACGCCGCTTCCCCCATGCCGAAGCGCGCTTGTGCGGCCGATTCCAGCCGCTCGATACTGACATGGGCATCCTCCTGTCCGGTCTTATGCTCTTCTCCCACGCAAACGAAGAACGATTCATCGCCCACGTCCGCATTGCGTACCGAGAGACGCTCGGTTCCGGTTTCCCAGAATATGCCGGGGGGAAACGAATCCCGTGGAATGCGCGCAGCCAGCCCATATTCCCGGTTCACGATCATTTCCGCCTGAACCGCATGAAATCCCTTGGGCGAGTGGGTGGCAAGCACAATTTCCCTGGCGGCCACCTTGCCGCCCGCAGTCTGGACGACGCGCCGGTCGGTGTCCACCTCAAGAACCTGGGAATTCTTGAAAATGCGGCAGCCGAGGTCGGCAGCGCGGCGGGCAAGGGTACGAACGTAAGCCTGCGGGTGAAACTGCGCCTGGCCGTCGAGTACCATCGCCGCTCCGCTGGGCTGCGGCAGGGGAGGCGGAAGCGCCTCCACGAGGTGCACGGATAATCCGGCATCGAGCGATCCTTCATACTCGTTTTCCACGGATGCGCGCGCATTCTCCGTGGTGGCGTAGCGGTACAGCTTGCAGCGACGAAAGCCGCATTCGATGTCGAATGTCCGCACGCGATGTTCGATCTGCTCCATTGCCTGGCGGCGGGCGGTGATCACGGTGCGTGCGACATCCTTGCCCCAGGTGTCTACAATGCGGTATACGCCCCGGCTGACCGTCTCATACAGGTTGCCCGTCGAATTGCCCGTGCTGCCGAACCCGATGTCGTGTGCTTCCAGCAGGATGACCATGTGCCCTTGCTCGGCCAGGTTCAACGCCAGGCTGATGCCGGTAACGCCGCCTCCCACGATCACAATCTCGGTAGTGCAATCCTCGTGCAGTACGGGGAAATCCTCTTCAGGTACGGTGCCGCGCCACAGGGAAACTGTATTCACGCTCATTCCTTTCAACGGTTCGATGAATGGCCGCTCGCACGAATGGCGGCAACCGGAAGACCAGGAAGAATGCCCGGCAATCGGGTCTTGTCGTCCCGGCTCGCCAGCGTCGCTATCGTCGGACATAACTCCGAAATTCTCTGTGCGCCATTGCACATAACCGCACGCGCCGGCATTGCCATCGAAAAGGCAGCCGATACCGGACTCCGCCGGCCAATGCGGTCCATGTGGAGGTAAGCAGCAGCTGCGCCATTCCAGGGTCTGCAGCAAGTATCCGGTTGTGCTAAGATCGCAGGCAGCCAGCTTGCAGGACGGGGCAGGTCCATAACAGCACGCCTCAATAACAACATCAATGCAGCACTGTTTCCTTCCATTCTCCATGGCAGCCAACTCCTTGCCGTGCCTGCGAAGCGGGTACCGTATTCCACGTTGCGAGTCTTTCCGGTGAAAATCTGGCCCGGCAACGCTTATCCGCTTGGCGCGACCTATGACGGAATGGGAACGAATTTCTCGCTATTCTCTGAAGTGGCGGAACGAGTCGAGTTGTGCCTGTTCGACGAGCAGGGGAAGGAGACGCGCATCACCCTGCCGGAAAACAGCGGCCATTGCTGGCACGGCTACTTTCCCGATATCCAGCCGGGGCAGCGTTATGGCTATCGTATCCATGGACCGTGGTCGCTCGAGCAGGGCCATCGCTGCAATCCTGCCAAGCTGTTGCTCGACCCCTACGCCAAGAGCATCGAGGGGGACATTCACTGGAACGAAGCCGTATTTCCCTACTCGTTCTCCTCGGGGCCCGATGCGCGTAACGATGGTGACAGCGCGCCCTTCATGCCGCGGTGCATCGTGCCGCAACCCTTCTTCGACTGGGCAGGCGATCGGCGCCTGCAGCGCCCCTGGCATGAAACTGTCATCTACGAACTGCACGTCAAGGGTTTTACCGCCCAGCATCCGGATGTGCCACCCGAGCTTCGGGGGACCTATGCAGGGCTTGCCCATCCCGCCGCGATCGGCTACCTGAAGCAGCTCGGCGTCACGGCGGTCGAGCTGATGCCCGTGCATTATTTCCTGCAGGACAAGCGCCTGGTGGAACAAGGGTTGCGCAATTACTGGGGCTACAACACCATCTGCTACCTGGCGCTCGAGGTAAGGTATGCAGCCGACAAGAGACCCGGCGCAGCGGTGTCCGAATTCCGGCAGATGGTGAAAGCGCTGCACCAGGCGGGTATCGAGGTTATTCTCGACGTGGTGTACAACCATACCGCTGAGGGCAATCATCTCGGTCCGGTGCTGTCCTTCAAGGGGATCGACAACGCCTACTACTATCAACTGGAGGATGACGCACGCTATTACCGCGATTACAGCGGCATCGGCAACTGCTTCAATATGAGGCAGCCGCATGTGCTGCAGCTCATAATGGATTCGTTGCGGTACTGGGTGCTCGAAATGCACGTGGATGGCTTCCGCTTCGATCTTGCAGCCACGCTCGCGCGCGAGCTCCATGAAGTGCAGCGGCTATCCGTCTTTTTCGACATCATTCAGCAGGATCCGGTCATCAGCCAGATCAAGCTGATTGCGGAGCCTTGGGATCTGGGGGAGGGCGGCTACCAGGTCGGCAATTTTCCACCGGGATGGTCGGAATGGAATGGCAAATATCGCGACTGCCTGAGGGATTTCTGGCGTGGAAGGGACGAGACCTTGCGTGAATTCGCATACCGTTTCAGCGGAAGCTCCGACCTTTACGCCGGCAATTCGCGCAATCCGTTCGCGAGCATCAACTTCGTTTGCGCTCATGACGGTTTCACCCTGCGCGACCTGGTGTCCTACAACGAAAAACATAATCTTGCCAATGGGGAAGATAATCGCGACGGCTCCGATGATAACCGTTCCTGGAATTGCGGCATCGAGGGTCCCGCGGATGACGCTGAAATAATTGCGCTGCGGGCGCGGCAGCAGCGCAATTTCCTGGTGACCCTCATGCTGTCGCAAGGGGTGCCTATGCTGCTGGCGGGCGACGAAGCCGGCCGCACGCAGCGGGGGAATAACAATGCATATTGCCAGGACAACGAGATTTCCTGGTTCGACTGGTCCGGCATGGATGAGGAATTGCGCGAGTTTACCCGCCGCCTGATCACGTTCCGCCACCATCATCCCGTATTTCGGCAGCGCAGCTGGTTCCAGGGCAGGGCGATCCACGGGGCGGATTGCAGCGATATCGCATGGTTCGACCATGCCGGAGAGCAGGCGAGCGAGGAATCATGGGATGGGTGGTCCGCCAAGACGCTGGGGGTTTTCATCAACGGTGAGACCATTCCCAACCCCAATGCCCGCAGCGCTCCCGCCATCGACGACAGTTTTTACCTGATCTTCAATGCCAGCCACGAGATGCTGGAGTTTACGCTGCCTCCCAGGCGCTGGGGGCAATCATGGCTCGCCGTTCTGGACACATTCCGCGGCTGGCTCGACGATTCCCCTCCGCTCGAGGCAGGAGCTCGCGTGAAAGTCGAGCCGCGTTCCATGGTGGTGCTGCGGCGCCAGTCTGAAACACCGTCACTTCCGGCGTTACCCGGCTGACAATTGCACGACAGGCACGACAGCCGCGCGACACCCGCATCCACACCAACCCTAGCCATCACGCAGTATCTCGAAACGCTGGGAGAGAAAATCGATCAACGCCCGTACGGATGGCAGAAGACCGCGCCGGGACGGAAACACCGCATGAATGATTTCCCGGCGCGGCGCCCAGTCCGGCACAAGCCTGACGAGTAAGCCCGCCGCCAGCTGATCCCGTGCTACGACCATCGGCAGCTGCACTACACCCACGCCGGCCACCGCGGCATCTCTCAGCGCAATCATGTCCGTTGTCACGAAACGTGGCATGTGGTGAAGCGTTATATGTGCGCCATCGGGCCCATTCAGCGCCCAGTTATGGATTTGTTGCGCGGTTCCCAAGCCCAGGCTCGGCCAGCCGGTCAAGACAACTGGCGCCACAGGGTAGCCGAACCGTTGGACAAGAGCGGGACTGGCCACCAGACATTGGCTTAGATCAGCCAGGACGCGCATGACCAGATCACTGTCCTCCAGCGGTGGCGGCCGCACACGAAGGGCCACGTCTACCGATTCGCTGACCAGATCGATACGCCGGTTGGTCGCCTCCAGGTACACGGTGACGTGCGGATAGCGGGCCATGAATTCGGCCAGCATCATTCCCGCATAAGCACTCACCAGTGGTATGGGGCATGTCATCCGGATTACACCCCGGGGTTCGGCTTTCAGCGTGTCTATCGCTTCCTGGGCTGCTTCGGCTTCCACCAGCATCGCCTTGCAATGCATGTAATAAGTCTGTCCGGCTTCGGTGGCTGCAAAGTGACGTGTCGAGCGCTGGATCAGGCGAACCCCCAGGCGTTCTTCCAGCTTGGCGATACGACGGCTGAGTTTCGATTTCGGCATGCCGAGCGCCCTGCCGGCGGGAGCAAAGCCGCCATGCTCCACGGCCTGGACGTAGTAGTAAAGGTCATTCAGGTCTTGCACGGGATCCACCTCATCGTTCTAAAAATAGAACTCTCATTATGGATTTTGTGGACTACACATCCGGCTGTCTCCAAGTCTATACTTTAATCACTTGCTAATTGCAAGTAAATATATGGTAATCAATAGCCTAATTTATGGAGAAAAAACATGCCATTATGGAAAGTTTATCACCCTGCTGGAGCATATACCGCTCAAGATAAAAAAGATCTCTCGGAAAAGATTACCGGCATGTATGCGCGCGTTCCTATCCCGAAGTTCTATGTAGTTGTCATTTTCGAGGAAATAGCCAAGGATTCATGTTTTGTGGGCGGCGAGCCGAATAACAAATTCATCCGCTTCAAAGTCGATCAAATTGCGAGGACGGTGCCCGGCCCGGTCATGCGGGAATGGTGGGTGAGAACGCTGGACGAGCTTATTGCCCCCTTCGTAAAGGAGAGGGGCTACGACTGGGAGATCTCCATCGACGAGACACCTTTCGATCTTTGGTCGCTCCAGGGAGAAATTCCACCTCCTTTCGAATCCGTGGCCGAGAAGAGATGGGTCAAGGAAAACAAGGCGAGCCCCTACACTTCGGCGGAAAAGCTCCCTGTCAATCTGTTGTTTACTCCGGGAATAACGGATAGCTAGATCCAGGTGGCCGTCCTCGTTCGGACGGCCAGTTTCCCTGGGTCCGGCGGCATACATGCAGTCAAAGAATACAAACTCATCATCCCGATCTTTCCGTGAGGATGGGCGCACTCATCCACATCCAGCCGATGGAGGCACCATGGTTTATCAAACGATTAATCCGGCAACAGGCAAGCTGATCAAGATTTATCCAGGTATTTCCGATCAGAAATTGGAGATCGCAGTTGCGAATGCCCACGAGGCTTTCCACAGCGATTGGCGGCACCGTTCCGTAGCCGGGCGTAGCAAGATCATGTCCACCGCGGCTGCCATTCTTCGGAGAAGAAGTGAAGAATACAGCCAGTACCTGACATTGGAGATGGGCAAGCTTATCGCTGAAGCGCGCGCAGAAGTGGCCCTTTCCGCCGATATCCTGGACTACTACGCGGAGAAAGCCGAGCATTACCTGGAACCACGCCTGATTTCGGAATCTCCCGGGGCTGAACTGCATATCGAGCCGATCGGGGTTCTGCTTGGCATCGAGCCATGGAATTTTCCCTATTATCAGGTCGCCAGGGTGGCCGGGCCGCAATTGATGCTGGGCAACGTGCTGCTTCTCAAGCACGCCGAAATCGTTCCCCAATCGGCACTGGCTTTTGCCCGTCTTTTCGAGGAAGCCGGCGCACCAACCGGTATCTACACGAACATCTTTGCCAGTATTCAACAGATCGAAAGGCTGATCGAGGACCCACGCATTCGGGGTATTACCCTGACCGGCAGCGAGCGTGCAGGCGCGGCAGTGGCCGGGCGCGCTGGCCGCAGCCTCAAGAAATCCGTGATGGAACTGGGAGGGAGCGACCCGTTGATCGTGCTTGAAGATGCTCCCATGGAATCCACGCTCGATGCCGCCCTGTTTGGCAGAATGTTCAATGCCGGGCAATGCTGTGTTGGCTCAAAACGTATCATTGTCATCGGCAAGGAGCGGGGAGAGATTTTCCTGGATGGTTTCATCCAACGCATGGCCTCATTGAAAGCGGGGGATCCCAGTGATCCCGCCACCACCCTGGGGCCGCTTGCTTCAAAGAAGGCATTGAATCTTCTCCTGGACCAAATCAAGCTGGCCAGAAATGAAGGAGGGAAGGTGGTATTCGGCGGAGAAAGAATAGATTGCCCCGGATTCTACCTGGAGCCGACGGTGCTGGCCGGAATCAGCGAGGATAACCCGGTTTATGTTCAGGAGTTATTTGGCCCGGTTGTCTCTTTCCACGTCGTCGAGAATGAAAATGAGGCAATCCACCTGGCAAACGCTACGCCGTATGGGCTCGGCGCCTCGGTATTCACGGCTGACACCGCGCATGGCCGCAAGGTCGCCGCAAAGATTGAGAGCGGCATGGTCTTCATCAATCAGCCGGTATGGACGGCAGCGCAGCTCCCGTTCGGCGGCGTCAAGAATTCGGGCTTTGGCCGCGAACTGTCGGAGCTGGGCTTCGCCGAATTTATCAACGAGAAATTGATCAATGTTGCGCCTCCAGGCTCGCCGCCCTGGGGGCCTATTCCTTTCAATTGATCGAGGGTAACTCATCAATATGAGCCTATTGAGAGTACACGGGATACCGGGGTTCACGTGGCTCCCAAGCGCCGGAGGCAATCAGGTTTCGCCATTCTGGACACCTTCCCAGGGTGGCTCGACAATCCCCGCCGCCTGGGTCGGACTTGGGGCAGGAGCGCACCTGAAGGTTGAGCCGCGTTCCATGATCGTGCTTCAACACTAGGACTGACCGCCGCCGGCTTTCAAGCAGAAGTTGCCGTCGCCTTTCGCATATCCCATCCCGCAAAACCGCTGTCGCGCCAGCGGAGATTGTTCAACGTTCTTCAATCCTTGCAAAGCGTGCTACCGCACAGACCGCTTTCCGATTCGCGTCCATCCTACAATCGCGCCCGTCATTCCGGCCAGCTTTTGCAGCCAGAATGTTCTGGCGAGTATGTTTCCTAAATAAATAGGAGGCCGCAAATGGAAAAGAGATTATTCATGTCGGTGGTCCTGCCCACTGCGATGGTATTCGCAACCTCGGCTTTTGCCGGAAAATTGGAAAGAATTCCTTGGGCGGATGTGCCGCCCGCGGTTCAGAAAACGATAACCGATAACGCAGGGGGCGGAAAAATAGAGGAAATTGAGAAGGAAACGGACACACAGAAAGTTCGCATCCTCCATTTCGACGGCACCAAAACCGTTACTGTCTATGAAGCCGAGGTAGAAAAACCGGACGGCGACGAGATTGAGATCAGAGTCCGCGATGATGGCAAGCTCATCAAGATTGAGCATCACTCCGGAAATTTAAGTCAATATCCCAGCGGTGCTTAAGCGAGAGCGCAGGTTCATCAGTAAAAATACCCAGCCGTATTCAGCGGCTTGATGGGACAGGTTCGGTTGCCGAAATCGGTGTGTTGGCCGATCGTGATTTCCCAGCGATCCCCTTGCCGGGTTGCGGACCTGTTCCGACAAGCCCGACAGTCGCTGGCGATAATTTTTGGTCGACCGCGATCTCGCTTTATTATGGTTCTTTCGCGATTTGATGGCGAGGGCGCGTGCTCGGTCATTAATATAAAAATTGATAAAGATAATTAAAATCAGTATGTAGTTTTATATATCTCAGGTATAACTTCAATTATTGCTTCTTCGTCTCAGTGTCCGGATTAACGTCCTGTCGAAATATCCGTCCAACTTGACTCAGTTTGCCGGATAAGCAGTTAAACAGCTCCCTTGCTGATCCGGGCGCAACTGTCCAGTCTCGGGTATCTATCAATGCTCCTTATGCACTTCCAGCAATGCATAAGGAAACAGGCTGAACAACCGAGCCAGCAAGAATCCGCTTGTTCCATCCTGCGCATCCGCGCTCAGCGTCCCGCCGGTAAAAGCATCGACCCATCCTTCCTGCAGGAATTCCGCCGGTAGTTCCAGCCAGGTATCGCCCCAGGTCGATGTGCCGACGGGTAGCCGCCGGCCATCTTCGCCCAGGAGTCCGCGCAGCAGCCGGGGCACGGCGACTAGGATAATCTCATTTCCATGGCGCCGCGCAAAGGCGCACACCTGCTCGGCGCGCTCGCCATGCGCTTTCAGCGGCAGGTAGTCGCCTTCGCGGAAGAGGGATTCATGCTGGCGCCGCAGGGCAAGGGTCTTCCAGGTCAGATAAAGCTTGATCCTGCCGTCCGGCAGGGCATCAAGCAGGCGTTGCGCGCATGCTGCCGGCCCCTCATCGGCATGGATGGCCTTGATCTCGTCAAGGGCCGCTTGCCGCGCATCGTAGTCCACGGTGCGTCGGTTATCCGGATCCACCAAACTGAAATCCCATAGTTCGTTGCCCTGGTAAATATCCGGCACGCCCGGCGAAGTAAGCTTGAGCACCAGTTGCGACAGGCTGCCGAACACACCGGCGCGGCCGATACGTTGCTGGAACGCCGCGAAATCGGGCAGGAACAGGTTCGCGGAATCACGCGAAAACAACGTCTGGACAAAATTTCCCATTGCGTCCTCATAAGCGGCGTCCGGGTTGATCCATGAACTGTGGATTTTCGCTTCGCGTACCGCCTTGACCATGTAAGCCGTGACCCGCTCGCAAAGTCGGGCCAGTTCGTCCGCATCGGGGATATTCTCCTCGATCGCATCCCTGCCCGGGTTTTCCGCATCGTGCGATGCCGGTGGCCTGTTCCGGATCTTCCTCACATCTCCAAATGGCCATATGCCGAGCAATGTCTGGTACAGCAGGTATTCGTCGTTGCGGCTGGGTGCCGGCTCCCCACCGGGTTCTTCGTAGCCGTCGCCGTCGTCCGGCTCGTTGCGCTTGCCGTGGTTGAGGCTACTCCAGCGCGAGAGCGCGTTGCGCCATTCCTCCGGTATTTCGGAGAGCACGCTGATGCGCGCTCTTGCATCCTCGGAACGCTTGTTGTCATGGGTCGATGTGGCCAGCATGGCCTGCGGCCAGCGGCGCGCACGTTCCTGGTTCTGGCGATGAAATGCTGCAAGCGATGCCCCGAAGCGGCCAGGCTCCCCACCGACTTCATTGAGGCTCGCCAGCCGGTTATATTGATAGAAGGTCGTATCCTCCACCGCCTTCGCCATGACGGGCGCCGTATATTGCTGGAATTTCATGGCGAAGGCGCAAACGGCTTCCTGCAGCGCTTCACTCTTGCCCCTGGCGTAGCGCGCCAGGAGCACTCCGTGGATAAAGTCGTAGATGCCCGCATCGGCTGCGGGGCTGTATTTCTTCGCCCGTTCCACCGCCCAGCTGACATAGCGTGCGTCTTCTTCCGAGCTTCCCTCGCCCGATACATAGGTGCGATAGACCGGAAAATTGGCCACGATGCCGGTCAGTGCCCGGCGCAGGCTATTGAAGGTGAAGTCCGATGTCCGGCGATCGCCTTTTGCTATGCGCGTCAGCTGGATGGTCAGCACCTGGAGCTCGCTTGCGAGCGAGGTTTCCATGATGAGCCGCTTGTTGGCGCGGCTCGCGGCCGCGAAGTCCATGGACTGACCGATGAACTCTTCATAAATACGGGTAAAGACATCAGCAGCGCGGCTGTCGACAAACAGCTGGCAACATGCCGCCGAAAAATCGTAACCGGTCGTTCCGTGGATAGGCCATGATTCCGGGAGGCGCTCGTGGAAAGCAAGGATTTTCTCCACCACGACATACATTGGCGCGTGCTTTTTTTCCTCTTTTTCCGGTTCCGGCAAGAGTGCTGCCGCCATGTCCTGCAGCCGCTCCAGGTATCCTTCCGGATCATACAGCCCGTCCGGGTGATCGATGCGCAGACCGTTCACGTCGCCCCGGGCCAGCAGTTCGCGCAACAGGCGATGGGTGCGTTCGAATACCTCCGGATTGTCCATCCGGAGCGCAGCGAGATGATTGACATCAAAGAAGCGGCGATAGTTGATTTCATCGGCAGCCCGCCAGAACGCCAGGCGATACGCCTGCTCCTGCAGCAATTCGTGCAGGGCATCGAAGCTTGCCGCCTCAGCTGGCGTGCCATTGAAGGCGGCCACATTTTCCTCGATGAATTGCGCGATGTCGGCGCTGGCGGCAAACAGCGCGGCAAGATGATGCTTATACACTTCCTTGTCGCGCGCGCGCTCCGCCACGGCTTCGGTGGATGCCGGATCGCGCGCCGGTAGATGGCCAAATGCCGTTATCAAGGATTGGAGTTCCAGGAGCTCCGGATGTGCGTTGCCCAGACGGGTGGCGAGGCGGGTTATGCCGTGGCCCAGAATGCCCGGATATTCCTTGGGGTCTATCGGGAAGCGGTGCTCATAGTAGAAGACGCTGAAGGATCCTTCTTCCCGATCGAAACGGAGCGTGAGCTCGCCTTTTTCCAGGACCGTCCCATAATGGTCGCCGAGAATGGGCAGCAGCACTCTGCCGGGCAGGTCTGCGGAAAGGGCGTACCAGTCGATGTCGAAGTAGCCGGCAAACCGGGAGGCCGGTCCATTCTCCAGCACATCCAGCCACCATCCATTGTCCGTGCCCATGACAGCCATGTGGTTGGGCACGACATCCATGATCAGGCCCATCCCATGCCGTTTCAATGCCGCCACGAACAGCTCGAAATCCTCGTCGCTCGCAATTTCGGGATTCAGGCTGCTGTGATCCGTTATATCGTAGCCATGGGAGCTGCCGGGCCGGGCTTTGAGCAGGGGGGAGAGATAGCAGTGGCTTATTCCCAACTCATCCAGGTAGGGGATTAGTTTTTCCGCCTGTTTCAGATTGAACTCGCGATTGAGCTGCAGCCGGTAGGTCGCGCGGGGCCAGGAGGATAGCGCCGGTTGCGGCAGCATGCCTCCTTCAGGCGAGCCTGAAGGGTGTCGCAGCGGGCGTTCCCGGCGCAATGCGGTCACGATTCCTTGCAGGTGGGCGTTACCCTGCCATTCCTCCAGGTTGAGCGCCATCTTCAGCCGCCAGTTCGGGTAGGCGGATTCGGAGGTGCCCGGCAAATTGGGTTGTCCGGTAAGCCCGAAACCGTCTTCCATCTGCACCAGCAGCAGCTTGCAGGGGGAGCGTGCGAGATAGGTGTAGACTGCTGCCGCGAGTTCCGCCGTCATTTCGGGAAAGCCGACCTGATGCAGTGCGCTGCCAGCTGGAAGCACATCCTCGTTTTTCAGCGCCACCAGCAACTGCGCACGGTCGGCGGCGCGTTCGACGATCTGGCGGTTGCGTATTTCGTCATCGGGAAACAGGTGGCGCTCCTGGCGAAGGTCGATATCCAAGCCCTGCCAGAATCCTGCCAGGGTCGGCAGATCATGGGTGGTGACGGCAGCGGCGGCATTGGCCGGATACTCGCGCGGCGGTTTCAGGCGGCCGTCCTGGTACCGCTCGAAATACAGCAGGCGCGTGGACAGGACGCTCATGGGCTGCAAGGCGTGGCGCACTTCATCGGGCACGGTGCCCAGATCCTCGCCGATGACCAGGCAGCGGTTGCGCTGGCTTTCGAGCGCCAGGATGCCGAGCATGTCCTCGAACGGATAAAGCACATAGGCGCCTTCCCTGGCGGGCAGGCCGCGCATCACCCAGAACAGCCGCCGCAGCCCCATGACGTGATCCATGCGCAAGGCGCCGCTATCCCGCATGTTGGCTCGCAGCGTTTCGATGAAAGGCGCATACGCGACGGCGGTCAGCTTATGGGGGATCCAGGGGGGCAGTCCCCAATTTTGGCCGCCATGGTTGAATTCGTCCGGCGGCGCACCCGCGCTCGCCTGCATGGCGTAGAGTTCGGGCTGCATCCAGGTTGCGGCACCGCCCTCCGCTACGCCTATGGCCAGATCGAACATCATCCCGATTCCGAGTCCCAGTTTCGAGGAGCGCGCGCCGGCTGCATTCAATTGCCGTGACACCTCCCACTGGAGATATTCGAAATATTCGATCCGCGTCAGATGGGCTTGCTCGAATGCCGCGACTTCCGGACTGTGATGGTCGCGGCAGGGTTCCGGCCAGGCGGGCCAGCCCCACACCGTTTTATCCTGCGCGCGAAAATATTCCTGCATCGCGTCGAATAGCGCCTGCTGGCGCAGGCTTTCGCCGCGTTCAGCCTGGAAGGCGCGAAAGGCCGAAGCCCGGCCGGTGCCGGACGCCAGGTGGCGGTCGCGGAAGTGCTGGTAGAGCATGCCGAAAATCTTCCATTTCACCTCGGCGATGCCGCCGTAATCCACATGCTCCGCGGCGCGCAGCGCGCGAAGCTGCGCCTGGAATTCGGGCGTGCCTGTCATGGCGCGCGCCTGCTCGCATTCGAGGAAATCGGGGATCGATTCCACGTCGAGGTAGAGCACGTTGAAATAGGTGCGGCTTGAGGGGCTGTAAGGGCTTGCATGCTCCGGCGCGTCGGGGAAATTCGCATGCAGCGGGTTGAGCAGCAGGGCGCTTGCGCCGGTTTCGGCACAAAATTCGAGCAGGTGGCGGAGGTCCCTGAAATCCCCCATGCCATAGTTGCGCTCGGAGCGGATGCCATAAAGCTGCGCCGCGAAACCCCAGGCCCGTCCGTCCTCCCCTTCCGCACGTAGCACGGGAGGCATATAGCAGGCGGCAGGCGCGACGACGAAAGTCATTTCGCTGCGGGAACCGGCTGAATCCGGCCTTTCCGCCTGTTCTAGCGAGAAGCGGTGGTAGCCGGGCTCGACGGAAAAATCCAGTACTACCACCCGCCGCACGAATTCCTGCCCATCCAGAAGGCAGCGCTCAGCCTCTTCCAGCGTGGCCGGAACGAATTCCGACTGATCCTCGATGCCGCCCTCCCTGCGCAGGCGCCAGCGATACCGCTTTCCATCCTCGCTTGCGGGCAAGGCGAAGGCAACACGGTAGGGGCGTGCGGGTTCGCGCACCACCTGCACCGGTGGCAAGGCCCGCTCCCACCGGTGCCGGGTCCAGTCGTCCAGAGAGGCCGCTGCCTGGTCTTCGTTGTCCGCCGGCACGCCCATTGCCCCGAGCAGGCGGCGGCGGGCGTGTTCCGGAACGGAATAGGTATTTCCCCAGATATCGTGATACCAGGAAAGCACGCCATAAATATCGCACAACCGATCAAGCAGGTTGTTCATGCGCTTCCTTGAAATCGGCTTTCTTGAGGTATCCCTTGCCCATGGTTCCAGGCATCCGGCGGCTGAAGCGTCCAACGCACTTCCCATGGCGAAAGATGGCAAGGTGCGGAATTCTCCGGCATGGTCTCGAACAGGATTTCTCCCGGTATTTCTTTTGATTCCGGCAGGCGAGCTTCCTCGTTCGCGAAATTTGCCGTCAACCGGAGTACCGAGCCGTCGCCCAGTCGCCATCGCACCTGCAACACGGACGGCGCGAAAATTTCAGCTTTTCCGGAACCGGCTTCCATCCCCCGCAGGCGCGGCATGATGACTTCCCGCCGCAGCTTCAGCAACCGCCGGTAATAGGCAAGCCAGGCTGCCTCGGCGGCGCCGTCGAGCGTGCTCCAGTCGAGCTTTGACGCAAGAAAAGTTTCTTCCGCGTTCGGATCGGGTATGGCCAACTGCGCTGCCGGACCGGAAAATCGTGTAAATCGTGCAAACTCATGCCGCCGGCCTTGCGTGACGGCCTGGCCCAGTTCGCCGCTGAAATCGCAGAAAAAGAGGAAGGGGGAAGTCGCGCCGAATTCTTCTCCCATGAACAGCATGGGAATGGCTGGCGTCAGCAGGACGATGGCTATTGCCGCGCGCACCGCCGGCCCCGAAGCGATCTGCGTGATCCGTTCCCCGAACGCACGGTTTCCGATCTGGTCATGGCATTGGAGAAAAACGATGAAAGCCTGCGGTGGAAGATGGGCGCTCGGCTCCCCCCGCGGCGCATCGTCGCGGTAAGGTGAAGGCTCCCCTTGCCACGCGAATCCCTCGGCGAGGCAGCGGCCGAGAAGGTAGAGGGGATCATCCGCGTATTCCCGGTAGTATCCATCCTTCTCTCCGGTGATGAGGACATGCAGCGCATGATGAATATCGTCATCCCATTGCGCCGCATAGCCGTGACCGAGATAGCGCGCCTGGTTCTGGTCATTTTCCAGGATCAGGTGCACCTGGCGCCCGTTTCCGATACGGGTTCTCACGCATTGCGCCAGTTCGGCAAGGATATGCGGCTTCGAATCGTCGGCGATCGCATGCACGGCATCCAGGCGCAAGCCATCCAGATGGTACTCATGCAGCCAGTACAGCGCGTTATGGATGAAGAATTCACGCACGTTGCGGCTCCCGGGCCCGTCGAAATTGATTGCTGCGCCCCAGGGGGTATGGTGCCGTTCCGTAAAAAATGCTTCTGCGTAAGTATGAAGATAGTTTCCATCGGGCCCGAAGTGGTTGTAGACCACGTCCAGCAACACCATCAATCCCCGGGCATGAGCAGCCTGGATCAACGCCTTGAAATCTTCCGGCCGCCCGTAGCGGCTGTCCGGCGCATAAGGCAGCACGCCATCGTAGCCCCAGCCGCGCGCACCGGAGAAAGCCGCTACCGGCATCAGTTCGATCGCCGTCACGCCTAGCGACGCGATATGGTCGAGCCGTTCCGCCACGCCGCTAAAAGTCCCGGCAGGGGAGAATGTACCTACGTGCAGTTCATAGATTACTGCTTGCTCCCATGGACGTCCCTGCCAGGCATCATCCTTCCAGTCGAAGGCTGTCGGATCGATCACTTCGCTGGCGCCATGAACATCATCCGGGTTGAAGCGCGATGCCGGATCCGGCACCCGCAGGCCGTCGCTGATCCGGAAGTGGTAGCGCGTGCCCGCAGCCGCAGCGGCCGTGGTGAGTTCGAACC
>DASZUL010000016.1:0-3690 GCA_035547595.1 Nitrosospira sp.
CATGACTGCGGCAATGAAAAGGAGATGAGCCATGCCAGCTGACACAAGGATCACCGGGATTACCCGAATTAACGGTCTTGCGAGCATTGCAAGCGGGGCAAGGAGGCTGCGCCAGAGCCTGCGCCTGATGGTGGGTGTGCCGGAGTACGGTACTTACGTCGCGCATATGCGCGACAAGCACCCCGGCCAGCCCGTCATGCCCTACCACGAATTCTTCCGCGAGCGGCAGGAGGCGCGTTACGGGAGCAAGATCAGCCGGTGCTGCTAAACTATAGAAAAGTCATCCGCTGACCTCCAGTACCGGCAACGCGGCTCATCATTCACCATCGTTCCACGGTTGGCGCACTTCCTCCCCGGCATACCGGGAGCGAGATGTGCGGGCTTTGCCATTATATCCCTTAAGCAGCCATACGACTGTACGGTTTGAGGCTGAAACCGGAAATGGCTTCCTCTAGCATGCGTGTTCAGCACCCGCTGAAACCCAACCATGCATCTCAAGAGGACATCGATATGAACAAAACCAGATATGGCTTCGCTTTCATGCTCGGCGCAATTGCAATTGGAATGAACCATACCGCGACGGCAGCCGATACCGTGGAACCGATCACCGCCACGGCGGACATCGATTGGAGCAAACTCCAGCTAACCGCCACCGGCGTCGACGAATCAGTGCCAACGGTGCAATATAGAGATCAGCATACATCGGTTAGTTCGAACGCATGGAGCAATACCTCTAGCGAAACCAATTTCAGGAGTGTCAATAATTGGACCGACACGGCACAAACCAATGCGGACGCGGGAACAGCCTATGCCAGTGCGATTGCTTCCACTCTGGATTTCTCGGGAGCAGCGGTTTCGGGAGAAAGCGGCAATGCGAATTCATCAGGCAACCGCAGCGTTAATTTTTCTCTCGATGGCCCCGGCGTCCTGACAGTAACCGTTCCATACACCCTCACCCTGACGGGAGATACCTCCGGCTGCTATTATTGCTATGGCGATCGTGCCTCGGTTAGCGCAAACGCCAGTTTTCACAGCTATGGGGATAATGGAAGCTCCGATTCTTACTCCAATACTTCGTTTTCCTTATATAACGATTATTGGCACGCTTCGCCCGACTCCCAATCGGGAACCCTGGTATTTGGCATTTTTGCCAGCGGTGCAGGCACGGGATCCCTGACATTCAACTTCGATCTTGCCGCAGGAGGAGGTAGCGTCAATCCGATACCCGAACCGGAATCATATGCAATGCTTCTGGCAGGCCTCGGGCTGATAGGCATGATGATGCGCCGCAGAAAAATAAGCCGAATTGCCTGAGGCAATCGAAAGCAATATTTGACCACAGCCCTCGCAACAAAAAGCGGAGCATGCCGGGCGGCTGTAGTAAACGGATGGACGGGGCACCGGGAACGGGACGCAAGCAGGCGGCAGGCTTAATTTTTTACCGTCATGCAAATGTAACAATATCGTGTCAACGTTCGAATTTGCGCCAGTGTTTACCCTGGCTGGCGGTGACCCCGGACGCCCACTCATGACCCCGTCACGCAAAGAACTGCAAGATTCCCCTTCCAGGAAAGGAAAACCCGGTCCATACGCGGATTTGCTCCATGAACTGGGATGTTTGCGCGAAGAACTCGTCAGCCTGGAAAAAGCCTCCGACGCTCTGTTGAAAGAATTGCCGGCACGGCATCGCGCCAGCGCTGCCAATCTGGTCCATTACCTCGGTCTGCGCCGCCGCGACGCGCGCCCCCTGCAGAAGAAGCTGGCGGCAGCCGGCCTGTCTTCAATGGGGCGCGCAGAGTCGCACGTGATGAGCAATCTGGACGCCATCATCGCCCTGCTGCAGCGTTCACGGGGGAAAAAGGCCTCGCAAGCGATTCCTTCCGCTGAAAACCCGGCCGCCGGACCCGCTTTGCTGGAAGCCAATGCCAATGACCTGCTTGGCAAGCCTCCCGCCCATAGGCGCGTCCGCATCCTGGTCACCTTGCCGGGAACCGCTGCGGATGATTATGCGCTCATCCGGGATATGATCCTGCAGGGCATGGATTGCGCACGGATAAATTGCGCGCATGACGACTCCGCAGTCTGGGACCGTCTCGTCCGGCAGATCAAGCGTGCGCGCCGCGAAACGGGGCGCTCCTGCCGTATCCTGATGGATCTGGGCGGACCCAAGCTTCGCACCGGGGAAATCGCTCCTGCGCCGTCGGTGGTCAAGTGGCAACCCAGGCGCGATGCTTACGGCAATGTGACGGAACCCGCGCGCATATGGCTCCACCCGGAAGGAGATGCTACCGGCCGGCCGATGCATGCCTGGCCCGCCTTGCCCGTGAAGGACGGCTGGCTGGCGCAGGTTGCGGTGCATGACAGGATCGAATTCAACGACGCGAGGGGTGCACTGCGTCGCCTGGAGCTGGTAGAACGGCAGGGGTCGGGATTCTGCGCGGAATCCGCGCAAACGGCTTATGTCAAGCCAGGCTTGAAGCTCTACCTCTTGCGGCGTTCCGCCTCCAGTTCACCGAGGGCGGTAGGATACGCGGGAGAGGTGGGCGCGCTGCTGCAGGTGGCGGATACCATCCGGCTATATCGCGGAGACAGTCTCATGGTTACCCGGGATACGGTTCCGGGTCAACCTGCCCGCTTCGACAGCGAGGGTCATCTCCAGCATCCTGCGCATATCGCCTGTTCGTTGCCGGAAGTTTTTTCCGGCGTTCGTTCCGGCGAGCGGATTCTCTTTGATGACGGCCGCATCGGCGGCGTAATCCGCGACGTCGCGCCGGATGAAATCCGGGTCGAGATTACCGAAGTACGCGATGCCGGCGAAAAACTGCTGGCGGATAAAGGCATCAATCTGCCCGATAGCCAGCTCGACCTGGACGGTTTGACGCCCCTCGATGTAGAGCATCTCGAATTTGTTGTCCGCCATGCGGACATGGTGGGGCTTTCATTCGTACGCAGGCCCGACGATATCCTACTGCTGCAAAAACACCTGAAGCGCCTTAGGGCCCGCAAGCTGGGCATCGTGATAAAAGTCGAAACCCGCTCCGCTTTCGAGCAATTGCCCGAACTGATATTCGCCCTGCTGCATTCACCGATGGCCGGCATCATGATCGCGCGTGGCGACCTGGCGGTGGAATGCGGCTATGAAAGGCTGGCGGAGCTGCAGGAAGAGATTCTATGGCTGGCCGAAGCGGCACATCTGCCGGTTATCTGGGCAACCCAGGTGCTCGAAGGCATGGCTAAAACCGGTAAGCCAAGCCGTGCCGAAGTCACTGACGCCGCGATGGGCGCACGGGCCGAATGCGTGATGCTCAACAAGGGTCCGCATATTATCGAGACGATCCGAATGCTGGACAACATTTTGTATCGCATGCAGTCACATCAATGGAAAAAACGTTCGTTATTGCGCCAGCTTCACTGGTAAGACGAATCGGCAATCCTATTTGCACCTGTAAGATCTTACAGCTATTCAAGCAATACCCGTTTGGTGTCTCATAGTACCAGGGTTCAAGCTGATCTGCGGCAGGCAGGGAAAATTCCTGGTCAATCTCCTGCCGTCACCACAGGTAATGAACCGGGCGGTTGCTCACCTCGTGGCCGTCCGAATTTACCTGCCATGCGCTCCTCAGGGGATAGAAATCTCCGAGAGCCGTCCACCTGATAATGATCGCCCCTGATGGCCCGGTCATTATCTTT
>DASZUL010000017.1:0-13726 GCA_035547595.1 Nitrosospira sp.
GCACTGGGGCTTCGTCATACTGGGCTGGTCCGGGCTGTTTTCTGGCGGCATTGCTGCCCAGATCATCACCCGCTACTCCAACCTGACCGACGTTGTCTGGAACAACCAGAGCAAAGTCATCCTCAACAACCGCATCGTGCCGTAATTACCAGCCGGCCTGTTTAGTATCTGTTGTTGGATGCCCCGTTTCCTTTACAGGAAACGGGGCATTTTATTTTGCCTTTATATTTTGTTATTCGCGCTGCCAGACCCATAAGGATTCAAGCGGGTGGGTGGAGGTAAAAGCAGGGCAGGACCAGCACCCTGTTCCCAGACTACTCATTTCCCGCTGGAACCAGCACTTCCCTGTTGCCGTTGCTCTGCATTGCGGAAACGAGTCCGGCCCGCTCCATATCTTCGATCAGCCGCGCCGCGCGGTTGTAGCCGATGCGCAAATGGCGTTGCACCAGGGAGATGGAGGCACGGCGAGACCGGAGCACCACCGCGACCGCCTCGTCGTAAAGCGGATCGGCCTCCCCGCCCTCCGGGCCGGCAAAGCTGCCACTGTCGCTCGTGCCATTTTCTTCCTCTATTGAATTAAGCACTCCCTCGACATAGCGCGGTTCACCCCGCTCCTTCAGATAATCCACCACGCGATGTACTTCCTGGTCGGCGACAAATGCCCCATGCACCCGTTGCGGGTAACCGCTGCCGGGCGGCAGATAGAGCATATCGCCCTGCCCCAGCAGGGCCTCCGCTCCCATCTGATCGAGAATGGTGCGGGAGTCCACCTTGCTCGACACCTGGAACGCGACGCGCGTCGGAATGTTCGCCTTGATAAGTCCGGTAATCACGTCCACCGAAGGCCTCTGGGTGGCGAGGAGTAAATGAACCCCGGCGGCGCGCGCCTTCTGGGCCAGCCGAGCAATCAATTCCTCGACCTTTTTCCCGACTACCATCATCAAATCCGCCAGCTCGTCTATTACGACCACGATAAGCGGCATCTCCTCCAGCGGCTCCGGCGCTTCAGGGGTGAGGCTGAACGGATTGAGCAACGGCTTGTCGCTCTTGATCGCATCCCGTATTTTCTGGTTGTAACCCCCGAGGTTTCGCACTCCCACGGATGACATCAGCTTGTAGCGCCGTTCCATTTCGGCAACGCACCAGCGCAATGCACTCGCAGCCTGGCGCATGTCCGTGACTACGGGGGCGAGCAGGTGCGGAATGCCTTCGTATACCGATAATTCCAGCATTTTCGGGTCTACGAGGATGAGCCGCACCTGTTCCGGCGTAGCCTTGTAAATCAGGCTGAGAATCATGGCGTTGATCGCCACCGATTTTCCCGACCCGGTAGTGCCGGCCACCAGCGCATGAGGCATCCTTGCCAGATCCGCCACCACCGGATGCCCGCCGATATCCTTGCCCAATGCGATGGTCAAGGGTGAAGCCATCTCCGCATAGGCCTGGGAGCTCAGGATCTCGGAAAGGCGCACGACCTGACGCCGGGGATTGGGAATCTCCAGGCCCATGCTGGTCTTACCGGGAATGGTTTCGACAACCCGAATGCTCACCACCGAGAGTGACCGCGCCAGGTCTTTCACCAGATTGAGTATCTGATTGCCTTTGACACCAACCGCCGGTTCGATCTCATAACGGGTAATGACCGGGCCGGGATATGCCGCGACCACTTTCACTTCCACTCCAAAATCGATCAGCTTCCGCTCGATCAGGCGAGAAGTGAATTCAAGCGTGTCCGCCGACAATATTTCCACATCCTTCTTCGTCGGTTCATCCAGCAGATGCAATGGCGGCAGGGGGGAATCCGGCAAATCGACGAACAGCGGCACCTGCTTTTCCTTGATGACCCGGGTAGATTTGGCGATGGTGCTGGCGGGTTGCTCGATATGCAAAGGCGGTTGTTCGAGAAAGCGCTTTTTTCCTACTTCGACCAGTTCATCCCTCTTCGTCGCGGAGACGGCTCCCGCGCGCCGATCCTGCCAGTTATCCCAGCTACGGCTGATAAATTGCCAACCATTCTCTATCAGCGCGCCGAGCTTCTCGGTGAAACGCAGCCATGATAAGCCCGTAAAAAGGCTGAAACCGATTGCGATCGAGGTCAGCAAACCCAACGTTGCGCCCGTGAAGCCCAGCATTTGCGACAGCTTCTCGCTGATCAACTGGCCCAGCACGCCGCCGGGACTTTGGGGCAGCGTCATTTCAAGCGTATAGAACCGGAGCGCTTCCAGTCCGCTGCTGGAGACCAGCAAAACCGAAAAACCGATGACCGAAACGATCAAAGGGCGGCGATCCAGTATTTCCGCGAATTCGACGTCGATACGGTGATAGGCCAGCGACACGAGGTAAAGAACAAACAGCACGCTCCACCAGGCCGAAACACCAAACAAATAGAGCAGCAAGTCAGACAGCCATGCGCCGGCTTTACCCCCAGGGTTATGCACCAGTTCGCCGCCACTGTGCGACCAGCCGGGATCAGCGCGCTCATAGCCATAAAATATCAGGATCAGGTAGAGCGCTACCCCGAGCAGGGCGAGCCCCACGGATTCCCTGATAAGCCTGGCGAGCTTTGGCGGCAATGGGCTGGAATTCGGCTTTTTCGCCATTGGCTTGTTGGCAAAGCTCATGAGATGCTTCATATTCGAAAAGAATAACATTGATTATATAGGGAATCTCTGGATAAGTCCTCGCCCAGCGTGCTGCGGAAAATCAGAGACTCACCGGTTAAACCGGAGGAAAAAGCGAAACCTGCTGTGCCTTCCCGTTCCGGGGGAGATATGCCGGAAAGGGAAGCGCCTGGCTATGAGGCAAGATTCGAGAAGCAGCGCTAGCGTGAAACTGCCCGGCCAGGCATAGCAGGCGTGGCAGGCATAGCAGGTATAAGGCCGGCCAGTGCCTCGTCCAATATTTCGATCCAGTGGTCGACCCGCAGCGACGTGCCGCTTTGCACATGCATGAGGCAGCCGATATTGGCGGTAGCGATACGCTCCGGAGCGCCGGATTCCAACGCCCTGACCTTGTTTTCCAGCAGTTGCCGGGATAGCTCGGGCTGGAGAATGGAATAGGTCCCTGCTGATCCGCAGCAAAGATGAGAATCGGGCACCGCGGTCAATCGAAAACCTGACGCCAGAAGAATTTTTTCCACCACTCCGCGAATTTTCATCCCATGCTGGAGGGTGCAGGGAGAATGAAAGGCAAGCTTCGGCTTTTTCTCATCCGGTATGGATGTACCCAAAAGCCGCAGCAGGGATAGGCTTTCCGCTTCGACGATTTCGCTGATGTCTTTGGCCAATTCCGAAATTCGCGCCGCCTTTCCTGCATAGGCCGGATCGTGGCGCAATAAATGACCGTATTCTTTCACCATCACCCCACACCCGCTTGCGGTCATCACGATGGCTTCCACCCCTGCGCTTTCTACGCTGTCTTCGTCGGCTCCCTCTCCCGCTAATTCCGGTCTCGCCCGGTCTTTCGCATTCCCTATGTCCGTTACATCTCTCATATCCCTTACATAGGGCCACCACGCATCCACATTGCGGCGCATATAGTCCAGTCCCTCCTGCTGAGCATTCAGGTGATAGGACACCGCACCGCAACAACCCGCGTCCGGGGCTCTGATAAGGGATATCCCCAGCTTGTCCAGGACCCGTCTCGCGGCGGCATTGATATTGGGCACGAGCGCCGGCTGCACGCATCCCTCCAGCACCAGCATCTTGCGCCGATGATGAACCGCGGGGTACTGCCCTCCAGGCACAAATTTCTGTATGGGCTGCGGAATTTGATCCTGCAGCCTGGCCGGCAGCAGCGGACGCATGGCCCTTCCCGTCTTCAGCAGGGAAGCAAACAGGCCCGGATTGGGCAGGACCCGACGTAATGCATACCGCATGCCGCTGGCGGCCGCTCCGCGCCCGACCTTCTTTTCCACGAGCCCGCGGCCGATATCGACCAGGCGGCCGTACTTAACACCGGACGGGCACACCGTCTCGCAGGCACGGCACGTAAGGCAGCGGTCGAGGTGCAACTGCGTTTTCCGGGTGACCGGCTCACCTTCCAGCATCTGCTTCATTAGGTAAATGCGCCCGCGCGGGCTATCCAGCTCGTCGCCCAGCAATTGGTATGTGGGACAAGTCGCGAGGCAGAAACCGCAGTGGACGCAAGTGCGCACTATCGCTTCCGCTTCCTGGCCTTCCGGCGTATCCCTGATGAAATCAGCAAGATGGGTTTGCATTAATTACGCCTATATTTCCGCATACATCCGGACCGGATTGAATATGCGGAACGGATCGAACTGTTCCCTGAGACGCCTGTGGATCTTCAGCATTGCCGGTGGCAAAGGGTGAAACGCGCCAGCTTGGTGCCTGCATCCGTTTCTGCGAAAAAGCGTTGCATGGCCGCCCGCTTTCTCCGCCGCAGCGCGGATGACAGGAGCATCTGATTCGCTGGCAAGCCAGCGCAGCGCTCCTCCCCACTCCATGAGCTGCTTTCCCGGCAAAGACAGCGGCCGGGTGGTCGGCTTGACCGACAGGCGCCATAGAGGCATGCCGGACCGGAAAAACGGATGCATCTGTTCGCGCACCGATTCCCAGAACGCGGCTCCTTCTATGACTTCTTCTCCGCCCAGCTTGTCGCGCGCCACGCGCACCGCCGATTCGGCGCCCGAAAGCCTGCAAGTGAGCTCTCCGCCATGAAAGCAGCTCGCTGAAATGGGCAGGGGTTTTGCTGCCCAGGAATTCATTTTCTCGATCGCCTTCGCCTCGTCCATCTCCATGCGCAACGTGAGTTCCCGCACGGGCATAGGCATTACCTTGAGCGAAATTTCGAGCAGCAGGCCCAGCGTTCCCATCGAACCCGCCATCAGCCGCGAGATATCGTATCCCGCCACATTTTTCATTACCTGTCCGCCAAAACTCATATCCTCGCCTTTGCCATCCAGCATGCGCACGCCTAATACAAAATCCCGAACGGACCCGGCGGATGCCCGGCGCGGCCCGGACAGGCCGGCGGCCACGCAGCCGCCAATAGTCGCGTTGGAACTGAAGTGCGGGGGTTCGAAAGCCAGCATTTGACGGCAGCCACTCAATTCCCGTTCGAGGTCGGCAAGACGGGTGCCCGCACGAACGGTGATGACCAACTCCGTGGGCTCATAGTCCACGGTACCGCTATAAGCGCTGGTTTCCAGGGCGCTGCCCCCTGCTCCGCTTGTTACGCTGTCGAGGTTGCCGTAAAAATCCTTGCTTCCCCCGCCGCGTATGAGCAATGGAATCCTGTTCTCCGCAGACATGCGGATAGCACGGGAAAACTCATCGATGGCGGGATGCATGAATTAGCGAGGCTGCAGGACGAAAAGCATGGCGATGTCAGAACCTTGGCAAATCCGGAAATTTTTCCTCGCCCCGGCGCACGTGCATGGCGCCGTGTTCCGCGCAGCGGCGCAAGCTGGGAACGGCTTTTCCGGGGTTCAACAGCCCCTGCGGATCGAATGCCGCTTTTACTCCATGGAACATTTCCAGTTCGCCCGTCTTGAACTGGGCACACATCTGATTGATTTTTTCGACACCGACTCCATGCTCGCCAGTAATGGTCCCTCCAGCCTGAACGCACATGTGAAGTATTTTTTCCCCGAATTCCTCCGTCAGTTGGAGCTCGCCGGGCTTGCTTGCGTCATAGAGAATCAGCGGATGCAAATTTCCGTCGCCGGCGTGAAAAACATTCATGCAGCGCAAGCCGTATTTCTGGGAAAGGGCCTCGATTCCGCTCAATACCTGTGAAAGCTTGCTGCGGGGTATGGTGCCGTCCATGCAGTAGTAGTCGGGGGAAACCCGACCGGCCGCCGGAAACGCAGCCTTGCGGCCGGCCCAGAATCTCAGCCGTTCCGCCTCGCTGGAAGAAGCTCTGATCTCTATAGCCCCGCTGCTTTCCATGATCTCGTCGATACGACGGATTTCCTCTGACACTTCCTCCGCCGCCCCATCGGATTCACACAGCAGGATCGCTGCCGCTTCCAGGTTGTATCCCGCGTGGACGAATTCCTCCACCGCATGAGTGGTGATTTGGTCCATCATCTCCATCCCGGCGGGAATGATGCCCGCAGCGATGACGTTCGCCACTGCGTCCCCAGCCTTGCGTATGTCGTCGAACGCAGCCATGACCACCTCCGCTTTTTCCGGCCTGGGGATGAGCTTGACGGTTACCTCGGTCACGATGCCCAGCATGCCTTCACTCCCTGTCATCAATGCCAGGAGATCATAGCCGGGAGCATCCAGCCCATCGCTGCCGATCTGGAGAACCTCGCCCTCGATGGTGATCACTCTCAGCTTGAGGATATTGTGCACGGTAAGCCCATACTTCAGGCAATGCACGCCCCCCGAGTTTTCGGCGACATTGCCCCCGATGGAACAGGCGATTTGCGAGGATGGATCAGGCGCGTAATACAAGCCATGGGGCATTGCGGCCTCGCTGATGGCCAGATTGCGCACGCCGGGCTGTACCCGTGCAGTGCGGGCCGCCGGATCGATCTCAAGTATGTCTTTCAGCCTGGCCAGGGATAGCAGAACCCCATTCGCATGGGGCAACGCGCCGCCGGACAAGCCCGTACCCGCGCCTCGCGCTACCACGGGCGTTTTTGCCGCGTGGCATACCTTGAGAATCCGGACCACCTCTTCTTCCGTTCGCGGCAGCGCGACGATCAGGGGCGTCTGGCGATATGCGGGCAGGCCGTCGCACTCGTACGGCCTTAAGTCCTCCGCCTCATAAAGCACCGCCTCTGAAGGCAGGAAGGCACGCAGGCTGGCGATGAGCGCAGTTGAATTCATAGTGTGTCCTTACGGCCTTGGCCGATTTCGTAATTCGCCAGTTTTTCCAGGACCCGCACCAGCGCGGAACTGTCCCAATTGGCTCCGCCATCCGCAACGCAGGCGTTGAATAATTCCTGCGTAGACGCCGTATTCGGCAAACACATACCCAGTGCGCGAGAACTGGAGAGGGCAAGGCCGAGGTCCTTTTGATGCAGTTCAATACGAAAACCGGGATCGAACAGGCGCTGGATCATCCGCTCCCCATGCACTTCCAGAACGCGTGACGAGGCGAACCCGCCCATCAGGGCGCTGCGCACCTTTGCGGGATCGACTCCCGACTTGGACGCGAACAGCAACGCTTCACCCACGGCCTCGATAGTAAGGGCGACCATGATCTGATTGGCAATCTTGCAAACTTGGCCAGCTCCGTTGCTTCCGATCAATGTCACGCTTTTACCCAATAGCTCCAGTACAGGTCTCACTCTCTGGAATACGCTTTCGGTAGCCCCCACCATGATGGTCAGGGTCGCATTCCGCGCGCCGATATCGCCGCCAGATACCGGCGCATCAACATAATCGCAACCGAGCTGGTTGATACGCGACGCGAATACCCGGGTCTCCGCGGGAGAAATCGAACTCATATCCACCACGGCTTTCCCGCTGGCGAGTCCCTGCGCCACCCCATCTTGGCCGAAAAGCACCCGCTCCACATCAGGCGTATCGGGCAGCATGGTTATGGTGATTTCGGCGTTTTGAGCTACGTTCCTGGGCGTAGCGCAAGCAGTGCCTCCTTGCTCAAGCAATTCTTCCGGCACTCCGCTGCGCGTATGCAGAAACAGCTTATGTCCGCCTTTGATAAGATTCCGGGCCATGGGCCTGCCCATGATGCCGAGTCCGATGAAGCCGATATTTGCCATGGCTACGCAGCTATAGATTCCATTGCTCTATAAGATGTCATTGCTTATTCGCGCTTTTAAATGCTGGCTTTCGGCAACTTTTTGAATGCCGCACGGACAAATACCGATGCCGCATTTTTCACAGGAATTTCCGAATATCAAAACCTGGTGGAATAATTTACCATTCGACATTTTCCGGATGGGATCGAAGTCGAATCGGCACCACCGGTTATTGTAACGATAACCCTGCCGAAATAAATGGCGCACCGCCCAGCATACGGGTTGCTGACGAACGCAGTCATTATAAACCGCGGGAAAAGCATTCCGGCGACAGGTTGCACCAGTTGAGAGCGAATGACAATTTGTCGAGTTGAATAGATTGAAATAGGGAAAGCACAGGCATGAGTGAAATACCGGTAGTGATTGTTGGCAGCGGGCTGGCGGGCTACACCGTGGCGCGCGAATTTCGGAAGCTTGACCAGGATACGCCAGTCCTGATCATCTCGGCCGATCACGGCGGGTTTTACTCCAAGCCGATGCTGTCCAATGCGCTGGCTTCCGGCAAGACTCCAGACGCGATACTCAATGCAAGCGCCGAGAAGATGGCGGAGCAGCTGAAGCTGACGATTCGTCCCCACACCCGGGTAAAAACCATAGACCCCTCGGGCAAGACGTTGACGCTGGAAAATGACGAGAAAGTGCCCTACCGCCAACTCGTCCTCGCTCTCGGCGCAGATCCGATCCGGCTACAGCTCGAAGGCGAGGCGAGGGATGAGATTTTGTCCGTAAATGACCTGGACGATTACCAGCGCCTGCGTGATGCCCTTGAGGGAAAAAAGACAGTGACTATCCTGGGCGCGGGCCTGATCGGTTGCGAATTCGCCAACGATCTTGCGGTGGCCGGCTATCAGGTCCGCGTCATCGATATCAGCGCGCAACCGCTAGGCCGGCTTCTCCCCCCTGCGGGAGGGGCTTTTTTGCAGCGCAAGCTCGAGGCCGCCGGTGTCACTTTTCATTTAGGAACAGCGGCCCGGCACGTGGAGCGGATACACGAGAGCTTCCGCTTGACGCTGGCAAACGGCGAGGTCATACAGACGGATCTCCTGCTTTCCGCCGTCGGGCTGCGGCCACGGACAGCGCTGGCGGAGTCAGCCGGGATTGCGGTAAATCGCGGCATCACTGTAACTCGCTCGCTGCAAGTCAGCTGCGCCGATATTTATGCCCTGGGTGACTGCGCCGAAGTGGAGGGCAGGGTGCTGCCCTTCGTCATGCCGATCATGCACGCTGCTCGCGGCCTCGCTGCAACGCTTGCCCAAGCCCCGACACCGGTGCGGTATCCTGCGATGCCCGTCCTTGTCAAAACTCCCGCCTGTCCGGCGGTCGTATCTCCGCCTGACACCGGCAAGCTAGGCGATTGGTCAGTCGAGGAAGACGAGCACGGGATAAAAGCATTGTTCCAGGGCGAGAAAGGTGAGCTGCTTGGCTATGCCCTGCTAGGCATGGGAACCAAAGAAAAGAATGCGCTGGCTGCGCGGTTGCCGGCAGTGATGGAATAAAATTTGCGACCGTTTCGGAGAGCAGCCTGATGACTACTCTCGGCTTTTTTCAGTTTTCGGAAAAACCCTGCCGCCGGGTCAGTGTCCTGATAGATTGTGCGGCTTGCGCAATCCCCGTCTCATCTTCTCCGATAAAGCCTAGTAGCCTTTGGAGCGCATGCAGGAAGCATATGCAGCCTGATATTGCGCGTCGTGCGATTTATTTTCGTTAAGTCCATAAAGGGTGCCTCCCGCTGCTCCGGTAACACCGCCTATGGCCGCTCCTTTACCGGCCCCGCTGCCCCCGCCCGCAATCGCGCCGCCCGCCGCACCTACCGCCGCGCCGATGGCAGCTCCAAGGGCAGCGTTTTTGAGAACTTCTTCGGTTTTACTGTTTACCTTGTCATTCGCATACTTGTTGCACGCCTCCATCACCGACGGTGGCGGGTATGCCGGGCTGGCAGGGTAAGCGGCACCTTGCGGCGGATAGGGCGACGGAGGCGGCGGTGGCATCGCGGCGGAATGCTGCTTACTCGTCCGGGAAGCACTTCGCTGGCCGGCGGGCCGATCTTCCGGCGCAGCGCCTGTCGGGGAAACAGGCTGATTCTCGGCGGGAGATGCGGTTCCGGATTGAGCGCTCGCCTGTGACGGGGGAGTATCGGTTTGTCCATTTTTGGAGTCGCGCCCGACTATCAGCAGCGTAGCCGCGGCAGTCGCACCTACCAGCAATATTCCAATCGTGGCAAACTTCCAGTAATTAACCGCATCATTAGACATTTTTTATCTCTTTCCTTATCTCTTGCCTGTTTCTCTTGGAAAAGCGCTGAAGGGCAATTTCCGATCCGCAGCCGTTAGTCGGAACCGTGCTTGCCCTGTCCCTTTCCGTGGCCCTTTCCATGCCCTTTGCCGTGATCTCCGCCCTTGCCATGTGATTGATGGCCGTTGTTGTCCTGATTCCTTTCGCCGGAACGCTGTTGTCCTTTTACCGAGTCCGAAGACCACTGCGCATTGGTATTCTGACTTCCCTGCTGGCTCATGTGTTCAGAAGCCGAGCCTCCGGAATGATTGGTGTGACCGGCATGGTCGCCCTTTCCGCCTTGTGCAAGCACCGTGCTGCCATATCCAAGAATAATACCTGCCAACAATACCGCTAAGCTTTTATGCATGGCTCTTTTCCTTTTCAGTTGTCAAATTTTTTACCTGAGGTCTACCTGTTTTTCGCTTGCACCACTCTTGCACGATGCAAGCAAAAAGCCATGGCTTGGAAGAGTACAACCCGGATTCACGTTTTGGTATTGGACTTAGGTACACCTTCCCGCAGGTCCAGGCCAAATCTTCCTGCCTTGCTCACCGCACATAACGCGCATCAGCTTCATCCGTTTACCTGCTCTGCCGCCGCCGGTGATTCCGAAATTCCCAATGCGCGTTCCCTCATGCCGGATTTTGGGTTTCTATTTCCATGTTTTTGTTAAGAGAACTTGGCTTCCAAAGCATTCTTTTCGGTCGTTACCATCTTCACCGATTTCTCGTACCGAAAACCTGTGCAATAAAATTATTAATTTTTTGTGAAATTTTTGTCAACCCAGGACAACCAAAATTCTATTGATGCGTTATATCAGCATGGCCGCGGTGAACTGCATGAAGCCGTCCCCGGCCGTTTCCGCGGGAAACCGCAACCATACTCTGGAATGGAGACAACAATGAGAACAATCAAACTGATGTGCGTGGCGCTCATGCTGCTTGGGTCGATCCCTTCAACTCAGGCATGGGCTGGAAGAGGGCACGGCCACCATGGTCATCATCATGGGCACCACCGTCACGGGGGTTATGGCGGTTACGGCCTGGCATTGGGAATGGGCTTGCTGGGCTACGGCCTCGGCTATTACGCCAACCGGGCGCCTGCTTATCCGCCTGCCTATGGCTATCCTCCGGTTGGCTATGCGCCGGCTTACGCATACCCACCGGCTGTCGCGGTGCCCCCCGCGCCGGTTTATATTCAGCAATGGGGTTGGCGTTAAGGTGTCTGGCTGATCGATGCCCGCCAATACCTGATGCGACGCTTCATTGATACTTGCCAACCGCGGCCCGACTTTTTAATGAGGGTTCGAATGATTAAAACCAGACTTATTTGCGCAACGCTGGCCCTGCTCGCGATTGCGGCTCCTGCCTCGACATGGGCAAGAGGCGGACATGGCGGGGGCCATCATGGTGGGCATCACGGCGGACATCATGGCGGCCACCACCATCATCATGGTGGGTATGGAGGTTATGGTGGGTATGGAGGGTGGGGAACAGGCCTGGGGCTAGGTTTATTGGGCGGCTTGGGCCTGGGTTATTACGGCAGCCGTGCCGCATATTACCGTCCCCCTGTCTATGGATATGGGTACGGCGGATACGGGTACGGAGGGTATGGGTATGGCTACCCTGCCGCCCCGGTAGTCGCAGTCCCTGCCGCGCCGCCGGTTTACATACAGCAGGAGGTGGCGCAGGCCCAGCCGCAAGCCCAGGCATCCAATTACTGGCATTACTGCCGCAATCCGGAGGGCTATTATCCCTACGTGAAAAGCTGTCCCGAAGGCTGGATACAGGTCGCTCCCCAGCCCGCCCAATAGATATAGGTCTTCGCCGTGATCAGAATAACCCGATTATCGACTCTGGCTGCAATGTGCTTCATTGCCGGTTGCGCGAGCATCCCGACCGGTCCGAGCATGATGGCTTTGCCGGGGTCCGGCAGGAGCTTCGAACAGTTTCGCTACGACGACTATTACTGCCGGCAATTCGCCTATGACACCTCCGGCGGGGCTACGCCAAACAATGCGGCCATAGCCAGCGGAGCCGGAACCGCCGCCGTGGGAGCGGGACTCGGCGCGGCAGCGGGTGCACTTTTAGGCGGTGGGCATGGCGCAGCCGTTGGCGCCGGGACCGGGCTGCTGGCAGGCAGCCTCGCCGGCATCAGTACTGCGAGTGCATCGGGAAATATCAGTCAGCAACGCTACGATGCCGGCTATATCCAATGCATGTACGGCAAAGGCCATCGCGTTCCGGTATATGGGCAGGTGCCTGCACAAGCTCCCGGCAGCGCTTATGCCAACAGCTATAACCCCTATGCCAATGGCTACAACCGCTATCCGCCCTATCCGCCAAGGCAGCAGCGCTCGCTGCCACCGCCTCCTCCCCCTCCTCGGGGAATGCCGCCACCGCCGCCTCCGCGTTGAGGCGGGGGGAGACCGCGGCAGAACCGCTGGATAAAGTTCAGGCAGGAATACCCTGATACTCTGCAAGCCGCGCATGCACTTGCGCGACTACGGCGGCGCCTTCACCCACGGCAGCAGCGACACGCTTGGTTGAACCGGCACGCACATCACCGATCGCGAACACTCCCGGTATTGAAGTCTCGAGCGGCAAGGGACGATAGCCGTTTGCCGAATGCGCCGGCGCTGCATAGTCGATTGGAGGCAGATCGATACCGGTACAGACAAATCCCTTATCGTTGACTTTTACCCCGCAATTTCCAAGCCATCCGGTATTCGGATCAGCCCCCACGAAGAGAAAGATGCGCCGGACAGATTTAGTCTGCATGCTGCCGTCCTTGCGATTACGCCAACGAACAGCACTCACTCCCTCTTCGCTACCTTCGATTGCCACGATCTCCGATTCTGCATATAGCGTAACATTCGCCAGCGACCCGATACGGTCGATGAGATATTTCGACATGCTTTGTACCAGATCGGGCCCACGGATCAAGTGGTGCACATGCGATGCGTGGCTCGCCAGGTATACGATTGCCTGCCCGGCCGAATTTCCGCCGCCAACCAATACGACTTCTTCCTTCTGGCATAGCGCGGCCTCAACCGGCGACACCCAGTAATAGATCCCACGGCCCTCAAATTTCTCCAGTTCGGGGATGGCGGGGCGCCGGTATTTCGCGCCCGTGGCAATGACTACCGTTTTTGCCAGCACCCGCATACCGCAATCCAGCTGGAGCGTGTGAGGAAAGCTGGAGCAGTCGAGCGATGTCACTTCGACCGGCACCACCATATCGGCACCGAATTTCTGCGCTTGAACGTAAGCGCGTCCGGCCAGCGCCTGCCCAGAGATGCCGGTCGGAAAACCCAGATAATTTTCGATTCTCGCGCTTGCGCCTGCCTGCCCGCCGAATGCATGGGTGTCCAGCACCAGGACGGAAAGGCCTTCCGATGCGGCATATACCGCGGCGGCAAGACCCGCGGGACCGGCACCCACGATCGCAACGTCGTAGACACGGTCTGTACTCAATTCGATGTACAGGCCGAGGCGATGCGCAAGCTCCCTTTCGCTTGGACATTTAAGTACCGTTCCGTCGGGACAGACGACCAGCGGCAATTCATCCGGACGCGGCTGGTGCAGTTTCATCACATCTTCCGCACCGCTATCGAATGCTGAATCCAGTACCTGGTGAGGATGCCCATTCCTTGAAAGAAACCCCTGCAGCCGCACCATGTTCGCCGTGCCGGGGGGACCGATCAGCAGC
>DASZUL010000018.1:0-8027 GCA_035547595.1 Nitrosospira sp.
CCACCCGCTGCCCGGCCGACCTCGCCGCCTCGCCCACATTGCGCGCTGAAGCGCCTGCCTGCCTGGCCAGATTCTCCGCCGCCGTCTTCGCATCCTTCGATGTATTCGATTCCATCAAGCTCTCTCCTTTCGTAATAAAACCGCTATCTCACGTGGCATGCCGGGCCGGCATCACGCGCGTTCCATTATATATACGGGTATAGCCGGGAATGTGCGCGAAAACGGCAGAGGTCACTGCGCCGAAATGGTGGTTGGACAGCGCTTCCCTACGGAAGAGGTGTGCCCAGCGGCAACCTTGACGCTTCTTCCGGACTGATTCTCCCGTCGCGATCCAGGTCGGCGGCTTCCCTGTTGGTTCGATCCAGTTTTTCTTTTACGAGATCATTACCGCTCTTTGCACCTCCAGGAGGATAACCGGGCTGTGTCGGCCTGATACTCGCGCTCGGGGGAGAATAACCGGGAGGAGTGACCGCTTGAGCCGCGGGGGGTTGACCAATGATCGGTCCGCCGGGAACAGAGGAGGGGGTTTGACCGCCCACCAGGGGAACGTTTTGGGTTTGGGTATGAGCGATTCCAGACAAGCCCCATACCATGGTAACGGCAAGCAGTGGCAGTATTGCGGCTGAACATTTCATGGACTGCTCCTGTTCTTCAGGATGCTTCAGTCAATTTACCCCGGCATATCCGCATATTCCGTGCGCAATCGCACTAACCGGACACAACCTGTCCTTCCGGAGCTGCGTACAACAGATGTGCGTGAGCCGGAAGAATCGTCAAGCCGCGAAACCACACGGCAGTTTCAAGCATAGCTCAATATTTCAATAGCGGCGTCTGCCAGTTCCTCACTTGCTGCGGCAACGACGCGGCCATCCGAATCATGGCCGAGAGGATTTCCTTTCCAGTCGCTGATCTGCCCTCCCGCGCCTTTCACCACCGGGATGAGAGGAAGGTAATCGGAAGGCTCCAATCCCGTCTCTATTACGAGATCGCAATGCCCCGAAGCCAGCAGGCCATAAGCATAACAGTCGCAGACCGGTTGCGAAACCAATGCGCGATTGCTCAATTCGCCGATGGCTTGCCGTTCTTCCGAATTCTTTTCATCGACGCGTGGATGGCCTGCCTGTGAAATATGGTAAGGGAGGTAAAGACGTGCATGCTCCACGGAACGGTGACGGCTGACTCCGGCGGCCTGCTCTTCCAGGCCGTTGTAGTAAACCGTATGCATCCCATCTCCCCACCATCGTTCTCCCATGGCCGGACAATCAATCAGTCCGATGAACGGGCATCGATGTTCGAGCAATCCGATAAGCGTGCCGAAGAGGGGGTTCCCGACGATAAAACTCCTGGTTCCGTCGATAGGATCGAGGACCCATGTATAATCGGTGTCCGGAATGCCGCCGTCATATTCCTCACCGGTAACGCCATGACCTGGATATTCTTCCTGTATGCGGCGGCGAAGCATCGCCTCGATTTCCCGATCGGCGACGGTTACAGGCGTATTATCGGCCTTGAAAGAGATATACGGAGAAGTTCGGAAATACCGCAACGCGAGGGGCCGTGCGGCATCAGCAAGACGCTGTGCAAACGCGAGCGCATGCGCGCTTGGCAAATTGCCCGGGCTTCTGGTCATAAAGTTTCGTTCCTGCCTTGAACGCGCGCTTTTGCAGCTTTGACCGTCTGCGGTCGATAAACCGATGCAGGGTTTTTTTCATGGCGGCGTCAGCTGAAGCGAAAGTCCGATCTTCCCGATCGATTTCATGGGCAAGCATGGCGAGTTCGTGATCGCTTCCCAGCAGGTCCGCCAGGCGATCGGCCCGCTTCAGCATTTTTTTTATACCATTGCCATTACTCCCCATGGAGGATAGCACATCCGATGCATTGAGCAGGTATTTGACCTGTTTGCGCCACTCATGCAATTTTTCCGTCGTTGGATCAGCCATGGCTTCGGTGCGTGCCTTGCTTCCCTTCCGATAAATCCGCCGCAACCCTGGACTGATGTGTGCGGACTCGATGGATCGAACCTTCTGCCGGTTCGCCATTGCAAGGGAATTCCTGACCAGCTTGACGCAGTTATTCAATTCGGGCGATGTCCGTGCAGGACCGGGATGGAAATGGCGCCGTGCTCTTGCCAGATTGGCGCCCAATATTTTACGAAGCGGGGCAAGGTCGCTGTCCTGCAATTTGCTTGGGTACTGTTTCTGGAGTGAATCCAGCGCTTCCATCAGCGATTTTGCATCCCGCAGCGGCGTGAGCAGGCGACCGGCATCCCGAAGCTTTGCGTTTTCCCTGCGATAGGCGGCGTCGCTCATCCCATCCCGCAACAGGCGAAGCGCTGCCCGCGCCTTCTTCAAACTTTTGCGCGCCTCATGAATTGCCTCGTCGGGGATGGGCCGGGTCGATGTCAACTGCTTCAGCGCTTCACCGACCTCCGCGCGTAACAAGCTTGCTGCGGGATTGTCCGGTACGGCCTCAACGCTGTCTTTCATCGCTTGTCCTCATGCCTGTGCTTGCAGTACCGCCCGACACTGCCGTACTTCGGGGATCACCGAAACGCTAGATAAGTCGCCGCCTTCGGCGACCACCCATGCGGGTAGAAATGGCATGTAAAATTGCCGGCCTTACGCAGTACCTGCAGTACCTCGATAAATATGATTGATGAATATGCGGGCGAATTCCGTGCGGTTCCACACGTTCGGTACTAATGCATTGGATTACAGCGGATGCGGACCGGAGGGGGAAGGCTAGAAGGGAGGGCGGCGGCCAATCAAAGCTCCGCTGGCGAGCCCAAGCGCGAAACTTCCGTAAACGATAAGGAGACCTCGTTTCGACAGGCGTTTTTCGAATCCGGGCGTAAGCCGCTTGGGTATCAGGTTGAAGTCGACCACATAGGCTATGGTCGTGATGGCCGCCGCCGGCGCCAGGACGGACTTATTCTCTCTTGTCTCCCATATCTCCTGTGGCGGATTCTGGCGGAGCCTTTCATACAAAATTGCCCAGAACACCGATGCGGCGTGATGTATTGCATAACCGGCAACGGTGTATCGGAAACTGAAGTGATTCTCGAAAGGTGCACGCCTTCCCCAGATCCATTGGCTGGGGCCGTTGATGGGAGCCGCGGCTTCACCCAATTCAATCCTGCCGAGAACCAGAAGCGAAATGGTCGAGGCAATGCTTGCCGCCGTTCCCGAAACGAATCCATTACGGGTCGCTTTCCGCCAGGGTTCGAGGTGAGTGTTCATAGGGGGATAATTTGTTTCCTCCATTATAGCGGGAATCCATATAAAGCTTCTTGAGGAAGGCTATTCCACGTGCTTTGAAACGCCATGCCGACTTGCCGGTTACGGATGCTGCAGGATTTACCGGGGCCATCCGGCCGAGGTATTTGCCCATGCCGGACAGCGGTGGGAAGTAGAAATAATGAAGATACTGAGAGGAACTTGTTCGTCTTTCAGGAATCCGATGAGCTAGCGTAGATTGACCAGGCTTCGTGATTCCTATCATTCCACTATCGAGTGCCTGTAATCCCATGCTTGAGCATGGGTTTTTCCGCATTCTTCCATATGGGTTTCGCCGGTTCTTTCCGCTCCTGGAAAGCACGCTTGCGAATGCATCATATTTACGTGACAAATTCTTGACTATCGGAATATTTCCCTTTAAATTGCGGTATCTCTTTTTCCCCCTAAAATCATCCCAAAGGATCGGAGCCAAATGACCCTAGGTCTTATCGATTTGCCGTGGTGGGGCTACATACTGGTTATCCTCGGCCTTACCCATATCACCATTGCAAGCATCACCATCTATCTGCATCGCCACCAGGCCCACCGGTCTCTTGAGCTCCATCCGTTGCCCAGCCATTTTTTTCGCTTCTGGCTGTGGATGACCACAGGAATGGTTACCAAGGAGTGGACAGCGATTCACCGCAAGCACCACGCAAAATGCGAGACGGCCGACGATCCTCATAGCCCGCAGGTGCTGGGCGTAAACAAGGTGCTTAAAGAAGGGTCCGAACTCTACAGGAAGGAAGCCAAGAACCTGGAAACCCTGGAGCGGTATGGCCACGGGACGCCGGATGACTGGCTCGAACGCAATGTCTACGCAAAACACAGCGCCAAGGGCATTGCCCTCATGCTGATCATCAACGTCATTCTTTTCGGCCCGATAGGTCTCACGATATGGGCGATACAGATGGCATGGGCGCCGATCATGGCGGCGGGCATCATCAATGGAGTCGGGCATTATTGGGGATATCGCAATTTTCAGGCTGAAGATGCGAGCCGCAATATCGTTCCCTGGGGCATACTCATCGGCGGAGAGGAATTGCATAATAACCACCACGCTTATGCCACTTCCGCCCGGCTGTCCAATAAATGGTACGAATTCGATATCGGCTGGATGTATATATGCATCCTCCAGTGGATGGGGCTGGCACAGGTCAAAAAAGTAGCGCCCAGGTTACGCCTCGATACCGGCAAGACGAAGTGCGATGTGGATACCCTTCAAGCCGTCATATCGCACCGCTATGAAGTATTGGCAAAATACGCACAATCCCTGAAACATACGCTTGCCAAGGAGATCGACCATCTGCGGGAAGCAGCGACGCACGTGGGAGTGGACAGATCCACTGTAAGGCGCTGGGTTCTCGCTGATTCCCGGACGCTGCAGGAGGATGAACGGGCCAAGCTGAATCTCGTGTTGAGCAAGACAACGACCCTGGACAAGGTATATAAGATGCGTGAGGAGTTGATGACCGTATGGCAGAGGTCTACTACTTCGAAGGATGACCTAGTCAAGCAACTGGAGGACTGGTGCCACCGCGCGGAGGAAAGCGGCATAGAAGTCCTTCAAAACTTTTCCCGCCGCCTGCGCTGTTACGCTTAGGGACGAGTAGCCGCATTCCAACAAAAAACCCGCTCGAAAGCGGGTTTTTTGTTGGAAGCGGGTATGACTTAAAAAGCGAAACGGCTACTTGAGCTTAGTCTCTTTATATTTGACGTGCTTGCGCGCCACGGGATCAAACTTCAGAATTTCCAATTTTTCTGGCGTCGTTCGCTTGTTTTTGGTCGTGGTGTAGAAATGACCGGTACCGGCCGAAGATTCAAGCTTTATTTTTTCCCGCACAATTGCCTCCCGCTCCCAAAGTCAAGATTCATTTTATCCGTGATTGATCTCAAATTGCATCGCCGCGAGCGCGCATCTCAGCCAGAACTGCATCTATGCCGTTCTTGTCTATGGTGCGCAGGGCGACATTCGACAAGCGCAGGCTGATCCAGCGGCGTTCGCTTTCCACCCAGAATCGGCGGCGCTGCAGGTTAGGCAGGAAGCGCCGTCCCGTTTTGTTGTTGGCGTGGGAAACATGGTGGCCTGTCATAGGTTTCTTGCCGGTGACTTCGCATACTCTTGCCATGATGAACCGTCCGGATTCCGAAAAACGCGCATTATACCCCAATTCCGGATATTTTCCTCAAGTTGCGTCATATAGGTTCCTTAGATCAGCCCCCTTTCCGCGAAAGACATGGCCGAATCGCTGCCGACAACGAAATGGTCCAGGACTTTGACATCCACCAGCGCAAGAGACTGTTTCAGTGATCTTGTCAGGACCTCATCTGCCTGGCTCGGCTCCGCCAGACCGGAAGGATGGTTATGCGCGAAAATCATGGCCGCCGCGTTATGATGCAGCGCCCTTTTTACTATTTCACGCGGGTATACGCTGGCCTGGGTCAGCGTTCCCTTGGATAGTTCTTCAGCCGCGATTATCCGGTTTTGCGCGTCGAGAAAAATGCCCACGAATACCTCGTGCTGTTTTCCTTGCAGGCTGAGGCGCAGGTACTCACGAACGGATTTTGGCGAGCTCAGGATATCGCTGTTCTTAAGTTCCTCCTCCAGCGCGCGCCGGGCCAATTCCAATACAGCCTGCAGCTGGGCGTATTTGGCGGGCCCCATGCCGGGAACCTGGCAAAAGTCGCTCTGATCCGCTGCAAACATGCCGGTAAGGCCCCCAAAACGCTGCAGCAGTTCTCGCGCCAGATCGACTGCACTCTTTCCCGACATGCCCGTGCGGAGGAATATGGCCAGAAGCTCGGAATCCGATAGATTTCGAGATCCGTTCTTCAGCAGCTTTTCGCGTGGGCGCTCGGATTCGGGCCAGTCTGAGATTCCCATGGCTATTGAGTCGCACCGGTGTGACTGATGAGATGAGGATTAGGATTGACCATGATCATACCCTCGCAATTAGAATGGAAATTTTAGGTTAAACTTCTGTTTCCGCACTTCGCGCAACGCTATCTCCGTGCAACGCTTCATATCATGACGAGTGACAAATCCTTATCCGGAGCGAGACGCCTATTGCTGGGGCTGACGGGCGGCGTGGCCGCATACAAGACAGCAGAGCTGGCGCGCCTTTTGGTGAACGATGGAGTAAGCATTCAAACGGTAATGACGGAATCCAGCCTGCACTTCGTGGGTACCGCGACACTGCAGGCGTTAACGGGCAATCCTGTTTTCACCGATCCGTGGGATCCCCATTTTAGCAATAGCATGGCTCACATCGAGCTTTCCCGCAACGCTGAAGTGATCCTCGTGGCTCCCGCCACTGCCGATTTCATTGCCAAGCTGGCGAATGGACTTGCAAATGATCTGCTTTCGACCCTCTGCCTCGCGCGTGATTGCCCCTTGCTGATTGCGCCGGCCATGAACCGGCAAATGTGGGAGCATCCCGCTACCAAACGCAACCTCGCTCAGCTAAGGGAAGATGGTGTAACAATACTCGGACCTTCCAGCGGCGCCCAAGCATGCGGCGAAACGGGAATGGGCCGCATGCTCGAACCACAGGAGCTCCTGGAGGCGGTCCGCGCTTTTTTTCAGCCGCAGCTGCTGCAAAGCAAACGGATGCTCATTACGGCCGGGCCCACGTATGAGGCCATCGATGCGGTTCGGGGGATTACCAATTCGAGTTCCGGAAAGATGGGCTACGCGGTGGCGCGAGCGGCGCTGGAAATGGGAGCCGAAGTGGTTCTGGTATCCGGTCCCGTTTCACTGGAACCGCCTGCGGGAGCCCGGCTTGTAAAAGTAATCAGTGCGCGCGATATGCTGGCGGCCGTGGAGCATGAGCTGGGAAATACAGATATTTTTGTAAGTGTTGCCGCGGTAGCGGACTACCGGCCTGTCAGCGTCAAAGGGCAAAAACTGAAAAAAAACGGGAAAGGGATGACGCTGGAGCTGGTCGCTAATCCGGATATACTGGAATACGTGGCCGGCCTGCCGCATCCGCCATTCTGCGTGGGCTTTGCTGCCGAAACCGAGGATCTCGACCGGAATGCGAAAGCAAAGCGGAGCAGGAAGAAGCTTCCGCTACTCGCCGCGAATCTCGCCCAGGATGCTATCGGCGCCGATGACAGCGAACTGACACTGTATGATGACGATGGCAGGCATCCTCTGGGGAAAGCGCCTAAAATCGAGCAGGCGCGGCGTTTGATCAGACATGTTGCCGTGCTTGTATCGAGGGGGCATTGATGCGGTCCACGATATCCGTTGATATCAAGATTCTTGACGCGCGGCTGGAAAACCAGTTGCCGGCCTATGCCACGCCGGGTTCCGCGGGGCTCGACCTGCGCGCGTGCATTGCGGGATCGATGACCATCCTGCCGGGCAAGGCTGATCTCATCCCGACCGGGATTGCGATACATCTTGGCGACCCCGGGCTCGCGGCGCTGGTGCTGCCGCGTTCCGGGCTGGGCCATAAGCATGGCATCGTAATGGGCAATCTGGTTGGATTGATCGATTCCGATTATCAGGGGCAGATATTCGTGTCGTGCTGGAATCGGGGCGATATCCCGTTTGTGCTGAATCCGCTGGAGCGGATTGCGCAAATGGTGGTTGTGCCTGTAGTCCAGGTCGACTTCAATGTGGTGCAGGATTTTACCCTGAGCCACAGGGGGGAGAATGGCTTCGGCAGTACCGGTAAGTGAAGCGGTTCACCCAAGAACTTTTTCCGCTTTGCCACAGCTATTTTAAAGTCCATTCTTTCTTTT